>DASQZJ010000043.1:0-89649 GCA_035638775.1 Gammaproteobacteria bacterium
CTTGTCCTTGTACTGCTCGTAGTTCTTGGACGTGATCGTGAACCTGATCTTGTCGTCCTTGTAGGGGTTGGGCAGATACTTGTTGCCGGAGGGCGTGGGCACCGTGGCCAGGCCGCCGGTCCATTCCGGGATGGTGCCGTCCTTGTTGGCCGCCTTGGTCGCCCCGATGGGCGTCAGCGTCGTGCCCAGCTTGGCGGCCTCACTCTGCGAGACCTTGGCCGAGGCTCCGGTTGCGACCAGCGTGAGCGCGAGCGCGCCGGTAAAAGCGATTGACCTCGTCTTCCACATTAGTTGTTCCCCTCGTCATTCACAGGTACGGAAGAGGACAGGGATACCCGGCAACGCAGGTACCCTGACGCCAGGCGCATCTTCCTCTAGAGTTCTCCTGAAACCATCGCCATCCCGGGATGGAAGGTCTTCTTCTATCCGTTGCCTTTACGGCGAAGCGACAACCTGAAACTGGCGCTGTCGCCACGGGCCGGATCCCTGCCTCCGATTGTCTGTGTGTTCTGCGCGGCGTCGGATGACTCTCGCCGCCACTGCAAAGATTCGCACGCCAGCGCGCATCTCGCAACTATCATGTGCGATGCACTGCCTAACCGCTTAGGCGGCATACGGGCGGGGGACGCCGTGACCCGATGGGACCGGCGGTCGCACGGGGCGGAAGGACGGCGAACGGGATTCAGGCGTGCGC
This sequence comes from Gammaproteobacteria bacterium, assembly GCA_035638775.1. GTDB lineage: Bacteria > Pseudomonadota > Gammaproteobacteria > UBA5335 > SLRW01 > DASQZJ01. The sequence goes on from DASQZJ010000043.1 coordinate 695, forward strand.
GAGGACGGCGCTTGCCAGGGCCCAGATCAGCACGACGTTTACGGTCGCGGCACCGCCGTAGCACAACCACACGACCACCCGGCGGGAGGCCCGCGTGCGTGCGCCGAGATCCTGCAGTGTCATCCGCAGGCGGTGTGCGGCGTGCCACAGCGGCAGGGTCAGGACCAGGAACAGGATCACCGCGGCGACCGGGTTGTGCAGGAAGCCCAGCAGGGTGGCGTGCTCCAGGCCCGGCGGGTGCATCCAGCCGGCGCTCGACAGCAGCACGACCAGCATCAGCGCCGGCAGCACCAGGGCGGCCACCATGCCGCCCGCGGCGAACGGCAGCCAGATCACGGGCTTGTTCGACATCGTCATCTCAGATCTCCACCAGCACGAACACCGCGACCAGGATCGCCAGCATCAGGATGTAATGGGCGGCCTGGATCCAGCTCCCGGGCACCCGCCGCCCGCCCAGGTCCAGGGGCATGGTGCGTGGCGCCAGGGCGAACCAGGTAACCGCGTGGTACACCCCCGCGAGTATCGCGATCACCTGGAACGCCAGGCCGGCCGGGGATGCCATTGCCTGCAGGAAGCCCTGCCAGGCCGCCGGTCCCAGCACCAGGCCGACCAGGCCGACCGTCGCCATGATCACCCAGGCGGCGATTGGCACGCAGGTCAGCTCGCGCAGCATGTAGCGCAGGTAGCTCGCCCGGCCGATCCACCAGAACACCGGCATGCGGGGGATGTAGCTGCGCGTTCTCATGACCGTTCCTTCCTCCGCAGGGGCGCGGTGAGCCAGTCGAGCGAGTTCGCCAGCTTCATCTGCTGGATGGCGCCCGCGGGATCCACGTGCTTGGGACAGACCTCCGAGCACTCGCCGACGAAGGTGCACTCCCATACGCCGTTCTCGCTGCCGGTGACCTCCGCCCGCCAGAGGCGTCCGTCATCCCGGGAATCGAGGTTATAGCGGTGTGCCAGTGCCAGAGCCGCGGGCCCGAGATAACCCGGGTTGAGCCCGACCTGCGGGCAGGCCGCGTAGCACAGCAGGCAGTTGATGCACATCGAGTACTGGCGGAAGCGCGCCAGCTCCTGCGGGCTCTGCCGGGTTTCGGCGTCCTCGGGCGGCGCCTCGGACGGGATCACCCAGGGGCTGACCTGGGACAGGCCGGTCATGAAGCGGTCCTGGTCCACGATCAGGTCCCGTTCCACCGGCAGGTTCGACAGCGGCGCCACGCGAACCGTGTCCGGAAGGTCGCGGACGAAGGTCTTGCAGGCCAGCATCGGGTCCCCGTCCACCACCATGCCGCAGCTCCCGCATACCGCCATGTGACAGGACCAGCGGTAGCTGAGAGTGCCGTCGAGGTGATCCTTGACGTAGTTGAGCGCGTCCAGCAGCACCCAGTGTTCCTCGCAGGGCACGTTGTAGCCCTGCCAGTAGGGCGGCTCGTCGTCTTCCGGGTGGTAGCGCTGGATCTCGATGCGCAGGGTTCTCTGGGTCATTGCCTGTGTCCCTTGGCGGGCTTTGTCATGCCTTGGTGTCGGTGGCTCCGGGCACGCCCCCGTAGACGCGCTCGCCCGGCTGGTACCGGGTGATCACGACCGGGCGGTAGTCGACTGCCGGTGCGTCGCCGCGCCGGAATGTCGCCAGGCTGTGCTGGAGGAACCTGTCGTCGTCGCGTTCCGGATAGTCGAGGCGCTGGTGCGCGCCGCGGGACTCCTGGCGTGCGCGCGCGGAGTGCACCATCGCCTGCGCGACCTCCAGCATCGAGCCGAGCTCGAGTGCGTAGATCAGCTCCGTGTTGTACACGCGGCTGTGGTCCTGGATCGACAGGGCGGGGAAGCGCTCGCGCAGGGTGCCGATCTTCTCGCACGCCTCCCGCAGCATGTCCTCGTCCCGGTAGATGCCGGCGCAGCGCTCCATCATTTCGTGCAGGTTGTCACGCAGGCCGGCGATGGTCTCGTTGCCCTGCACCTCGCCCAGCAGACGGGTGGTGCGCCCGAAGGCCGCCTCGCAGGTCCCGGTGTCTACCGAAACGGTTTCCCGCCCGGCGGACCTGGCGCGCTCGGCGGCGCTGCGTCCGGCACGGGCACCGAAGACCAGGAGCTCGGTGAGGGAATTGGAACCCAGGCGATTGGCGCCATTGATGCTCACGCAGGCGCATTCGCCGGCGGCGAACAGGCCGGGAAGCGCCGTCGCGGAGTGGATGTCCGTGTCGATGCCGCCCATGGTGTAGTGCACCACCGGGCGCACCGGGATCGGCTCCGTGACGGGGTCGACGCCCGCGTAGGCCCGGGAAAGCTCGCGCACGAACGGCAGCCGCTCGTCGATCTTCGCCTGGCCGAGGTGGCGCAGGTCCAGGTGGACCACCTCGCCGTCGGGCGTGCTGGTCGTCCGGCCCTTGCGCTGCTCGTGCCAGAAGGCCTGGCTGAGGCGGTCGCGCGGCCCCAGTTCCATGGCCTTTTTGCGTGGCCACGGATCGGGTGGGCCCAGCGCGTAGTCCTGCAGGTAACGGTAGCCGTCCTTGTTGAGCAGGATTCCGCCCTCGCCGCGCGCGCCCTCGGTGATCAGGATGCCGGTGCGGGGAAGCCCGGTCGGGTGGTACTGGACGAATTCCATGTCCTTGAGCGGCACCCCGGCACGATAGGCCATGGCCATCCCGTCGGCGGTATTGATGGCACCGTTGGTGGTGAACGGGAACATCCGGCCGGCGCCGCCGGTGCACAGGATCACCGCGGGCGCCAGGAAGGCGACCTCTTCGCCGGTGGCCAGGCACAGCGTCGCCACGCCCCGGCATTCGCCGTCCTGCACGATCAGGTCCAGGGCGTAGTACTCGTCGAAGCGCTGGACGGAGCCATGCTTGAGGGACCTCTGGAACAGCGTGTGCAGGATGTGGAAGCCGCTCTTGTCCGCGGCGAACCAGGTGCGTTCGTTCTTCATGCCGCCGAAAGGTCGCACCGAGACGCGGCCGTCGCCTTCGCGGCTCCAGGGGCACCCCCAGTGCTCGAGTTGCAGCAGGGCCTTCGGTGCCGCCTCCACGAACGCGTCCACGGCGTCCTGGTCGCACAGCCAGTCGCCGCCGCTGACGGTGTCGTGGAAGTGGTCGTCGAGACTGTCGTTGTCCTTGATCACGCCGGCGGCGCCGCCCTCGGCCGCGACTGTGTGGCTGCGCATGGGATAGACCTTGGACACCAGGGCGATGCGCGCGGCCGGATCGGCCTCCGCCGCCGCGATCGCCGCCTGCAGTCCCGCGCCGCCGGCGCCGACGATGACGATGTCCGCCGATTCGGTGCGCACGATCAGGCCTCCTCGAGCCGGAAGCGCAGCACCCGGTAGAAGCCGCGGAACAGCGTGACCTCGCGGTCCAGCGTCACCTTCTTGCCCACGGCCTCGGCGCACTCGCGCACCATGCCGGACAGGTCCGCGTGCCACAGACTCGGCAGGAAGGGCTCGGCCGCGCCGAAGACCCAGCGCAGGGGCCGGCGGTGGAACAGGTGGCTGCGGGTGAACGCGCCGTACTCCGCGAGAACCAGGCGGCCGCCCGGGGCGAGCACCCGCAGCGCCTCGCACAGGGCGCGCCGGCGCGCTTCCGGCGGCATCTCGTGCAGCAGCAGGAACAGCAGCGCCGAGTCGAAGCTGTCGCTGTCGAAGTGGAGCACCTCCGCGTTCATCCGGAACAGGCGCACGCGGTCGATGATGGCGGCGTTGGTGAGCTTGGTGCGGGCACGGCGCAGCTGGATTGGCGCGATGTCGATCAGGTGCAGCGGGTTGGCGTTGGTGAAGTAGCGGGCCAGGGTCGGTACCAGCAACCCGTAGACCGACGCCACCTGCAGGGTACGGCCGGGGTCGTCCTCCAACATCATGGCCAGCGTCTCGTCCGTGATCCGGCGGTAGTTCCCGAACAGGATGGCGTTGATGATCGGCTGGTGGTCGAACATCCACACCGCCGGATACCAGAGGTACGCCCACCAGTAGTAGCGGGCGAGATACTCGGGCATTTCCTGGCGGTCCATCGCGTCGTAACCGCGCAGGGGCTCGGCGTGCGCCAGAGCACCACCGGCGGGCCCCGACAGGGCGCCACCGGCGCCGCTTTCCGCCTTCGCCTGGGGCGGGTAGATCCTGGTTACCTTGTTGGGCATGGCTGGTTCTCCGGGCCTTATTGCCGCTGTTTGTCGTTGCGGGCTTTCCGGGCATCAGTGTCGCCGGTCGCGTCTGCCCGCAGGTTGATATGGGTCAAGATTCGGGGAACACGCCGAGGTCAGGCCGCGGTGCCGGTGGCAGCGCGCAGGTCGGCGCCCACCGTCTCCGCGGTGCGGCCGGCCAGGGCCATGATGGTGAGATAGGGATTGACTTCCGCCGAGGCCGGGAAAAGGCTGGCATCGGCGACGTACACGCCGGACAGGCCGTGCACCCGCCCCCGCGCGTCGGTGACCGAGTGCTCCGGACAGGAGCCCATGCGGCATCCGCCCATCAGATGGGCGGCACTGAGCATCACCCCGCTTGCACGCACGCGCTCGGCCGTCACCAGGCGGTCCAGCCGCGGGACGTCGGCTGCCGTGATGAAGAACCGTCCGCTGCCGGGCAGGTGCACCCGGGTCGCGCCGCCGGCGAAGAACACCCGTGCCGCCGCGCGCATCCCGCCGGCCAGCGCCGCGTAGACGGCGTCGTCCAGGTGGTACTGCGCGACGGGCTGGCCGTCCTCGTCCTCCCGTACCCGGTTCCAGGGGTGCGCTGCGTCCAGGGTCAGCACGAGGATCTGCTGCTGGCGGTCCATGCGCCGCATCAACTCATCCAGCTCCGGGCCGTAACCCGCGAGGTTCTTCGAGGTGGCGAAGGGGAAGTAGAAGCACGTCTCCAGCAGGAAGCGTTCGTCGCGCGCGAACGCGTCGCAGTAGTAGCTCTTGGGATGCCCCAGGGAGCCTTCGACCGGCTCGTCATGCTGTGCCACCAGGGTCAGCGCCGGGTGACAGGTCAGGAAGCGCCCGAGCGCCGGCCAGCGCCGTTCCCAGTCGGGAAAGCTGCGCATCAGCAGCGGCGGGGTCTGCATGGTCCCGGCCGCGAGCACGATGGCGCGCGCCCGGACCCGCAGGGGACCGGGACGCAGCGGTCCGGGGTCGAGCCCGTGCGCTGGCGGCAGGACCCGCCCCTCGAGCCCGCCGGGCTCGATGTGGTCGATGCGGCAGAACGGATACACGTGCACGCCGGCGGCTTCGGCCATGGGGATCTGGACCTGCGCGGTGCCCTGTTTCGCCTGCCGGGGACAGCCCAGGTTGCAGGTGTTCAGGCCCGCGCAGCCGCGGGTGTTGACCGGGAACTGGCGCGGTTCCCAGCCCAGGCGGCGGCAGCCGTCGGCGAACAGGCGGTTGTTCCGGTTGATTTCCTCCGGGGCGTGCAGGTGCACCCCGTTGTCGGCGCAGTAACGCTCGAACCGGGGCGCGAGGTCGGCCGCGTCCAGTCCGGGCACGGCCCACTTTCCCAGCACCTGTTCCGGCAGCCGGAAGGTGACCCCCGTGTAGACGTTGGTACCGCCCCCGACCGCCCGGCAGAAGGCGAGCGTCATGTCGCCGCTGGCCGTCTGCACGGCGCCACCGCCCACGTAGTACCTGCGCACCATCTCCAGCTCGCGCCGGGTGTTGTCCCGGGGCCGGAAGCGTCCTCCCTCCTCGAACACCGCGACCCGCAGGCCCTCGGCGCACAGCGGCGCCAGCTCCCGCGCGGCAGTGCCACCGCCGGCGCCGGAACCGATGATCGCGACGTCGACGTCGAGCATCTGCTCAGCGATCATCGGGGTTCTCCCGCAGCCGGTAGCCGAGCTCGGAGGCGAGCTCGGGCTGGCCGTAGACGCCGAGCTTGGCCATGGTCCCCGTACCGTCCACGCCCCGGCGAATCCGCGCGCTGCCCGAGGTGGAGAGACCACCGAGCAGGTCGCGGACAGCGCCGGCCCCGAGCCTTGCAAGCGGGCGGCCGGTGCGCATGACGGCGTACAGATCGACCGCCAGCAGGAAGACCCCGAGCTGGCGGCGCGTGCGGGCGGGTTGCGCCGCGAGCACGCCGTCGACCAGCAGGACCGACAGCTCCCGCTCCGCGGCACTGAAGCGGCCGCTGCGGGGCACCATCGCGCGTTGCAGCGCCTCGAAGCGCCGTCGGCGCCGGCCGGAGAGGAAGACGGGCTGGATGCTGGCCATTGCCGGAGCTCCGTGGCGGTTCCGGCTTCAGGGTTTCATGCGGGAGGGCGCGGCCCCTTGATCGGGGTCAATCGCCGAGGATCTCCCGCAGGTTGGCCAGGTGGGCGCGCCCGCGCTCGATGCGGGTCCCGTGGTCCCTGGCGTGGCCGGGGCCTTCCCATTCGAGCTCCCCGGCCGGGAGCTCGTCCAGGAACCGGCTGGGTTGGCACTCGACCTCCTCGCCCGCGCGCCGCCGGCGCCGCGCCCAGGTCAGCGTCAGGCTGCGCCGGGCCCGGGTGATCCCGACGTAGGCGAGGCGGCGCTCTTCCTCGACGTCGTCGTTCTCGATGCTGGTGCGGTGCGGCAGGAGCTCTTCCTCCATCCCGGCCAGGAAGACGTGATCGAATTCCAGTCCCTTGGCGGCGTGCAGCGTCATCAGCTGGACCGCGTCGCCGGGGTCTTCCGATTCGCTGCGCTCGAGGATGCCCATCAGGCTGATGTGCGATACCAGCGACGCCAGCCCGGTCTCCCGGTCGGCCTGCCCGGCGAGCCGGGCGAGCCAGTCCGCCAGCTCGGCGACACTGCGCATGCGCCGCTCGGCCCGCCGGCTGTCGCGGCAGGTCTCGTACAGCCACGCCTCGTAGTCGAGGTCCGCCAGCAGCCATTCCAGCAGCTGCGGTACGGGCTCGCTGGCCGCCCGGCGGGCCGCTTCCTCCCGCCAGGTCGCGAACCGTTGCAGGCGCTGGTGGTAGCGCTCCGGGAGGTGCTGGCCGAGGCCCAGCTCGCTGCAGGCGGCGAGCAGGCTCACGCCGCGCTCGCGGGCGTAGGTGCCGAGACGCTCCAGCGTGGCGGCGCCGATCTCCCGGCGCGGCACGTTGACCACCCGCAGGAAGGCGGCATCGTCGTCCGGGTTGGCCAGCAGTCGCAGGTAGCCCATCAGGTCCTTGATCTCGCTGCGCTCGAAGAACGAGCCGCCGCCGCTGATGCGGTACGGGATCTGGTGCTCGCGCAGGGCCTTCTCGAACGGTTTCGACTGGTGATTGCCGCGGTAGAGGATGGCGTAGTCGCCCGGCCGCGTGCGATGCCGGAACCGGTGCTGGACGATCTCGGCCGCCACCCGCTCGGCCTCGCCCTCGGCATCCCGGCAGGCGATCACGCGCACCGCTTCGCCGTTGCCGAGCTCGCTCCAGAGGCGCTTGTCGAACAGGTGGCCGTTGTTCGCGATCAGGCGGTTGGCCGCGCGCAGGATGCGCGCCGTGGAGCGGTAGTTCTGCTCCAGCTTGATCACCTTCAGACGCGGGTAATCGCGGCTCAGCTGCGCCAGGTTCTCCGGGCGTGCGCCGCGCCAGGCGTATACGGACTGGTCGTCGTCACCCACCACCGTGAAGCGCTCCGCCGGCCCGGCCAGGCTCCGCAGCAGCTGGTACTGGGCCTCGTTGGTGTCCTGGTACTCGTCCACCAGCAGGTAGTGCAAGCGGTTCTGCCAGCGCTCCCGGACCGCCGGATCGGCGCGCAGCAGGGCCACCGGGCGCGCGATCAGGTCGTCGAAGTCCACCGCGTTGTATGCGTGCAGGTGGCGGTTGTACTCGGCGTACAGCCGCGCGGCGGCCGCCTCCGCGTCATCCCCGGCGCGGGACAGCGCGGCGGCGGGGCCGATCAGCGCGCTCTTCCAGCCGGAGATGCGATGCTGCACGGCGTCGATGGCCCCGTCGTCGGTATCTGCGGCCCGCCGGGCGAGCTCGCGCAGCAGGCCGGCGCTGTCCTCGGCGTCGAATATCGAGAATCCGGCCCGCAGACCGGCCGCTGACGCCTCGCGCTGCAGCATGCGCAGGCCCAGGCTGTGGAAGGTGCACACCAGCAGGCCGCGGCCCCCGGCGGGGCCGAGCAGCGCCGCCACGCGCTCCTTCATTTCGCGCGCGGCCTTGTTGGTGAAGGTGACGGCGCCGATGCGTCCCGGCGGGATGCCGCATTCGCGAACCAGGTACGCGATCTTGTGGCTGATCACGCGGGTCTTGCCGCTTCCGGCACCGGCCAGCACCAGCGCGGGCCCGTCGACGTGGCGGATGGCGGCTTGCTGTTGCGGATTCAGGGCGGACATCGGCGGGCCTGGTGAAAAGGCGGGATTGTAGCCCGGGCGCGGCGTGGCGTCAGGCCTCTCCCGCCAGGCGGACGGAGCCGTCGTCGGCCTTGAACCGCAGCACCCGGTCGGCGTCACGGAAGGCGCGCGTCGCGACGCCCGGGGCCAGTGCCTCCCCGGGCGCGAGCGTGAGCAGCACCCCCAGCGGCCCCATCACCTGCCGGTCCACGTCCTCCAGGCTGTTCAGGGAAGTGAGCGGCAGTACGTATGCCCAGTAGGTATCCGAGTCGTCCTGCCAGGCGAACAGGCGCGAGTCGAACAGCTCGAACCAGTGCCCCTCCCACAGCTCCAGGGTGTCGCGCAGGTCGAAGCGCGCCTCCGGCTCGCGGTAGCCCCAGGGGCCGTCGCTGGCGTAGAGCACGCTGAGCAGCGACTGCGTGCCGGCGGGGTGCGCGTCGTGCTCGTTGCCGAAGTCGACCTGGATCGCGACATACTCGCGCGGGCTCTGGCGGTCCCGCGCCAGTTCGAAGTTCGACACCCAGCCGTAGGGGATCCAGTTGCCGGGATCGGTACAGACGTCGTCCTCGACGAACTGCAGGTAGCCGACGCCGAGACGCTCGCCCAGGCTCTCGAGGCGGTCCTGGATGGTATCCAGCAGGCTCGTGGTCTGGGCGGTGACATCGGCCAGCAGCCGCGTGGCCCAGAAGATCTGTTCTCCCAGAGGGGTCTCGCTGGTCATTAGCTCTTTCCTGGTCGTGGCCCGGTCCGGATCAGTGAAGCGTACGGTCGCGGCGATGGCTCATGGGATGGAAGAAGGCGGCACGGCGCCGCTGCGGCGTCAGGCGGTAACGCCCGGCCAGCGCCGCGAAGCCCGCGAACGGGTGCCAGAACACCCGACGTCCGGGTCGCAGGGCCGTCCCCGCCCGGATGCCGGCGAAGCCGGAGAACGGCCGCACATTCAGGCAGGCCAGCAGCTCCAGCACGTCGGCGGCCCACAGTGACGCGGCCCGGGGCCAGTGCCTGCGCCCGGACGTGAGCACCTCGGCGAAGCCGGCCCAGCTCAGCGTCCCGATCCGCTCGTCGAGCGCACCCGTCGCCGGGCCGCTGTCGCCGACCACCAGCAGGTGCCGCTCGACCCGGTCCCCGACCGGGGCCGGCGACCTGGCGTGGCGGGCGCGGTGGCCCCAGGCGACGTCCGCGAGCACCGCCAGGGTGGCTCCGGCCGGGTCGCGGAACGTGGCCGCGAGATCGTGCCCCCGCCCCGGCTCCTGGTGCGGCCAGAATTCCAGGCGCCAGCCCTCGGGCTGCCACCCGTGCGCGGGCCCTCGCCCGCCGGCCGCCGCCAGCAGATCCTGGAAGACAGGCCATGCGTCCCGGGCCGGAACGTAGGCCAGTCCGCCGAACACCAGCGACGTGACCTCGTCCCGGCGCAGGTCGCGGCGCTGGCGTCCGCGATGCCGAATGATTGCCTGGAGCATCTGGTCCGGTCCCCCGGATGCGTGCGAAGCCGGCAGCGTGGCGCCGGATGTCAGGAAGATTGGTACTAACCCGGTCCGGGGTAATGCCACATCTCCTCGTGCCTTGCCACAGCGGCTCAGGGTGCCGCCGAGACCGGGCAATACCTTCTGGAAGACTGGTCGTAGCATACGACGCCGCGCGCCGGGCCGCGAGAGGCGTGGTCACGCGCATCAGCGCTCGGCGAGCCGGCGGTCGAGCTGCCGGTACTGCACGGCTTCCCCGACGTGCGCGGCGCCGACACGGGTCTCCCCGGCGAGGTCCGCGATGGTGCGCGCCGTACGCAGTACCCGGTGATAGGCACGCGCGGTCAGGCCCAGGCGCTCCAGCGCCGATTCCAGCAGGGCGCGCCCGGCCGCGTCGGGCCGACACCAGGTCTCCACCTCGCTGCCGCTGAGGCGGGCGTTGGGCTTTCCCGCGCGCTCCAGCTGGCGCAGGCGCGCGGTTCGGACGCGTGCGCGGACGTCGCAACTGGGCTCGCCGTCGGGCTGCTCCTCCAGCATCAGGCGGTGCGGAACGGGCGGCATCTCGACGTGCAGGTCGATGCGATCCAGCACCGGCCCGGAGACCCGCGCGCGGTAGCGTCGCACCTGTTCCGCGGTGCAGCGACAGCCGCTGCGCGCGTCCCCCAGGTGTCCGCAGGGGCAAGGGTTCATCGCGGCCACCATCTGGAAGCGGGCCGGGTAGGTGGCCTGGCGCGCGGCCCGGGAGATGTTGATATGACCCGTCTCCAGCGGCTCGCGCAGGACCTCCAGCACGCGCCGGTCGAACTCCGGCAGCTCGTCCAGGAACAGCACGCCGCGGTGGGCCAGCGAGATCTCGCCGGGTCGCGGCACCGGCCCCCCGCCCACCAGGGCCACGGCCGAGGCGGTGTGGTGCGGCGCGCGGTAGGGGCGCTGTCCCCAGGCGTCGGCACGAAAGCCGCCGTTGCTGATCGAGGCGATGGTGGCGCACTCCAGCGCCTCCTCTTCCCGCATGGGCGGCAGGATCCCCGGCAACCGCCGCGCGAGCATGCTCTTGCCGGTGCCGGGCGGTCCGATAAGGAGCAGGCTGTGCTCGCCGGCCGCGGCGACCTCCAGCGCCCGCTTGGCGGCCGGCTGGCCACGCACCTCGCGGAGGTCGGGTCCGGGCTCGGGATCCGCCGCGGGGCCGGGCGCTTCGGCCTCCAGCGGCGGCAGGCACCGATCCCCGGTAACGTGACCGCAGACTTCCAGCAGGTGGGATGCCGGGTGGACGGGCACCGCGCGTGCCAGGGCGGCCTCCGCCGCCGACTCGGACGGCAGCAGCAGGCGGCGCCCCGCGCGCCCGGCATGGACGGCGGCGGGCAGCGCGCCCCGGACGGGGCGCAGGGCACCGCTCAGTGACAGCTCTCCCACCAGCTCGAGCTCCGCGAGCGGCCGGGCGGGGATCTGGCCCGAGGCGGCCAGGATCCCCACCGCGATCGGCAGATCGAAACGGCCGCCGTCCTTGGGCAGGTCGGCAGGAGCCAGGTTCACGGTGATGCGGCGGGCGGGAAAGTCGCAGCCGCTGTTGAGCAGTGCCGCCCGTACGCGGTCCTTGCTCTCCTTCACCGCGGTCTCGGGCAGGCCGACGATCGACAGCGACGGCAGGCCGTTGGCGAGATGCACCTCCACCGTGACCGGCGGCGCGTCCAGGCCGAGCTGGGCCCGGCTGTGGACGGTTGCGAGCGTCATGTCTCCCTTCCCTGGGTTGCGATGGACGGGGCCCTTGCGCGCGCTCCCTGCGCGGGCTCGCTCAACCCTGGCCGCGCTTGCCCTTTCTGCCGCCCTCCAGCTCCGCGATGCGCTGCTCGAGCTCGCCCAGGCGGGTGCGGGTGCGCTCCAGTACGGCCCGCTGCACTTCAAACTCCTCGCGGGTGACGAGGTCCAGGCGTTCCAGGCTGCTCTGGATCACCGCCCGGAAGTTGCGTCTCAGGTCCTCGCGCAGCGCGTCCAGCCCCGGCGGCAGCCGCGAGGACAGGCGGTCGCTCAGATCCTCTGCGAATCGGTCCCGGTCCATGTCTTCGTCCCCCGGTGATGTGTTCCAGCCTTCAGTCTAGGGCGTTGCGGCCGGCGATGCACACCGCGGATGCGGCCTGCCGCACCAGGATGGTGCAGTCGCTTCCCGCGCTCCCCGTTTCGGTGCAGGCATTCGCGCGGCGCGGTGCTACTTTTGCCTCGGGGCGCCGCAGGACGCGGGAATCAGGGGTTGGCACGGTTCCTGCTAGCAGGACGGTGCGGAGGCGGCAGCGCCTCGAACCGTAACGCAACCGACCCACTCAGGGAGCAACCGACAATGCGCAAACTGGTACTAATGGGCACCGCCGCCGCTCTGGTGGCCTTCGCCGGCGTCGCCCAGGCCCGGGACCAGGTGACGGGCAACGTGGACCTGACCTCGGACTACCTGTTCCGGGGGATCACCCAGACCAACCACAAGCCGGCCATCCAGGGCGGCCTGGACTATTCCAGCAAGATCGGCGTGTACGCGGGCCTGTGGGGCTCCAACGTCAACTTCGGCCCGGCGGACGGGACCAGCCAGGAGCTCGACACCTACGCCGGCTACAGCGCCAGTGCGGGTCCGATCGGCTACGACGTCGGGGTCATCTATTACAACTACCCGGGCGGCATCAACACCGACAACTTCTACGAGGTCTACGGCAAGGTCAGCTGGCAGGGCCTGACCCTGGGCAATGCCTGGAGCCACGACTACTTCGGGGGGACCGGCACGTCCAACTATCTCTCCGCCGACTACGACATCCCCGCGAACCTGCCGGCGGGCCTCTCCATCAGCCTGCATGCCGGGCACCAGTGGATCGCCGACAACGCGGCCTGGGGCACGCCCGACTACACCGACTACGGCCTGAGCGTGTCGAAGGACTTCGCCGGGCTGACGTGGAAGCTCGCCTACTCGGACACCAACCTGAGCAAGAGCGAGTGCTTCGGCGGATCGAACCTGTGCGAGGGCACCGGCGTCCTCTCCGTCGGCAAGAACTTCTAGCCGCTCCGGCCCGGCCGGACCAAGGAGCCTGAAATGAAGCTGATCACGGCAATCATCAAGCCCTTCAAGCTCGATGACGTGCGCGAGGCCCTCTCCGATGTCGGGGTGCAGGGCATCACTGTCACCGAGGTGAAGGGTTTCGGCCGGCAGAAAGGCCACACCGAGCTGTACCGGGGCGCCGAGTACGTCGTCGATTTCCTGCCCAAGGTGAAGATCGAGGTCGCCGCCCCGGCCGAGACGGCCGAGCAGGTGATCGAGGCCATCACCAACGCGGCCCGCACCGGCAAGATCGGTGACGGCAAGATCTTCGTCACGGCGCTGGAGCAGGCCGTGCGCATCCGCACCGGCGAGACCGGCGCGGACGCGCTCTGAGACCTCGGGAAAAGGGGAGTACCGAAATGGCTCGTCGATACAAGTACACGCTCGGCTGGTTCGCCGTGGCGCTCATGGCGCTGGCGGCCCCGGCGGCGCTGGCCGCCGGCACGACGCCGACCCTGAGCGCGGGCGACACTGCCTGGATGCTCACCTCGGTCGCGCTGGTGCTGTTCATGACCGTCCCCGGCCTTTCGCTGTTCTACGCCGGCATGGTCCGCAGCAAGAACGCCCTGTCGGTGATGATGCAGTGCTTCGCCATCACCTGCCTGGTGACGGTGCTGTGGATGCTGTTCGACTACAGCCTGGCGTTCAGCGGCGGGGGCGCCGCACAGCCCCTGATCGGGGGCCTGACCAAGGCCTTCCTGGCCGGCATGGGCAGGAACACCCTGAGCGGCAGCATTCCGGAAACCGTGTTCTCCATGTTCCAGCTCACCTTCGCCATCATCACCCCGGCGCTGATCGTCGGCGCGTTCGTCGAACGCATGAAGTTCTCGGCGATGATGTGGTTCATGGGGATCTGGGTCACCGTGGTCTACGCACCGATCGCGCACTGGGTCTGGGGCGGCGGCTGGCTCGGCAGCCTCGGCGTGATGGACTTCGCCGGCGGCACCGTGGTGCACATCAACGCCGGCATCGCGGGCCTGGTCACGGCGCTGGTGCTGGGCAAGCGCAAGGGCTATCCGACCACCGCCATGCCGCCGCACAACATGATGCTGACGGTGATCGGCGCCGGCATGCTCTGGGTCGGCTGGTTCGGGTTCAATGCCGGCAGCGAGCTGGCGGCCGACGGTGTGGCGGGCATGGCGATGATGGTTACGCAGATCGCTACCGCGACGGCCGCCCTCACCTGGATGTTCGCCGAGTGGCTGCTGCACGGCAAGCCCAGCGCACTGGGGATCGTGTCGGGCGCGGTGGCCGGGCTGGTCGCGATCACGCCGGCGTCCGGCTTCGTCGGCCCGATGGGCGCGCTGCTCATCGGGATCGCCTGCGGCATCGGGTGTTTCTACGCCGCGACGCGTCTCAAGCCGGCGCTCGGCTACGACGACTCGCTGGACACCTTCGGCGTGCACGGGGTCGGCGGGATCATCGGCGCGCTGCTGACGGGCGTCTTCGTGGCCGCGAAGTTCGGCGGCGCGGGGCTTCCCCACGGCGTGAGCATGGGTGACCAGTTCCTCAAGCAGTGCCTGGGCGTCGGCGTGACCCTGGTCTACGACGCGGTACTGACCTTCATCATCCTCAAGGTCATCGATGCGGTCATCGGACTGCGCGTGAACGAGGAGCAGGAAACGGAGGGTCTGGACCTGGCCCTTCACGACGAGCGCAGCTACAGCCTCTGACGCGGGGCTGGTACAGCAAGCGCCGCGATCGATGACGGCGCGCGGAAAGCGGCGGCGGACGCCTTCGGGGTGTCCGCCGCCTCCGTCGTTTCACAACGGGAAGGCGCAGATCGAGCCGGGGCGGGTCCGGGCAGGGGCCGGCACCCGCGAAATCCGGTTCATGCGCAGCAGGGGAGTGCCGCCGGCGGATCGCCGTGCGGAGTTCGCGGAGACCGGTCCGACGAGCCGCCGGTTCCGCGTTCCGTGCGGTTGACGGGGACGTCGGCGGAAGCAGGACGGGTGCGCGTGCGCGCCGGGCTTTCCGGTGCCGCCGCGCGGTTTGCGTTTTCATCGAGGAGAGGACATCGAGATGGCTCAAGCGAGAATGCGCCTGCCCGGACGGGTGCTCGCCGCGGCGCTGGCGCTGGCCGCGCCGGCCGCGTTCGCCACCGGCACGACCCCGCTGGATACCGGCAACGCGGCCTGGATGCTCACCGCCACCGCGCTGGTGCTGTTCATGACCATCCCCGGCCTGTCGCTGTTCTACGCCGGCATGGTCCGCAGCAAGAACGCGCTGTCGGTGATGATGCAGTGCTTCGCCATCACCTGCGTGGTGACCGTGCTCTGGGTGGTGTACCTGTACAGCCTGGCGTTCGGCAGCGGCGGTGGCCTGCAGCCCTGGATCGGCGGGCTGGGCAAGGCCTTCATGGCGGGTATCGGCATCGGCAAGCTCGACGGCTCGATTCCCGAGACGGTGTTCGCCATGTTCCAGCTGGCCTTCGCCATCATCACGCCGGCGCTGATCGTCGGCGCTTTTGCCGAGCGCATGAAGTTCTCCGCGCTCATGTGGTTCTGCATCCTGTGGGTGACCTTCGTGTACGCGCCGGTCACCCACTGGATCTGGGGCGGTGGCTGGATGCACCAGCTGGGGGTGCTGGACTTCGCCGGGGGTACCGTGGTCGAGATCAACTCCGGCATCGCGGCGCTGGTCGCGGCCGTGATGCTGGGCCGGCGCAAGGGCTATCCGACCACCGCCATGCTGCCGCACAACATGATCCTGACCGTGGCCGGCGCCGGCATGCTGTGGGTCGGGTGGTTCGGCTTCAACGCCGGCAGCGAACTCGGCGCCAACGGCGTCACCGGCATGGCCATGCTCACCACCCAGGTCGCCGGCGCCACCGCGGCGCTGACCTGGATGTCCGGCGAGTGGCTGCTGCACGGCAAGCCCAGCGCGCTCGGCATCGCCTCCGGGGCAGTCGCGGGGATGGTGGCGATCACGCCGGCCGCGGGCTTCGTCGGTCCCGCGGGAGCGCTGGTCATCGGTCTCGCGGCCGGCCTGGGCTGCTTCTACGCGGTGGTCCGGCTGAAGCCGCGCCTGCGCTATGACGACACGCTCGACTGCTTTGGCGTGCACGGGGTGGGCGGCATCATCGGCACCCTGCTGACCGGAGTGTTCGTTGCCGCGTCACTGGGCGGCGCCGGGTTGCCGCAGGGGGTGAGCATGGCGACCCAGGTGCTGCACCAGCTGATCGCGGTCGCGGCGACCATCGTCTACGATCTGGCGGCCACCTGGATCATCCTCAAGGTGCTGGATGCGCTGCTGGGGCTGCGGGTCACGCGCGACGAGGAGACCGAGGGACTGGACCTGGCGCTGCACGACGAGCGCGGTTACAACATGTAGCGGCGTCCGAGCGACCGGGGAAGCCGGGCGTCGGCGTGCCGGCTTCCCCGGGGCGGCCCGGGTCGGCCATAATTGGTGCCCCTTGAGGTGCCTGCGCGCCGCAGGCCCGATGCATCCAACGCGGGGGATCAAGGCATGAAAATGGTGACTGCCATCATCAAGCCCTTCCGGCTCGACGACGTGCGCACCGCGCTGTTCGAGATCGGCGTGCAGGGCATGACCGTCACGGAGGTCAAGGGCTTCGGCAGGCAGAAAGGCCACACCGAGCTGTATCGCGGTGCCGAGTACG
The DNA here is from genome assembly GCA_035638775.1 of Gammaproteobacteria bacterium. Classification (GTDB taxonomy): domain Bacteria; phylum Pseudomonadota; class Gammaproteobacteria; order UBA5335; family SLRW01; genus DASQZJ01. The sequence continues at coordinate 17,089 of DASQZJ010000043.1, forward strand.
TGGTGGACTTCCTGCCCAAGGTCAAGATCGAGGTGGCCGCCTCCGAGGAGATCCTGGAGAAGGTGATCGACGCCATCAGCAGCACGGCCCGGACGGGCAAGATCGGGGATGGCAAGATCTTCGTCTACAGCCTCGACCAGTGCGTGCGCATCCGGACCGGCGAGACCGGTCCGGACGCCCTTTGAACGGCCGCCGTGGCCTATCCCAGCGTCTTGTGGGTGCCGTCGCAGTAGGGCTGGTTTCCGGTGCGCTTGCAGCCGCACAGGTAGACCGTTTTCGCCGCATCCAGGTGGAAGCGGCGCGGCTCGAAGCCGGTGCCCTTGTGCGAGCCGTCGCAGAACGGCTGGTTGTGCGAGCGTCCGCAGCGGCACCAGGCGTAGTCACCGGGCTGCAGGTCAACGGCATAAGGCGCGCGCTGCGCGATCTTCGCTTCCGCCATCGTTGTTCCCCGTTCGCGTGTGGTTGCAGGCAGGAGATTCGCTCCGGCCACCGGCGCGGCGCACCGGGCTGACTCGATGCTGGAGCTGCTGGAGCTGCGAACGCCGGTGGTCGGCCCCGTGAGCCTTACGGTAACACGGGGCGAGTGCGTCGGCGTGGCGGGACCCTCGGGCTCGGGCAAGAGCTCGCTGTTGCGCGCGATCGCGGACCTGGATCCCCACGACGGGACGGCGCGTCTGGACGGCCGCGACATGACCGGGTTCGCGCCGGCGCAATGGCGCCGGCGCGTGCAGCTCCTGCCGGCCGACCCCGAATGGTGGCTGCCCCGCGTGGGGGATCACTTCCCGGACCGGCCGGTCGAGGCGGCGCGCCGCCTGCAACTGCCGGACGGGGTCTGGGACTGGCCGGCGGAACGCCTCTCCAGCGGCGAGCGCCAGCGCCTCGCACTGTTGCGAATGCTGGCGCGCGAGCCCGAGGTGCTGCTGCTGGACGAGCCCACCGCCAACCTGGATGCCGACAACGTCGCCGGAGCCGAGGCGCTGATCCGGGAATACCGCGACCGGCGACGGCTCTGCGTTCTCTGGGTCAGCCACGACCGGGGTCAGCTCACGCGGGTCGCGGACCGGCGTTTTACCCTTCGCGACGGGCGGCTGGCGGCGGAACCGGAGCAGGCATGCACTTCGTCTCGCTGACTCCGCTGGACCTGGCCCTGGCGGCAGTCCTGATCGTGATCCTCGCGGGGCTGTCATGGGCCGCGCGGCTCGCGGTCGAGCGGGAGCTGCTCGTCGCCGGCGCCCGTACCGTGATCCAGCTGAGCCTGATCGGGCTGGTGCTCAAGGCGGTGTTCGCGCACGTGCACCTGCTCTGGATCTCGCTGATGGCGGCCGCGATGGTGCTCGCGGCCGGACGCGAGGCCATGATGCGTCAGGAGCGCCGTTTCCAGGGATGGTGGGGCTACGGCCTGGGCACGCTGTCCATGTTCGTGTCCTCCTTCGCACTCACCGTACTGGCGCTGCTCACGGTGATCCGGACGCATCCCTGGTACCAGCCCCAGTACGCCATCCCGCTGCTGGGCATGATCCTCGGCAACACCATGACCGGCATCGCCCTGGGACTGGACCGTCTCACCCAGACCGCCTGGGACCAGCGCCGGATGCTGGAGCAGCGCCTGATGCTGGGCGAGACCGCGATGGAGGCGGTTGCCCGGATCCGGCGCCACGCCGGGCGCAGCGGCATGATACCCATCATCAACGCGATGGCCGCGGCCGGCATCGTGAGCCTGCCCGGGATGATGACCGGCCAGATCCTCGCGGGCGCGCCGCCCATGGAAGCGGTGAAGTACCAGATCCTGATCATGTTCCTGATCTCGTCGGGAACCGGCTTCGGCACGCTGGTGGCCGTCTGGCTGGGCTCGCGTCGCCTGTTCGACCATCGTGAGCGGCTGCGCCTGGATCGCCTGTCGGTGCCGAAGCACCGGTAGTCTGATACCGGCCGGCGAGATTTTGCGGCGTCCGGTCACAGGCGGAATACTGTGACAAATTGCAGCACGGCCCGCAGGGCCCGGAAGGGAGCGGATGTATCCGAAACTGATGCTGTTCACCATGCTGTTGCTCGCCTGCGGCGCGGCCCTGGCCGGCCAGGGGCCCGTCTACCGCTGGGTCAAGCCGGACGGCACGGTGGTCTACAGCGACACGCCGTCCAGCCCGCACGCCAGGAAGGTCCAGATCGACGAGCCGGACAGCGCCAGCGCGCCCGCGCCGGCGGCCAAGGGGGCGGGAGGCAAGGGCCGCCCCGGCAGCGGACGCGCGGTCGGCAAGGCCCGCGAGGCGGCAGGCAGCGGCTCCGGATCCAGCCTGTGCGACCAGTGGCGCAAGCGCGTCGCGCTGATCCGCAATCACGACCAGATCTACATGAAGAAGAAGGGCGGGGGCCGGGTGAAGCTGACGCCGAAACAGCGCCGGCAGCGACTGCGCCAGGCCCGGGCCCAGGTGAAGCAGAACTGCCCGGCCGGAAACGCCGACGGGTCCACGGCGGGCGGCACCTCGGGCTCCTAGCCCCCGGCCTCGGCGTTCTCCAGCGCCCGGCGCATGAACGGCGGAGCCACCAGCGCGGCCCGGTGGATATCGGGGCTGTAGTACAGCGTCTCGAACGGCGCCCGTTCCGCCTCCGCGGCACGGGTGATGGCGATGTCCCCGCGCTTGCCGGCGATGGTCGCGCTCCACCATCCGGACGGGTACACGGGCTGCGGGAAGCACAGCGTCCGCACGGCGCTGAACCCGCCGGCCTGCATCGCGCGCCGCATCGGCGCCAGGATGTGCATGTGATAGAGGGGCGACTCGCTCTGCTGCACCACCAGCCCCTCCGGCCCCAGCGCCCGGTAAACGTCGCGGTAGAACGCCTCCGTGAACAGCCCCTTCGCCGGCCCGACCGGATCGGTGCTGTCGACGATCACCACGTCGACGCTGCCGGGCCCGGCGTCGGCCATCCAGGCGATGCCGTCGCCGAAGTACAGCTCCGCGCGCGGGTCGTCGTTGGCCTCGCAGAGCTCCGGGAAGAACCGCTCGGACAGCCGCGTGACGCGCTCGTCGATCTCCACCTGCAGGACATGCTCCACCTCCGGATGGCGCAGCACCTCGCGCAGCGTGCCGCAGTCGCCGCCGCCGATGATCACCACGCGCTTCGGCGCGGGATGGCTGAACAGCACCGGGTGGGACATCATCTCGTGGTAGAGGAAGTTGTCCCGGTCGCTCAGCATGATGTAATCGTCGATGACCATCAGCGTGCCGAAGCGCGTGGTCTCGAAGATCTCGATCTTCTGGTAGCGGCTCTGCTCGACGTGCAGCCGATCCGCCAGCCGCAACGAGAAGGCGGTGCCGCCGGCCTCGTCGATCTCGGTGAACCAGTTGCCCTCGAGCGCCATGGCTGCCCTCCTGAAAGGCCCGCATTATAGCGGAATGGCCGTGCGCTATGGCACGCCGCGGGAGCATGCCTTTTCAGGCCGGTGCGATTCGCATACTGTAATGCGTCCGTCCCGGAGTCGCTGTCCGATGTCCGACTGGAATATCGAAAATTCCCGGCGCCTTTACAACATCGCCGAGTGGAGCGAGGGCTACTTCGACGTCGCCACCCCCGGACACCTGGTGGCGCGTCCGTTCCGGGACCCGGACCGGGGCACCGTCGATCTGCGTGAGCTGGCCGAGAGCCTGGCCCGCTCCGGGCTGAGCTTCCCTGTGCTGGTGCGCTTTACCGACATTCTCCACGATCGGGTCGAGTCGCTGTGCCGGGCCTTCGCCGAGGCGCGGGCGGAGCACGGCTACCGGGGCGGCTATACCGCCGTTTACCCGATCAAGGTCAACCAGCAGCGTTCCGTGGTGGAGCAGATCGTGCGCCAGGGCGGTGCCCGCGTCGGCCTGGAGGCCGGCAGCAAGCCGGAGCTGATGGCGGTGCTGGGCCTGTCGGCGGACGACGGCGTGATCGTGTGCAACGGCTACAAGGACCGCGAGTACATCCGCCGCGCGCTGATCGCCCGTCGCCTGGGCCACCGGGTGTTCATCGTGGTGGAGAAGCTCTCGGAGCTGGACGACATCGTGGCCGAGTCACGCGCGCTCGGCGTGTCACCGCTGCTGGGCGTGCGCGTGCGCCTGGCGAGCCTCGGCACCAGCAAGTGGCAGAACACCGGCGGCGAGAAGTCCAAGTTCGGGCTGTCCGCGACGCAGTTCCTGCATGCCCTGCGGCGCCTGCAGGAGGCCGGGCTGGAGGACGGTCTGCGGCTGCTGCATTTCCACATGGGCTCGCAGATCGCCAACATCCGCGACATCCAGCGGGGCATGAGCGAGGCGGTCCGTCACTACGGCGAGCTGCGGGCCATGGGTTTCCCGGTGGAGTGGCTGGACGTCGGCGGCGGCCTCGGGGTCGACTACGAGGGTACCCGCTCGCGCAGCTTCTGCTCCATGAACTACAGCGTGCGCGAGTACGCCAACGCGGTCGTCCGCGGCATCCGCGAGCTTTGCCTGGAGCAGTCGCTGCCCGAGCCCGGCCTGATTACCGAGGCGGGACGCGCGATGGCGGCGCATCACGCGGTACTGATCACGCAGGTGACGGACGTGGAGATGCCGCTGGGTACCGACGGCGACCCGCCGGAACCGGCGTCGGACGCGCCCCTGATCCTGCACGACCTGTGGCAGGGTTACCGCAACGAGCCGCAGCGCCCCCTGCTCGAGCTGTACCACGACGCTGCCTACTGGCTCTCCGAGGCCCAGTCGATGTATACGCACGGCCTGCTCAGCCTGCAGCAGCGGGCCCAGGCCGAGCAGCTCTACACGGCCATCTGCCAGCGCGTGCGCCGGGCCCTGGAGCCGGGGCGGCGGGCTCACCGGGAGGCCCTCGATCAGCTCGACGAGCGCCTGGCGGTGAAGTACTTCTGCAACTTCTCACTGTTCCAGTCGCTGCCCGACGTCTGGGCGATCCAGCAGATCTTCCCGGTGGTGCCGCTGCACCGGCTGCACGAGTGCCCTTGCGAGCGCGGGGTGATCGAGGATCTGACCTGCGACTCGGACGGGCGCATCGACCACTACGTCGACCAGCAGGGGGTGTCGCCCACCGTGGCCCTGCATCCGCTGCGCCCGGGCGAGGACTACCTGCTCGGATTCTTCATGGTGGGCGCCTACCAGGAGATCCTCGGCGACATGCACAACCTGTTCGGGGATACCGACGCGGTGAACGTCGAACTGGACGGCGACGGTGGCTACCGGCTGGTCGACCCGGAGCACGGCGATACCGCCGACCAGCTTCTTTCCTACGTGCACTTCCGGCCGGAGGACCTGCTGCGGATCTACCAGGCGAAGATCGAACGGGCGGGGCTGGACGCCGAGGAGAGCCGCCGGTACCTGGCCGAACTGACCGCCGGCCTGAAGGGCTACACCTATCTCAAGCGCTGACCGCGCACGGTTCAGCGGGAGGTTCGAGGCATGCAGGCAGGATTCATCGGGCTCGGGGCCATGGGTGCCTCCATGGCACGCAATCTGCACCGCGCCGGACTGCTGGCAGCGGTCTGGAACCGAACGCCGGACAAGGCGCAGGACCTTGCGGCGGAGACCGGCTGCGCAGTCGCTCGCGATCCGGCGGAGCTGGCGTCGCGCTGCGACGTGGTGGTGCTGTGCGTGTCCGCCGACGCCGACGTGCTCGAGGTGGTCGCGGCCATGGGTTCCGGGTTCGGGGCCGACAGCATCGTGGTCGACTGCTCGACGGTCGCGGCCTCCACCGCCAGGGAGGCGGCGGAGATCGCCGCGGGCCGGGGCGCCGCGTTCCTGGACTGCCCGGTTTCCGGGGGCACCGAAGGCGCCGCCCGGGGCACGCTGGCGATCATGGCCGGCGGCGAGGCCGAGGCCCTGGATCGGGCGATGCCGGCGCTGGAGGCGATGGGACGCAGCATCGTGCACATGGGCCCGGTCGGCACCGGCCAGGCCACCAAGGCGGTCAACCAGATCATGGTCGCCGGGATCAACCAGGCCGTGAGCGAGGCGCTGGCTTTCGGCGAAGCGCAGGGTCTGCCCATGGACCGGGTGATCGAGGTCGTGGGCAGCGGGGCCGCCGGCAACTGGTTCCTGAGCAATCGCGGTCCCGGCATGGTCCGCGGCAGCTACCCGCCCGGGTTCAAGCTGGCACTGCACGACAAGGATCTGGCCATCTGCCAGCAGATGGCGGCGGAGAAGGGTGTCCAGCTGCCGGTGATCGAGATGACGCGGCTGCACTACAGCCGGCTGCTCGAGGACGGCCACGGGGACGAAGACATTTCCGCCCTGCACCGCACCAAGCGCGCGCTGTTCCGGGAGGACTGAGCTTCAGGACGATTGGTGACGCCCGTCATGGCCGGCCGCGCCGGCGGCGTCCTAGAATCGTACCGACTGAGCGTGTTCCACGACCGGCGGAGTCGGCGGTATGCAATTGCCCTTTACCGATCGCACGGAAGCCGGCAGGCGGCTCGCCGAGGCACTGCGCGGGCAGGGGGTGGGCGGGGAGGCGATCGTGCTGGGCCTGCCCCGCGGGGGCGTTCCGGTGGCCGAAGCGGTGGCCCGGGTGCTCGGCGCCGAGCTCGACATCATCATCGTGCGAAAGCTCGGTCTCCCCGGGCAGGAAGAGCTGGCGATGGGAGCCATCGCCAGCGGCGGCGGCCGTGCCCTGAACGAGGACCTGGCCGGAATGCTGCAGCTGGACGAGGCGGATATCGCTCGGGTCGAGGCGCGCGAGCGGCGCGAGCTCGAACGGCGCGAGAAGCTCTACCGGGGCGAGCGCCCGGCGCCCGCCGTGGCGGATCGCGAGGTCGTCCTGGTGGACGACGGGCTGGCCACCGGCGCCACCATGCGTGCCGCGGTGGCGGCGGTGCGCAGCCTGGGACCGGCCCGGGTGGTGGTGGCGGTTCCGGTCGCACCGTCCGAGGCCGTGGAGCGCCTGCGCGCGGAGGCCGACGAGGTGATCTGCCTGGCCACGCCCGAGCCGTTCCTGGCGGTGGGGCGCTGGTACCGGGACTTCGGGCAGACCAGCGACGCCGAGGTGGGAGCCGTGCTGGCCCGCGCCTGGGGCGAGGATTCCGGGGGTGCCGGGCCGTGAGCCGCGCGGGAGTCGCTACCGCCAGCGTGCGCGTCGATGCCGGCGGCGTGGCCCTGCCCGGGGATCTGGGCGTGCCACGCGGCGCGCGGGGCCTGGTGGCCTTCGCCCACGGCAGCGGCAGCAGCCGGTTCAGCCGGCGCAACCGCTACGTCGCGGAGCTTCTCAACCGCGAGCGCCTGGCGACCCTGCTGTTCGACCTGCTGACCGCGGCCGAGCACGAGGTCGACCAGGTCACCCGCGAGCATCGCTTCGACATAGAACTGTTGACCGGGCGGCTGGTCGGAACCATTGACTGGCTGGACCGGCAGGCGGAGCTGGCGGAGCTGCCGCTGGGCCTGTTCGGCGCCAGCACCGGCGCGGCGGCGGCGCTCGGCGCGGCCGCCCTGCGGCCGGAGCGGGTGCGTGCCGTGGTCTCCCGCGGCGGCCGGCCCGATCTCGCCGGCGAGAGCCTGGAGCGGGTCCGGGCCCCGACCCTGCTGGTGGTGGGCGGGCTCGACACCCAGGTGATCGCCCTCAATCGCGAGGCGGCCGGACGCCTGACGGCGTCCCACCGCGTGGAGATCGTGCCGGGGGCGACGCATCTGTTCGAGGAGCCGGGAGCGCTGGAGAGCGTGGCGCGCCTGGCCGGGGCATGGTTCGTGAAGCACCTGGAGGACTGAATGGCAAAGCGCTGGATCACCGTGCTGCCGGGCGACGGCATCGGACCCGACATCGTCGACGCGACCCTGAAGATCCTGGACCGTGCCGGCTGCGATTTCGAGTACGATTTCCACGAGGTCGGCAAGACTGCGCTGGACCACGGGCGCGACCTTATCCCGCAGGAGACGCTGGACTCGATCGAGACCACCGGTCTCGCCCTCAAGGGTCCGGTGACCACGCCCATCGGCGAGGGCTTCACCTCGGTCAACGTCACCCTGCGCAAGCACTTCGACCTCTACGCCAACGTGCGCCCCGTGATCTCCTTTCCGGGCACCAAGTCCCGCTATGACCGCATCGACATCATCACCGTGCGGGAGAACACCGAGGGCATGTACTCAGGCCAGGGGCAGACACTGAGCGAGGACGGCGAGCGCGCCGAGGCGCTGAGCGTGATGACCCGGCGCGAGTCGCTGCGGCTGATCCGCTTCGCCTTCGAGACGGCGCGCCGGGTGGGGCGCAGGAAGATCACCATCGCGCACAAGGCGAACATCATGAAGACCACGTCCGGACTGTTCCTGCGCTGCGGGCGCGAGGTCGCCCGTGACTATCCGGAGCTCGAGCTGGAGGAGATGATCGTCGACAATTGCTGCATGCAGCTGGTGATGAATCCCCACCGCTTCGACGTGATCGTCACCACCAACCTGTTCGGCGACATCATCTCCGACCTCTGCGCCGGGCTGGTGGGCGGCCTGGGCATGGCGCCGGGCGGCAACATCGGCGACGGCCGGGCGATCTTCGAGGCGGTCCACGGCAGTGCGCCGGACATCGCCGGCAAGAACATCGCCAATCCCACTTCGATGATCCTGGCGGCGGCGATGATGCTTGACTACCTGGACGACAAGGCCACCGGCGACCGGATCCGCTACGCCCTGCGCAAGACCATCGGCCAGGGCGACCGGACCACGCCCGACCTGGGCGGCGAGGGCACCACGACCGGCTTCGCCGACGCGGTCCTGGAACGCCTGTGACCGGGAAACGGCGCTCGCGCGAGCCCGTCCGCCGGGCGCTGCTGCGACGCCGCGAGGACCTGCTGGCGCAGCACGGGCTGCTGGAGCGCGACCGCCGGCGCCAGCGCGAGGCGCTCGAGGGCGACTGGCACGAGGCAGCGATCCAGAAGGAAAATGACGAAGTCCTGGACGCGCTCGACCAGGGCGCCATCGACCGCCTGCGCGCCATCGAGGCCGCCCTGGCCCGCCTGGACGCCGGCGATTACGGCTGCTGCCTCGCGTGCGGGCGCCCGATCGCGCCGCAGCGGCTGCGGACCCTCCCGGAGTCCGCGCTGTGCGCGGCCTGTGCCGCGGAGGCCCGGGGATCGGTCTGATCAGCCTCCGAACAGCTCCTTGGTCCGGGCGATGCCGTAGCCCAGCGCCTGGGAGGGGTGGATCTTGGGCGGCAGCGGCAGCTCGTCGGCATTGATCTTCACGTCCACGATCGTCGGCGCATCGGTGTCGAATGCCTGGCGCAGGGTGCCTTCGAGCTCCGCCGGATCGGTGGCCGCGAAGCCGGCGCCGCCGCAGGCGCGGGCGAAGGCCGCGAAGTCGGGGTTGAGCAGGTCGGTCTGGAAGTCCGGGATCCCCTCCGCTTCCTCTTCCATGCGGATCAGTCCCAGCTTGCTGTTGTTGAATACCACCACGTTGATCGGCAAGTGGTATTTCACCGCCGTGACGAAGTCGCCCATCAGCATCGCCAGGCCGCCGTCCCCGGCGAGCGCGATCACCTGGCGATCGGGCCAGGCCAGCTGCGCGCCGATCGCGGCCGGCATCGCGAAGGCCATGGACGCCAGCGACGAGGACAGGGTGAAGCGCTGTTCGCCGCGCAGGCGCAGGTGCCGGGCCGCCCAGATGGTGACCGTGCCGGTGTCGCAGGTGAACACCGCGTCGTCGCGGGCCAGCTCGCCGATGGTCGCGGCGAGCCGCTGCGGCCGGATCGGGGTCTGGTCGCTGCGCTCCGCCTTGCGGTTGTCCTCCCGGAAGTCGCGCATGCGCGCCTGCGTCTTCTCGAGAAAGTCGCGGTCCTCACGGCGCCTGACCCGCTCCGTAAGGGCCTTCAGCGTCAGCCCCGCGTCGCCGGTGAGCCCGACCTCGACCGGGTAGCGCTTGCCGATCCGCGTCGGGTCGATGTCGATCTGGACCGCGGGCGCGTCCTCCGGAAAGAAGTCCCGGTAGGGGAAGTCCGTGCCCACCAGCAGCAGGGCGTCGCAGGCCGCCATCGCCTGCACCGCGGGGCGGCCGCCCAGCGCGCCGATGCCGCCGGCGCTCAGCTCGTGCTCGTCCGGGATCACGTCCCTGGCCCGCAGTGAGCGCACCACCGGCGCTCCCAGGCGGTCGGCCAGCGCGATCAGCTCCTCGCGGGCGCCCTGGCAGCCGATACCCGCGAGGATCACCACGCGTCGCGACCGGTTCAGCAGCTCGGCCGCGGCCTCGAGGTCCTCCCGCGCGGGCAGCGTTGCGGCGCGATGGACCTGTACCGGCGCGTGCCGGCGGTCCCCCTGCCGGGGCTGCTTCGCCACGTCCACGGGCAGGCTGAGATGGGCCACCGTGCGGTGCGCCAGGGCGGTGCGGCAGGCCTGCACGATCAGGCGCGGAAGCTGCTCGGGGCGCATTACCACCTGGTTGAAGGCCGCCACGTCCTTGAACAGCGTGTACAGGTCGACTTCCTGGTGGTAGTCGGTGCCCACCTCCGTGGTATCCACCTGGCCGGTGATCGCAAGCACGGGTGCATGGTCGCGGTTGGCGTCGTAGAGGCCGTTGAGCAGGTGAATGGCGCCGGGCCCGGCAGTGCCGACGCAGACCGCGAGTCTTCCGGTCAGCTTCGCCTGGGCCGACGCCGCGAAGGCGCCGGCCTCTTCGTGACGCACCTGGATGAACTCGATGCGGGTCTGGCGGCGCACCGCATCGACCAGGCCGTTGATCGCGTCGCCCGGGATGCCGAAGATCTGGCGGACCCCGGTCTCGGCCAAAATCTCGAGGATCAGGTCGGACACCGTGTGTCGGCTCATGCGCGTCTCCTTCGCTTCGGTTGCGGACGGGAGCGGTACCCGGGGGTGCCGTGGACCGGCCGTGTCGGCGTTCGACCGGCCGCGGTCCGGACAATTCCCCGTCGCCGCCGGAATCGGTCTGCCGCGCCGGACCAGGCGAGCATACTATGCATTACCCTGAAGCGGACCGGTATTCCGGATCGGTTCCGCGAGGGCACGACACGGGAGGAGCATGTCTTGGACGAGCTGAACACCATGATTTACGAGGTCGACGGACGCATCGCCCGGATCACGCTGAACCGTCCGCGGCGGGGCAACGGAATTACCCTGGAGTTGCCGCGGGAGCTCGCGCACTGCGTGGAGCGCGCCGATCTCGACCCCGGCGTCCACGTGATTGCACTGGCCGGCACCGGCAAGGGCTTCTGCGGCGGCTACGACCTGGTCGACAGCGCCGAGGGCCGGGGCGGCGTCGGCACCGGGGATGCCCCGGCCGGCTCGCCGCTGGATCCGGCCGTGCAGTCCGCCAACCACGATCCGGCGCGCACCTGGGATCCGATGGTCGACTTCCAGATGATGTCGCGCAACGTGCGCGGCTTCATGAGCCTGTTCAACGCCAACAAGCCCGTGGTCTGCAAGGTGCACGGCTTCTGCGTCGCCGGCGGCACGGACATGGCGCTCTGCAGCGACCTGCTGGTGATCGCCGAGGACGCCAAGATCGGCTACCCTCCGGCGCGGGTGTGGGGCTCCCCGACCACGGCGGTATGGGCTTACCGCATCGGCATCGAGAAGGCCAAGCGGCTGCTGTTCACCGGCGACTGTCTCAGCGGTCGCGAGGCGGTGGAGTGGGGCCTGGCCACGGAATGCGCGCCACCGGAGCGCCTGGACGAGCGGTTCGAGTCCCTGCTCGGGCGCATCGCGCGGATGCCGGTGAACCAGCTCGTGATGATGAAGCTGCTGGTGAACCAGACCGTGGAGCAGGCGGGCCTGCGCAGCACGCAGGTCCTGGGCACCGTGTTCGACGGCATCACCCGTCACACCTCCGAGGGTTACGCCTTCCAGCAGCGCGCCGCCGAGGTCGGCTTCCGCCAGGCCGTGCGCGAACGCGACGAGCCCTTCGGGGACTTCGGCCACAGCAGCTTCCGGGGCTGAACGGCCCCGTCCGGACCGGCGATGTTGTAACCGCCACCTTGCCGACGCGGTGGTCGTGGCCCACCTCGCGTTCGTGGTTTTCGCGGTCGCCGGCGGCCTGCTGCTGCTGCGCTGGCGGCGCCTGGTCTGGCTGCACCTGCCGGCGGTCGTCTGGGTCGCGCTGGTGGCGGTGGAGGGCTGGGTCTGCCCGCTGACGCGGCTCCGGTACGCTTTGCGCGAACGCGGCGGCGAGGCCGCCTGGCACGGCGACTTCGTGAGCCACTACCTGCTGCCGGGCTGACGCGGCACCTGCCGATTTGGCTCGCGGCATTCGTGGTGGCGGTCAACCGGGGGGGCTGCCTGTGGGTCTGGCGCCGCCGGCGGCGCTGAGCTCGTGCAGCGGCCGGGGCATGCCCACGCCGTAGCCCTGGGCATAGTCCACGCCGATCTCGCGCAGGCGCCGCAGGATGTTCTCGTTCTCCGCGAATTCGGCGATGGTGCGCTTGCCCATCACCTTCCCGATCTCGTTGATGGACTTGACCACGGCCAGGTCGATGGGGTCGTCCGCGATGTCCTTGACGAACACGCCGTCGATCTTGAGGTAGTCGACCGGCAGGCTGCGCAGGTAGGCGAACGACGACAGTCCGCTGCCGAAGTCGTCCAGCGCGAACCGCACGCCCAGGGTGCGCAGCGCGTCCATGAATCGCACGGCGGTATAGAGATCGCCGATCGCGGCGGTCTCCGTGATCTCGAGGCAGATCTTCCGCGGCGGGACCCGGCCCTCTCGCAGGCGTTGCTGCAGGAAGGCGAGGAAATCGTGGTCGCCCAGCGACTGGCCGGAGAGGTTGATCGCGCACAGGCCAAGCTCTTCCAGGTGCGCGGGGTTTCGCCCCAGCCAGTCGAGCGCGTGATCGACCACCCAGCGGTCGAGCTCCGGCGCCAGGTTGTAGCGTTCCGCCGCCGGCAGGAATTCGTCCGGCTGCACCAGCGCGCCGTCATCGCCGAGCATGCGGACCAGCAGCTCGTAGTGGTGGCCGCCCGCGTCCGCCTCCTGCAGCGGCGCGATCCATTGCCAGTGCAGCTCGAAGCGGTCCTCCTCCAGCGCCTGTCGCAGGCGCGAGACCCACTGCATTTCGCCGTAGCGCCGGGCCAGCTGCTGGTCGTCCGCGCGGTAGACGTGGACGCGGTTGCGGCCTTCGTCCTTGGCGGCGAAGCAGGCGGCGTCGACGTCCCTGAAAATCTGTGACAACTCGCCGCTGGCCCGGGTGATCGGCACCAGCCCGATGCTCACCCCCACCATGAACAGCGAGTCCTGCCACCGGAAGCGGAAGTCGCGCACGGCGTCGCGCAGGCGCTCGGCGACGTGCTCGGCCTCGTCGATGGTGCGGTGCGCAAGCAGCACGCCGAACTCGTCCCCCCCGAGCCGGGCGAGCGAGTCGCCCGGACCCGCGTGCTGCTGCATCAGCTGCGCCAGCCTACGCAGCAGGTCGTCGCCGGCAGCATGGCCGCAGGTCTCGTTGATCACCTTGAAGTTGTCGAGATCCAGGTAGCACAGGGCGTGCGCGCTGTCGTTGTCGCGCACGTCCTCGAGCAGCCGCTCGATCTCGCGTTCCAGCCAGCGCCGGTTGTACAGCCCCGTGAGCTGGTCGTGGCTGGCCTGGTGCGAGAGCTTCTCGGACAGCCGGTAGGTCTCCGTGTGATCCTCGCACACCAGCAGCAGCTCGGACGCCCGACCCGGGCCGGGTACCACCCGCGCCGTGGTGCTCACCCAGACCAGCGAGCCGTCGGGCCGCGCCAGGCAGTTCTCCCAGCGGTGATAGCGGCCGGGTTGCGCCAGGCAGGTCTCGAGTTCGCCCGCCAGCCCCTCCCTTTCCGCCCCGACTTCCAGCTCTGCCAGGTTCCTGCCGAGCAGATAGTCCACCGTGTAGCCGAGGTGGCCGGCGCCGAAGCGGTTGACGGACAGGATGCGGCCGGTCGGGTCGAGGGTGAAGAACATGGCGGGGTTCTGGTCGTACAGCACGCGGTAGCGCTGCTCGCTCTGCTCCAGGGCCTTCCGGGCCTGCTCACGGTCGATGCGCAGCAGCACCTGCGCCACCTGGTCGGCCAGCTGGGCGCAGAAGTCGGTCTCGTCCACGGTCCAGGCGCGCGGCGCCCCCGTATGCTTGTGCCCGATCATGCCCACGATCCGGCCGCCGACGCGGATCGGCGCGTCGAGGATGGACCGGATCTCGACCGGCTCCAGGTAATCGCGCTCGAACTCCCGCGTGCGCCGATCGCTGAGGGCATCCGTGATCGCCAGCGCCCGCTCGCTGCGCAGCGCTTCGAAGTAGCGCGGGTAGCTCCGTGCGCGGCGTACGGCGCCCGGGCGGAAGAAGGCGGGCATCGCGGGCCGGTTGGCGGCGATGCAGCGCAACTCGTCCTGATCCCCGTTCCCGGTCAGCTCCCAGATGCAGACGTAGGGGATCTGCATGGCCTGCGCCGCCGCCCGGCAGACCTCGGTCAGGGCGCGCTCGCGATCATCGCCCGTCGCCGCGGCGCTGGTGGCAATGTGCAGGATCGCCTGGCGCTGACGCTCGGTGCGTGCGAGCCGTGCGGCCTGCTCCGCGCGGGCGCGCTTCTCGTCGGTGATGTCGCGCGCGGTGGTGGACATGTACAGCGTCCGGCCGCGTGCGTCCTTCTGCACCACGGTGACCTGGGAGACCGGCACCCGGGTACCGTCATGGCGCAGCAGCACGGTCTCGCCGCGCCAGATGCCGTCGCGCCGGGCGGCGGGGTAGGCGTGCTCCTTCATGTAGCGGTACTGGTCGGGCGGGTAGGCGTCACCGAGCCGGAAACGGTAGACATCCGCCGACGTCTCCAGCCCGAACAGCTCGCGCGCGGCCTTGTTGAGGTACCGGTCGCGGCCGCTGGCGTCGGTGGTGCCGATGAAATCGCTGGTGCTGTCCAGCATGGTCCAGACATGCTCCAGCACCTCCCGGGTCGTGCGCTGGTCGAACACCAGCCGTGCGAACCGCGCGGCGACCTGCAGCCGGCGCAGATCCGCGCTGCTCCAGCGGCGGTGCTCGCTCCGGAACACCGCCAGCACCGCGGACGGAGCCGGCTGGTCCCCGACGTCGACCAGGGCCGCGGTGCCGGGACCGGCGTCCTGGAGCCAGGCGTCGCCGGGGTCGGTGTCTTTGCCGCCCGGGTCCCCGATGACCACCGGCCGGTCCGAGGCCAGCGTGCGCGCGACCAGAGAGCCCTGGCCGGCATCCACCAGGCGCTCAACCGAACCGCGGTCGGTCCAGCCGTACCCCGCGTACATGACGTAGCGTGCGGCGTCGCGGGTCGGGCGCAGGACCGCTGCCCGGTCGACGCCCAGCTGGGCGGCGGCCACCCGACAGACGATCGAGACCAGTGCCAGGGTCGGGTCCGCGTCACGACGGAATCCGAGCCGGGCGCTGCCACGCAGGAGAGCGCGCGGGCGCCGCGGCGCCGCCGATCGACCGTTGCTGGATTTGGCCATGTGCCCTCGCGAACCGGCCTCCCGGCTGTCCGGGGGTGGGTCAGCGGGCGGCCGGGGACAGTTATTGCTCTTGTACCTTATGGTTGTGCGGAAGTCCCTGAACGTCCGTCACCGCAACTATTATTGTAGTTCAACCTAACTCATTTCTTCGGCGCCCACCAGCACTTCGGCCGCCAATCCGGGTCGATTGGGGTTCAGCGACCGGGGCCTGCTATGCTGTTCCGGACCTTGAAAGGCTGGAAACTCGCGCGCGGCGCCCCGGAACACAGGAGAACGCGATGGGCACACCGAGCCGTAAAATCGGGCGGCCGACTTCGGCCGATCCGCTGTGGGCGTCGATCCGAACGGAGGCGAGCCGGCATGCCGACGAGGAACCCGTGCTGGCGAGTTTCTTCCACGCCACCATCCTCAATCACGAGAGCCTCGAGGCGGCGCTCAGCTTTCACCTGGCCAACAAGCTCAACAGTGCCACGGTGCCGGCCATGGTGGTGCGCGAGATCGTGGACGAGGCGCTGCGTGCCGACCCGGCGATCGGGCGTGCGGTGCGCGCGGACATCCGCGCCGTGCGCGAGCGGGATCCGGCGTGCTGCAATTACTGCGAGCCGCTGCTGTACTTCAAGGGCTTCCACGCGCTGCAGTCCTGTCGCGTCGCGCACTGGCTCTGGCTGGAGGGGCGCCGGCCGCTGGCGCTGTATCTGCAGAACCGCATTTCCCGGGCCTTCGACGTCGATATCCACCCCGCCGCGAGGATCGGCTCCGGGGTGATGCTGGACCACGCCAGCGGCATCGTGGTCGGCGAGACCGCGGTGATCGAGGACGACGTCTCGATGCTGCACTCGGTGACGCTCGGCGGTACCGGCAACGAGAGCGGGGACCGGCACCCGAAGGTGCGCAGCGGGGTCCTGATCGCCGCCGGGGCCAAGCTGCTCGGCAACATCGAGATCGGCGAGGGCGCCAAGGTGGGCGCGGGCAGCGTCGTGCTGCACGACGTGCCCCCGCACACGACCGTGGTCGGCGTTCCGGCACGCGTGGTCGGCCGGCCGGGGAGCAAGCGCCCCTCGCGGGACATGCACCACGAGCTTCCCGACCGGATGTCGGACGGGGAGCGGGACGGCTGAGGGCCGCGGACCCGGTGGCGGGAGCTCAGGCGCCGGCGCCGGTGCGCTTGCCGCTGCGCTGCGCCTGTTCCAGGGTGTCCAGGTAGCGCTCGGCGTCGAGCGCGGCCATGCAGCCCGTTCCGGCGGCCGTGATCGCCTGGCGGTAGACGTGGTCCATGACGTCGCCGGCGGCGAACACCCCGGGTACGCTGGTTGCCGTGGCGTTGCCGTCCAGGCCGCTGTGCACCCGGAGGTAGCCGCCCTGCATCTCCAGCTGGCCCTCGAAGATCGAGGTGTTGGGCGTGTGACCGATGGCGATGAACACGCCCTGCACGTCCAGGTCGCGCTTCTCGCCCGATCTGTTGTTGCGGATGCGCGCCCCCGTCACGCCGCTGTCGTCGCCGAGAACCTCGTCCAGCTCGCAGTCCCATGCGATCTCGGCCTTGCCGTCGGCGACCTTCTGCATCAGCTGGTCCTGGAGCATCTTCTCCGCGCGGAAGCGGTCGCGGCGGTGCACGACGGTCACGTGCGAGGCGATGTTGGTCAGGTACAGCGCCTCCTCCACGGCGGTGTTGCCACCGCCGATCACGGCCACCTTCCGGTCGCGGTAGAAGAAGCCGTCGCAGGTCGCGCAGGCGGAGACGCCCTTGCCCATGAATGCCTGCTCGGAGTCCAGCCCGAGGTAGCGGGCGGTCGCGCCGGTGCTGATGATCAGGGCGTCGCAGGTGTAGCTGCCGCTGTCGCCCTCGAGTCGGAACGGGGTCTCGCCCAGCGCCGCCTCGTTGACGTTGTCGAACTGGATCTCGGCGCCCAGGCGTTCGGCGTGCGCGCGCATGTTCTCCATCAGCTGGGGACCCTGGAGGCCCTCCTGCGCACCGGGCCAGTTGTCCACGTCGGTGGTGGTCATCAGCTGGCCACCCATCTCGACCCCGGTGATCAGCAGCGGCTGCAGGTTCGCGCGCGCGGCGTAAACGGCCGCGGTATAGCCCGCGGGACCGGACCCCAGGATGATCACTCGTGCGTGTCTGGTTTCGCTCATCGCTCCGCCCGTTCGTGTGGTCGCGCCGCCCGGGCGCGGGGAGGCTCGCCGGCCGTGCATCGGGACCATGGTCGGGGATGCGCGGCGAAAAGTGAACCCGTCCGGGGCCGGGGCCTGATCCGGGTCAATCGTCCGCCTCCCGGAGCCGTCCGGCGAGGTGCTCGCGCAGCACCGACGCATTGTTCCGCTCCGCTTCCCGGGCCGCGAACAGCAGCGTGACGGGGCCGGCGCGGGCCCGCTCGAGCAGCCAGTCGGGGATCCCCGGGCCGCGACGGAGCTCGGCCAGGTAGCGCTCGCGGAACTCCGGCCAGCGTTCGGGCGCGTGCCCGAACCACTTGCGCAGCTCGCGGCTCGGCGCCAGGTCGCGCAGCCATGCGTCGATGGCCGCGTCGGCCTTGCGCAGCCCCCGCGGCCAGAGACGGTCAACCAGCACGCGGCAGCCGTCCCCCGGGTCCGGCGGTTCGTATACGCGCTTGATCCGGATGTCCATGGATGATCCTTCCGGCTCGCGCACGGGTGTACCCTGCTGGTGCGTAGCCATTGTAACGCGTCGGGAAAGCCCGCACCGAATCCGCCCGGACGGTGATACGGTAACAGGGGGCACGTCGCGCGGGAGGCGAGCATGAACCGCAACGATACCGCCGAAGCGCGCCGGCTTGCGCAAAGGGTGCGCCAGGCGTGCCTGCGGGCCGCACTGGAGGCATGGGAGGAAGGCGGCATCGCCGGCCTGTGCGCCGAAGGACGCTGGGAGCTGGCGGTGGACGCCGTCCGCGCGCTGGACCTCGAGCCGTTGCTGGTGGAGGATCGCGGCGATGGCGGCAGCTGAGCCGCGGCGCGCCCGCGAGATCCTGGATTTCTGGTTCGGTCGGCTGGAGCCGGACGGCTTCCCGGTCCGGCCCCGCACGCGCCTGTGGTTCCGTGGCACGGCGCGCCTGGATCGGGAGATCGCCGCGGGGTTCCGCGAGGACATGGATCGGGCCGCGGGCGGCGCCCTGGATGACTGGGCCGGCGCCGCGCGCAGCTGTCTCGCGCTGGTGCTGCTGCTGGACCAGTTCCCGCGCAACGTCCACCGGCGGACCCCCGCGGCATTCGCCGGCGACCCGAAGGCGCTCGCGATCTGCCGCCACGCGCTTGCGCGCGGCCATGAGCGGCACCTGGTCCTGGCCGAACGGATGTTCCTGTTCATGCCTCTGCAGCATGCCGAGGCCCGGGAGGTGCAGGAAGCCTCGGTCCGGCTGTACCGGCAGGCCTGGTGCGCGGCGGCTGGCGGCACCCGGCGCAAGCTGCGCGGCTTCCTCGACAGCGCCGTCGAGCATCGCGACATCGTCCGGCGCTTCGGTCGCTTTCCCCATCGCAACGCCATCCTCGGGCGGGATTCGACGCCGGACGAGCGGGCGTTCCTGGAGCGGGAAGGCCGCCGCTACGGCCAGGGGTGAGCGTGCGGGCGGGACCGCTCCGCCCGGTGCTTGCCCCCGGCTGGCGGAATTCCGATGATAGGCATGCCGAACGCGAGGGCTGTCCACCGGGGAGGGCGCGAGATGGGCGAGACGATCCGATTCCAGCGGCCGGACGGCAAGTCCGCCACCGGCTACCTGGCGAAGGCGGGCGATGCCGCGCCGGGCGTGGTGGTGATCCAGGAATGGTGGGGCCTGCAGGGCCAGATCAAGGGGATCTGCAACCGCTTCGCGGAGCAGGGCTACAACGCCCTGGCACCCGATTTGTACGACGGCGTGGTGGTCCCCTACCACGACACGGACCGGGCCGCCCGGGAGATGCAGTCCCTGGACTTCCTGGACGCCACCGACAACACGGTGGGCGGCGCCGCCCGGCACCTGGCCGCGGACGGCGCCCGGGTGGGGCTGACCGGCTTCTGCCTGGGCGGCGCGGTGACCGTGCTGGGGGCGATGCGCATCCCGGAATTTTCCGCCGCGGTCTGCTTCTACGGCATCCCGCCCGCCGAGGCGGGCCGGCCCGCGGACATCCGGGTGCCGATCCAGTGCCACTTCGCCGGCAGGGACGACTGGTGCACGCCGGAGGCGGTGGACGCCTTCGAGGCCGGGCTCAAGAGCGCCGGGCGGGAGTACGAGCTGTACCGCTACCCGGAGGCCGGGCACGGCTTCATGAACGAGCAGCGGGACGTCTACGACGAGGCCGCGGCGCGCCAGGCATGGGAACGTTGCCTGGCGTTCTGGAACCGGCACCTCGCGGGGTGATCAGGGCCCGGCCGCTTCGGTCGCCTGCAGGCGCCTTAGCGTCTCGTCGGTGTACGCGCGCAGCGCCGGGCTGATCTCGACCGGGTAGGGTCGCGTCGCCGGCGGCAGCGCCAGGATGCGTTCCGGAAGGCGCCGGCATTCGTCCGCAGCGCGCTCGCGGGCAGCGTCCAGCGATACCTCGCCCCCCGGGGTGCGCCGGCCCTGGCGCATCACGGTCCGCAGCAGCGGACGCCCGGGATGCTGCTCGTCATGCCGGCCGATCACGTCGCGCAGGGCCCGTCCGTCCTCCTCGATCCGGAACACCTGCTTGCGCCCCGGCAGAGTCGCCTTGCCCGGCGAGCGCTTGAGCCGCCCGACGCCCTCGTACTCGGTCAGCTTGTAAGCCAAATCGAGGGTCGGCTCATCCTCCGAGACGCCCATGTGGGTGCCGACGCCGAAGCCGTCCACGGGCGCGCCGCGCTCGAGGATTTCGGCCACCTTCTCCTCGCTCAGGCCGCCGCTGACCACGATTCGCACGTCCGTCATGCCCGCGGCGTCGAGCAGCTCCCGGGACTCGATGGCGAGCCGGGCCAGGTCGCCCGAGTCGAGGCGGATCGCCGAGACGCGGAAGGCCTCGCCCAGCTCCTCCTTGAGCCGGATGACCCGGCGCACTCCCTCGAGCGTGTCGTAGGTATCCACCAGCAGGGTGGTGTCCGGATACAGCGCGGCGAACGCGCGGAACGCGTGCAGCTCGTCCTCGTGGGCCTGGATGTAGCTGTGCGCCATGGTTCCGGTCACCGACATGCCGTAGATCTGGCCCGCGAGCACGTTGCTGGTCGCCGCCAGGCCGGCGACGTAATAGGCCCGCACGCCGCGGATGCCGGCGTCGACCCCGTGCATGCGGCGCAGCCCGAAGTCCACCACGGGCCGGCCGCGCGCGGCGGTGACCACGCGCGAGGCCTTGGACGCGAGCACCGTCTGGAGATGAACCTGGTTCATCAGGTAGCTCTCCACCAGCTGCGCCTGGGCGATGGGGGCCTCCACCTGCAGCAGGGGCTCGTTGGGAAATACCGGCGTGCCTTCCGGCATCGCGTGGACGTCGCCGGTGAAGCGGAAGTCCGCCAGCCAGCGCAGGAAGGCGTCCGAGAACCGCCCCAGTCCGGCCAGGTGGTCCAGGCTTTCGGACGAGAAATGCAGCGTCTCCAGGTAGTCGAGCACGTCGCCGGTGCCGCAGGCGACCATGTAGTTGCGCCGCGCCGGCAGGCGCCGGAAGAACAGGCTGAAAACGGCGCGCCCCTGCATGCGCTCGTGCCAGTACGCCTGCAGCATGGTCAGCTCGTACAGGTCGGTGACCAGGGCGACATTGGCCTCGTTGACCCAGGGTTGCGGCTGCGTCACTCGCTTCCCTCCGTCTCCATGATGGCGCCGGCCTCGCGCATCTCCTCCAGCGCCCGCCGGCCCGCGTCGGCGTCGACGGGGCGGGTGGCGGCCGTGATCAGGCGCACCTCGAGGCCGTGGCGGCACGCCGCGAGCACGGTATCACGCACGCATACGTCCTGGGCGAGGCCCCCCAGCCAGAGCCTGTGGATGCCCCGTTTTTCCAGGTAACCGTGGAGCCCGGTATTCTCGAAGGCGGAATAGGCGTCCTGGTCGAAGCGCGTGCCCTTGCTGACGCGGATCGCGTCGTCGGGCAGTGCAAGGTCCGGGTGAAACGCGGCCCCGCGCGTGTCCTGGATGCAGTGCGGCGGCCAGGGGCCGCCCTGCTCGCGGAAGCTGATGTGGTCGACCGGATGCCAGTCGCGGGAGGCGAATACCGGTACGCCGGCCTCGCGTGCCGCGGCGATCCAGCGGTTGAGGACCGGGATGATCCGGTCGCCTCCGGCCACGGCCAGCGAACCCCCCGGGCAGAAGTCGTTCTGCACATCCACCAGGAACAGGGCGTCGCCCTGCTCCAGCTTGTCGGCAATGCGCATGGGTTTTCCTCCCGATCCGTCGGATTCCGGGCCGGCGCATCGCCGGCCGCCGGTCCTGCATGTCATGCTCTCGCGTGCAGTTTGGCACAGCTGCCCGCACCCGTGTTCCGGCGCTACGGACCGGCTCGGGGGTAAGGCCACGTCCCGGAGAGGGCGTGCGCGGGGTAGTAACCTTGCGGAATGGGCAGCGTCGGCACCACAAGGAGAACACGTGCGCATCCCACGCTGGACGATCCTGGTCCTGGCCCCCGTGCTGCTCGCCGCGGCGACGGTCCCCGCGCGTGCCGGCGAGCCGGGCTACGGCGGGCTCTCCCGCGTGGGTCTGCGCTATGAAACGGGCCCCGGCACCGATATCTACGCGGTGGACGGCCAGCTGGACACCGGGGTGCGGTTCCTGGGAGGACGCGAATTCATCGGTGCCGGCGTGACCCAGGTCACCTCCGACCGCGTGAACAGCAGGCTGATGATCGATGTCGCCTCGGGCCTGATCTGGCCCCGGCGGGTCTCCCCGTACATCACCGTGGGGCTGATGGGCGGGATCACGGGCGCCTCGACGCGAACCGACGGTGCCGGCACCAGCACCAGCGTCAGCAGCACCGGAAACCACGCGGACTCGGCCGCGGCCTGGGGCGAGGCCGGCGTGCGCCTGCGCCTGGGGGGAGGCGTGTCGGTCACCGTGTCGCGGCGGCGCTACGATTTCTTCCGCAGCGGGGCCGGCGACGTGGTGCTGGACGTGACCTCGGTCAGCCTGCTGTTCGCGTACCGATAGCCGCGCGCGCGGCCTTCACCGCCGCCTTCACCCGCGACGGCGCGGTGCCGCCCACGTGGTCCCGGGCCGCCACCGAGCCTTCCAGGGTCAGTACCGCGAACACGTCTTCCCCGACCAGCTCCGAAAACCCCTGCAGCTCCGCCAGGCTCAGCTCCGACAGGTCCCGGCCGCGCTCCAGGGCCAGGCGCACCGCCCGTCCCACCACCTCGTGGGCGTCCCGGAAAGGCAGTCCCTTGCGCACCAGGTAGTCCGCCAGGTCGGTGGCGGTGGAGAAGCCTGCCCGGGCCGCCGCCCGGCAGCGCTCCCGGTCGACCGCGAGCGCGGGGACCATGTCCGCGAAGGCGCGCAGGGAGCCGAGCAGGGTATCGATGGTGTCGAACAGCGGCTCCTTGTCCTCCTGGTTGTCCTTGTTGTAGGCGAGCGGCTGGGACTTCATCAGCGTCAGCAGCGATACCAGGTGGCCATAGACGCGCCCGGTCTTGCCGCGCACCAGCTCCGGCACGTCGGGGTTCTTCTTCTGGGGCATGATGCTCGAGCCGGTGCAGAACGCGTCGGGGAGATCGATGAAACCGAACTGGGCCGAGGCCCACAGGACCAGCTCCTCGGCACAGCGCGACAGGTGCAGCATGATCAGGCTGGCGTCGGCCGTGAACTCGATCGCGAAGTCGCGGTCGCTCACCGCGTCCAGCGAGTTCCGCGCCACGCCCTCGAAGCCGAGCAGGGATGCGGTGTACTCGCGGTCGACCGGGTAGGTGGTGCCGGCGAGGGCTGCGGCGCCGAGCGGCAGCACGTTGATCCGCCGCCGGCACTCCTGCAGGCGCTGGTAGTCGCGCTCCAGCATCTCGTACCAGGCGAGCATGTGGTGACCGAAGGTCACGGGCTGTGCCACCTGCAGGTGGGTGAAGCCGGGCATGATGGTGTCGGCCTCGCGCTCGGCGACGTCCAGCAGCCCCTGCTGCAGGCGCGTCAGCTCCGTGCCGATCGCGTCCACCGCGTCCCGCAGCGCGAGCCGGATGTCGGTGGCGACCTGGTCGTTGCGCGAGCGGCCCGTGTGCAGCTTCTTGCCGGTGTCGCCGATCAGCTCGGTGAGCCGTGCCTCGATGTTCATGTGCACGTCCTCGAGCGCGACCGACCACTGCAGCTCGCCGCGCTCGATCTCCCCGCGCACGGTCTCCAGGCCCTGGACGATCCGGTCCCGTTCCCGCGCGGTCAGCATCCCGACCTTCGCCAGCATCCGCGCGTGCGCGATCGAGCCCTGGATGTCCTGGCGGTAGAGCCGCTGGTCGAAGCCCACCGAAGCGGTGAACTGCTCGACGAAAGCATCCGTCGGACCGGAGAAGCGCCCGCCCCAGGGTTTGTCAGTCGTCTTGCCTTGCGTCATCCGGCGATCCCCGCCTGCTCGTCAGGATGCGCATTATATCGGTCTCGCCGTGCCGCGGGCACGCGGATGATAGTACCAATCTTCCAGAAGGTATTGTCATGTCTCAGCGGCTGCCTGTGCCGTTGTGGCAAGGCGCGAGGAGGGAGTGTAGCACCACTGCGCCTTCGCTCCCGCACCTGGCCGGCGAAGCGCACGACGGCTCTGAGGCATGGCAATACCTTCTGGCAGATTGGTAAGTGCTTGATCCGCGCATGACATATACTGAAGACTTGGGACTATGAGGGGGAGCATGCGAGGGGAGCCGTCCAGGGGGCGCCGCGCGTCGGACCAGGTCTTTCTCCCGGACTTCTGCAGCGTCCGTGCCG
This sequence comes from Gammaproteobacteria bacterium, assembly GCA_035638775.1. Taxonomy (GTDB): domain Bacteria; phylum Pseudomonadota; class Gammaproteobacteria; order UBA5335; family SLRW01; genus DASQZJ01. Next base: position 41,258 of record DASQZJ010000043.1, read on the forward strand.
TCTTCGTCGTGGTTCTCGTCGGGGAGCTGCTGGCCTTCGTGCTGGTGCTCGCGGCGACGCCGGGGGCGAGCGACTTCCTCACGCGGCTGAGCCTGGTCTCCCTGCTGGTGCAGTGGACCGCGCTGGCGAGCACCGGGGCCCTGTGCCTGGCCCGTCCGGCCATGCATCGGCTGGGCATGCGCCAGGCCGCCTCGCTCAGCCTGCTGCTGGTGTTGCTCACCTGCCTCGGGATGAGCGAGCTGGCCTGGCGGCTGACGCAATGGTCGCTGGTGAGCCTGCCGGGGACCGTCCCCGGGCACGGCCACCTGATCTTCCTGGCGCGCACGGTGGGAATCGGCGCCATCGTCAGCGCGCTGGTGCTGCGCTATCTCTACGTGCAGCACCAGTGGCGGATCAACCTGCGCAACAAGGCGGAGGCGCGGATCCAGGCGCTGCAGGCGCGCATCCGGCCGCATTTTCTGTTCAACAGCATGAACACCATCGCCGCCCTGATCCGTGGCCAGCCGGACACCGCGGAGCAGGCGGTGGAAGATCTCGCCGACCTGTTCCGTGCGAGCCTGCGCGATAGCCGCAGCCAGGTGCGCCTCTCGGAGGAGCTGGGCATCTGCGGCCTCTACGAGCGTATCGAACGGTTGCGGCTGGGTGACCGGCTGGAGGTCGAATGGCACCTGGGCGAGGTCCCCGAGGACGCCACCGTCCCGGTGCTGTGCCTCCAGCCACTGATCGAGAACGCGATCTACCATGGCATCGAGCCGCGTTCCCGGGGAGGCACGGTGCACGTCATCGGCCACCGTCAGGGGGACGAGCTCGAGATCGAGATCTGCAACCCCCTCCCGACCGGCAGGGAGCGACGCCGCCGGGCGGGCAACCAGATTGCGCTGGACAACATCCGCCAGCGCCTGGCCCTGGTGTACGGACGCCGGGGCCGTCTGTTGCAGGAGCAGGGCGAGGACTACTACCGGGTCCGCCTGCATTTTCCCTATGTGCCGGCCGAGGCCGGGCGAAGGAACGAACCACAGACCAACACGGGGATGGCGTCATGAGGGTAATGGTGGTCGACGACGAGCAACCCGCGCGCGAGCGGCTGAAGTCACTTCTGGGCCAGGTCCCGGACACCGAGCTGTGCGGCGAGGCCGCCAACGGCGAGCAGCTGTTGCGCCAGCTCGGCGAGGTCCAGCCGGACGTGGTCCTGCTCGATATCCGGATGCCGGGGATGGACGGCATCGAGGCGGCCCGCCACCTCACCACCCTGGAGCAGCCTCCGGCGGTGATCTTCACCACCGCCTACGGCGAACACGCGCTGGAAGCCTTCGAGGCGCAGGCGGTGGGCTATCTCCTCAAGCCGGTGCGCCGGGCGCAGCTGGAAGAATCGTTGCAGGCGGCTTCCAGGGTGACCCGCGCCCAGCTCACGGCGATCAACCCGGCCGGGCAGGAGGAACCGGCGCGCACGCATGTCTGCGCGCGGGTACGCGGCGGGCTGAAGCTGGTTCCGATCCAGGAGGTGATCTATTTCCAGGCGGACCAGAAATACGTGACCGTGCGTCACCAGGAGGGCGAGGTTCTCATCGAGGAGTCGCTCAAGCAGCTGGAGCACGAGTTCGGCGAGCAGTTCATCCGCGTGCACCGCAACGCGCTGGCCAGCCTGACCCATCTGGACGGCCTCGAGAAAGGCACGGACGGCCGCGCCCGGCTGCGGATGCGGGGCTGCGAGGACACGCTGGAGATCAGCCGCCGCCATATCGCCGAGGTGCGCCGTCAGCTCCGGCAGATGGGCTACTGAAGCGCGGGCGGCTTGCCGCTCGCGGCGGGCGCCCATAGGATGAGCGCCTCGTCCGCAACCTTCGCGATTCCGGCATGACTCAGACACTACGCATCGCAACCCGCCGCAGCGACCTGGCCATGTGGCAGGCCCGGCACGTGGAAAGCCTGCTGCACCGGGCGCATCCGGATCTCGCCGTGGCGCTGGTGCCGCTGTCCACGCGCGGTGACCAGATCCAGGACCGGCCGCTACAGGCGATCGGCGGCAAGGGCCTGTTCATCAAGGAGCTGGAACGCGCCCTGCTGGAGGACGAGGCCGACCTGGCGGTGCACTCGATGAAGGATGTGCCGGCCGAGCTGCCCGAGCCGTTGCACCTGCCGATCATCCTGGAACGCGGGGACCCGCGCGATGCATTCGTGTCCGCGCGCTACGGCGATCTCGCCGGGCTGCCCGCCGGCGCCCGCCTGGGCACCTCCAGTCTGCGCCGCCAGTGCCAGATGCGCTCCGGCCGGCCGGACCTCGAGGTCGCGCACCTGCGCGGCAACGTGAACACCCGCCTGCGCAAGCTCGACGAGGGGCGTTTCGACGCCATCGTCCTCGCCGCCGCGGGCCTGCGGCGGCTGGGCATGAGCGACCGCATCACCGTGTGCCTTCCCCCGGAGACCAGCCTTCCGGCGATCGGCCAGGGCGCGCTCGGGATCGAGTGCCGTCGCGACGACGCGCGGGTCAACCGCCTGGTCTCGGTGCTCGAGCATGGCGACAGCGCCGTGTGCGTGGGTGCCGAGCGGGCCATGAACGCCCGTCTCCACGGCGACTGCCACGTCCCGGTCGCCGGCTACGCCGTACGGTCCGACGGCGAACTCTGGCTGCGCGGGCTGGTCGGCCGGCCCGACGGCAGCGAGGTGGTGCGCGGCGAGGTGCGCGGTCTTGCCGGGGGCGCCCGCGAGCTGGGCCTGAGCCTGGCCGAGGACCTGCTTGCCCGGGGCGCCGGGGACATCCTGCGCAGCCTGGGGGTGGAGCCGCCGGCGGCGGGGAGCTGATGACCGCCGGGGGTCCGCTGGCCGGGCTGACCGTGATGGTCACCCGTCCCGCGCGCCAGGCGGGCGGCCTGTGCCGGGCGATCGAGGCCGCCGGCGGCCGTGCCCTGAGCCTGCCCGGCGTGGAGATCGCCGCACCCCGCGATCCCGCGGACGCGCGCCGGCACCTGGCAAGCGCCGGGGAATACGACTGGCTGATCTTCGTCAGCCGGAACGCGGTCAGCGAAGCCGCGCCCCTGCTCGGCACACCGCTTGCGGAGCTGGCTCCGCGCGTCGCTGCCGTGGGTCGCGGCACCGCGGCCGCGCTGGAGCGGGTCGGCTGCGAGCCGGCCGTGCGGCCGGCCGCGGGGGGCGGCAGCGAGGCTCTCCTGGAGCACCCGGCGCTGCGCTCCGTGCGCGGACGCGCGGTGCTCATCGTGCGGGGCGAGGGCGGCCGCGAGCTGCTCGCCCGAACGCTCGCCGCGCGCGGGGCCCGGGTGGACTACGCGGAAGTCTATCGGCGGCGCCGGCCGCGTGCGTCCCGGCAGCGGCTCGAGACGCTCCTCGCGGGCGGTATGCCGCAGGTGGTGACGGCTACCAGTGCCGCGATCCTGGAGAACCTCGTGGCGATGTTTCCGGCCGGGTCCCTGCGTGAATCGCTGCTTGCGGCGCAACTGGTTGTCGTGAGCGAGCGTATGATAAAAATGGCGCGGACGCTGGGATTCCGGCGTCCCCCGCTGCTGGCCGATGCCCCGTCTGACGATGCACTGGTGGCGGCGATCGTACGCTGGCGGAAGAGCGACCCGGATCCGGGCGGGAGCCCCGGCCCCGGGAGCGCGCCGCGGGTGTGAATCGGACCCGTCCGGCCGGACGGGTCCGACCCTGGACGGAGACGCCGGAATGCCGGATACCGAGGGGAAGGATCAGCAGAAGGACAAGGCCGGGCCGCCGGAATCCAGGCCTGGCAGGGAGGCCGGGGCGGGCCGAAAGCGCCGCGGGCCGTCGCCGGCGCTGGTGTTCGCCGCGTTCGCGTTGCTGCTGTCACTCGCCGCCCTGGCGGCCGCCGGCTATCTCTGCTGGCGCGGACGCACCGCGCTGCAGCAGCAGGCCCGCATGGACCGCAGCCTGGGACAGCTCAGCGCTGCCCTGGACCGGACCAATCAGGCGCTGGTGACCCGGCAGCAGTTCCGCAGCAGGATCGGCTCCCTGCAGCAGGACGTCCAGCAGCTGCAGCAGAAGCTGGGCGCCACCCGGGACCGGCTGCAGAACCTGGAGGCGCTGACCAATGGCGGTCGCCAGGCCTGGCAGCGCGACGAAGTCGCATACCTGCTCCGGACCGCCAGCCAGACTCTCCAGCTGCGGCACGATCCGGCGGCGGCCCTGCAGGCGCTGCAGCTGGCGGACCAGCGGCTGAAGCAGATGGGCGACCCGCGGTACCTGCCGGTGCGCAAGGCGATTGCCGACGAGATGACCGCGCTGCGCGCGGTGCCCAGGCCGGACGTGACGGGCATGGCGATGCAGCTCGACAGCCTGTCCCGGCATGCGCAGGAGTGGCCGCTGGCGAACCCCGCCCGGCCCCGCCCTCCCGGCACCGCCGGCTCGCCGGCAACGCCGTCGGCTGCCGGCCCGTGGTGGCAGCGGGCCTGGCAGTCGGTCGTGGGCGTGTTCCGCCAGATGGTCGTGATTCGTCACCATGCCAAGCCCATTCAGCCGCTGGTGCCGCCCGAGGAGGCCCAGCTGGTGCGCGGTATCGCGGCCCTGCGACTGGACTCCGCCCGCAGCGCCCTGCTGCGGCGCGACGCGAAACTCTATGACGCCCAGCTGGCATCGGCCCGCAGCTGGATCGAGCGCTACTTCGACCACAAGGCGGCCTCCGTGCAGGCGGCTCTCGCCGGGCTGCAGAAACTGCAGGCGGCGAAGCTGGCGCCGAAGCTGCCCGACCTCTCCGGCTCGCTGGAGAAGCTCCAGCATACGCCGCGCCCGGGCAGCGGAGGGCAGGGACAATGAGAGCGGCGCTGCTGATCCTGGTGGTGCTGGCGGCCAGCGTCGTGCTGAGCCTCGTGCTCCATCATGACAACGGCTACGTCCTGCTCAGCTACGGCCAGTGGAGCCTCGAGACGTCGCTGGTGGTGTTCGTGGCCGGTATGTTGCTGCTCTACAGCGGCTGGCACATCGCCTGGCGCGTGCTGGCGGGGACCGCCGCACTGCCGGGGCAGCTGGGCGCCTGGCGGGAGACGCGCCGCCAGAGGCGCGCGCGCCGTGCCCTCAACCGCGGCCTGATCAAGATGAACGAGGGCCACTGGCGCGATGCCGAGAAGACCCTGACCCAGGGGGCAGAGCACGCCGAGACCCCCCTGCTGAACTACCTGGCCGCCGCCCGCGCCGCCCAGCTCCAGCGCGCCGACGACCGACGGGACCAGTACCTGCGCAAGGCCTACGAGTGCACCACCGAGGGCCGCACGGCGGTCCTGATCACCCAGGCGGAGCTGCAGATCGACCACCAGCAGTACGAACAGGCGCTCGCCACGCTGACCAACCTGCGGGAACGGGCGGCGTCCCACACCCAGATCCTGATGCTGCTGATGCGGTGCTACGTGGCGCTGCGCGACTGGAACCAGCTGCGCCAGCTGCTTCCACGACTGCGCCAGCACCGGCTGCTGTCGGAGCAGCGCCTCGACGAACTCGCCGCGGAAGCTTATGGCGAGTTGCTCGACAGCGCGGTCCGCCGACGCGACGCCGCCGGCCTGCGCAGCCTTTGGAAGGAGCTTCCGCGGGAGCTGCAGCGGCGCCCGGAGCTGGTCCGTGCGTACGCGCGTGCACTGCACGCGCTGGACCAGGACGCCGAAGCCGCCGCTTTCATCGAGCAGCGGCTCAAGCGGGATCTGGACGACGAGCTGGCGCGGCTCTACGGGGAGCTGCACACGGACGACGATTCCCGCCGCCTGGCCCAGGCGGAGGGATGGATCCGGCGCTACGGGGATCAGCCGGCACTGCTGCTGGCTGCCGCCCGCCTGTGCATGCGGGGCGAGATCTGGGGCAAGGCGCGCCAGTACCTGGAAGGCAGCATCCACAACGGCCCCGTGGTCGAGGCCTACCAGGAGCTTGGCCGCCTGCTGCGCCGCCTGGGCGAGAACGACGCCAGCCACGAGGCCTTCGAGGCCGGGCTGGGGCTGGCGGTGGCGGAGAAGAAGGAGCCCTGAGTGGCCGGTCCGGAGCCCGTCTCCGCAACGCGGACGTCAGCCGGCGACGTTCTTGATCAGCATCAGCGTTCCGGTCACCAGGATGAACACGGCGAAGATCCGCTGCATCTGCGGCCCGCCGATGCGCCGGCCGGCCGCGATGCCGCCGCCGAGACCGAGCACCCCGCCGGCGATGAACAGCAGGGTGATCCGCGGGTCCGGGGCGTGCAGCAGCAGGCTGCTGTAGAGGACCGCGGAGGCCGCGATGATCGCGATCGCCAGCAGCGACGTGGCCACCGCCCGGTGGATCGACATGCCGGTGGTGAGCATCAGGGCGGGCACGATCAGGAAGCCGCCGCCGACGCCGAACAGCCCCGAGAGCATCCCGGTCGCCAGGCCCACGCCGCCCAGGCGAAGCAGGTTCGCGGGGTGGCGCAGGTGCTCGCGGATCGAGGCCGCGGTCGCCGGTTCTTCCGCCCCGCCGCTCTCGTCGCCTCTTCGCCCGGCCCGGTGCCACATCCAGACCGCGACCACGACCATCAGCACGGCAAAGCCCGACAGCAGCACGGCATCCGGCAGGCGCGCGCCGATCCTGGCACCGAGCGGCGCCCCGAAGATGCCCGCCAGCGAGAACAGCAGACCCGTCACCACTGCGGCCTCGCGGCGCCGGATACGCTCAATGGCGCCGATTGCGGAGGTCGCTCCGACCGAGGCCAGCGAGATCACCACCGCCTCGTGGCCGGGGACCCCGAGGCCGTAGACCAGCAGCGGCACCGCGAAGATCGAGCCCCCGCCGCCGGTCAGGCCGAGAGAGAAGCCAACGATCGTTCCGTAGAGAATGGGCAGGAGCATGCGACCTCGCGGATGCCACGGCTGCGCGGAGGTTCATTCCGCGACGAATATGAGTATATTCTAATTTTAGGATACGCACATCCGCCCCGCGATGCGGGGCGCCGGCCCGCGGCCGAAACCGGTCAGGCGGGAAAGACGGCTTCCGCGTCGAACACCGGGCCGTCGACGCAGACCCGTTTCATGGCCGGGCCGGCGGGGGTGGCGACCCGCACCACGCAGCCGGCGCAGCCGCCCACGGCACAGGCCATGTACTCTTCCAGCGAGAGCTGGCAGGGCAGCCCGAACTCACGCGCCAGCGCGGCCGCGGCGGCCAGCATGGGCTCGGGACCGCAGGCGAACACTTGCACCTGCGCCAGGGCGTCCGCTTCCAGCCCGCCCAGCCAGCGCCGCGCGAGGTCGGTGACGTAGCCCTCGTGGCAGCCGGGAAAGCCCTGCAGGCTGGCCAGGCGACTGGGGACCTCCCAGCCCTCCAGCAGCGGCATCGCGGCGATCACCCCGGCCGGCATGCCGGGAACCATCAGCGTCGAGGGGCGGGCCCGGAAGGGGAACGGCACCTCGGAGCCCATGATCACCAGCGGCTTCCATCCCGTTTCCCTGTCCTGTCGCATCGCGTCGGCCAGGAACACCATCGGCGGAATGCCCACACCGCCCCCCAGCAGCAGCGGACGGCGCCGGAGCGGGTCGGGCGAGAACGGCCGACCGATCGGGCCCATCATGCTGAGTACCTCGCCCGCACCCCGCTGGGCCAGCAGGCGCGTGCCCTCCCCGACGACCTTGTACAGGAACTGCACCCAGCCTTCCTCGGGCGAGACACGCATGATGGACAGCGGCCGGCGCATCGGCAACGCGGGATCGCAGCGAAGATGGGCGAAGCTCCCGGGCCGTGCGGCCGCGGCGCAGCGGGGCGCACGCACGCGCAGGATGTACTGTGCACCCGGATACGGCTGGTGCCCCAGCACCTTCGCGTCCTCGACCAGGATGCTGCCGCGGCGGCTCGCGGTCCCCGGCGTCGCGGCGTTCGCGCTCATGGGTCGTGCCCGTCCCAGACCGTCTCGCCGGCGACCAGGGTGTGCAGCACGCGTCCCGGGAGCTCGCGTCCCAGGAACGGGGAGTTGTGCCCCCCGCTGTGCATGTCCCCGCTTCGCAGCACCCGGCGGAATTCCGGGTCGACGATGCACAGGTCGGCCGGTGCGCCGGGACCGAGGTGGCCGCCCGCAAGGCCGAGCAGCCGCGCCGGCCCCAGGCTGAGCCGCTCGACCAGCCCCGCCGGGTCGAGCAGGCCCTGTTCGACCAGCGTCAGTGCCAGGCCGAGAAGGGTGTCGAGGCCGGATGCGCCCGGTGCGGTGGCGCCGAACGGCGCACGCTTCGCATCGCCGCCCAGGGGCCGGTGATCGGCACACACGATGCCCAGCGTGCCGTCGGCCACGCCGGCGCGCAGGACCTGGCGGTCGTCCTCGCCGCGCAGGGGCGGAACCAGGTGGCAGCTGGTGTCGAAGCCCTCGATATCGCGGTCGGTGAGGAGCAGGTTGTGGGCCGCCACGTCCGCGGTCACGGGCAGGCCGCTCTCCCGGGCCCGGCGCACCTGGTCGACCGCGTCGGCCGCCGACAGCCGGCAGAAGTGCACCCGGGCGCCGGTGAGCTCGATCAGCGCCAGGTCGCGGGCGACGCCGATGACCTCCGCGGCCGGTGGAATCCCGGGGAGCCCGAGCCGGGTGGCCACCTCGCCCTCGTGCACGCAGCCCCCTTCCGAGAGTCCGGGGTCCTGGGGGTGCAGCAGCACGGGCAGGTTGTGGCTGGACGCGTACTCGAGCGCGCGTCGCAGGATCAGGCTGTTGGGGACCGGCCGGCGGCCGTTGCTCATGGCGGGGCAGCCCGTCTCGCGCAGGGCGCCCATCTCGGTCAGGTGCTCGCCGTCCAGGCCGCGGGTCAGGGCGCCCAGGGTCACCACCCGCGCGCGGCCGTGGCGGGCGGCGTGCAGGTGGATCAGCTCGGCGGCCGCCGGCGTGTCGATGCAGGGGGCCAGGTCCGGAGGGGTGCAAAGCGTGGTGATGCCGCCCGCCACGGCCGCGAGGGTCTCGCGCCGCAGGGCGTCCGCGGGATCACCGCCGCCCAGGTGCGCGCTGAGCTCGATCAGGCCGGGCAGCACCAGGCACCCGCGCGCATCGATCTCGCGCTCGGCGCGGAAGCCGCGCGGTGCACGTCCGACGCCGGCGACGCGTCCCTGGTCCAGGTAGAGGTCCAGCTCGCCGTCCCGGTCCTGGGCCGGGTCGACCAGGCGTCCGCCGCGGATGCGGATGCGTGTCATCCGGCCTCCCCCCCGCGACTGCCGAGCGTCATCGCCATCACCGCCATGCGTACGGCGATGCCGTTGGTGACCTGCTGCAGGATCACCGAGCGCGGGCCGTCGGCGACCTCGGAGGCGATTTCGACCCCGCGATTGATCGGGCCCGGGTGCATCACGATGGCGTCGTCGCGGGTCCTGCGCAGGCGCTCGGGCGTGAGACCGTAATAGCGGAAGTATTCCGCTTCGCTGGGCAGGTGGGCGCCCCGCATGCGCTCGCGCTGCAGGCGCAGGGTGACGACCACGTCGGAGCCTTCCAGGGCGGGCTCCAGCCGGTGATAGACCTTTACCCCCAGCTCCTCGATGTTGCGGGGAAGCAGCGTCGCCGGCGCGGCGACGCGGATCTCGGGCACGCCGAGGGCCCGCAGCACGTGGATCTGCGAGCGTGCCACGCGGGAGTGGAGAATGTCGCCGACGATGGTCACGACCAGGTTCTCGAGGTCGGGACGCCGGGTGCGGATGGTGAACGCGTCCAGCAGCGCCTGCGTAGGGTGGGCGTGGTAGCCGTCGCCGGCGTTGAGCACGCTGACGTGGGGCGCGGCGTGCTGGGCGAAGAAATGCGCGGCTCCGCTCTGGTTGTGGCGGACCACGAACATGTCGACCTGCATCGCCTCGAGGTTGCGCAGCGTATCCAGCAGCGTTTCGCCCTTGCGCGTGGAGGAGTGTTCGATGTCGAGATTGAGCACGTCCGCCGACAGGCGCTTGGCTGCCAGCTCGAAGGTCATGCGCGTGCGCGTGCTGGGCTCGAAGAACAGGTTCACGACGGTCCTGCCCCGCAGCAGCGGAACCTTCTTGACGGGGCGCTCGGTCACGGAGATGAACGATTCGGCGGTGTCGAGAATGGCGGTGATCAGGTCCCGGGACAGGCCTTCGATGGTGAGCAGATGCCTCAGCCGTCCGGATTCGTCTACCTGTAGATCCATGTTCTCCGTATTCCGCGCCCCCGGCCGCGGGCGGTCGTCAGGATGCGCCGACCAGGTGGAGCTCCAGCGGGTCCGGGCCGTACAGTTTAATGTGTTCGTGCGCGCCCGGCGAGCAGCGCCTGCCGGCGACGTCGGGACTGACGGGCAGCTCCCGTCCGCTGCGCTGTACCAGCACGGCCAGCCGCACGCTCGCGGGGCGGCCGTAGTCGAAGATCTCGTTCAGCGCCGCACGCACGGTGCGCCCGGTGTAGAGCACATCGTCGACCAGGACGATCTCGCGGTCCTCGACCTCGAACGGGAGCCGGGATGGCCGCACGCGGGGCTGCATCCCGATGCGGCTGAAGTCGTCGCGATAGAAGCTGATGTCCAGCGTGCCGATCTCGGGCGCCACCGTCCTGCGCGCCGCCAGCCGGGGATGCAGGCGCTGTGCCAGCCAGAATCCGCCGGTATGGATGCCGACCACCCCGGGCGGCTGCGCCGCGTCCGGCCCGAGCAGCCCGACCAGCTCGTCGGCGAGAGCCTCGAGCACGTCGTCGATCTCGGCCTCATCCATGAGCTTCATCGGGTTGCTCCATGAAAGTTTCGAGGATCAGGACCGCCGCCAGCGCGTCGACCTCGCCGCGGCGGATGCGCCGGCGCCGCCCCGCGCTCCGCGCCCGGCGCAGGCGCTCGCGTGCCTCGATCGAGCTCAGACGCTCGTCCACCAGGCGGACCGGGAGTCCGAACCGGCCGTGCAGGCGGTCCGCGAAGCGCCGCGCGGCCTCCGTGAGCGCGTGCGGCGTGCCGTCCATGGACAGCGGCAGGCCGACCACCAGCAAGTCCGGCCGCCACTCGTCGATGAGCTCACCGACCGCGGTCATCAACGCCTCACGGGAACGCCGCGTCAACGTGCCGAGGGGACGCCCGGAGCCGGCGGCGGGCCGGGCCACGGCGACCCCGATGCGCCGTTCGCCGTAATCGAATCCCAGCAGCGTGCCGTGATGCACGGCCGGGAATTCAGGCATGCCCCGCCTGGCCGCTGAGGCGGGCCAGGTCGACGCCCAGCAGGCCGGCCGCGACCTCCCAGCGTCGCTCCCAGGGGGTCTGGAACAGGAGCTCGCTGTCGGCCGGCAGGCTCAGCCAGGCGTTGTCGAGCATCTCCTGCTCGAGCTGGCCGGGACCCCAGCCGGCGTAGCCGAGCACGATCAGGAAGTCGGCCGGTCCCTCGCCCCGGGCGAGCGCGCTGAGGATGTCCCGCGAGCTGGTGACGCTGATCTCCGCGCTCACCTGCAGGGTGGCGCTCCAGCCCTCGTCGGCGGGGTGCAGGACGAAACCCCGCTCGGGACTCACCGGACCGCCGAAGAACAGCAGCGCGTCCAGGTCCTCCCGTACCGGCACCTCGAGCTCCATCTGCGACATGATGTCGCTCAGGTGCAGCTCGCTGGGCCGGTTGATGATCAGTCCCAACGCTCCCTCGTCGTTGTGCTCGCAGATGTAGGTCACGGTCTGGGAGAAATTCGGATCCGCGAGCGTGGGCATCGCAATGAGACACTGGTTGTGAAGATAGCCGCTGCCGCTCATGAAGGGATGATACTAACCCGTCCAGAGGGAATGCCACCTCGGACCGACGGCCGGCGCCCCGGCCGCGCTGTCACGAGCCCTGGCCGGGGCTGGCGTAGACCGCGCTCTTGGCCGTGGCCTGGCCGTCACCCGCGAGAAACCGCCACTCGTAGGCGAAATGGATGGTGCGGGCATCCTTGCGCATGGCGCGCGAGAACGGGGCGAACGGTGCCGCCAGGCGCAGGATGCGCAGCACCGCGCGATCCAGGACCTTGTGGTGCGAAGGCTTGACGATCCGCACGTTGCGCAGGCTGCCGTCCGCGTTCACGGCCACCTCGACGGTCACCGTTCCCGATAGTCCCGCGCGTGCGGCCTGGTCCGGGAAGTGCAGGTTGCCCACCTGCTCGACCTTTCGTCGCCAGTCCGTCAGGTAGGGGGCGTACACGCTCGAACGGGTGTTGACCGAGATGAACTTGTCCCGCGGGTCGCGACTGCTGGCGCGGGCCGTGCGGGTGCGGTCGTCGGTCCCGCGTCGGTCCGGACGGCTGCGCTCGACCAGGCGGGAGAGCCGCAGCACGTGGCGGCTCTCGGTGTTCACCGCGCGCGCGGCACTCGGCGCCTGGCGCGGCGATTCCAGCGCCGTCACCAGCTGCTGCGCCACGCGCGTGGCGGAGGCCCGGGTGGCATCGGGGTCGAGCTGGGGGATGTCCGACGGCGATGCGAACGCCAGGTCCGCGGCGTCGGGCAGGCCGGCGTGGTCCATCGCCGCCGGCGTCGCCATGGCGCTGCGCGGCCGCACGTGCCGCCGGGTATTGCCGTTGCCGCGCTGGTTGATCTGGGCCAGGTAGTCGGGGCTGTCCGGTCGCGCCGTCTGGCGGCCGGTCACCAGCGTGACCTCCAGCCGCGACTGCAGGGGCGAGTCGAAGGCCTTCGACGAGAAGCCGATGCCCAGGATGATGATGCCGTGCACCAGCGCGGCGAAGAACAGCGTGGTCACCAGCCGGTCACGGCTCGTGATCTCACGGCTCTCCAGGGCGGGTGACGGACTGTTCATGCGATCCCCCCGGTCCACTGCAACAGAGTCTATACCGCGCAAAGGCCGCGCAGGAACCGCGCATCGTGAATCCGGTGCCGCGCGGCGGCCCGGGGCAGGTCATCGATCACGGGGGCTCCGTTCGAGCCGGCCGGCGATCGCGTCCATCAGTGTGCCGGCGATGTTGATCCCGTACTGGGCGTCCAGCTCGCGTACGCAGGTCGGGCTGGTGACGTTGATCTCGGTGAGGTAGTCACCGATCACGTCGAGCCCCACGAACAGCAGGCCCTTGTCCCGCGCGACCGGGGCTACCTGCTCGCAGATCCACCGGTCGCGCCGGGTCAGGGCGCGTCCCTCGCCGCGCCCGCCCGCGGCGAGGTTGCCGCGCAATTCGCCGGCCGCCGGGATCCGGGCGAGAGCGTAGGGCACCGGCTCCCCGTCGATCAGCAGGATGCGCTTGTCGCCTTCCGTGATCTCCGGCAGATAGCGCTGCGCCATGGCGAAACGCCGGCCGCGACCGGTGAGCGTTTCCAGGATCACGCTGGTGTTCGGGTCCCCGGTGCGTACCCGGAATATCGAAGTCCCGCCCATGCCGTCCAGCGGCTTGACGATGATGTCGCCGTGCTCGCCCAGGAAGTCGCGCATGCGCTGCATGCTGCTGCAGATCAGCGTCGGCGGACAGCACTGCGGGAACCAGGCGGTGTAGACCTTCTCGCTCACGTCGCGCAGGGCGGCGGGACGGTTGACCACGAGCACACCTTCGTCCTCGGCGCGCTCCAGCACGTAGGTCGAATAGATGTACTCCAGGTCGAAGGGCGGGTCCTTGCGCATCAGGATCACGTCGAGCTCGGCGAGCGGACCGTCGTGCTCCTCTCCGAGCGAGTACCAGTCGGCGTTGCTGTCGGCCACCGTGAGCCGGCGTCGGCGCGCCCGGGGCTCGCCGTGCCGCAGGTACAGGTCGGCGGGCTCCACGTATTCGATCCGCCAGTCCCGGCGCTGGCATTCCAGCAGCATCGCCAGCGTCGTGTCCTTCCACGGCTTGATGCCGCCGATGGGATCCATCACCACCCCGACCGTGATGCTCATGCCAGGAAAAGCTCCCGTGGCTGGGTCCGCGCCGTCCGACCATCGGCGCTCGAATGGCCCTCCGACGGTGCATGACCGGTGTATTCTGGGGGTATCATAAACCTCGCCGGGAGGGGTATGGTAATAGCGGCGATCATAAAAGCATCCGCACGTGACCGGATGCATGGAACTCGAGCTCAGAGTGTGGTACAAGACTCGAAACCGTGAGAAAACCCGGCATTTATGGGCACCACTTGAGGTGTTTTGACAAGGAAGAAGAGCAGGCGCGTCCCGCTGGAGGCACGCCGGGGTTTCGAGCCACAGGGCTGCCGGCGAGCGCCCGCCACACGCGCAAGGGGTCAAGGTCTTGGAGAAGCTAGCCGCATACGCCGAATATCCTTCCGCGCAGGCCGCCTCGGCCGTTGCGCGACGGGCCGTCAGCAGCGCGCCGCTGCATGAGCGGGGCGCGGCGGTACCGCGCACCAACGGTACCGGAGGTGCCGGCGACCTGCACGGGCTGAAGGTGATGGTCATCGACGACAGCAAGACCATCCGCCGTACCGCCGAGACGCTCCTCCAGAAGGAGGGCTGCGAGGTCGTGGCCGCCAGCGACGGCTACGAGGCCCTCGCCAAGATCGCGGATCATCGGCCGGACATGATCTTCGTCGACATCATGATGCCGCGGCTCGACGGCTATCAGACCTGTGCGCTGATCAAGCAGAACAAGGCCTTCCGCCGCATTCCGGTCATCCTGCTCTCGAGCAAGGACGGCCTGTTTGATCGCGCCCGCGGGCGCATCGTCGGATCGGAACAGTATCTCACCAAGCCGTTCACGCGGGACGAACTGATCGAAACGATCCGAAACTACATGCAGAAGTAGAACTGCCGAGGTCTCCCCGGGACCCCCAGCTCATCCGGGCGGTACCGAGAATATGGCGGTCTGGCAGATTCTTTGATGGGGGATCCAGCCATGCCAAAAATACTAATCATCGACGACTCGCCCACCGAGGTCTACCTCCTGCAGAACATGGTCGAGAAACACGGCTTCGAGACCGTGGTGGCCAACAGCGGTGAGGAAGGGATCCAGCAGGCGATCGAAACCCAGCCGGACGCGATCATCATGGACATCGTCATGCCGGGCATGAGCGGTTTTCAGGCCACCCGACGCCTGAGCAAGGATGCCCAGACCGCCAATATTCCCGTGGTCATCGTGACGACCAAGGACCAGGAGACCGACCGGATCTGGGGCCTGCGCCAGGGCGCCGTCGATTACATCATGAAGCCGGTCAAGGAGCAGGAGCTCGTCGACAAGCTGCGCGCCGCGATCGGCTGAGGTGCTGCGCGCATGACGGGACTGGCCCGGTTCGCCGACGATCCGTTTCGTGCCCTGCAGGAGATCGAGCACCGGAGCCGCCAGGTATCCGGCCGGATCGGCAGCAGCGTTGCCGGTGCGCGCGGCGAGTGGGTCGGTCTGGGCTTTCGCTTCGGCACGCATCGCTTTACCGCGCCCCGGGACGAGGTTCGGGAGGTCCTGGTCTGCCCGCCGCTGACCCGGATCCCGGGAGCCAAGCCGTGGCTGCGGGGGGTGGGGAACCTGCGCGGAACCCTGCTTCCGGTGACCGACCTCGCCTACCTCATGGAAGGGCGGGCAACCGCTTTGCGGGGGCACGCCACGCGGGTCGTGGTCCTGCGTCACCCGTCTTTCGCCGCCGGGTTCCTGGTGGAGGAAGTGTTCGGTTTCCAGCAGTTCATCGCCGACCAGGCGGTGCCGCCGCCGGCGGACTTGCCGGCGCCGTGCCGCGAATTCGTCACCGGCGCCTATCGGCAGGAGGAAACCTGGCCGGTCATCAGCCTGCAGGCGCTGGCGGACAGCCAGGTGTTCCAGAACGCCGCCGACCGGGAGTACCTGATGTGACGGGCATGGGGGGGCGGACCAGGGGAGCCCTTCGCGAACACCGCCGGGGCGGCGGAGCACGGGTCGTCGCCTAAGGAGAAGCTATGGCAAAGGCAAAGAAGAACAAGGCCGGCACCGGGGGGCGCACCAACCGGCGGTTCATCCTGCTGCTGGTTCTCCTGGCACTCTCGGTCGCCGGCAGTGTCGTGATCTTCGTCTACCTCGGATCGGTGCAGGGCCACGACAAGCAATACCTCGAAATCACGCGCCAGCAGAGCCGCCAGAGTGATCGCATCAGCCGCTACGCGATGCTGGCGGTACGCGGCCAGGCTTCCAACCCGGGTGCGGGCGCCGGCCCGTTCCAGGCGCTGGTCAGCGCCAAGTCCGGGTTCGGCCACGACGTGGCCGTCCTGGCGCACGGTGATCCCGCCCGGGGGCTGCCGCCCGCGCCTGCCGCGGTGCGTCCGGCGGTCGGGAAGGTGCGCGGCCTCTGGCAGAAGCTCGACAGGCACCTGGAGGTGATCCTGAGTGGCCGCGATTACCTGCCGAAAGCGCACGGTTACGCCGCCACCCTGGACGATCTGCTGCCCGCGATGGCTTCCCGGCTCCAGGACCTCGCCGGCCGGGCTCACGGCAGTCGGGCGGACGTCCTCGAGCAACAGGTGGTGCGGGTGCAGCGCATCAATCGGCAGGTCGACGCGCTGGTTCACGGCACGGGCGATCGGACGCCCTCGGGCAAGCAGCTCAAGCAGTCCATCGAGGCCCTCGGCACCGCGCTCCAGGGGCTGCGCCACGGCGATCCCTCGATGGGGCTCACGGCGGCCGGCAGCGCCCGGGCGCGCCAGGCTCTGGACAGCCTGCTCGGGGACTACGGGAAGATGTCCGGGCAGGGGGAATACATCGCGGCCCACGCGGACGGGCTCCGCAAGGCGCAGCAGGCGCTCGCCGGGCTCGCGACCGAGCCCCTGCAGAACGCGCTGGCGCAGCAGGAACAGGCATTCCGCATGGTCGCGCAGGATCGGCCCGTGAAGGGGATCTACGGGGTCGCCCTGGCGGTGCTGGCGGCCCTGCTGCTGGTGATGGCCATCTACAGCATGACCTCGCAGATCCGCCGCCTGTTGCGCAACGCGCGGGACCAGAACAGCCGCAACCAGGATGCCATCCTGCAGCTGCTGGACGAGATGGGCACGCTCGCCGAGGGCGACCTCACGGTGCAGGCGAGCGTCAGCGAGGACATCACGGGCGCCATCGCCGACTCCATCAACTACGCGATCGAGGCGCTGCGCGACCTGGTCACGACCATCAACAGCACGGCGGAGCGGGTCGCGACCGCGGCTTCGGAGTCCCAGGACAATGCCGGCCGGCTGATCCGGGCCAGCGAGCAGCAGAGCCGGCAGATCAATGCCACCAGCGGCGCCATCGAGAACATGGCGCATTCGATCAGCCAGGTGTCGGAGAATGCCCAGCGCTCGGCCAAGGTGGCGCAGCAGTCGGTGCAGACCGCGGCCAAGGGCGGCACGGCGGTACGCCGCACCATCGAGGGCATGGACAGCATCCGCGAGCAGATCCAGGAGACATCGAAGCGCATCAAGCGCCTCGGCGAGAGCTCCCAGGAGATCGGCAACATCGTCGAGCTGATCAACGATATCGCGGAACAGACCAACATCCTGGCCCTGAACGCGGCGATCCAGGCATCCGCCGCCGGCGAGCAGGGCCGCGGGTTCGCGGTCGTGGCCGACGAGGTCCAGCGGCTCGCGGAACGCTCGACCAACGCAACCAAGCAGATCGAGGCGCTGGTGCGCACGATCCAGGCGGACACCAACGAGGCGGTGACCTCGATGGAGAACAGCACCTCCGGGGTGGTGGCCGGTGCCAAGCTGGCCGAGGACGCGGGCAACGCGCTGGACGAGATCGAACGCGTGTCGAACCAGATCGCGAGCCTGGTCCAGAGTATCTCGGACGCAGCACGCCAGCAGTCCCGGCAGGCGGCCGAAGTAACCAGCAACATGACCCAGATCCAGAAGGTTACGCAGGAGACGGCAGAGGGCACCCGCGAGACCGGGGACGCGATCGGGCGGCTTGCCGAGCTGGCGACGGAGCTGCGCGAGTCCGTGGCCGGGTTCAAGCTGCCATGACCGCCGGCGCGCGCCGGACAACATAAGGGGCGATCGGGCCCGCTTCCCGCCCGGGGGCGGGCCGGGGTTTACGGCCTATGATAAAGCAGTCGGTTTCCGACTCCCTGCAATGGGTCAAGACGCAGCTCGACCAGTCGTTGCTGGCTGCCCGCAACGAGCTCGAGGCGTACCTCGATTCGCCGGAGGACGCATCGCCGCTGGAGCGCTGCGCGGGTGAGCTGCACCAGGTCGCCGGGACGCTCGCCATGCTGGAGCTGATCGGGCCGGTGCTGATCACGCGGGAGCTCGAGTTCCTGCTGCAGCAGCTGCGTGACGGCAGCGCGCCACAGACCGTCTACGAGCCCATGCTGGCGGGCCTGATGGTGCTCCCGCACTATCTCGAGCGGCTGCTGCACGGGCAGATGGACCTGCCGCTGCTGCTGCTGCCCCAGCTGAACGGGCTGCGCATGGCCGCCGGCAAGCGCACGTTCTCCGAGGTCGACCTGTTCATCGAGACCCTGCCGGGGCTGCCGGACAACGACTACCTGCCGCCCGAGACGGTGAGCGGCGACGCCGCGGCGGAGGCACGGCGGCAGCGGGGTCCATTCCAGTCCGGCCTGTTGCGGTGGATGAAGGACCCCACGGCGGAGCAGCACCTGCAGCGCATGCTGGACGCGATGGTGCGGATGCAGGAAGCCAGCGGCGAGCGGGATGCCTACCGGCTCTGGGGCGCGGCGGCGGGCGTGATCGAGGCGCTCAAGGACCGCGGCCTGGAAGCGGACAACACGCTCAAGCAACTGCTCGGGCGCCTGGACCGGCAGCTCAAGCAGGTCGCCGATACCGGGCAGCCGCACGAGGCGGAACGGCTGTTCCTGTCCCTGCTCTATTATGCCGGCCGGGCCCGCTCGAGCGGCCAGCGCCTGCGGCACCTCCACGACGCGTTCGGGCTCGCCGAGCTGGTCCCGGATCCGGAGGAGCTCGAGCGGGCACGCCAGGCAATGGCGGGGCCTGACGCGGAGCTGATCGGCAGCGTCTCGCGCGCGATCCGGGAGGACCTGGTGAGCGTCAAGGAGGCGCTCGACGTGTTCCTGCGCGTCGAGGACACCCCCACCGACGACCTCGCGCCCCTGGTGGAGACGCTCGAACGCGTCGCCAACACCCTCGGCATGATCAACATGCGGGGCATGGAGGAGCTGGTCGACGAGCAGGCCGCCGCCCTCAAGGCCATCAGCGACGGCGAGGCGGACGCGAGCGAGGCCGGCCTGCTCGAGATCGCGCGCAATCTGCTCAACGTCGAGAGCCGGCTGGAAAGCGACGAGCTCCGCGACATCGAGCCCGGGGAGGGCGATTCCGAGGAGCCCCGCGGGGTCGACCTCGAGGTCGGCCGGGCCGTGTTCCGGGAGTCGATCCGCAACCTCGCGCGCGTCAAGGAGAGTCTCACCGAGTTCCTGGAGCAGGAAGGCGATGCGTCCCTGGTCCGGGAGTCGATCCAGCTGCTGCACGAGATCGAGGCCAGCCTGGCGATGCTGGAGCTGGATCGTCCGGGCAGACTGCTCGGAGCGCTGCGCGAATACCTGGCGAGCGAGATACTCGAGCGCGGCCACACGCCCGGGAGCGCCACGCTGGAGATCATCGCGGACGCCGTCATCAGTGTCGAGTACTACCTCGAGGCCCTGCGGGAGGGGCGCACCAGCCCCGAGAGCATCCTCGATACCACCGAGGGCTACGTCGATCTGCTGCAGCAGGAGCCCACCGGTGACTGGACCGCCGTGGCCGCCGGGTCGGGCGCGGGCCAGCCGGCCGGAGAAGCGGCCGGCGAGGGCCGGGAACAGCCGTCGACCGCGGAGGAGAGCGAAGCATCGCCGGGTGAGGCCGCTGCCCCGGAGGAGTCCGCCGAGGAAGAGCGGCCCGCCGTCACGGAGGGGGAAGGCGAGGGGCACCGGGCAGCGCCAGTGGCGCCGCCGCAGGACGACGTCGACGAGGAGATCGTGGACATCTTCCTCGAAGAAGCGGAAGAGGTCCTGGAGACGTTCTCGGAATTCCTGCCCCGCTGGCGCAACAATCCCGGGGACAACGAGGCCCTGGTCACCGTGCGGCGGGGCTTCCACACGCTCAAGGGCAGCGGCCGCATGGTCGGCGCGGAGTTCATGGGCGAGTTCGCCTGGTCGATCGAGAACATGCTCAACCGGGTGATCGACCAGACCGTGCAGCGCACCGACGAGGTCGTCGCCCTCATCGACGAGGCCGTTGCGGCCCTGCCCGAGCTGCTGCAGCAGCTGCGCGACGGGACGCCGCCGCAGACCGACGTGCTGGGGATCATCGCGCGCGCCTACGAGATCGCCCAGCCGGGAAGCGCGGAGGCCGAGCGGGCCGCGGAGGCCGCGGGCAAGGCCCTGCACGAGGCCACCGGTACCGCGCCGCCGGAGGGCGGGGCGGTACCGGCGGAGCCGGGCCCGGAACAGGAGCCGTCCGCGGAAGAAGCGGGCGGGGGAACGGCGTCCGCCCGCGAAGCGGGGGCGGCGCCGCCCGGTGGCGAGGCGGAAGAGGAGTCGCCGCCGGGTGAGCCGGCAGCGGAACCGGCCGGGACCGGAGCGACGGCGGCACCGGAGCCGGGGACGGAGGATGGCGGGCCGGCCGCGGAGCCTCCGGAGACGGAAGCCGGCGCACCGCGCATGGACTCCGTGCTGTACGAGATCTTCGCCAAGGAATGCACCGGGCATCTCCAGACCGTCGATGCCTGCCTGCAGGCCGCCCGTGACGGCGAGGAGGCGGAAACCGTCGGCGACGACCTGATACGCGCCCTGCACACCCTGCACGGCAGTGCCAACATGGCGGAAGCGACCGGGATCGCCGAGCTGGCCCGCCGGCTGGAGCACCTCGCCAAGGCGATGCACAACAAGGGCATGACGCTGGCCGGCGAGACGGAGTCGCTTTTCCGTACCAGCACCGACGCGGTCCGCGACATCCTCGAAGCGCTGGGCGACAGCGCCGTCCCCATGCCGGACCACAGCGAGCTCTGGGCCCGTATCGAGGCATACGAGCGTGAGCTGATCGAGCGCGACATCGGTCATCGCCACGTCAGCCGCGAGGAGCTGGATACCCCCGAGACGATGGATCCGGCGCTCACCGAGATCTTCCTGGACGAGGGCGTCGAGATTCTCGCCAAGGCCGACGAGATCCTGCACGACTGGAGCGCCGAGCCGGCCGATCAGGACGAGGTCGACGCCATGCTGCGCGAGCTGCATACGCTCAAGGGCAGCGCCCGCATGGCCGGCGCCCGCAACATGAGCAACCTGACCCACGAGCTGGAGACGGCGGTTTCCTTGCTCTCCCGCGGGCGCGTCAGCCGCAGCGACAAGTACGTGAACCTGCTGATCCGGACGGTGGACCAGCTGCATACGATGCTCGACCGGACCCGCTCCGGGCAGCCGGTCGATCCGGCGCGGGCGCTGTTGGACGAGCTTCAGGCGGCCCGCGGCGCACCGGCTGCCGCCGCCGCACCCCCGGAGGGGTCGTCATCGGGGGACCGGGCGGCCGCTGAAGAGGCGGCTCCCGTGGAGCCGGAGGCACCGGCGGAAGCGGAACAGGAGCGGGAGAGCACCGAGGCGGCACCCGGGGAGTCGTCGGAAGCGGCTCCGGAGGAAGCCGAAAGTACCGGGGCGCAGGAACCCGGCGCGGAAGGCGCCGCACGAATCTCCGGCGAGCCCCACGCGGACGAGCCCGCCCGCGAGCGGCCGGCCGCGCCGGCGGAAGAGCGCGCGGCCCCCGCCGCCCGGCCCGGAGCCTCGGACCTGATCCGGGTGCCGGCCGAGATCATGGATACGCTGCTCAACAATGCCGGCGAGGTCAGCATTTACCGCGGCCGTCTGGAGCAGCAGATCAACTCGCTGGGCTTCAACCTCACCGAGCTGGACCAGACGGTGGAGCGCCTGCGCAACCAGCTCCGGGAGCTCGAGATCGAGACCGAGGCCCAGATCCTGCACCGCTACGGCCCCGAGGAAGAGGATCGGCTGCGGCAGGAATTCGACCCGCTGGAGCTGGACCGCTATACGCGGGTGCAGCAGCTCTCCCGCGCACTGGTCGAGAGCGTGTCGGACCTTACCAGCGTGGAGGAGCTGCTGGAGAACCTGCGCCGGGAATCCGAGAGCCTGCTGCTGCAGCAGTCGCGCGTCGCCACGGAGCTGCAGGACACCCTGATGCGCACCCGCATGGTGTCCTTCACCACCCAGGCGGCGCGGCTCCGGCGCCTGGTCCGGCAGGTCTCGGCGGAGCTCGGAAAGCGCGCCCACCTCGAGGTGGTGGGCGAAGCGGAGCTGGACCGCACGGTGCTGGACCGTATCATGCCGGCGCTGGAGCACATGTTGCGCAACGCCATCGCGCACGGCCTGGAATTGCCCGAGGAGCGGCGCCGTCGCGGCAAGCCGGAGGAGGGTACGCTGTCGGTGGCACTGCACCGCGAGGGGGCGCAGGTGGTGATCGTGGTGCGCGACGACGGCGCCGGCCTGGACCTGGACGCGATCCGCCGCAAGGCCATCGAGCAGGGCCTGACGCGCGAGGGCGTGGAGCTCAGCGACCAGGACATCATCCAGTTCATCCTGGAGCCCGGTTTCAGCACCGCGGACAAGGTCACACAGATCTCGGGGCGCGGCGTCGGCATGGACGTGGTCGACGCCGAGATCAAGCAGCTGTCCGGCTCGCTGGCGATCGACTCGGAGCCGGGCTCCGGCACCCGTTTCACCATCCGGCTCCCGTTCACACTGGCCATCAGCCAGGGACTGCTGGTGCGGCTCGGCGAGGAGACCTACGCGGTCCCGCTCAATGCCATCGAGGGCGTCGCGCGCCTGACGCCGCAGGAGGCGCACGAGTATCTGACCGGGCACCAGACCCACTACCGCTACGGCGGCGCCACGTTCACCGTGCGCCCGCTCTCCGAGCTGATGGGCAGCGGCAGCCGCCTGCCCGCGGACGACGCCCAGACCGTGCCGATGATCCTGGTGCGGGCCGGCGACGAGCGCGTCGCCCTGACCGTGGACAGCCTCGTCGGCAGCCGGGAGATGGTGGTCAAGTCGGTCGGGCCCCAGCTCGGCGGCATCCGGGGCATCTCGGGCGCCACGATCCTGGGCGACGGCAGCGTGGTGCTGATCCTGGACCTGGTGGCGCTGGTGCGCTCGGGCGCCATCATGCAGCGCGCGCGCGAGACCGGGGCGGCCTACGAGAAGACCGATGCCGAGGCGGAACGCGGCGTGACCGTGATGGTGGTGGACGACTCCATCACCGTGCGGCGGGTCACCACGCGGTTGCTGGAAAGCCGCCAGATGAAGGTCCTCACCGCCAAGGACGGGGTCGACGCGGTGGCCCTGCTGCAGGAGAACCATCCCGACATCATGCTCCTGGATATCGAGATGCCCCGCATGGACGGCTATGAGCTCGCCAACCACATGCAGGGGCACGAGGAATGGCGCGATATCCCGATCATCATGATCACCTCGCGCGTGGGCCAGAAGCACCGTAGCCGGGCGCTGGAAATCGGTGTGGACGAGTACCTCGGCAAGCCCTACCAGGAGGCGGACCTGCTGGAGACCATCAACACGGTGCTGGAGCGTCACCGCCGGAAGGACACGGCGGAGGCCGCCAAGTGACGGGGAGCGCCGGGAATGGCTGAACGGGAATCGGGCGCGGCCAACGACGTATACAGCCTGCTGCTGCCGCTGAGCGGCAACCGCCGGCTGCTGCTGCCCAACGCGGCGATCGTGGAGGTGATCGGTCACACGGCGATCGATCCGGTCGAGAACAGCCCCGCCTGGCAGGCGGGCAGCGTGGCATGGGGGGACCGGCGGCTGCCCGTGATCAGCTTCGAGGCGGCCGACGGCGACGACCTGCCGCCCGCGAGCCCGCGAGCCCGTGTCGCGATCCTGTACAACATCGACGAGTCACTGGACGACGACTACCTGGCGCTGGTCGTCCAGGGCCATCCCCACCTGGTCAAGGTCGAGCGCGGTCTGCTGCAACAGGGCCGCGAGGAGCCGGGTGTCGACTCCCCGGTGCTGTGCCGGGTACGGATCGGCACGACCGAGGCGATCATCCCGGACCTCGATTTCCTGGCGCGGCTGGTGGCGGAAGAGCAAGAACAAGAATAAGAGGTTTCAGGTTTTAGGTTTTGGGTAAGAGGGTCGGATGTCTCCAGCTAGCCCGTACCCTTGGCACGAACCGGTGATTCCTCGCATGCCAGGAAGCGCCCCGAAACCTGCCTCCGATGTCCAGACGCGCCGCATTCTTTCCTAAGGCCGTTCCCCCGGGGCGCTCATGCGCCCCGGGGCACCGTCTGCACCTCCACGAACTCGAACAGCCCCTCGAGTCCGCCCTCGCGGCCGTAGCCGGACTGCTTCATGCCGCCGAAGGGAGCCTCCGGCGTGGGACCGGTACCGGTGTTGTGACCGACGTGACCGAAGTGCAGACGCGGGATGATCCAGTCGGCGCGCTGCTGGTCGGTGGTGAACACGTAGGCCGCCAGGCCGAACTCCGTGTCGTTGGCCAGGCGCACGGCCTCGGGCTCGTCCTCGAACTCCAGCATCGGCACCAGCGGGCCGAAGGTCTCCTCCCGGGTGCAGGCCATCTCGCCGGTGACCCCGCGCAGCACCGTCGGCGGGTAGAACGCGCCCCAGTCCTGGTCCAGCTCGCCCGGGTCCTCGCCGGCGACCCGCTGGGCGCCCTTGTCCAGGGCGTCCTGCACGTGGCGGCGAACCTTCTGGTAGCCGTTGCGGTCGATCAGCGGACCCAGGTCGACGCCTTCCTCGAGACCGTTGCCGACCGTCATCCGGTTCACCCGCTCGGCGACCTTCCCGGCGAAGGCGCCGGCGACGCTCTTCTGCACCAGGATGCGGTTGGCGCAGACACAGGTCTGGCCGCCGCCGCGAAACTTGTTCGCGATCAGGTTGTCGGCGGCGCGGTCGAGGTCGGCGTCGTCGAACACCAGGAACGGCGCGTTGCCGCCCAGCTCCAGGGTCAGCTTCTTGACCTGGTCCGCGGTCTTGCGGATCAGCTCGCGCCCCACCTCGGTGGAGCCGGTGAAGCTGACCACGCTGATGTCCGGATGCTCGCACAGTGCGTCGCCGATCGGCCCGGCCGAGCCCGTGACCAGGTTCACCTTGCCGCGGGGCATGCCGACTCGTTCGTCGAGCAGGTGGAACAGCGCCAGCATGGTCAGCGGCGTCTTGGAGGAGGGCTTGATCACGCTGGCGCAGTCGGCGGCGATCGCCGGTGCCAGCTTCTTGGCGATCATGCCGATGGGGAAGTTCCACGGCGTGATCAGTGCCACGGCGCCGGCGGGCCGGTTGTGCACCGTCCAGCTGCAGTCGCGCGGGCGCTCCTCCAGGGTGCGCGAGCGCAGGGCGTCGATGTGACGGGCGCAGAAGCGGAAGAAGCCGGCGGCGTATTCGACCTCGCCTTGCGCTTCCTTCCAGGGCTTGCCGTGTTCCATGGTGAGGATGCGCCCGATCTCGCGCTTGTTCTCTACCAACGCTTCGTCGATGCGCTCCAGCCACGCCCGCCGCTCTTCCAGGGTCGCGGCGTCGTCCAGCGCGGCTTTCGCCGCCTCGACCGCGCGGCCGGTCTCGTCGCGGCCCATGGACGGCACCTCGGCGAGGGTTTCGCCGGTGGCCGGGTTGGTGACCGCCAGGGTTCCGCCGTTGTCGGCGCCGACCCAGCGACCGTCGATGTAGCCCTGGAGATGGCTGAGCAGGGGTGACTCGTTCATGCCTGGCCTCCGTGTCTGTCCGCGCGCCGCGCGTGCACGCGGCGCAGTACTGTCCGGTGCCTCGCCCGTGCCCCGGATGCGTCCGGGGGCGGCCCGGCCTGTTGCCTGAGACTGTTCAGGCCTGGCGTCGTTCCGGCTGGTCCACCACATAGCCGCGGGTCTTGTCGACCACGTTCTCCAGCGGGCGGCCTTCCTCCCAGCGGCGGAAATTCTCGAGGAACTGCGTGGACAGGGCCTCCCGCCAGCCGATGAAGTCGCCGGCCATGTGGGCGGTCAGGATCACGTTGTCGAGACCCCACAGGGGATGATCGTCCGGCAGCGGCTCCTGCTCGAAGACGTCCAGCGCCGCGCCCGCGAGCTCACCGTCACGCAGCGCCTGGACCAGCGCGCCGGTCTCGACCACCGGGCCGCGCCCGATGTTGATCAGGCGCGCGCTGCGTTTCATGCGATGGAACGCGGCCTGGCCGAACATGCCCCGGGTAGCCTCGGTGAGCGGCGCGGCGACCACTACGAAATCCGCCCGCGGCAGGGCCGTGTGCAGCGACTCAGCGGCATAGACGCGTTCGAAGTCCGGATCGTGGGCACGGGCACGCCGCGCCAGGCCCAACGCCTGCATCCCGGCGGCCCGGACCATGCGGGCGATGCTGCGCCCGATCGCTCCCGCGCCCACCACCAACACGGTCTTGTCCATGATCCGCTCGGTGTCCCGGTGCTGCCAGCGATGCGCCCGCTGCAGCTCGAGGCTGGCCGGCAGGTCCTTGGCAAAGGCCAGGATCTGGCCGAGAACGAATTCGGCGATCGCGCGGTCGAAGATCCCACGGGCGTTGGTGACCGGGACGTCGCTCTCGACCAGCTCCGGAAACATGAGCGCATCGACCCCGGCGCTGGTGGCGTGCACCCACTGCAGGTGTCGGGCGTGGGGCCAGGCATCCTGCAGCATGGTGCTGCGGAAGTCGGTCACCATCAGCACGTCGGCCCTCTCGAGCGCGTCGCGAAGGCTGTCCGGGTCGGTCGCGTGGACGACCTCCGCCTTGGCGTCGAGCGGCTCGAGGCCGGGCGGACGCCCCTCGTCCGGGGCGGTGAGCACAGCCACCACGGGCCTGGCCGATTCGCTCTCGGGCATTGCTACCTCCGGAAGGCTCGGGATCGCCGCGGGGCGCGGCGATTGCCCCGGAGCGGACCGCCGGTGATCGGCGGCGGCCCGTCCGGTCCTTCGTTGACGGTACCGGCGCCCCCGAACACCCGTCAAGCGGGCCGCGTGCCGCGCCCGTCGGGGGACGGCACGCGGCCGCCCGGGGAGGTTGACCGGATGGCCAAATAGTGGCTTTCTGGACGCGATGTAAGGCAGTACCGGGCGCGGCTGGCCGGCTTCGCCCGCGACCCACGGAGGTGGACCCATGGCGACACAGCTCGACCTCGATCAGGTGGACACGACCAGCCAGGTCTGGACGCCGTCCCTGCAGGCGATCCCGGTGGCCGGGATCCGGCGCATGGTGAACCTGGCGGCGACCATGGAAGACGTGATCCATCTCTCGATCGGGCAGCCGGACTTCCCGACGCCGCAGCACATCATCGATGCGCACATCGAGGCGCTGCAGGCGGGCCACACCCGCTACACCATGGATGCGGGCCTGCCGGAGCTGCTCACGGCGCTCAAGGACTATTACACCGAACGCTACGGGCGACCCCTGGTGGAGGAGAACTTCCTGGTGACCACCGGTGCCACGGAGGCCATGTACCTGGCGCTGACCGCGACGGCGGCGCCCGGGCGCCAGTTCCTGGTCACCGACCCGACCTTCCTGCTGTATGCCCCGCTGATCCGCATGAACGGCGGCGAGGTGCGCATGATTCCGACCCGGCCGGAGAACGGCCACCAGCTCGATCCGCAGGAAGTGATCGACAACATCGGCATGCGTACCTACGGGATCGTGCTGAACTCTCCCAGCAACCCGACCGGGACGGTGTATCCGCGCGAGACCATCGAGGCCATCCTCGAGGAAGCCGCCTACCGCGGCATCAAGGTGTTCAGCGACGAGGTCTACGACCACCTGGTGCTGGAGGACATGGAATATCCCAGCGTGATCCGCTGCACTGCCGACCTCGATCACGTCATGTGCGTGAGCAGCTTCTCCAAGACCTTCAGCATGCCCGGCCTGCGCCTCGGCTGGATCATTTCCAGCCAGGGGGCGATCAAGATGCTGCGCCGGCTGCACATGTTCACCACGACCGTCGCGAACACCCCGGCGCAGTGGGCCGGCGTGGCGGCCCTGCGCGGTGACCGCAGCTGCATCGACGACATGGTGGCCGAGTACCGCCGGCGCCGGGACCGGGTAGTGCAGCTGGTGGGCGAGACCCCCCACATCACGGGCTACCAGCCCCAGGGGGCGTTCTACGTGTTCCCCTCGCTGCCGCCCAAGACCGACGGCACGCTGGTCGCGCACCGGCTCCTGGAGGAAGCCGGGGTCTGCGTGGTCCCCGGAGACGCCTTCGGCGAGAGCTGCCAGAACGCTTTCCGCATCAGCTACTCGACCTCGATGGAGCAGATCGAGGAGGGCTTCGACCGCATGAAGCGGTGGATGGCGAAGCAGAAGTTCCAGGTCTCGACGGGGACGGCGCGGACAAGTCCCTGAGGGGGGAGTTATTACGTTGTTAAGTTTTAAGTTATTAAGTACCAGCGGTGCCGGGGCGTAGCCCCGGCTCGACTGTTTCCGATAGCTTGCGACGATCGTTTCTTCGGCCCGGGAATCGGGATCGGTGCGCTCCATGCAGCCTGTCCGGGATGGCCATGGAGGGCCCTTTGCTTAAGAACTCGCACTTTCGGCCGCGGAGGACTGTTACCCGTCTGGAAGCTACCACTTCGTCCGGATCACTCACGCGGTTCTGAGCGCGTTCGAAGCGGCCGGGCGAAACTCAGCTCGTGCCCGTCGGGATCCGTCAGGTGGAAGAAGCGCTCCCCCCAGGGCGCGTCGCGCGGTTCGGCGTGGGGGGCGAGTCCCGCGGCGACCGCGCGGCGGTGCATGGCGTCGACGTCGTCCACGTGGAAGATCGGGCGGCCCCAGGGGCGGATGTCGGCGTCGGGCACCCGCTGCAGGTTGAGGAAGCCCGGACCTGCGTGGAAGCTGGTGAAGGATGCGTCCTCGCCGCCGTAGCGGACGCGGAAGCCCAGGCTGCGGTAGAAGCGCACGCTGCGCGGCATGTCGGTGACCGCCAGGGTGACGGCGCTGATCGCCTCGACTGGATCCGTCTCGTGGTCGCTCATGCCGATCTCCTTCGGCCCCCGAGCCGACCGGCGGCCGCGGTCTCAGCGCTCGGCAATCTGGCGGGCCTGTGCCGCGCAGATCGGCACCAGCGGGCCGAGCGCCTCGAAGCGGGCGTCCTGCGTCTGGCCCCGCACCCAGCGGATGTAGATCTGTTGCAGGATGACCGCCAGGCGATACAGCCCCAGCGCCTGGTAGAAGTCGATGTGGGACACGTTCCGGCCGCTGCGCTCGGCATAGCGGCGCACCAGCTCCTCGCGGCTCAGCCAGCCAGGGACGTCGGCCGGCATCGGGGAGACCAGCTTGTACTCGTCCGGGTCGGAAGGCTCGGTCCAGTAGGTGAGCAGCGAGCCGAGATCGGACAGCGGGTCGCCCAGGGTGCACATGTCCCAGTCGAAGATCGCCTTGAGGTGGCCGGGATCGTTCCGGTCGAACATCACGTTGTCGAGCTTGTAGTCGTTGTGCACCAGGCTCACCCCGGCCTGCTGCGGCAGGTTGGCCAACAGCCACTCGTGCAGGCGGTCCATGTCCTCGAGGTCGCGTTCCTTCGACTTGTGCCAGCGGCCGTACCAGCCCTCGATTTGCCGCTCCAGGAAACCCTCGGGCCTGCCCAGATCACCCAGGCCGATCGCCTCGTAGTCGACGGCGTGAAAGTCCGCCAGGGCATCCACCAGGGCCTCGCTCATGCGGCGCGGCGCCCCCGGGTCGTCCGCGAAGGCCCCCGGCATGGTGCGTCGCACGACCACGCCCTCGACCCGCTCCATGACGAAGAACGGCGCCCCGATGATGCTCTCGTCCTCGCAGTAGGCGTAGGCGCGGGGCGCGCAGGGCAGCGCGCGGTACAGCACCGACAGTACCTTGTATTCGCGGCCCATGTCGTGCGCGGACTTCGCCACCGGGCCCAGCGGCGGGCGCCGCAGCACGTAGCGGTAGCGGCCGTTGCCGTAGTCGAGCTCGTAGGTGAGGTTGGCGGCGCCGCCACCGAACTGGCGCACGGTCAGCGGCAGGGCGCCGCCCGGCAGCTTGTCTCGCAGGTACTCGGCCACCCGGGCCTCGTCGAACCGCTCGTCGGATCGGACCTCGATGGTGTCGCCGTGGCCGTCGTCGCTCATGAAACCTCCGGGATCGGGCCTGCCCCTCTCAGACGTAGCTGACCAGCCCGTGGTCGCCCGCCAGGTGAGGCACGGCGTTGAAGGTGCTCAGCGCGAAGCGTCGTGGCGAGTACACGTACTCGCTGAACGAGGCGTTCCTGACCATGTAGTTGAGCTCCATGGTCTTGACGTCGTCGAGCCCGAGGGCCTCGCCCGTGACCGCCGCCACGGTGCCGCCCGAGGCGAACACGACCAGGTGGTCGTCCGGCCGCGCATCGCCGAGCATGCGACGGATCACGCGCCCGATGCGCTCCCGGAAAGCCTGCCAGCTCTCGTGCTCCGGGTCCACGTGGCGGCCCTCGGCCCAGCGCTGCGCGAAGCGCGTGAACAGCTTCATGTATCGCCGCCGGTAGTCCTCGGGCGCGGCGCCTTCCGCGATCATCCGCCCCAGCTCCGGGTTTTCCGCGATCAGCTGCGGCAGGGCATTGCGGAACACGAACTCGCCCTTGTGCTCGTCGAGCTCCGGCAGGTACTCGGACTCGGGCAGGCGGGGTCCGCCGGCGGCGAGCTCGTCCGCGACCGCCTCCCAGGTCTGGCGATGTCGGCGCAGCGGTCCGACGAACACGCGCTGGCAGGCGAAGCCGGTGTCGCGCCAGTGACGCGCCAGCGCGCGGGCCTGCCGCTCGCCGAGCGCGGAAAGGCGGTCGTAGTCGTCGGCGCCGAAGGATGCCTGCCCGTGTCGGATGACGGTAAGAATGCTCATCGCGTATGTATGCCCCGGGAGAGGCCCGGATCATATCACGCGCATGCGTGCGTCGCCGCCCCTCGCGCCGTGGCTACCGCTGCGCCAGCGGGAAGCGGAACAGGCGATATGGCTGGGTACGGAATCCCTGGTGGCCCAGCAGCGGGCTGTCCTGGAACTGCGATGCGCTCACGTACAGGTGCTCGTGCGGGCCCAGGGCGAGGCTGTCCGGCCACTGCAGGCGCGGATCGCGCACCAGGCGCTGGAGCCCGAAGTCGCTGCTGTACCGGAGCACGGCATTGCGCTGCGGATCGGCCAGGTAAAGCGTGCCGTCGGGGGCCATCAGCATGCCGTCGCAGGCGGACGTGGTCCCCAGGTCCTCCACGAGATGCGCCCGCTCCGCGCGCGAGAGCGTGTTGTCGAGCAGCGCCACGGTCTGGATGCGGTAGAGCTCGTCGCTGCTCAGCGCGTGGAAGTACAGGTAGCGGTCCTGCGGCGACAGCGCCAGTCCGTCCACGTCGCGCACCAGCGGCCGGCCGCCGCGCCCGCGCACCGGGCGGCCGTCGACCCGCAGCAGGTAGCCGGGGGTCGCCCGGGTGGCGTCGATGTCGCCCAGGAGCCGCCGGCCCCGGCCGCTGGAGAGGTCGAGCACCACGATGGCGCCGAGCCCCGCGTCGCTGATGTAGGCGGCCTGATGGCTGGTGTCGACGCGCACGTTGACGAGGTCGCTGCCCGGCGGCGTGAGCGCCGCGGCCAGGTGGTACACGCGCAGGACCCGGCCGCTGTCCGGGTCCATCTCCACGAGCTTCGCGCCGCCGGGCACCACGCCCGCACCGGGCGGCCGGCCGCTGTCCAGCGCCCAGAGGTGATCGCGGTCGTCCAGGTAGAGGCCGTGAACGTCGATGAAACGCGAGGCGGCATTGTCGCCCGGCTGCCAGCGGTTCCAGCGGCGGTCCGGGAACGGCACGGCGCGGCCGGCCTGCAGCCGGGCCAGCGATATGTCGTGCCGCTTCGACCAGTCGGGGAAGCTGACGAAGATCCGCCCGTCGCGCGCAACCGCCACCCCCGCCGGCTCGCGGTTGGCGAAGGTGGCCACCGCATGCAGGTCCGGGTCCGTGCCGTCGGCGTTGTGGGCGGAGCCGCTGCCGCAGCCCGCCAGGGCCGCCGCCAACAGGCCCGCCAGGACCCAAGCCATCCACTGCCTGGTCACGTCTTGTGCTCCCTGCCGTGCGCTGCCGGCTCAGCCGGCCGCGCTCTCCTGGCGCCACTCGCCCGTGCGCAGCTTGCGGTCGATCTGGCGCCGGATCAGGCCGCGGACGTAGCTGTAATCCCCGGCAAAGCTGCCATAGCGCTTGCCGCAGGTCTCGCAGTGAAACGTCACTTCGTTGTCCACCTGCGAGTAGTTGTAGATCAGCTGGGTATCGTCCCCGGGGCAGTAGCACCAGATCCCGGTCGGGGCGCCGTGGCGGTAGCGCCAGCGCCAGCGCAGGCCGAGGAAATGGTCCTGGCGATAGCGCTGCCGGCCGCCGGCCCACATGTCGACCAGGCGGCGCAGGCCGCGGCCGAGGGTGGGCAGGAACGCGAGCAGGATCAGCGCAAGCTGCCAGCCGCGGAGCGTGTACTGGGCGCCGAGGAAGTCGCCGGTCTGGCTCGCCGCCACCGAGGCCGTCTGGCGTGCCTCGGGAACCAACAGGACCAGCGCCGCCGCGAGGACCGCCAGCGCGCCGAGTGCGAGGACGATTGTTCGATTCTGCATGTCAGGCCAGTTTCGGGATGCGGCACCCGGCCGCCGCCTGTGTGACACCGTCGACGACATCGGCCGACGCTTTGTCTGTCGCTCTCCCGGGCATCGCCCCTTCCCCGCCCGGGCGGGCGGTCACGCGGCACCGCCCGCGTCTCCTTCGGGCCGGCCGCACGAATGTATCGTAGCCCACGGCGGCTGGCGGCGTCACCCGATGTTGCGTCGGGTGCACCCGACCAGCAGTCGCAGCGGCCAGCGCACGGTGCGGCGCCGCTCCGGCTCGCCCCACAACGCACGCACGCGCGGTGCCATCCATTGCGCTACCGGATCTTCACCGCGTGCCTCGCGGTAGCGCCGCACCGCGGACCAGGTCCCGAGGTAGGCGAGATAGTGCGCCAGGTCCCACTGCCCGGTCATTTCCAGGGCCGGCGCGGTCAACGGCTCGAACGGGAAATCCAGGTCCGCGTAGCCGCGGTCGACGTGGACGCGTTCGGGCGGCCAGAACGGGCCCAGGACGTCGGCATGGAAGCTGGCCAGCTCGGCGTCGATCGCCGCGTCGACCTGCGCCAGCAGATACGTCCAGGCGGCGAGCACGCCGCCGGGGCGCAGCACCCGCCGGGCCTCGCGGTAGAAGCGGTCACGGTCGAACCAGTGCAGCGCCTGCGCGACCGTGACCAGGTCGACGCTGTCATCGGGCAGACCGCTGTCCTCCGCCCGGGCCACGCGGTAGCTCACGCGCGGATGCGGGCTCGCCTGCTGCAGCTGGCGCTCGCTCGCGTCGGTGGCGATCACGTGCGCGAAGTGCGCCGCCAGGGGCAGCGCCGCCTGGCCGCTGCCGGTGCCGCAGTCCCAGGCCGTGTCGCGGGCCGGCGCGACCTCGGCGAGGTGGCGGAACAGCTCTCCGGGATAGCCGGGGCGGTAGCGTGCGTAATCGGGCGCCTGGGCGGAGAAGTGGTCGCCGAAGCCGGCATCCCGGCCGCCGCTCACCGAGCCGGCTCCGGCAGGGCGTTGCGGACCACGCCGGTGATGCCCAGCAGCACGAACATCACCAGCGACCAGCCGGGGATGGTCAGGCCCAGGAAACGCCAGTGGATCGCGGCGCATTCCCCCGACCCGCGCAGGATCAGCGGGATGGCGCGTCCGGGGGAGAAGTTCTGCAGGATGTAGCCGAGCCCCGGCCCGCAGGCGGGCACCATGTCCGGCGGCAGGTGCTGGAGGTAGACGTGGCGGATGGCCACGCCGGCACCGCCGCCGGCGATCAGCAGCAGCAGGACGGCGTACACGTAGCGGCCCCAGCGGCGCGGATTGTGCACCGCGGCCAGCAGGAAGACCAGGCCCAGCCCCATGAAGGCCACGCGCTGCATGATGCACAGCGGGCAGGGCTGGAGCCCGCGCACGGTCTGCAGGTAGTAGGCATAGGCCAGCAGGCCGAGACACACCAGGAAGCCGCCCAGGTTCAGCCAGCGCCTGGGCACGCGGCGCACCACGCCGGTCCGTTCCGGCCCGGCGCCGGACCCATCGTCGCTCATGCTTTCCCCTCGCGTCGGGCGACGTACTCGCCGCTGTAGCGGACCGCGGCGCGCCCGTTCTGCAGCACTTCCACCTTCAACTCCAGGCTGGCGCGTCCCAGCCGCTCGAAGTCCCGCAGGAACCGGGCGACGTCGGCGGGCGCGGGCAGGCGGCACCGGCTGGTCACGACCTCGTCGGTGATCGGCAGGCGGTAACGCATGTCCGAGCGGTAGATCACCAGGTCCGCGTCGAGGCCGTTGTTGCGCAGCAGCATCTCGGCGGCGGTCCAGCCGGTCACGGTCGCCAGGGCCGCGATGCTGCCGCCGAACACGCTGCCCTTGTGGTTGCGGTTGCGGCCGAACGGGGCCTCCAGGCGCAGCTCCTGGCCATCCCACGCGGCTACCCGAACACCCATGAAACCGGTCAGCGGGATGCCGTGCTCCAGGACTTCGGTGACCGCGGCGACCACTGGATCGCTCATAGTTCGTTTCCGTCGCTGCAGGCAAAAGCTGGTGGCGCATCAGTGTAGCACCGGCGACGACCGCGGACGATCGCGGCATCCGGCATGCGTCCGGTAACAGGGCTGTCACGCGGACGGCACGGCGACGTCACGGCCCCGTCACGAGGTGGTCAACATTCCTGCGCAGACTCGCGCCGAGTGCAACCGCAGGAGGGCAATGCCATGACCCTGACCGCCCGTTTCGAGACCCGTGTCGCGGCGCCCGCGCGGCGCCCGCTGCACGTCGCCTTCGCCCGGGACGCAGCCGAGTTGGCCGCGGCCCGGAGACTGCGTTACGAGGTGTTTCGCGAGGCCTTCGGTGCCGACATGCACGGCGCCGCGGACGGCCTGGACCGCGACCGCTTCGACCCGTTCTGCCAGCACCTGGTGGTCTGGGACGCCGACCGGGCCGTCGCCTGCACCCGCATCCTGACGTCCGAGACCGCTCCGGCCGCGGGCGGCTTCTACAGCCAGGACGAGTTCGACCTGGCGCCACTGCTCGCCCGCGCCGGCCGCGTGATGGAGGTGGGTCGCACCTGCGTCGCGGGCGGGTACCGCAAGGGGCCCGCGATCGGCCTGCTCTGGGCCGGGATCGCCGGCTTCCTGCTGGAGCATCGCTACCACGGGCTGATCGGCTGCGGCAGCATCTCGATGCGTCCGGGGCTGGGGCCGGTGAGAGCCCTGATCCGGCAAATCCATGCGCGGGCGCTGGTCGAACCCGGCTGTCGCGTGCAGCCGCTGGATCCGCTGCCGACGTACGACGGTGTGGCCTGCGAGCCCTGTCCGCTGCCGCCGCTGATCGCGGCCTACCTGCGGCTCGGCGCCCGGATCGCCGGGGACGCCTGCCTGGACCGGGCGTTCATGGTCGCGGACCTGCCGATCTACCTGGCGCGGGAAAACGTGGCGCCGCGCTACGCTCGCCGGTTCCTGCGCCAGTGAACGGGCGGCGCCTGCTGCGCCTCGCGCGCCTCGGCCTGCACCTCCTCTGGGGCGTGCTGCAGGCGCTGCTGGTGCTGCCGATGCTGGGACGCCTGCCGCTGCGGGTCGCGGTCCCGGCGCGTCAGCACCTGGTCCAGCGCTGGCTGCGCCAGCTCCTGGCGCTGCTGGGGGTGCGCCTGGCGGTCTCCGGCAGTGCCGCGCGCGGGCCGGTGCTGCTGGTCGCCAACCACGTCTCGTGGCTGGACGTCGCCGTGCTCGGCGCCATCCGTCCCGGCTGCTTCGTGGCCAAGAGCGAGGTGGGCGGCTGGCCGGTGATCGGCTGGCTCGCCCGGCGCGCCGGGACCCTGTTCATCGCGCGCGGGGCCGGCGAAGCCAACCGCGTCGTGGCCGACGCCATGACCTTCCGCCTGCGCCGGGGCGAGAGCGTGGTCCTGTTCCCCGAAGGCACCACCGGCACGGGCGAGGCGGTCGGGCGTTTCCACGGGCGCTTCTACCAGGCGGCGCTGCGCGCCGGTGTCCCGGTGCAGCCGGCGGCGCTGCGCTATGCCGACGGCCCGGCGGTGGCGTTCGTGGGGGAGGAGACCTTCGCGGCGAACCTGTTGCGGCTGCTGCGCATGCCGCGCATCCACGCGCGGCTGCACCTGTGCGCGCCGCTGCCGGTGGCGGGCCTGGACCGTCGCGCGCTGGCGCAGACGAGCCGCGGGGCCGTGTGCGCCGTGCTCGCCCGCGAGCGGGACCCGGCGGTCAGTTCGGTCGGTGGGTTTCCCAGCCCTGGTGGTCCGGCTCCCAGGGATTGGTCGGCTTCAGCGAGTCGCGCGAGCGCTGATCCATCTGGATCACGCGGTCGCGAAGCTGGCGCGTGAACGGGCTGCGGTCGATGATGAAGTAAGCCAGCACGATGGCCACGACCACGGCCACGATGATGAAGATCACCATGCGCGTTCCTCCTCGGGGTTCGGTCGGCCGCCGCAGCCGCTGGCGGCGTCCCTGCGATTTCTGCCGGGGCGCGCGCCGCGCCGACCGGGCCTGTTGCGGAGCCTAGTCTACTAAGGCTTCATGCGCGAATGCCACACCCGGGCGGAGCCCGCTGCGGCCGCGGGGACCGCGTCGGCGCCATGTCCCGGGGCGGGCCCGCGCGTGCGGTCAGCGAGCGCCGCTCTTCTCCAGCACGCCGAGCAGCACCCGGGCGCGGTTCTCCTTCAGGTTGCGCAGCATCACGCGCAGCACGTCGAAGAACTGCGGCCCCATCACGATGTTCTGGCCCAGCGGGGACGGCGCCTCCACCGGCCGCTCCTCCAGCGAGGCCAGGCTGCGCTCCACCCAGCTGGTCGCCCGCTCGGTGATGTCGCGCCAGTGGCGGCATTCCAGGCCGGCCCGCCCGGCCAGCGCCAGGAACGTCTCGGGGGTGATCATGTGGCTGAGACTGCCGTCCGGGTCGAAGGGCACCGGGAAGTGCAGCGGGCCCTCCGGGCCGGCGAAGATCTCGTGCAGCGCAACGCGCCCGCCGGGGCGCAGCACGCGCGCGATGCCGGCCAGCAGCCGCGCCTTGTCGTCGACGTTGAACTGCATGTGCTGCAGCCACACGACGTCGAAGCTGGCGTCGTCAAAGGGCAGCTCGAGGGCGTTGGCGCGGCGGAAAGACACCCGCCCGGCGAGACCCACGCGCCGGGTGAGCCCCACCGCCGCGTCGACGTAGCTCCCGGTGAGGTCGATCCCGGTGACCCGGCAGCCGATCTCGGAGGCCAGCGTGCGCGCCGGGCCGCCGAGGCCGCAGGCGATGTCCAGTACCTCGTCGCCCGGCCCGATCTCCGCGAGGCGCGCCAGCTCGCGCGTGCCCTCGCGGCCCTGCAGGTGGAATTCCTCGAAGCCGGCGAGGTCGTCGCGCGTGAGCGCGTCGACGTCGCGGCCGGCCTCCCGCAGGGTGCGCAGGATGCTGTCGAGCAGCTTGTCCCGTCCGTAATGGCTCTCGAGCGCGTCCGACATGGCGCTGGTTCCTCCCGGGCGGGTCAGCCCGTGCCGCCCCCGAGCTGCTCACGCAGCCGGAATTTCTGCGTCTTGCCGCTGGCGTTGCGCGGCATCTCCTCCAGGAAATGGTACTCCCGCGGGCGCTTGAACGCCGCCAGGCGGTCGCCCTCGAGGCAGAACCGGTCGAGATCCTCCGCGGTGAGCCCCCGGTCCCGGGGGACCACGAAGGCGATGACCTTCTCGCCCCAGTGCTCGTCCTGCCGGCCGAGCACCGCGACGTCCAGCACCCCTGGATGCTCGAACAGCACGTCCTCGATCTCGCGGGGGTAGATGTTCTCGCCGCCGCTGATGATCATGTCGTCCTTGCGGTCGGCCACGAACAGGTAGTGGTCCTCGTCGAGGTAGCCGAGGTCGCCACTGTAGTACCAGCCCCGGTGGATCGACTTCGCGGTGGCTTCCTCGCGCTTGTAGTAGCCGATCATCAGGCAGGGGCCGCGCAGGATGATCTCGCCCACCTCGCCCGCCGGCAGCGTGTCCTCCGGCTCGGCCCGCTCGGCGCCGGCGCGTACCACCCGGACCTCGTGGTTGAGGCCCGCCATGCCGGCCGAGCCCGGCTTGGTCAGCTGCTCGTCCTCGTGCAGGAACACCGCCGCCGGACCCAGCTCGGTCATGCCGTAGGCCTGCACCAGGCCGATCCCGAGCTTGTCCTGGCAGGCGCGCACCAGCGCCGGCGCCATCGGCGCGGCCCCGTACAGGCCCAGGCGCAGGCTGGACAGGTCGTGGCGCGCCAGGTCCTCCTGCAGCAGCATGTTCCACATGGTCGGCGCCGAGAACATGATGTTGATCCGCTCCGCCTCGATCAGGCGCAGCGCCTCGGGCGGGTCGAAATGGTGCATGATCACGCTGGAGCCGCCGACGTGCACCCGCACCAGGAAGGCGGCGTGCAACTCCGCGCAGTGGTACAGGGGCGCGGCGGTGAGCCCGCGGTCCCCGGGCCGGATGTTCTGCTCCGCGATCACGATCACGCTGTGGTCGACCATGTCGCGGTGGCGGTGCATCACCCCCTTGGGGTGGCCGGTGGTGCCGCTGGTGTACATGATCCCGTACAGATCGTTCTCGTCGACCTCGGCCTCCGGGCGGCTGTCGGGCGCCTCGTTCACGCGGGCATGGTAGTCCACGGACCAGTCCGGGCCGGCCTCGTCCACGCACCAGAAGGCGGTCTCCGGGAACTGCCCGTGAATCGCCTCCACCGCGCCCGCGAGGTCGTTCTCGAACAGCAGCACGGACGGCTCGGCGTCGCCCACGATGAAGGCCAGTTCTTTCGCCGCCAGGCGGAAGTTGATCGGGTTGAACACCGCGCCGATCTTGGCGCAGGCGAAGAAGCAGGTCCCGAGCTCCTCGCTGTTGAACAGGAAGGTCGAGACGCGGTCGCCCTTGCGCACCCCGGCGGCCCGCAGGGCGTTGGCCAGCCGGTTCACCTCGGCGTCCCACTCGCGGTAGCTCCAGCGGATGTTCTTGCGCGGATAGTACAGCGCCTCGCGTTGCGGCCATTTGCGCACGCTCTGCTCGAAGATGTCGGCGATGGTGTTGTACATGGGGCTCCTCGTGCTGCCGGCTGCGGCCGGTCCGCGGTCCGGGAGTATCCTAGCAGGCTTTCCGCCGGCGCCGGACGCGAAAAACCCGGCGCGGGGCCGGGCTTTTCGCGTGGCCGTTTCGCGACCCGGTCAGCGCCCGCCGTGGTTCGCGTCCCAGGTCTTGTACTCGACCGTGGACAGGCCGGTCTGGCTGGAGAACCAGGCGGCCACGTCCTTGATCTGCTGGTCGCTCAGGCCCGCGGCCATGCCGTTCATGATGGCGTTCTTGCGTGCCCCGGACTGGTAGGCGTGCAGCGCGTGCTCGATGTAGTCCGCGTACTGCCCGGCCAGGCGCGGGAACTGCGGGCTGGTGCTGTTGCCGTCCTTGCCGTGGCAGGCGGCGCACTTGTTGGCCACGATCTTCTGGCCCGCGGCCGCGTTGCCGGCGGCAAGGGCCTGGCCGGCGAAGGCGGCGCAGGCGACGAGGGTGGCGGTCAGGATCAGGCGCTTCATTTATTGACCCCCCTGGTTGTTCTGGGCGCCCGCGGGCGGATGCTTGCCGGCGGCCTGGAAGAAGGCGGCGACGTCCCACATCTGCTGCTTGGTCAGTTCGGAGGCCTGCGCATGCATCGTCGGGAAGCTGCGCTTGCCGTTCTTGTACTCCTCCAGCGCGTTGACGATGTACTGGGCGTGTTGTCCGCCGAGCTTGGGCACGTGGTAGGTCGGGTAGACGACCGTGTAGCCCTCGATGCCGTGGCAGCCCATGCAGGTCGCCGCCAGGTCGCGGCCGCGCACCGGATTGCCCTTGGGTTGGGCCTGCGCGACGCCGATGAAGGCCGTGCAGAGGACAACCGCCAGTATGCTTAGTTTTTTCATGCCTAGCCTCTTGGGTCGGTACTGAGGGGGCCGCTGCGCGGACACCTTGCATGCCGGCAGCTCCCGGCAATCCGTTGCTTGCGCAAAACGACAGGCCTGCGGGCGGGGTGTGCCCCCCGGTCGCGATTTTTCCCCGCTGACGCCGGCCTCATGCAACGAGTCCGGACCGGGGGAGCGGCGGATGACGGCTCCCCCCGGTGACCCTGACACGGTCAGGGCACCGATTATATGCGAGCACGCCGGCCGCGGCATAGTTGGCCGGGGACCTCCTCCGGGTCCCCCGCCCGCGGCGGCCGTCTCGTCGCGGCGCCTCAGGCGGTCGGCCGGTACGCCTCGATGAACTCCGGCGGCATCCGCGCCGGCTTCGCGCGCTTGAGATCCATGCACACCCACTGGGTCTTCGCCCGCAGCACGGTGCGCCGGTCCTGCTCACGGATGAGCTGATAGTAGCGCTTGAGCCCGATGCGCGAGGGCTCGGCGATCCAGGTGCTGGCCAGGATGCGGTCACCCTCGAAGCAAGCCGCAAGATAATCTATCTCGTGGCGCCGCGCCACCATGGCCCGGTTGAGCCGGTGGTATTCGTTCCAGTCGATGCCGCAGGACCGCGAGTGGGCCCAGGCCACCTGCTCCATCCAGCGCAGGTACACGCCGTTGTTGACGTGATCGAGCACGTCGATGTCCCCGGCGCTGGCCAGCACCCGGATCACGAACGGGTTCGGGTAGTCCCACTCCAGTCCGGCGAGCTCCTCCTCCGGAACCACCTGTGGCTCGCTGCTCATCCGCCCGTCGCCTCCGGCTCAGGAGAACTTGCGCTCCTCCCACCAGGGATAGAAGTCCGGCAAATCCGTGCTCGGCTTCATGGTGAACTTCGCCGGGCGCTTGTCCAGGAACGACTCCACCCCCTCGCGGGCATCGGCCGACTGGCCCATGAAGCCGATCGCGCGCGAGTCGATCTTGTGCGCCTCCATGGGATGGTCCGCGCCCAGCATGCGCCACATCATCTGGCGGTTCAGGGTCACCGAGATGGCGGAGGTCTTCTGCGCGATCTCGCCGGCCAGCTTGCGCGCCGCCGGCATCAGCTCGTCCGGCTCGTGCAGGCTGCGCACCAGGCCGCCGCGCAGCGCCTCCTCGGCATCGAACACGCGCCCGGTGTAGACCCACTCGGCCGCCTGCTGCATGCCCACCAGGCGCGGCAGGAACCAGCTCGAGCACGCCTCCATGGTGATCCCGCGCTGGGTGAAGACGAAGCCGAAGCGCGCCTTCTTCGAGGCCAGCCGGATGTCCATCGGCAGCTGCATGGTGATGCCCACGCCCACGGCGGCGCCGTTGACCGCGGCGATCACCGGCTTCTTCGACTCGTAGATGCGCAGCGAGACCATGCCGCCGCCGTCGCGATCCTTGTTGCCCAGCGCCTCGTCGGCCCGCTTGCTGCGGTCGAAGGTGTCGCCGCCCTTCTCCAGGTCGGCGCCGGCGCAGAACGCCTTGCCCTCGCCGGTCACGATCACCGCCCGCACGTCGTCGTCTTCGTCCGCCCGGTCGAAGGCGTCGATCAGCTCCCGCATCATGGTCGCAGTGAAGGCGTTCATGCGGTCGGGGCGGTGCAGGGTCAGCGTCAGGATGTTGTCTTCGACCTCGTACTTCAGGGTCTCGTAGCTCACAAGTCTCCTCCGGATGCAGGCTGGATCGCCCGGCGGGGCGGTCGAGGGGTGGCAGTACCTCTGACCGGGTTGGCAAATGCGCGCCAGTATAGCAGCGGCGGGGCGGGGAGCCGAAGCGGTGGCGGGCGCAAGCGGAATATTGTCATAGCACGACACTTTGACGGATCGACGGGCTTTGTCTACGCTTTCCTCATAAAAGCAAATCATGATGGACGCAACGGAGATGCGTCCGCGTGATAAGGCCTCGCTCGGGGAAAATCGGACAGGGACGTTCGGGGGTCCGGCATGGATGCTTGGCGCTCAGCACGGGGGTTGGTCTGCGCCTTGACCGCCCTGCTCATTCCGGCGACGTCGATCGCCGTTTCGGGGGACGACGGTCCGGACCGGACCTACGCTCACGCGCTGTGGCTCGCGCGGGGCCGGCGGGTGCTTCGGCAGCCCGTGGCAGCGGACGACACCGAGCTCGAGATCGACGCTGCTGCGCCCGTCCGGCGGGTAGCGCTGGATCGCGAGCGGGGGCGTCTGTGGATCTATTCCGGCGGCGACCTTGCCGCCTACGACTTCGACGGCAAGCAGGTGTCGCGGACGCAGGTCGTCCCCTCGGCCCAGGCCGCGTGGGACCGGCTGCCGCTGCCGCATCCGTTCCTGCACCTGCTGGTCCGCCCCGATCACGGCCTCTGGCTGGTACGCGGCCGCTCGCTGGTGATGGTGGCGCCCGGGGGCACTGTCCAGGAGCGGGAGACGATCGGCGGCGGTGCCGTCGATGCCGCGGTCGACGCGGTTGCGAAGCGCGTGTGGATCGCGCGCCCGTTTACGGTGAGCGCCTATGACCAGTCGGGCAAGCAGGTCGCGCGGCTCTCCACGTTCCCGCGTGTGGTCCGCGCGGTCGCTCCGGGGCCGGAACAGGGCACCTTGTGGCTTGCGGGAATCCGCGGCGTCCGGTTGGTGGACGATTCCGGAACCGTTCGGAAGGAATATCCCTCCATCCGCGCCGGTGGTCTCGCCCGGGATACCAACGGCGGCCTGTGGGCGGTTTCGCGCCTGGCCATATGGCACATCGACGGCGCCGGCCAAATCGCCGCGGTGCATCGGTTGCGGGCCGTGCGCGGAGGTGGCTTCCGGTACTCCTGGGCTGTCGATCCCGCGAATGGGACCGTCTGGCTCGCCGCCGGGCGGACCGTGCGCCACATTGGCCGCGACGGCTCGCTTCTCGGGGAGAAGGCGCTCGCCGACATGCCGCCGCGGCTGCTCGACCGCCTGGGCGGAGTGGCCGTGTACGCCGACACTTTCCCGCCAACGCTGACGATCGATTCGCCCGCCGGCGGTAGCTACCTGCCGACCCACCGGCCGGCGCTCGGCCTCAGCTACGATGACAACGGCGTGGGAGTCGATCCGTCGACCATCCGGGCCAGCAACGATGGCGATCCGCTGCCGCTCGACTGCAGCGGCGACAGGACCGCCGCGCACTGCACGCCGGCCAACCCAGCCCCCGATGGACCGGTCGGTCTCGAGGTCTCCGTGGCGGACTTCGTCGGGAACCGCTCCGATGGCGTGAAGGTGTCCTTCACTATCGACACCATTCCGCCGAGCATTACGGTGGACACCCCCGCCAACGGTGCCTGGATCAACGACCCGCATCCGACGCTCTCCGGCAGCGTGTCCGAGCCGGCGACCCTCACCCTGGACGGCGCCTCGCTGAGCCTCGACGTGCACCACGCCTTCCGCCGTCAACTGGACCTGGCCGAGGGTCCGAACACCGTGAAGCTTGTCGCGGTCGACCGAGCAGGCAATCGGGGCACGAAGGACCTCACGGTCCACCTGGACACCGTTCCGCCCGATCCCGTGCCTGGCTCCGTGGTCGCCATGGGCACACCGTCGAACGGGCAGGTAACCGTCTCCGGCGACACGGACAGCGTGCCCGCGGGGATCGAGGTCGTCGTCACCAACCTGGACACGGGGGATCGGGCAAGGACCACCGCGAACGCCGACGGGAGCTTCGCGGCGATCGTTGCCGCCAGGGCCGGCCAGAGCATCGAGATACGGGCGGTCGACCGCGCCGGCAACGTCAGCGATCCACTCGACGAGCATGTCGGTCCGCCCGACCCGGCCGACGTCGCCCGGAAGATCAATCCGACCGTCAACGCGAACGTGGCCGAGAGCACCGCCTTCCTCTACCAGGGCAGCAATCCGGTGCAGACCGGCGTCGCCGGCGGCGCGATCGAGGCCCGCCGCGCCGCCGTCATCCGCGGCCGGGTCATCTCGCGGCACGGCATCCCCCTTTCCGGCGTGCAGGTCACGGTCCAGGGTCACCCGAAGCTTGGCCGGACGCTAACCCGCAGCGACGGCCGCTACGACCTCGCCGTCAACGGCGGCGGCACGCTGGTCCTGCGCTATTCGCACAAGCGGTACCTGACCGCGAGACGCCGGCTGCACGCGAACTGGCAGAGCTACCGGGAGGCGCCGACGGTCGCGCTCGTGAAGCCCGACGCCCATGCGACCCCCGTGTCGTTCGGTGCTACCAGCGTCGCCCAGGTGGCAGAGGGGAGCGTCGAAAGCGATGCTGCCGGCAAGCGGCGTGCCATTGCCGTATTCGCGCCGGGCACGCAGGCGACCATGAAAATGCCGGACGGGAGCACGCAGAGTCTTTCCGGGGGCGATGTCCGGATCACGGAATACACGGTCGGCGACAATGGGCGCAACGCGATGCCCGCCCGGCTGCCCGACATGAGCGGCTACACCTATGCCGTGAA
This sequence comes from Gammaproteobacteria bacterium, assembly GCA_035638775.1. GTDB lineage: Bacteria > Pseudomonadota > Gammaproteobacteria > UBA5335 > SLRW01 > DASQZJ01. The sequence goes on from DASQZJ010000043.1 coordinate 85,327, forward strand.
CCTCCGGATCGACCAGGCCGCGGCCGCCGGCGCGACGCGCGTCGACTTCGACAAGCCCGTCCACCTCTACGTACGCAATTTCCTCGGATTCCCGGTCGGGGGTGCAGTGCCGCTGGGCTGGTACGACCCGTCGAAGGCGCAATGGATGCCCGCTCACAACGGTCGGGTCATCGGTGTGGTTTCGCTGGACGCGAACGGCTGTGCCGCGCTCGACGTAAACGGCAACGGGCAGGCGGCGAGCGCGGACGCGCTGCAGTCATTGGGTATCGATCAGGCCGGGCGGTGCCGCATCGGTCATCTCTACTCTCCGGGCCAGAGCTTCTGGCGGGTGAGCGTGCATCACTTCACCACGTTCGACACCAACTGGCCGCTCAGCGTGATCCCGGGGGCGGCACCCCCGCTTCTGAAGCCGCAACTGGCTTCGGCCCACAAGCCCGACAGTGGGCAGGAGGACCGCTGCGGGGGATGCCGCGTCGAAGCGCAGTCCCAAGTCCTGGGTGAGAGCATGCCAATCGCCGGCACCAGCATGAGCCTCGTCTACAGCAGCGACCGGGCCTTTGGGTACGCGCGGTCCCGCACGATCGATATCCCGGTAACCGGCAAGACCGTACCGGACAACCTGCTTGGCGTTGACGTGACGGTAATGGTGGCGGGCCAGGTCGCGCGCCGCCATTTCGGGCCGAATCCCGGCCAGAGCTATCGGTTCATATGGAACGGACGCGATGCATACGGCCGGACGCTGTACGGGAGCCACAAGGCGACGGTGAAAATCTCCTACGTCTACCCCGCGGTGTACATGCGCCCGGCGCCCGGGACACTCTCCTTTGCTATTGCACCGCCCAACCCGACCTCCATCACGCCCGCGTTCGTCATGAGCGGTCGAACGCAATCCCTCAGTCGTACCTGGACCGAGGAACTGCGAGGCCGCACTCCGGACAGTACCGCCCTTGGAGGCTGGCTCCTGAGCGTCCACCACCTGTATGACCCGGACGCCCATCAGCTTCTCAAGGGTGACGGGACCGATCGTGGTGCCAAGTCCGTGGCGGCCGAGGTCAGGACGGTGGTCGGGGGCGGGACCAAGAGCCCCGACGACGTGCCTGCGAAACAGGCGAGCCTTGACCGCCCACGTGACGTGGCCGTTGACGCCGCGGGAGACATGTTCATCGCGTCGACCTACCAGGGGGTAATGGAAGTCACGCCCAACGGCCGGATTCACCAACTGTCACCCAACGTACCCCACGCCAGTAGCGTCGCAACGGGACCCGACGGGGCCGTCTACGTCGGAGCGGCTTCGGACCACGTCATCTACCGCGTCGTGCCGGACGTTTCCGCTCGCGTGATCGCCGGGGATGGCGAGCCCTGCCAGTATGACTGGAGCCAGTGCGGTGACGACGGACCGGCATTGGACGCCAGGCTTGGCATTAGTGACGTCGCCGTAGCGAACGACGGAACCGTGTACGTCATGCACGAGAGCAACTGGGGAGGGATAAAGCGGCTCAAGGCGATAACGCCCGATAGGATCATACATACCATATACAAGTATGGCGGGAACTTGGCCTGCTGTTGGGCCGCAGAGGTGTCCTCGGTGCCGACCGGCGGGGTCGATTTCGGGGGATGGGAAGGCCCGATCTTGCACATGGGTTCCGGCGGCAAGACCACGAAACTCCGTCGCGCTCCCACAAATGGAACGATTTTCGACTTCGGACGCGGGCCGGACGGTTCCCTCTACGTCCTCTCTGCGCTGGAGGGAGCCCGTATTTTCAGGATCAGGCCCGACGGCACGCGCAGCCTCGTCGCGGGCACCGGGAAAAGCTGCCGCTACTACCAGCACCAGTGCGGCGACGGCGGACTGGCGCGGGATGCCGCGTTCAACTGGGAGGATCCGGGTGGCATGGCAGTCGGTCAGGACGGGACCATATACCTTGCCGACTGGAATACCAATCGAATCCGGGCGATAGGACCCTCTCTGCCGGGGAGGAAGAAGGGCGAATTCGTTGTGCCCTCCGCCGATGGCCAGAAGCTGTTCGTCTTCGGTCCTGATGGGCGACACCTGCGCACCACCAGTGCGACGACCGGGACGCTCCTGTATCGCTTCGGCTATGGCGACTCGGGGCGCCTGGTCAGCGTCACCGACGGCTACGGCAACGTCACCACGATAGAACGGGACAGCGGCGGCCGGGCCACCGCCGTCATCGCACCGGACGGCGAGAAGACCACGCTGCAGATCGATGCGTCGAATCACCTCGTCCAGGTGAGCGACCCGGAGGGGCGGAGCTGGAAGGTCGGCTACGGGACGGACGGTTTGCTGACCCGCTTCCGCGACCGCAACGGGAACACGGACCACTACGCTTACAACGTGGCTGGACTGCTCACGAAAGTCGAGGAACCGACGGGCACCCGCTGGACGCTGCGGCGGAAGGCTCTCACGGACGACGGATACAGCGTGAGCATGAGCGGGGGGGATGGTCTGACCCAGGGCTTCGCGGTGCACCCGCTCTCGAATGCGGGCCAGAAGCTGGTTCACACCCTGCCGGACGGGACGCACCAGGTCCGGTTCTATAGCGGGGACGGGTCGAGCGAGATCGACCAGCCGGACGGGACCGTTCGGAAGAGCAGGCAGGGCGCCGATCCGCGTTACGGGCCGGCGCTCCCCATACCCGCCAGCACGACGGTAACGACCCCTTCGGGGCTGCAATTGAAGCGCACGGTCAAGCGAGCGGTGACACGACCGGATCCCCGCTCGCTGGCCCTTGGCACACAGACGGACACGATCAACGTCAACGGCAATCGGTACACGAGAACGGTTGACGTCACCGACCATACCCTGTCGGTCACCACGCCGATGGGCAGGACGAGCCACGGCACAATAGATAGCCAGGGCAGGGTCTCGAGCCTGCAGGTGGGCGACCTGGCCGCCCTGCATTACGGCCGCGACTCACGCGGCCGGCTGGTGTCCGTCACCCGCGGCAGCGGAAGCGGTGCCCGGAAGGTGTCGATGAGCTACGGTCCGAACGGCTACCTGGCGTCGGTGACCGACCCGGACGGGCGCACCGAGCGACTCGACCGCGACGCCTTGGGCCGGGTAACCAAGGAGACCCGCCCGGACGGCTCGCAGATCCTGTTCCGCTACGACGCCAACGGCAATGTCACGGCTGTCGTGCCGCCGGGACGACCGGCCCACGACCTTGGCTACGATTCCCACGACGACCTCGCGTCCTACGCGCCGCCGGCCATCGGCGGCAGCCGCGACGCGACGCTTTACCACTACGACGCTTCCCACCGACTGACCGGCGTGGACTACCCGGGCGGCGCCACCACGACGCTCGACTACGGCAGCGGCGGCCACCTGGTCGGCATCGACACGCCGCGCGGCACCGAGAGCTACCAGTACGACCGGAACACCGGCCAGCTGACGCAGATCGCCGGCGGCGGCGAGACGCTCGCGTTCGCCTGGGACGGCTTCCTGCCGACGAAGCAAAGCTGGAGCGGCACGGTCGACGGCAGCGTCGGGTTCACCTGGGACGACGACTTCCGCGTGACGGACGTCAGCGTCGCCGGCAACGACGTCGCACGCGCCTACGACAAGGACGGTCTGCTGACCAAGGCCGGCCAGCTCACGCTGACCCGCGATGCGACCGACGGCCTGGTCGACGCCGCCGCCCTGGGCGACATGGCCGGCACGCGCCAGTACGACAAGTTCGGTGCGCTGAGCGCAGCGACGGCCAGCTACCAGGGCACGGCCCTGTACAGCGCCCGGTACCAGCGCGACGCCACCGGCCGCATCGTCAGCCGGGCGGAGACCATCGGCGGCGTGAAGCAGACCTACGACTACGCCTACGACAAGAACGGCCGGCTGCTGCAGGTGCGCGTCGACGGCATGGTCGCCGACACCTACACCTACGACGCCAACGGCAACCGCCTCTCGCACGACGGCAAGACGGCCACCTACGACGACCGCGACCGCCTGCTGACCTACGGCTCCACCTCGTACCGGTACAACGCCCGCGGCCAGCTCTCGCAGAAGACGGACTCCGCCGGCACCACGACCTACGATTATGACGTCCTGGGCAACCTGCGCGAGGTGAAGCTGCCCGACGGCCGGACCATCGACTACGTCATCGACGGCCGCAACCGGCGCGTGGGCAAGGAGATCGACGGCAAGCTGGTCCGGGGCTTTTTGTACAAGGACCAGCTCAACCCGGTGGCCGAGCTGGACGGCTCGGGCAACGTGGTCGCCCGCTTCGTGTACGGTTCCAAGCCCAACGTGCCCGCCTACATGATCCGGAACGGCAAGACCTACCGGATCATCTCCGACCACCTGGG
>DASQZJ010000044.1:0-3095 GCA_035638775.1 Gammaproteobacteria bacterium
ACCTTCTCGCCAATGCTCTCCAGGAAGTGGTGGATCAGCCCGTAGAAGGTGTCCGCGCTTCCCTCGGGGCGAGCGACCTCGCGGAACCGGTCCGCCAGCGGCCTATTGAAACAGACATACAACGGCCGCCGGCCGGCCGCCACGGCCCGGTTGAACTGCTGCAGGGCGAGCTGGGTCTTGCCCGAGCCGGCGGTGGCCTGCACGCGCAGCCGGAAGGGGGTCATCTCGATGTTGTCCACCACCTCCGGGAGCCCGCCGGTGAGGCGCGTGTACCGGGCCTCCTGGCTGGCGATGCAGGTGCCGACGTCGGGCATGACATCGAAGGTCTGGGCGAAGAAATCCCGGACCGGAACCGCCCGCTCGTCCGGCTCTTCCCCGCCGGTGCCCAGCGTCTCGGCAATGACCTGTGAAAGCTGCGGGGCGCGCATGGCGTCAACGATCCGCCCGGCGTCGATGCCCGCGGCGTTGACGTTGGCCACGCGGTGGTCGGGGCAGTAAAGCAGGTAATCGAGCTCGAGCCGGTCGCTGCCGGCGTGACTGTACTTGTACTTCTCCCGGATGGCGTCGATGGAGCGGTGCATCTGCCGGACGATGCTCTTGCTGCCGTCGGCGTAGCGCTTGGCCAGCCCGGCTTCGCCTTCTTCCAGCAGGCCGTTCTTCTGCTCGATCACCAGCACGGCGCCGGCGTTGTTGACGATCACGAAGTCGAGCTCGCCGAAGTGGCTGTAGTGGCGGTAGGAACGCGCCCAGTGCACGCCGTGGTAGACGTGGAACTGCGGGCCGAGCTCGCGCTTCAGCCGCTCGAGCGTGTCCAGCTCGGGGCCGTGGGCGCCCCCGGACAGCGCGAGCTGCGTGAGATCCGATGGAACGAGGTAGGCCATCGCGTCACTGTCGTTATCGTCTGCATCCGTCCGCGCGCTGCGGCTGCCTCCGCCCCGGGTTCCCCCGTCCGGACCCCGGAGCGACAGGGCTGCCGCCCGTCCCCTCGCGCGGAGCGTTCCCGGAGCCCGGCCGTCCCTCGCGGGGAAGGTCAGGCTCGCTAACCAAAGTATGCTCCCGGCCACCCGGGATCGGAAGGGGGCCGCCCTCGTCCGGGGGCATCCGTGTCCGGGGCACCGCCGTGCGCCCCCCTGATCGTCCGTCGTTGCGGCGACACACCGGGTCGCGTGGCCGGCCCGACTCGTGCACCGTGCATCCTGCGCCCCAACACACCCCGCTCGCTTGCCGCAGGTCAAGGACGCCGCGACGGAACGGCGCAATCATTCCCTGCAGGCACTGAGACCGGGCCGCCGCCGGCGGTCCGGGGGCCATTCGGGGCAGGACGATGCAGGACCATCCCGGAAAGCTTCTGTGCTTCGCCTTCGTCGACGAGGGCCGGTGGGTCGCGGTGTGCCCGCGGCTGGACATCGCCGTGCGCGGGCACTCGCGGGCCGAGGTGAAGACCACGCTCCGGCAGGAGCTGGTCGCGCGCCTGTACGCCACGGCCGGCGGCTGGCGCACGCGCGGCCTGGCGCTCTCGCGCGGGCTGGCGCTCTCGCGCGGGCTGGCGGGCTCGCCCGGCTACCTGTTGCGGCAGGCGCTGTATGGCCTGGAGCGGCTGATGAGCGCGCTGTCGCTGTTCGACGCGTCGGTGCACCAGGTGTACTTCGAGTCCGACCCGACCGTTCTCGTGGCCTGACCGGGCCCCGTGCGTAACGCGCCCGCAAGCACGCTGACCCCGACGGGCGCCCTGGCGGTACACGCCGGATCGGGGGGGATCATCGTCAGGATTCTGGTCATACGTTAATGAATGATGAATTTACCGCCATTCCATCACTCTCTATTGAAAACGCCTTGTTTATTCGTCGCATGCAATACCGATACCTCATTCCGTGCGACCCGAATGGCGCCCGCTCAGGGGACGAATGCAGAGAACAGGCATCGGGAAATCGATCTGCATCTCCTGTTCGACGGCCCGGAAGGAATTCCGGAACTTCATCCCTCCATGGAAGTCTCTTGACAATAAGAGGCCGAAGACACTATGGAATCCACGACAGGGACGCGGGCCTCACTTTTCGGTTGTCCCGACAAGCCGGCGGGCGAGCCCCGGTCGACCGCGCCCCCGGGGCACGGGAGCGGGAAGCCCGCCCGTCCAGCGTCCCTGATCCCGAACCGCGAAACAGGAGGATCCCGTGGCAGACGACCTGAACAAGGAGTTTGAATCGCTCAAGGCCGATGTGGCCAACCTTCGTCGTGACCTTTCGGAGCTCGCCGGCGACGTCCGCGAGGCCGGGGCCGACACCAGCCGCGCCGCCTACGAGCGTGCCCGGCAGGCGGAACGGGCGGCCGAGCGCAAGGTCGAGCAGCACCCCATGGCCAGCCTGCTGACCTCGTTCGGCGTCGGCATCCTCGCGGGACTGATCCTCGAGCGGCGAAGCTGATCCCCGCCTCGACGGCGAACGGATTCGCCGGCTCGAGCGCTGCCGGAGCCCGCACCGGGGTCGGCCGTCCCCTGGCGCCGCCGGCCCGGCGTCGGGCTCCCAGTGGCTTCACGGCGGGGCGGACCGCGCGTCCGTCCCTTGTTTCGCTCCCCACCGGCACCGGACACGGGCTGCCGTGACCGCGGCGACCGGGATCCGCGTGACCCCGGTCAGGCCAGCTTGTCCTCCGGCTCCCGGCACACCACCTTGTTGCGCCCGGCGCGCTTGGCGCGGTACATCGCCTCGTCGGCCCACTCCATCAGCGGCGGCACGGCGGAATCCGGGGCGGGCGCGGTCACCGCGACGCCCAAGCTGGCGGTGAGCGAGATGCTGCCGGTGTCCGTCGGCACGTCCATCGCCTCGACGCTCTCGCGCAGGCGCTCGGCGACGGCCGTCGCCTGCGGCACGCCGGCGCCGGGCAGCAGGATCGCGAACTCCTCCCCGCCGTAGCGGCAGGGCACGTCGACCTCGCGCACGCTGGCCCGGATCCGCTGCGCCAGGTCCACCAGCACCCGGTCCCCCATGGCGTGGCCGAGGCTGTCGTTGATGCGCTTGAAGTGGTCGACGTCCATCAGGATCGCCGCGACCGGCTCGCCGCTGCGGCGGCTGCGGGCGACCTCGTGCTCGAAGACCTCC
>DASQZJ010000045.1:0-42021 GCA_035638775.1 Gammaproteobacteria bacterium
AGAGGAGTTCCCGGCGCTGATGGAGAGCCACCTGGACGGCTGGGAGTTCGCCGTCGAGGCCTGGATCCACAACGGCAAGATCCGCTTCCTGAACATCTCCGAGTACGTCACGCTCGGCTACTCGGTGTTCGTGCCGGCCACCCCCGAGCTGGAGTCCTGGCGTCCGCAGATCACGCGCGAGATCGAGAAGCTGATCAAGACCTTCGACATCGACTTCGGCTTCATCCACCCCGAGTACTTCGTCACCAGCGACGGCACCATGTACTTCGGCGAGGTCGCCTACCGACCCCCGGGCTTCAAGGTGTTCGAGCTGCTCGAGCGGGCCTATGGCTTCAACGCCTACCAGGGTCTGGTGCTGATGTTCGATCCGAAGACCACGGAGGAAGAGATCGAGGCCTTCTTCCCGCGCGAGGTGGTGGACGCGAAGGGCCACGCCGGCTGCTTCGGCGTATACCCGCGCCGGCGCGTGGTGAGCCAGCTGGAGATGCCCGAGGAGACCGAGCAGGATCCGTACTTCGAGTACCACGAGCTCAGCTCGCCGCTGGAGGAGAAGGTGACCAAGCGCACCGCCTTCGGCACCCACTGGGGCCTGGTCTACTTCTTCGGCGACGATCCCTACCGCATGCGCGACCTGCTCAAGCACCAGGAGGAGCTGGACTTCTACGTCTGACCCCGGTCCGGAGCGGTTCGGGCCCCGCTCACAGGTCGTAGTCGACGATCAGGGGCGCGTGGTCCGAGAAGCGCTCGTCGCGGTAGATGTCCACCGCGCGCACGCGCCCGGCGAGGCCCGGCGTGACGATCTGGTAGTCGATGCGCCAGCCCACGTTCTTCTCCCAGGCGCGCCCGCGGTTCGACCACCAGGTGTACTCGTCGGGGTCCGGGTTGCGCACGCGGAAGGCGTCGACGAAGCCCACCTCGTCGAACAGGCGGTCCAGCCAGGCCCGCTCCTCGGGGAGAAAGCCGGAGTTCTTCTGGTTGGAGCGCCAGTTGCGGATGTCGATCCTGCGGTGGGCGATGTTCCAGTCACCGCAGATGACATACTCCCGCGACCTCTCCCGCAGCTCCTCCAGGTGCGGCAGGAAACGGTCCATGAAGGCGTACTTCACGTCCTGGCGGACCTCGCCCGACGAGCCGGACGGCATGTACAGCGACACCACGCTCAGACCCGGCAGGCGCAGCTCCAGGTAGCGTCCCTCGGCGTCGAACTCGGGCCAGCCCAGGCCGGACACCACCTCCTCGGGATCGAGCCGGGAGTAGATCGCCACCCCGCTGTAGCCCTTCTTCTCGGCGTCGTGGAACCAGACCTGATAGCCATCCGGGTGAAACACGTCCGCGGTCAGCTGGTGCGCCTGGGCCTTGGTCTCCTGGATGCAGACCACGTCGGCGTCCTGGCGCGCCATCCAGTCGAAGAATCCCTTGCGGGCCGCGGCCCGGATGCCGTTGGCGTTGAGCGTGATGATGCGCATGCGTTCCCCGTTCCGGGTTCAAGGCTCATGTATGATAGCGGACCTGTCCGGAGCGACGAACAGGAGAGCCGTTGATGGCCGACTTCCGGGAAGAATTCATCCGTTTCGCGATCGAGCAGGACGTGCTGCGCTTCGGCGAGTTCACCCTCAAATCCGGCCGCGTCAGTCCCTATTTCTTCAATGCCGGCCTGTTCCACGGTGGCCGCGCGCTGGCCCGCCTGGGCCGGTTCTACGCGGACGCCATCATCGCCTCCGGGATCGCTTTCGATATGCTCTTCGGCCCCGCCTACAAGGGCATCCCCCTGGCCACGGCCGCCGCCATCGCGCTGGCCGACCATCACGGCCGCGACGTGCCGGTATGCTTCAACCGCAAGGAAGCCAAGGATCACGGCGAGGGCGGCAGCCTGATCGGCGCACCGCCCGCCGGCCGGGTCCTGATCGTGGACGACGTAATCACGGCCGGCACCGCCGTGGGCGAGTCGGTGGAGCTCATCACGCGGGCCGGAGCGACGCCTGCCGGCGTGGTAATCGCGCTGGACCGGCAGGAGCGGGGACAGGGCGAGCTTTCCGCGGTGCAGGAGGTGCGGCGGCGCTACGGCATGGAGGTCGCCAGCATCGCCGCCCTGGACGACCTGGTCACGCACCTCGCCGCGCAGGCACCGGAGCAATCGCGCGAGACCCTGGCGGCGGTGCGCGACTACCGCGACCGCCACGGCGTCAGCGATTGATCAGGGTGCCCACGCCCTCGTCCGTGAACAGCTCCAGCATCACCGCGTGCTCGACGCGCCCGTCCACGATGTGGGCCGCGCGCACGCCGCCCTCCACGGCCTCCAGGGCACAGCGCACCTTGGGCAGCATGCCGCCGCGGATCGTGCCGTCCTCGATCAGCGCCGCCACCTGCTTGCGTGAAAGCCCGGTAAGCAGCCTGCCCTCGCCGTCCAGCACCCCGCGGGTGTTGGTCAGCAGCATCAGCTTCTCGGCCTTCATCACCTCCGCCACCCGGCCGGCGACCAGGTCCGCGTTGATGTTGTATGCGACGCCGTCGGCGCCGAAACCCACCGGGGCGATCACCGGGATGAAATCTCCCTCCTCCAGCAGGGAGACCACGGCCGGGTCGATCGACTCGACCTCGCCCACGTAGCCGATGTCCCGCGGCGTGTCGCTGCCGTCGGTCCCGGCCAGGGTCATCTTGCGCGCCCGGATCAGGTTGCCGTCCTTGCCGGTGAGGCCCACGGCGTTGCCGCCGTGGCTGTTGATCAGGCTGACGATGTCCTTGTTGACCAGCCCTCCCAGCACCATCTCGACCACGTCCATGGTGTCGCGATCGGTCACCCGCATCCCCTCGACGAAACGCGACTCGATGCCCACGCGCTCGAGCACCCTGCCGATCTGCGGGCCGCCGCCGTGCACGATGACCGGATTGATGCCCACCAGCTTCATCAGCACGATGTCGCGCGCGAAGCCGCTCTTGAGCTCGGCGTCGGTCATCGCGTTGCCGCCATACTTGATCACGACGGTCTTGCCCGCGAACCGGCGGATGTAGGGCAGGGCCTCGGTCAGGACCCGCGCGACGTTCATCGCCCCTTCGGAAGTCAGCGCCATGCCTGGATCGCTCCCGTCAATGCCGTCCCGTGTGCCCGAAGCCGCCCGCGCCGCGCGCGCTGTGCTCGAAATCGTCCACGATCTCGAAGCGCGCCCGCACGACCGGGACGATGACCAGCTGGGCGATGCGCTCGCCGGGTTCGATGGCGAAGGCGTCGCCAGCGCGGTTCCAGCAGGACACCATCACCTGGCCCTGGTAATCGGAGTCGATCAGCCCCACCAGGTTGCCCAGCACGATGCCATGCTTGTGGCCCAGTCCGGAGCGCGGCAGGATCACGGCGGCCAGCTCCGGGTCCGCGAGGTGAATCGCCATGCCGGTCGGGATCAGCTCCGTGGTACCGGGCTCCAGGGTGAGCGTGCCGTCGAGACAGGCGCGCAGGTCCACGCCCGCAGCACCGTCGGTGGCGTACTCGGGCAGCGGGAATTCTCGGCCGAGCCGCGGGTCGAGAACGCGTAGCTGTATGGCGCGATGATTCATCCGGTGCCTCTCCAGGGACGGTCGATCGGGACGGGTGCCGGCGTCATGCCGCCTGACGTGCGCGATAGCGTTCGGCGATCACGTCGACCAGCGCGGCCGCGAGCCTGCTCTTGGGCTGCGACGGCAGTTCCCGCTCGCCACCGGCCCAGAACAGGTGCAGGGCGTTGTCGTCGCTGTCGAAGCCGCGGCCGCGGTCGTCCACCAGGTTGGCCGCGATCATGTCCAGTCCCTTCTTCTCCAGCTTGGCACGGGCGTACTCCGCCACGCGCCGGGTTTCGGCGGCGAAACCCACGCTGAACGGGCCGCCCGGCAGCGCCGCCACCTCGCCCAGGATGTCGCGGGTACGCTCCATGTCCAGGCGCATCGCCGGCTGCTCCTTCTTGACCTTGTGCTCCGCCGGTCGCGCCGGCCGGTAGTCGGCCACCGCGGCGGCGGCGATGAACACGTCGCAGGACTGCACCCGCGCCAATACCGCCTCGCGCATCTGCTCGGCCGTCGCGACGTCGACGCGCTCCACGCCCGGCGGGGTATCCAGTATCACCGGACCGCTGACCAGCGTGACGCGGGCGCCGGCGCGTGCGGCCGCCGCGGCCACCGCGTAGCCCATCTTGCCGGAGCTGCGGTTGCTGACGTAGCGCACCGGGTCGATCGGCTCCCGCGTCGGCCCGGCGGTGACCATGACCGACAGCCCCTGCAGGCTCGCGTGCACCGCCTCGTCGCCGGCGTCCCGCGAGCCGGCGCGCAGGGCCCCGACGATATCCAGCGGCTCCAGCATGCGCCCGGAGCCGACCTCGCCGCAGGCCTGGTCGCCCTCCCCCGGCCCCAGCAGGGTCACGCCGCGCCGGCGCAGCACGGCGCAGTTGTCCCGCGTGGCCGGGTTGGCCCACATCATGCGGTTCATCGCGGGAGCCAGCCAGATCGGTGCTTCGGTGGCCAGGCACAGGGTCGACAGCAGGTCGTCGGCCATGCCGTGCGCCAGGCGCGCCATGAAGTCCGCGCTGGCCGGCGCCACCACGACGTCGTCCGCCCAGCGGGCCAGCTCGATGTGGCCCATCGCCGCCTCGGCCGCCGGATCGGTGAGCGAATCCCGCACCGTGCGCCCGGAAACCGCCTGCAGCGTCAGCGCCGTGATGAAGGCGTGCGCCGCCGGCGTCATCACCACCTGCACCTCGGCACCGGCGTCGCGCAGGCGGCGCACGAGGTCCGGGCTCTTGTAGGCGGCGATGCCGCCGGTGACCCCCAGCAGGATGTGGCGATCGCGCAGATCGGCGTTGGCATTCATGCTTGTCGCGTTCATATCAGGGCTCTGCCGGACTGTGATTGTACTTCCTAACCCGATCCGAGGTAATGCCGCCGCGATTCGACCCGGTCGCGGGCCATGTCGGGCGCCGGCGCTGCCCGCTGAGGGACACGGCAACGGGCTTGCGGGGACGCCCTTTGCCGGTCAGAATTCCGGTAGCACCGCAAGGACGACGGTGTTACCGACCTGCAGGGATGCATGCCATGCGAATCAAGGACTGGCCCAGTGCCGAACGTCCCCGCGAGAAGCTGTTGCAGCGCGGGGCGCAGGCGCTCTCCGACGCCGAGCTGCTCGCGATCTTCCTGCGCACCGGCGTGACCGGCCGCACCGCCGTCGACCTCGCCCGGGACCTGCTGGGACGGTTCGGCGGGCTGCGCCCGCTGCTCACCGCCGCCCGGGGCGACTTCTGCGCCGTGCGCGGACTGGGACCGGCCAAGTACGCCCAGCTGCATGCAGTGCTGGAGATGGGCCGGCGCCACCTCGACGAGACGCTGCGGCGCGGCGCGCCGCTGACCAGCCCGGATCTCACCCGGCGCTTCCTGGCGAGCCGCCTGCGCGACCGTCCGTACGAGGTGTTCGCCTGCCTGTTCCTGGACAACCGGCACCGGGTGATCGAGTTCTGCGAGCTGTTCCGCGGAACGGTCAACGGCGCCTCGGTGCATCCGCGGGAGGTGGTGCGGGCGGCCCTGGCGCACAACGCCGCGGCGGCCATCCTGTGCCACAACCATCCCTCGGGCGTGGCCGAGCCCAGCCGGGCCGACGAGCAGATCACCCGCCGCCTCGCCGACGCACTGGCACTGATCGACATCCGGGTGCTCGACCACATCGTGATCGGCGACGGCACCAGCGTCTCGTTCGCCGAGCGGGGCCTGTTGTGACGCCTCCGCCGGCTTGCAAGTTCGTGCCCCGGCTGGTATAAATTGCGGCCTTTCCGCGGCGGCGGATCCGCCCGCGAACCGCAGTCTCAGGGGATCGACCATGTCCAGAGTGTGCCAGGTCACCGGCAAGCGGCCGGTCACGGGGAACAACGTTTCCCACGCGAACAACAAGACGCGGCGCCGGTTCCTGCCGAACCTGCGCTACCAGCGCTTCTGGGTCGAGAGTGAGAACCGCTGGGTCCGTCTGCGGATCTCCTCCAAGGGGCTGCGGATCATCGACAAGCGCGGCATCGACGCGGTCCTGGCGGACCTGCGCGCGCGCGGCGAGAAGATCTGAAGGAGGCCCCGACCATGCGCGAAAAGATCAAGCTCGTATCCTCCGCCGGCACCGGCCACTTCTACACCACCAGCAAGAACAAGCGGAACACGCCGGACAAGATGGAGATCAAGAAGTACGACCCGGTGGCCCGGAAACACGTGATCTACCGGGAAGCCAAGCTCAAGTAGGCCCGGCGCCGCGGGCCGGACCCGCGGCATCCCCTTCCCCGCAGCTTGCCAGAACGACGGCCCGGGCGCGCTCCCGCAGGCGGACCGCGGCCCGCCAGTCCCGGCCGTCCGGCGCGATCGGCTCGCCGATGATCACCCGGGCCCGGCCGCGGCGCGGGTACCACTCGCTGCCGCGCATCAGCGAGCGTGTCCCCTGCAGCGCGACCGGAACCACCGGCACCCCGGCCCGCGCCGCAGCGACAAACGCCCCCATGTGGAAGGGACGCAGGCCCGGGTCCCGCTCGAACGTGCCCTCCGCGAAACAGGCCACCGGGTCGCCCGCGGCCACTGCTTCGGCGATGCGCGCCGCATCAGCCGCCGCAGCGCCCCGCTCGAAGCGCTCCACGAACAGCACGTCCAGGCGCCGCAGCAGGGCGCCCACCAGCGGCCGTCCGGCCAGCTCCCGTTTGGCCAGGTAGCGCATGCGCCGCGGGATTGCCCGCGCCAGCACCAGCGCATCCACGTAGCTGGCGTGGTTCGACACCAGGACCCAGTCGCCGCCCGGCGGCAGATGCCCGCGTCCGCGCACCTCCACCGCGACACCGGTCAGCCGCCCGGCCAGGGCGGCGGCAACGCGCACCGACGCCCAGCGCCAGCCCGGCTCGGGCAGAAGCATGACGGCCGGCCACGCCAGCGCCGCGGCGATCCCGAGGACCATCCAGGCCCAGCCGGCATAGGCGGCTGACGCCAGCCGCGACGCAGCCAGCCCTGCCCGGCGGTAAGCGCCGCCGAGCACGAGCCGCAGGATCTGCCACCAAAGCGCGGCATCCCGGCGTCCCAGCCGTCCGCGCCGGTAGAGCTCCGCCATGGCACCCCGCCGGATCTTCCCGCTGGAGGTCTTGAGCACCGCGTGCGGCGGCAGCAGGCAGACGGCGTCCGCCGGAATGCCGGCCACCGCCGCCGACACGTCGCGGATCCTCGCCCGCAGCGCGTCACGCACGTCGTCGCGGTTGGCGCGGATTTCCGCCGCGATCACCAGCCGCTCCACCCCCGGCTCGCCGCCGCCGGTGCCGAAGACCGCCACGCATCCCCGGCGCACTCCCGGGAGGCGGCCGACCGCCTCCTCGAGCTCGTAGGGGTAGATGTTGCGCCCGCCGCGCACGATTACGTCCTTGCTCCGGCCCGTCACGAACACGGTGCCGCCGGCGACGTAGCCGCGGTCGCCGGTGACCAGCCAGCCATCGTGGAACAGCGCCTGCGTGGCTTCCGGGTTGCGGTAGTAGCCCGGCGTCGCAGACGGGCTCCGGAACTCCAGCTCACCCTCCTGCCGTTCCGGGCATTCGCGTCCGTCCGGGCCCAGCGCGCGCACCTCGCTGCCGGGCAGGGGGGGTCCGCAGCCCGCGACCAGCAGCGGCGACGGATCCCCGGGGGCAGCCGGGCGTGCGAACCGCCGTCGCAGAAAGCGGTCGCGGTCGACGCGGTCGATCTCCGGCCCTGCGCCCGGAGCGGGCAGCGTCAGGCCGACCGAGGCCTCTGCCAGGCCGTACACCGGCATCAGGGCGCTGCGCCGGAAACCCGCGGGCGCCAGTGCCGAGGCGAAGCTCTCCAGCGTGGCCGGGTTGACCGGCTCGGCGCCGTTGAAAGCCACGCGCCAGCAGGACAGATCCAGGCCGGACGGCACGCCCGCCTCCAGTGCCCGCAGGCACAGCTCGTAGCCGAAATTGGGCCCGCCCGAGATCGTGGCCCGGTGCCGATGGATCGCGCGCAACCACTCCAGCGGCCGCGCCAGAAAGCGCAGCGGCGACATGGCCGCGAGCGGCACAGCGTAGTACAGGCTGCCCAGCCAGGCGCCGATCAGCCCCATGTCGTGGTACAGGGGCAGCCAGCTCACGAACACGTCGTCCGGGCACACCTCGAGACGCTGACCCATGGCCCGGATGTTGGCCAGCAGGTTGGCGTGGGTGAGCATCACGCCCTTGGGATCGCCGGTGCTGCCGGAGGTGTACTGCAGCAGCGCGAGGTCCCCGCTTGCCGCGGCGGCCCGTTCCGCGGGCCCGGCCGCCGCCGCGCGCACCGCGTCCACGGTCAGGATCCGTTCCAGCCCCGGCGCCTCCGCGCGCAGCAGCCGCGCAATCCGCTCGCCCGTCGCCACCGTCAGCAGCAGCCTCGCGCCCGCGTTGGCCAGGATGCGCCCGTGCCGACGCATGTGCTCGGCGATCTGCGAGGCGCGCCCCGGGGGGTAGATCGGCACC
Source organism: Gammaproteobacteria bacterium (assembly GCA_035638775.1). GTDB lineage: Bacteria > Pseudomonadota > Gammaproteobacteria > UBA5335 > SLRW01 > DASQZJ01. The sequence continues at coordinate 8,463 of DASQZJ010000045.1, forward strand.
GGGACGGCACCGGCGCAGAGGATGCCGAGGAATGCGCAGAAGTAGTCCCGCCCCGTCGGCAGCATCAGGGCGACCCTGTCGTCCCGCCGTACGCCCAGGGCCGCGAGGCCCGCCGCCACCGAATCGGACCCGTGCTGCAGCTCTGCATAGCTGAGCGGGCGCGCATGGCCGTCCTCGGTGTAGAGGTAGGCATGCACGCGGTCCGGGTGGCGGGCGGCATGCCAGTCGAGCATCCCGGGGAGAGTGGCCGCGGTGTCCGGCAGACCACCGACCGGGGCCGGCTCCGTGAATGGTCGCTCATCGGGGACCGGGGAACTGCGCCTGCGGGAGGCGCGCAGGAAGCGCAGCAGTGCCGCCGGAGTGCCGGCATTCAGCGCATCCTCGGGCAGGCTCACGTCGAACTCCCGCTCGACGCGCAGCAACAGCCCGGCCAGCGCCAGGCTGTCCAGACCCAGGTCCCGATCCAGGCGGCTGTCCGCGGTGACGGCCGGCAGCTTCCGGCCCCCGGCCAGCTCCCCGCTGAAATCCTCGACGACCTTCAGCAGGCGGCGCGCGTCGGTGCCCGTTGCCGGCCCTGTGGCGCCCATGCCCGAGTCCCCGTGCGGCGATGCCGATTTCCGCAGCATGCACCGGCCGGGGGGCGCGCGCCTTGAGCCAGCTCAAGCATCCGCAAGACAAGGACGCCCCCGGCACGGGGGGCGTCTTCGTCGCGGCTCGCCGGGTGCCGCTCAGACGGTCGCGGGGGTCGCGCTCGGCACGTAGGCCCGCAGGCGGCGGGAGAAGTCCTCCAGCGCTTCGATCCCGGTGGCCTCGGCGTGGGCGCACCACTCCCGCAGGCTCTCGACCAGATGTTCGTAGCTGGTCGCGCGTGACTCCCAGATCTGCTTGAGACGCTCGCGGTGCTGGTACACCGTGCGCAGGCGGGAATTGCTGTACAGCAGCCGCTGCAGCCGCGTGCGCGAGTCCTCGTCCAGCAGCCGGGTGTCCCGCACCAGCAGCCGGCGCACCCGGCCGAGCCGCGACACGCCCAGGTTGTCCCGCTCGCGGCTGAGCACCGGGCGAATCACCCGGCTGCTATAGTCGCGCAGCACGTGCAGCCGGTTGGTCAGCACCGCCCGCACGGTCTCGGCATCGAGCTGGCTGCGGCCGCGCTCGATGTGCGGCACCGGCGCCACCCGGCGGACCCGCGCCAGGCGCAGCGCCTGGAACAGGCGGATGTAGCCCCAGCCGACGTCCCACTCCCAGCGCCGCTGGGAGAACTTCGCCGAGCCGGGGAAAGCGTGATGATTGTTGTGCAGCTCCTCGCCGCCGACCAGCACGCCCACCGGCGAGAAGTTGGTCGCGGCGTCCTTGCACTCGAAGTTGCGGTAGCCGAAGTAGTGGCCGATGCCGTTGACCACGCCGGCGGCCCAGAACGGGATCCATACCATCTGGACGGCCCAGATGCTGATCCCGGCCACGCCGAACAGCGCCACGTCGACCAGGGCCATCAGGGTGATGCCCAGCATCGGGTGACGGAGGTAGACGTTGCGCTCCATCCAGTCGTCCGGCGTGCCGCGGCTGAACTTGTCGATCATCGCGCGGTCGCCGGCCGCCGAGCGGTAAAGCTCGGCGCCCTGCCACAGGACCTTGCGCAGGCCCAGGACTTGGGGACTGTGAGGGTCGTCTTCGGTTTCGCAGTGAGCGTGATGCTTGCGGTGCACGGCCACCCACTCCCGCGTGACCATGCCGGTGGTCAGCCACAGCCAGAAGCGGAAGAAGTGCGCCAGTGCCGGGTGCAGGTCGAGCGCCCGGTGGGCCTGGTGGCGATGCAGGTAGACGGTGACCGATACGACGGTGACGTGCGTGAACACGAGCGCCGCGAGGAGATCGCCCCAGAGCGGAAAATTCAGGAAACCGTTAAGCATGGGATATCGATACAGCGGTGGTGGAGAATCCAGGCCACTATAGATTAGCTTCTTCTCGCCAGTAAAGCAGCAGGTTTCCCCAGGGGTCCACGCGCGCCTCCCAGCCGGGCGCGACGAAGGTGGTCGACACCGTCTCCGTTACCAGCGCCGGGCCCCGAAGCTGCGCGCCGGCGCCCAGGGCGTCCCTGGACCAGACCGGTACCGGCTCCCCGATGCCGTGCAGGGGGGCGCGTGACGGCGCTTCCTCGCCGGGCCGCGCGGACGGCAGGGTCTCCAGCGGGATATCCGGAACCGGGCCGCGCACGTTGACGCGCACGTTGACCAGTTCCACCGGCAGGTCCATGGCGTGACCGTAGCGCACGGCGTGCGCCCGGTGGAAAGCCTGCCGGGCCGCGGCCGCCTCGTCCGCCGCGACGTTGAGCGTGTAGCTCTGGCCGCGATAGCGCAGATCCATGGAGCGGTGGACCGCGATGTCGCTCACACCCTCGCATTCCAGCCGCGACCGTCCATCCGCTTCCAGCTCCGCGAAGGCGTCCGCGAGACGCCGCGCGGACATGTCGCGGAGCAGGCCGTTCACGGTGCGGGAGAGCTGGCGTCCGCGGGGCGCCGCCAGCATGCCCAGGGCCGAGAGCACCCCCGCACGAATCGGCACCATGGCGCGGCTCGTCCCGAGGCTCTCCGCGACGGCGCAGACGTGCAGCCCGCCGGCACCGCCGAAACTGGTCAGCACGAACTCGCGCGGGTCTTCCCCGCGCTCCACCGAGATCACCCGCAGGGCGCGGCCCATGTGGTCGTTGGCCAGCCGGATCACTCCGGCCGCGGCCTCCTCGACCGACAGCCCGAGCGGCGTGGCAACACGCGCGAGCGCGGCCCGCGCTGCATCCGCGTCCAGCCGCATGGCGCCGCCGAGGAAGGCATCGGGCAGCAGCCGGCCCAGCACCAGGTTGGCGTCGGTGACGGTGGGCCCGGCGCCGCCGCGGCCGTAGCAGGCCGGCCCGGGGTCCGCCCCCGCGGAACGCGGTCCCACCTGCAGCAGACCGCCCTGGTCGACCCGCGCGATCGAACCGCCGCCGGCCCCGATGGTGTGCATGTCGACGGTCGGCACGCACAGGGGATAGGGGCCGATGCTGCCCTCGCTGGTCAGCCGCAGGTCGCCGTCGATCAGCGCCACGTCCGTGGAGGTACCGCCCATGTCGAAGGTCATGAGGCGTTCGTGGCCGGCCAGCGCGCCGACGAAGCGTGCGCCCGCCAGGCCTCCGGCGGGCCCGGACAACAGCATGTGCACGGCCCGGTCCGCGGCCTGCGCGGCATCGATGGTCTCGCCGGAGCTCTGCATCACCGCCACCGGCGCGGGCGCCACGCCCCGGCTGAGCCGGCGCAGATAGCCGGCCACGAGCGGGCCGACGTAGGCGTTGAGCCAGGTGGTGATGCCGCGCTCGTACTCGCCGTACTCCGGCAGCACGGCGGACGAGCGGGACACCAGGATGCCCTCCGGAACCGCGGCCTCGATGGCACGCTCGGCGGAATCGTCGAGCCAGGAGAACAGCAGGTTGATGGCGACCGCTCCCGGCCGGAGCCGCTCCAGCGTCCGGGTCAGCCGGGTCAGGTCGGCGTCGGTGAGCGGCTCCACCGTGCTGCCGTCAGCGGCAATGCGGCCGCCGGTCTCCAGGCACCATTCCCGCGGCACCGGCGGGGTCGGCCGCGGGGGCTGGAGGTCGTACAGGGCCCGCCGCGCCTGGCGGCCGATGCTGAGCACGTCGCCCAGACCACGGTTCGTGATGTAGGCGGTCGGTACTCCCCGCGCCTCCAGCACGGCGTTGGTGGCTACGGTGGAGCCGTGATAGACGCGGGCCGCCGTCCGCCGCCCGGCGTCCAGACCCAGGTCCGCGAGCCCCTGGAGAATCGCCCGCTCCGGCGCGTCCGGAGTCGACAGCCGCTTGTGCACGCGCAGCCGGCCGCCGGCCAACAGCACGAAATCGGTGAAGGTGCCGCCGGTGTCCACCCCCAGCAGCAGTGCTTCCGCCCCGTCGGCATTCGCGCTCATGTGCAGTTTCCCTTGGCCCCTGACCCGCTCGGGGGTAGTATCATGCCGCGATCACGGCATCCTACCAGCCGTTGCGGCTCGCGGGGATGCCGGCGCGCCGCCCGCGGCAGTTCCCCCGGGACGGAGACCAAGGTGCCCGAAGAATCCGCAAACACCGCCGCCGTGCCGGATACGAAGCCCCTGCTCGCTGCCCGGGGCCTGGAACGGCGCTACGGCGGACGGATCGCGGTCACCGGGCTCGATATCGAGCTGCGTGCCGGGCAGGTGCTGGGGCTGCTCGGACCCAACGGGGCCGGCAAGACCACCACGCTCGAGATGCTGACCGGGCTGCTGAGCCCGCATGCCGGCGAGGTCCGCGTCGGCGGACTGGATCCGTTCCGGGACAGCGTGCGCGCCAGCGCCCTGATCGGCTACATGCCCGAACACCCGCCCCTGTATCCCGAGCTCACGGTCGACGAGTTCCTGGACTACTGCGCCGGGCTGCGCGCCATCCCCCGCCGCGGGCGGCGCGCCGCGGTCGAGCGGGTCAAGCGCGACTGTCAGCTCGTGGACGTCGGCGGACGCCGTTCGGGCCGCCTGTCACGCGGCTACCAGCAACGCCTGGGCATCGCCCAGGCGCTCATCCACGATCCCCCCGTGGTCATCCTGGACGAGCCCACGATCGGCCTGGATCCGCGCCAGATCCGCGAGGTCCGGGAGTTGATCGGACGGCTCGCGTCCGGCCGCGGCGTGATCCTTTCCAGCCACATCCTGCCCGAGGTGGAGGCCAGCTGCAGCGACGTCGCGATCCTGTTCCGGGGACGGCTGGTCTACACCGGTCCGGTACGCGCGGAAGACAGCGGCCGGCGCTGGCGGGTCGGCCTGCGCCGGCCCCCGGCGGACCCCGCCGAGATCGAGCGCCTGCCCGGAGTGCGTTCGGTGGTCGACCTGGGCGAGAGCCGCTACGAGCTGGATTGCGTGGAGGACCCTTCGGAAGGCCTGATCCGCGCCAGCCTGGACCGCGGCTGGGACCTGTTCGAGATCCATCCGGTCAGCCGGACCCTGGAGCAGCGGTTCCTGGAGCTGACCGAGGAACGTGAGCCGGGAGCCGCGGCCCCGTGACCCTGACGATCCTGCGATACGAGCTGTGCCGGCTGCTGGCGACGCCGCTGGCATGGGTGATGCTGGCAACGACCCAGCTGGTGCTGGGGATCGCGTTCACGCTGGGGCTGGGAGAGCTGCAGGAGCAGCCCGCCCTGGCCCACCACATCGGCGTCACGGCCCACATCGCCAGCACCATCTACGGCTTCGCCGTGGTGTGGTTCCTGCTCGCCGTGCCGTTGCTGGGGATGCGGCTGCTGGCGGACGAGTTCCGCAGCGGCACGGTGCGGCTGCTGCGGAACTCGGGGGCGCGACCCTGGCAGGTGGTGCTGGGCAAGTACCTGGCGCTGCTGGTGCTGTTCGGCGTAATGATCGCACTGGCCGCCGCCATGACCGCCAGCCTCGCCAGTGGCACCCGGCTGGAGTGGGGCCTGCTGGGGGTGGCGACCCTGGGCATGTTCCTGCTCACCTGCGCCTACGGGGCAGTGGCCCTGGCCTGCTCCAGCGCCACCCGGCAGCCGGCGGCGGCGGCCGTCACCGCGTTCGGCATCCTGCTGCTGCTGTGGCTGCTCTACTGGGTCGGCACCCGCCACGTTCCACTGGCCGCGGTGTATCGCTTCCTTTCGCCCGCCGGGCACCTGCAGGACGCGTTCCGCGGGCTGCTGGACCTGCGGATGCTGCTGTACTTCCCGCTGGTGGTGGTCGCGGCCCTGACGCTGGCCGCGCTTCGGCTGGCGGTTGCCGGGGCCACGCCGCGCTCCGCGGTGCGGCGGCTGGCGCGCCCCGGCACGCTGGCCTGCGGTCTCGCCGCCCTTGCGGCTGTCGCGGTGCTGGCCGCCGTCGCGGTTCGTGACGGCCAGTCCTGGGACCTCAGCGCCAACGGCCGCAACAGCCTCGCCCCGGCAAGCGTGCGGCTGCTGCACCAGCTTCCACGCGAGCTGCACGTGGTCGCTTACGCCCCGCCGAACGACGACCTGCGCGACCGGATCCGGCACCTGCTGGACCGTTACCGACGCTACAAGCCCGACATGACGGTCGCTTTCGTCAACCCGCAGGCGGCCCCCGAGGTGCTGAGACGGCTCGGGGCCACGGGGCGCTGGACCATCGCCTTCACCTACGGCTCACGCACCGAGATCTGCTCGCACCTGAGCGAAACCTGTGCCAGCGAGGCTCTGCAGCGGCTGGCCCGCGGACCGGGGCAGTGGGTCGCATTCCTGTCCGGGCACGGGGAGCGCCCGCTGGACGACAGCAGCGAGGACGGGATCGGTCACTTCGCCGACCGGCTACGCAAGAGCGGGATGCACGTGCGCTCGCTGAACCTAGCGGCCGATCCCACGATCCCCGACAACACCACGGTGCTGGTGATCGCCAGCCCGCAGGTGGACTACCTTTCCGGCGAGGTCACCCTGATCCGCGGCTACATCCGCCGTGGTGGCGACGTGCTGTGGCTGACCGAGCCCGGCCCCGCGCTCGGTCTCGGACCCGTGGCGCGGGCGCTGGGGGTGCGCCTCGGCAAGGGGGTCGTCGTGTATCCCGAGTACCGGCTCCTGGGCATGCCCTCGGCGACGGTGGTGCCGGTGACGAACTTCGGCAACAGCCCGATCACGAACAAGCTCTCGGGGATCGCGGTGCTCGCCGGGGCGCGCCCGATCGATGTGCGCAAGCAAGGGGGCTGGCATGCCACGCCGCTGCTCAGGAGCCTGGCGCGCAGCTGGGCGGAAACGGGCCCGATGAATGGCACCATCCGCTACAACCCGGACCAGGGGGACGTCGCCGGTCCGCTGACGCTGGGCCTCGCGCTGACCCGGCAGACGCACGGGCGGCAGCAGCGCGCAGTGGTTTTCGGCGACGGCGACTTCCTGAGCAACCGCTACCTCGAGCGCGGGGACAACCTGCAGCTGGGGCTGAACGCGGTGAACTGGCTGGCCGGCGCCGACCGGCAGCTCGACATCGCGCCGCGCCGGCTGCCCGACCATGACCTGACCCTGGGCCCGCGCCTGGCCATCGGCCTGCCGCTGCTGTTCGCGGTCCTGATTCCGCTGGGGATGCTGGTCGGCGGCTTCCTGTGGCTGCGGCGGCGCCGCTGACGCCCGCGACAGCGGCCTGCACCGGTGGCACAATGAGGCCGTTCTCGTGCGGCCCGCGAGCCGTCCCCGGCCCCCTTCAGAAACCTGTCACATGCCCGAGCTACCCGAGGTGGAAACGACCCGGCGCGGCATCGCGCCACACCTTACCGGCCGCACGGTGCAGGCCGTGGCGGTGCGCCAGCGGCGCCTGCGCTGGCCGGTCCCCGAGGCACTGGATGCCGGGCTGCCGGGGCAGCGCATCGAGCGCGTCGCCCGCCGGGCCAAGTACCTCCTGCTGGAAACGCGCGCCGGACACGTGATCCTGCACCTGGGCATGTCCGGATCGCTGCGGCTGGTCGGTCCGGATACACCGCCCGGCCCCCACGACCATGTCGACCTGTGCCTCGATTCCGGCGACGTGCTGCGGTTGACCGATCCGCGCCGTTTCGGCTGCCTGCTGTGGACCACGCGGGATCCCATGCAGCACCCCCTCCTGCGGGGGCTGGGCCCCGAGCCGCTCAGCGACGCGGTGGACGGCGGTTACCTCTACCGGCGCTCGCGCGGGCGCCGGGCGGCGGTCAAGCAGTTCATCATGGACGGGCGGATCGTGGTCGGCGTGGGCAACATCTACGCCAGCGAGAGCCTGTACCGGTCCGGAATCCATCCGGGTCGCGCCGCCGGACGCATCAGCCGCCGGCGCTACCAGGTGCTGGCCGCCGCGATCAAGGCGGTGCTGGAAGAGGCGCTGGCGGTCGGCGGCACGACCCTGCGCGACTTTACCGGCGGCGACGGGCGCCCCGGCTACTTCCGCCAGGCACTGCAGGTCTACGGCCGGGCCCGCGAGGCCTGCCGCCGCTGCGACGGGCCGGTGACCCAGAAGGTGATCGGGCAGCGCTCGACGTACTACTGCCCCCGCTGCCAGCACTAGGCGGCGGTCCCGGCGACTCCCGGGCCCGCGCCCTAGTGCGGCTTGCCGGGTGCCTCCACCTTCGCCTCGCCGATCCCCCGCGGGTCGGACGCGGCCTCGACCCGGTGCGCCTTCCGGTCCCACACCACCACCTGCATGTTGCCGTAATGGCGGCCCACGTTATGGAAGTGGTGCCCCATCTTCCTGAGCGCGTCCATCACCTTCTCGCTCAGCGCCCCGGGCTCGTACTCCGTGTAGTCGGGCAGGTACTGGTTGTGGAAGCGGGGCCGGCTGACCATCGCGTGGGCGCTGCCACCGTTGGCGAACGTCAGGGTGGACAGCAACACCATGCTGATGATGCGACTCCCGCCGGGGGTGCCGAGGATCGCGGTCCGGCGGGGACCGACCAGGAAGGTCGGGGTCATGCTGGACAGCGGCCGCTTACCCGGAGCGATGGCGTTGGCGTCGCCCTGCACCAGCCCGTAGACGTTGGGCTTGCCCGGCTTGGAGGCGAAGTCGTCCATCTCGTCATTGAGGACCACGCCGGTCCCCCGTGCCACGTAGCCGCAGCCGAACAGGTAGTTGACCGACATGGTCGCCGCCACCCGGTTGCCCTGTGCGTCGATCACCGAGAAGTGCGTGGTGTGATGCACGGGGTGATGCCCGTGATGCTCGACCACGCCGGGCAGGTACTTGCTGGGCAGCGCGTACTTCATGCTGATGTTGGCGCGGATGCCGGCCGCGTAGTCGGGGCTGAGCAGGCGCTCCAGGGGCATGTTCACGAAGCCCGGGTCACCCAGGTACTCGTTGCGGTCGCGGTAGGCGTGCCGCATCGCCTCGATGATCAGGTGGTCGCGCTCGACCCTGGACATCTGCTGCAGGTGGTAGCCCGACAGGATGTTCAGCATCTCCACCAGCGTCACCCCGCCGGAGGACGGGGGCGAGGCGGAGATCACCCGGATGCCGTGGTAGTGGCCCACAACGGGGCTGCGTTCGACCACATGATAGGCATGCAGGTCCTTGAGGGTCCAGATTCCGCCGGCCTTGCGCACGCCGTCGACCAGCTTCCTGGCCACCTCCCCGTGGTAGAAGCCGGCATCGCCGTGGCGGGCGATCCGCTCCAGGGTGTGGGCGAGATCCGGCTGCTTGAGCACGTCCCCGGGCGCCAGCGGCTTTCCGCCGGGCAGGAAGATGGCCTTGCTCGACGGGTACTTGTCCAGCAGTTTCGCGCGGTACTTCAGGCGCTTGACGAAGTAGGCGCTGACCTTGAAGCCATCGCGCGCCAGGTGGATCGCCGGTGCCAGGTCCTTCGCCAGCGACAGCTTCCCGTAGCGCCGGGCCAGATGCACCAGTGCCGCCGGCTCGCCGGGGATGCCCGCCGCCAGCGGCCCGTTGAGGGACTTGCCCTTGATCAGGTGGCCCTGGCTGTTCTGGTACATGGTGCGGCTGGCCTTGAGCGGCGCCCGTTCCCGGCCGTCCACCATCACGTTGCGACCGCTGTCCGCGAAGTGCAGCAGCCAGAAGCCGCCTCCCCCGAGGCCGGAGCTCTCGGGCTCGACCACGCCGAGCGCGGCGCTCACGGCCACGGCGGCGTCGAAGGCGTTGCCTCCCTCGCGCAGGACCTGCAGCCCGGCCTGCGTCGCCAGCGGGTGGGCCGATGCCACGGCAATCCGGCCGGGGCCGCGGGCGAGCGCGGCGGGTGAACTGAGTATCAGCGCCAGGACGGCGCCGGCGACGAATCGGCACGAACGTGCAAACGGAACGGAGCGGGTCACCCGGAATCCCCCTGGCAGGCGATCAGTCGGCGGTATGGCGCTGCTTGAGCTCGGCATCCACGTTCGCCGGCACGAAGCTCGACACGTCGCCGCGGTAGGCGGCGATCTCGCGCACCAGCGTCGACGAGACGAACATGTACTTCTCGGACGGGGTAAGGAACATGGTCTCCACGCCGGGGGCGAGGTGGCGGTTCATCCCGGCCAGCTGGAACTCGTACTCGAAGTCCGATACCGCGCGCAGGCCGCGCAGGATCACGTCGACCCCGTGCTTGCGGGCGTACTCCACGGTGAGGCCGTCGAAGCCGACCACCTCGGCGTTGCCGATCCCGGACAGCGCCTCGCGCGCGAGCCTGACGCGGTCGTCGAGGCTGAACAGGGGATTCTTGCCGGGGTTGTGCGCGATCGCGATCAGCACCTGTTCGAACAGGTGACTCGCCCTCTCCACCAGGTCGACATGCCCCAGCGTGATGGGGTCGAACGTGCCGGGATACAGCGCTTTAGCCATGGGTCTCTGGTCCTTGGTCGGTGGGCCGGTGCACGGACAGCTCCTCTCGCGAGGCATTCATAGTACTAATCCGGCAAGAGGAATTGCACGCCCCGGCGTATCCGCAGGGCGCCCCGGGAAATCGAACGGCCGCCGGCCGGAGCTCAGGGAGCTTCCGGCGGAACCGCCCCGAGCAGCCCGGCCCAGACCTGGCCGGCACGGGTCTCGCGCAGGACCGTGATCCCCTTCGGCAGGGATCCGGGGCGCTGCGGCGCTTCCGCATACACGCGCCAGCCGGGGGCCAGCCAGCCCCGCAAGAGCGCCGTCAGGCAGGGTTGCAGCAGCCCCGTGCGGTACGGCGGGTCAAGGAAAACGATGTCGAACGGACCCGGCGGGCCGCCCAGGTAGTCGAGCGCCTCCGCACACACCCGCCCGGCTGCATCGGGCGCGGCCCCCAGGCTGGCCAGGTGCTCGCCGATCGCCCGCAGGGCCCGCGCCTCGCGGTCCACGAACACCACGTGGGCCGCCTCCCGCGACAGGGCCTCCAGCCCCAGCGCGCCGCTGCCGGCGAACAGATCCAGGCAGCGAGCGCCGGCAACCCGGTCGCGCAGCCAGTTGAACAGGGTCTCGCGCACCCGGTCCGGCGAGGGCCGGATGTCCATGAGCGGCGGGAATCCCAGGCGCCGCCCGCGCCACCGGCCGGCGATGATGCGGAACTGGTTGGAAGGGCGCCGCGCAGGTGGCATGCCGGAGGGGCTCCGCGGAGGGGGAACGGCACCCGCACGGGACCGGCCTGTGCCTGTCCCTGTGCCTGTCCCGGCGGGCAGGCCGATGGTAGCATAAGCGGCGTTTCCGCCCGACGTCAGGGACCGTTCATGCTCGGCTTCCGAAAGTCCAGATCCGGCGACCCGGCCGGCGACGACAGCCGTCGCGGCAGCGTCCGACGCCTGTGGAAGGGGCTCGGCCGCACCCGCGAGAACCTCACCGAGAACCTCGCCAACGCCCTGCTCGGCCGCAAGGAGGTCGACGAGGCGCTGGTGCAGGACCTCGAGGACCACCTGCTGATGGCCGACGTGGGGATGGAGGCCACCGACCGGATCATCGGGCGCCTGAACCGCAGCATCCGCCGCCGCGAGGCCGAGGACGTCGCGGCGGTGCGGCGGGTGCTCGGGGATGCCATGGGCGAAATCCTGGCGCCCTGCGTGAAGCCGCTCGAGGTACCGGCCGGCCGGCATCCGTTCGTGATCCTGATGGTGGGCGTGAACGGCGTCGGCAAGACCACCACCATCGCCAAGCTCGCCGCGCGTTTCCGCGGCCAGGGCCTGTCCGTGATGCTGGCTGCCGGCGACACGTTCCGTGCCGCCGCGGTCGAGCAGCTGCAGATCTGGGGCGAGCGCAACCACGTCCCGGTGGTGGCACAGCACACCGGCGCGGACCCGGCATCGGTCATCTACGACGCGCTGCAGGCGGCGCAGGCCCGCGGTGCCGACGTGCTGATCGCGGACACGGCGGGACGCCTCCACACCCAGGGACACCTGATGGAGGAGCTGCGCAAGATCAAGCGGGTGATGGGCAAGCTCGATGCCGAAGCGCCGCACGAGGTGATGCTGGTCGTCGATGCCGGCACCGGCCAGAACGCGCTGTCCCAGGCCGGGCAGTTCAACGAAGCGGTGGGACTGACCGGCATCACGCTGACCAAGCTCGACGGCACCGCCCGCGGCGGGATCATCTTCGCGCTGGCCGAGCGTATGGGGATTCCGATCCGCTTCGTCGGCGTCGGCGAAAGCGCCGAAGACCTGCGCCCGTTCGACGCGAACGAGTTCGTCGAGGCGTTGCTGGCCCACGAGACGGAGTCGGCCGATGCGGCCCCGGAGCAGGACCGCGACCGATGAGCGCCACCGGCGGGACCCCGAAGACGAGATCCAGCGAGGCGATGATCCGGTTCGACTCCGTGAGCAAGCGCTACCCGGGCGGGCTCGAGGCACTCTCGGAAGTCACCTTCGAGATCCCGCGCGGCACGATGGCCTTCGTCACCGGCCACTCGGGCGCCGGCAAGAGCACGCTGCTGCGCCTGATCGCCCTGCTGGAGCGCACCACCCGCGGGCAGGTGCTGGTGGCCGGCCAGAACCTGCGCCGCATCGGGCGCCGCCGCGTGCCCTACCACCGCCGCAACGTCGGCCTGATCTTCCAGGATCACCGCCTGCTCTACGACCGGCCGGTGTTCGACAACGTAGCCCTGCCGCTGGTCATCACGGGCCTGGACGGACCGGAGCTTGGCCGACGGGTACGGGCCGCGCTGGACCAGGTCGGCCTGCTCTCCCGCGAACGCGCCTACCCGGTCGCGCTGTCCAGCGGCGAGCAGCAGCGTGTCGGCATCGCCCGCGCCATCGTCGGCAAGCCGCCACTGCTGCTGGCCGACGAGCCCACGGGCAATCTCGACCCGGACCTGTCGCGCGAGATCATGGCCCTGTTCGAGCGCTTCAACCGCGTCGGGACCACCGTCCTGGTGGCCAGCCACGACCTGGAGCTGATCCGCGGGACGGGGTACCCCCGGATGGTGCTGGACCAGGGGCGGCTGGTTCAGGGCCTCGACCACGCCGGGGAGCCGGCCGGTGCCTGAGCGGCAGCGCAGCGGCCGCCGGCGGTCCGCGGCCCGCGGCGGTTTCCACCCCCTCCGGTCGCTGCGGACCTGGGGGCTCCGGCACGCCCAGGCCGCGCTGTCCAGCCTTGGCCGCCTGGCGCGCGCACCGGCCCCGTCCCTGCTCACCATCGCGGTGATCGGCATCGCCCTGGCCTTGCCGGCGGCGCTGCATCTGCTGGTCCGTAACGCGGCGCACCTCGGACAGGGGTGGGAGGGCGCCACGCAGGTTTCCCTGTTCCTCGAACGCAACGTGACCGACGATGCCGCACGCACCCTGGCAAGGGCCCTGGCCCGCCGCAGCGACGTGGCCTCCGCGCGCGCCATCAGCCGTGAGCAGGCCCTCGCGCAGTTCCGCAGGCAGTCCGGATTCTCCCAGGCGCTGGATGTGCTCAACGAGAACCCGCTTCCGGCGGTGATCGTGATCCACCCTGCCAGCACCAGCGCGGCCGCGGTCGAACACCTGGTGCGCCAGTTGCGGCCGATCCCCGAGATCGACCGGGTGCAGATGGATCGCCAGTGGCTGCGGCGCTACTTCGCCATCGTCCACCTGGTCGAGCGCGGCGTGACGGTGCTCTCGGTGCTGCTGGGAATCGCGGTGATCATCGTGGTGGGCAATACCATCCGCCTGGACATCCAGAACCGCCGCCAGGAGATCGAGGTGCAGAAGCTGATCGGCGCCACCGACGCCTTCATCCGGCGGCCGTTCCTGTATACCGGCCTCTGGTACGGCGCGCTGGGAGGGATCGCCGCCTGCGCGCTGCTCGGGATCGGGCTGCTGGCGCTGCGCGGTCCGGCTTCGCAGCTCGCCGTGCTGTATCACTCGCAGTCCCTGATGCCCGGGCTGGACCCGGGCACCGCCGGAAGCGTCATCGCCGGTGGCGCCCTGTTGGCCTGGGGCGGATCCTTCCTCGCCGTGGGCCGGCATTTGCGCCGAATCGAGCCTGCTTGACGGGAGTCGTCCGGGAACTACCATGGCGGTTAGCACTCTAATGTCGCGAGTGCTAAACTATTGAGCGTAGCGTCCATGCCGGACCGAAAGGGGTTTTCGAAGAGCGTATGAAAGAGCTTGTCAGCCTGTCCGCAAGCCGGTCCACCGGGGTGAATCTGCCAAGCCCGGTAAGCAGCCTCGATGCCTACATGGCCCGGGTGAGCCAGATCCCCGTGCTGAGCGCCGAGGAAGAGCAGGGGCTCGCGCGCGACCTGCGCGACGGCGGCGACCTGGGCGCGGCGCAGCGCCTGATCCTGTCCAACCTGCGTTTCGTGGTGCACATCGCCCGGGGCTATCGGGGCTACGGGCTGCCCATGGGTGACCTCGTGCAGGAGGGCAACATCGGGCTGATGAAGGCGGTCAAGCGCTTCGACCCGGACTACGGAGTGCGGCTGATCTCCTTCGCGGTGCACTGGATCAAGGCCGAGATCCACGAGTACATCCTGCGTAACTGGCGCATCGTGAAGGTCGCCACGACCAAGGCGCAGCGCAAGCTGTTCTTCCACGTCCGCAGCGCCAAGAAGCGCCTGGGCTGGTTCAGCCAGGAGGAAGTGCGGGCGGTTGCCGACGACCTCGGCGTGGAGCCCGAGACCGTGGTGGAAATGGAAAGCCGCCTGAGCGGCCAGGACGTGGCCTTCGATCCCGACGCCAGCGATGATTCCGAGGACGGGGCCGGTTTCGCCCCGGCCCAGTACCTGCCCGACCCGCAGGCAGACCCCGCGGAACAGTGGGAAGCGAGCGACTGGGAGTCGGCAGGGCAGCGCCGCCTCGGCCGGGCCCTGGAAGGACTGGACGCGCGCAGCCGCGACATCATCCAGCGGCGCTGGATCCACGAGCCCAAGGCCACGCTTCAGGAGCTTGCGGACGAGTACGGCGTCTCCGCCGAGCGGATTCGCCAGATCGAGAATGGCGCGCTCAAGAAGCTCCGCGGCGCCGTCGCAACGGACTGACGTTGCCGTCCGACAGGGCCCGATGCAGTGGCTCCGGATCCTCCGGCAGGGCCAGCCTGTAGACCATCTGGCAGGCCGACTTTCCCTTCAGCAGCGGAATCTCCGACTCGGGGCGGAACTCGAGCTCCGGACAACGCTCGCGCGCGGCCGCCCGCACGCCGGCGGAGACCTTGACCTCGCCGGCGCGCGCCAGCGCGGTAATGCGCGATGCCGTGTTCACGGTATCGCCGATCACCGTGTAGCTCATGTAAGTGGGTGATCCGACGTTGCCAGCGATCACGTCGCCGCTGTTGATACCGATGCCGAGGGATGCCTGCACCGCGTGGCGCCGCTGCCAGCTCCCGCGCAGGCGCACGAACTCTTCCTGCATGGCGCGCGCCGTGCACAGCGCCCGGATCACGGCGTCGGACTGCGCCAGGGGTACTCCGAACCCGACCAGCAGGCTGTCCCCGGCCATGTTGAATATGGTGCCGTCGTAGCGGAAAGCGACCCGCGTGAGCTCGGTGAAGTACTCGTTCAGCAGCGTCACGACGGTCTCCGGACGACACTGCTCGGAGAGCCGGGTGAAGCCGCGCAGGTCCGCGAACAGGATCGTCGCGTTCACCCGCTGACGGCGGTCGGTCAGGAGGTCGCCGGTCCGCTCGGGCTCGCGCAGGATCTCGTCGACCAGCTTCGGCGACATGTAGCGTTCGAAGGTCCCGCGCAGCCGCTGGCGCTTGACCGCCTCGGCATCCAGTCGCGCCCGCTCGAGCTGTTCACGTGTCGCCTGCAGGCGCAGCAGTGACCGGACCCGTGCCAGCAACTCCTCCCGGTTGACGGGCTTGGAGAGGAACTCGTCGGCGCCGGCCTCGATGCCCGCGATGCGGTCGCTGCGGCCGTCCAGGGCGGTCACCAGCACCACCGGGATGAGCGCCGTGTCCGGGTGGGCTTTCAGCTCGGTGCAGATGTGAAAGCCGTCGAGCCCGGGCATGACCACGTCGAGCAGCACCAGGGCCGGCGGCTCCCCGGCGACCAGGCGCAGCGCCTCCTCACCGCTCGACGCCACCCGCGTGGGATGGCCGGCAGCCTCCAGGTAGTGCTGCAGCAGCAGGCGGTTGTCCTCCTGGTCGTCAACCACCAGCACATGGCGTCGCGTTGCGTGAAGCTCGCGCCTGTCCGGTCGGAGCATGCCCCGTTCCCCGTGTCGCGCCGGAGAGGTCCGGCGAATCCCGTACGCCCGATTATGTAAAAAATCCCCGCCCTTTGCCAGCGCCGCAGCCCCCCCGTCCGGGGGCATGCCGTGGCCTGGACCGGGAACGCGCCGGGCCACGGAACGCGACCCGGCCCACCGGAGGGGAGCCCCGCGAGGGCGGGGCGGTCGCCCCTCAGGCGGCGCCCGAGAGCAGGCCGGTCAGCGGCGGAAGGTAGTGGTCCAGCAGAAGCAGCGTGAAGATCGCCATGAGGTAGACGATGGAATAGCCGAAGGTCTTCATCGCCAGCCCGGGACGGGGGAAGAACTTCAGGGCGACGGCGTAGCAGAGAAAAATCCCGCCGAAGACCAACGCGCCGACCAGGTACAGCCAGCCGCTCATGCGCGCCACGAACGGCAGCACGCTCACGGGGATCAGCAGGATGGTGTACAGCAGGATCTGCACGCGCGTGAACTCGATGCCGTGGGTCACGGGCAGCATGGGAATGTCCACATTGGCGTATTCCCGCTCCCGGTGGATCGCCAGGGCCCAGAAGTGCGGCGGGGTCCACACGAACACGATCAAAAACAGCAGCAGCGCGTGCGGGTCGACCTGGCCGGTGACTGCGCTCCATCCCAGTACCGGGGGCGCGGCCCCGGCGGCACCGCCGATCACGATGTTCTGGGGCGTGGCCCGCTTGAGATAGGCCGTATACACCACAGCGTAGCCGATGATGGTCAGCAGGGTCAGGATCGCGGTCAGCAGGTTGACCAGACCGGCCAGGATGGCCATCGAGACGGCGGCGAGGAGGATCGCGAAGACCAGGCTCTGGCGCGTGCTGAGGGTGCCGGTGGGCAGGGGCCGCCCGCTGGTGCGGGCCATGGCCGCATCGGCGCGCCGGTCGAGTACGTGGTTGACGGCGGCGGCGGACGCCGCGGCGAAACCGATCCCCAGGGTACCGAAGCACAGCGCCGTCAGGGGAACCGCGCCCGGCGTGGACAGGAACATGCCCACGATCGCCGTGAACACGATCAGGGCGACCACCTTCGGCTTGGTCAGCGCGTAGTACGCGCGAAGGTTGGCGGTCAGGGTCATGGATCGACCCGCGCTATGTACCTGCTGGTGCATACGGGTTCCCGGCTCGTGCACAGAACGTGTTTACACTCACGACGCTGAGCAGCAGCGCGGCGCCGGCGGCGTGTGGATCGGTGAGCCACGGCTGTGGGCGCAACCATACGATACCGATCCCGATGCCGATCTGCACCAGCCGCGGGGCATCCGTCAGCACCACGGCGGCCCGGACCCGTCGCGGTCGGGCGGCAGGCGCCGGCGCCGCCCCCGGAGCCCCGGCCCGGACGACCGCGGGGACCCGGGCGGACGGCGCGGTGTCCCGGCGCCAGTCGGTCTCCACCGCGGTCACCCGATCTGCGAGACGCGCAGCAGATGCTGCAGATCCTTGAGCATGCCGCCCGGCCCGGCAGCCTTCGGATAGCGCATCATCAGGTTGCCGTGCGGATCGACGATATAGAGGCGATGCGCCGAGGACGGATCGTCGTCCCTGCCGAAGCGGAACTGGGCCAGGAACGGGCTCCCGTGGCGGGTTACCGCAACGGTCAGGTCGGGATGGTCGCGCGCGAGCCGGCGCAGCGCATCCGGACCCGGCCGGCCGGTACGCACGTACAGGCGCTGCACGCGCTGCCGGTTGTTGCCGGTGGCGGTGCGGATCTGCCGGGTGTCGTACAGCTTCCTGCGACACACCTGCCGACAGTGCGCACCACCGATGTAGAGCAGGGTCCACTTCCCCCGCAGGTAGGAGGCCGGCAGCGACGTGCCGCCCGGCCGCAGCAGGCCGGAGGTGTCGAGGGGCCGTGCGGGGCGCACCAGCACCCCGTGATTGGTGACCGCCTTCGGCACCCATTGCGGATTGGCATGGAAGATCCAGGCCACCACCAGCGGCGCCGCGAACAGCGCGAACACCAGCAACAGCTTGGCCCGCGAGACCGCGAGGCTGTTCCCGCCGGGGCCACCATTCACGTCACTCGCCATCGTTCCCGTCCCCGCCCGATTCGGCGTCATCCACCACCCTGAGGTTCACCCACACCCAGATCACGATCAGTGCCGCGGCCATCGCGAACCACTGGAAAGCATAGCCATAGTGGCGCATCGGCTTCATGATGTGCGGTTTCCAGTGCCGCACGTAACCGTCCGGCTGGTCAGGGTCCAGCAGCAGAAGCAACGGCGCCACCCGGGCGTGCAGGATCTGGGCCACCTGCTTCGCGTCCGGGTAGACCACAACGCGCGGCCAGCCCTGGCTGCTTCCCTGGGGGGCGACCTTCAGCCCCCCCTGGCGGAAGTGCGTCAGCATGCCCGTTAGCGTACGGGCCCTGGACGATACCGACACGTCCGGGAGCATGCTGCGCCGCGCGTAGCCCGGAACCCAGCCGCGGTCCACGATGACGTAGCCTCCCCCGGGCAGTTCCAGCGGCGTGTAGACCTCGTAGCCGAGCCGGTCGTCGTTCACCCGGTTGTCCAGCAGCATCTGGCGGGAGGCATCGTAATGTCCGCGCACCCTGACGTGCCGGTACGTCGGACCTTTGCCCTGCTTGCGGGCGATCCTGGCGATCGACCGGATGCTGCTCACCCGTTGCGCCGGGCCCTTCTGCCCGCGCGCGAACGCCTGGTAGACGCGTTCCGCGCCGTGACCGCGCCGGATCTGCCAGAATCCCAGGCTGACCAGCACGGCCAGTACCACGGCACCGATCAGCGTGGTCAGCCATCCGGGCCGGAACTTGCGCTTCGTCATGCCCCCTGCGGCCTCCGCCGGGCGGGCACGTGCTCCGCCCGGGACATATCAGATATACTGGATCCGCGGAATGGAGGTGGCGGACACGCGGAATCCGCCGCCATGCACAGCGCCGGCCGGCATGCGCTTGCCGGTCAGGGCGCGCTCCACCTGCGGGGCGAGGCCGGGAAACGGCTCCAGCCCGGGCTTCCTGCCGGGGTCGCCAGTCTGTCTGCCGGGCGTCCCGCGCGCACCATACACACCCGACGATCTGCGGAGAGTCCTGTCATGCCCATCGTCGTGCGGATACTGATCTATCTCGCCCTCGGCGGAGTCCTCGCCAGCCTCGGCGCCGGCCTGGTCTTCCTTACTCGCGACGGTGGTCGCTCCCGTCGCACGGTGAAGGCCCTCTTCTGGCGCGTCGGTCTGGCGACGTCACTGTTCCTGTTGCTGATGCTCGGCATCGCCACCGGCGTCATCCACCCGCACGGAATCTACGGCGGCCACTGACCGATTTCGCGGAGCGGCGGCGCCGCGCACCGCTCCGCCCCGGCAAGGGCTACATGATGTAGACGAAGATGAACAGGCACAGCCAGACCACGTCCACGAAGTGCCAGTACCAGGACACCGCCTCGAACGCGAAATGGTTGTCCGGGGTGAAGTGCCCGCGGGCCGCACGCACGAGCATCGTGATCAGCATGATGGTCCCGAGCGTCACGTGCAGGCCGTGGAAACCCGTGAGCATGAAGAACGTCGAGCCGTAGATCCCGCTGTGCAGGGTCATGTTCAGATGCGTGTAGGCATCGTGGTACTCGCGACCCTGCAGGCACAGGAATGACAGCCCCAGCAGGACCGTCAGTCCCAGCCAGACCACGGTACGGCCGCGCTTCGCGTCCTTGATGGCGTGATGGGCCACCGTCACCGTCCAGCTGCTGGTCAGCAGGATCGCGGTGTTGATCGCCGCCACCCCCCAGGCAGTCATGCCCTCGAAGTCGCCGCCGATATTGCCCGGGCCGTTGGTGGGCCAGGTAGCGGCGAAGTGGGGCCACAGGTACGTGTGTGTCAGGGTCGCGCCCCCGAGAGCGGGGACCGCGCCGCCGCGCGTATAGAACAGCGCGCCGAAGAAGGCGCCGAAGAACATGACCTCGGAGAAGATGAACCAGGTCATCCCCCAGCGGAAGCTCTTGTCGACCTGGGCGTTGTACAGGCCCGAGAGGTTCTCGGCGACCACGGTGCCGAACCAGCCGAACAGCATGAAGATGATCACGGCGCCGCCGGCGGCCATCAGCCACGGACCGGCGCTGACCCCGTTGAGCAGCGTGCCGAAGCCGACCATGAACAGGAACAGGCCGATCGCCGCCGTGAAGGGCCAGCGGCTTCCGTGCGGGACGTAGTATCCTTCGTTCTGCTTGGTGGTGGCTGCTGAGGCCATGTTCATCCCCTCGGTTTGCTGTCTCGACGGCTCCCGGCTGCGACCGGCAACCGCCCCCCTGCTCCGGCCCGGGGGTTGATCCGCCCCGCGGCGCCGCATCACGTTCTTCAGTGGGCCAGGTGCGCCCAGAAAAAGGCCAGATACAGTCCCAGCGCGATGGCCGCGAGAATCAGGGCGGTGCGGACGCTCGCCGCCCGTGCGCGCCTGAGCCTCTCGTTTTCCCGTCTGTCGTCGTCGTCGCTCATCTGATCCGCCGCCGGGCGCCGCATCCGGCGCCCGGCATGGTCGATCGGGGCCCGCGTCAGCTCACCTCCGGCGGGGTGGTGAAGCTGTGGTAGGGAGGCGGTGACGGCAGCTCCCACTCGAGCCCGTCGGCGCCGTCCCAGGTCTTCGCCGGCGCCTTGGCACCGCCGCGCACGCACTTGACCACGGTGTACAGGAAGATCAGCTGGGACATGCCGAAGCCGAACGCCCCGATGGTCGAGATCTCGTTGAACAGCGTGAACTGCACCGCGTAGTCCGGGATGCGGCGCGGCATGCCGGCCAGACCCACGAAGTGCATCGGGAAAAACAGCACGTTCACGAAGATCACCGACAGCCAGAAGTGCCACTTGCCCAGGCGCTCGTCGTACATGTGGCCGGTCCACTTGGGCAGCCAGAAATAGACCCCGGCCATGATCGCGAACGCCGCGCCGGTGACCAGCACGTAGTGGAAGTGCGCCACCACGAAATAGCTGTCCTGGTACTGGAAGTCCGCCGGGGTCACCGCCAGCATCAGCCCGGAGAACCCGCCGATGGTGAACAGTACCACGAAGGCCACGGCGAACAGCATCGGTGTCTCGAAGCTGAGCGAGCCGCGCCACATGGTGGCCACCCAGTTGAAGATCTTCACCCCCGTGGGCACCGCGATCAGCATGGTCGAGAACATGAAGAACATCTCGGCCGTCAGGGGCATGCCCACCGTGAACATGTGATGCGCCCAGACGATGAACGACAGGAACGCGATCGCCGACAGCGCATAGATCATCGAGGCGCGGCCGAACAGGGGCTTGCGCGAGAACGTCGGGATGATGTGCGAGATGATCCCGAACGCCGGCAGGATCATGATGTAGACCTCGGGGTGCCCGAAGAACCAGAAGATGTGCTGGTACATCACCGGGTCCCCGCCGCCGGCGGCGTTGAAGAAGCTGGTGCCGAAGAACTTGTCGGTCAGCAGCATGGTCACGGCGCCGGCCAGTACCGGCATGACCGCGATCAGCAGGTAGGCGGTGATCAGCCAGGCCCACACGAACAGGGGCATCTTCATCAGCGTCATCCCCGGCGCCCGGAGATTGAGGATGGTCGCGATGATGTTGATCGCGCCCAGGATCGACGAGATGCCCATCAGGTGAATGGCGAAGACCATGAAGGGGAACGCGTCACCGGTCTGCAGCACCTGGGGCGCGTACATGGTCCAGCCCATGGCGGGCGCACCGCCGGGCATGAACAGCGTGCTGAGCAGGATCAGGAAGGCGAACGGCAGGATCCAGAAGCTCCAGTTGTTCAGCCGGGGCAGGGCCATATCGGGCGCGCCGACCATCATCGGGATCATCCAGTTCCCGAGACCGACGAACGCCGGCATGATCGCGCCGAAGATCATGATCAGCCCGTGCATGGTGGTGAGCTGGTTGAAGAACTCCGGCTCCATGATCTGCAGGCCCGGATGGAACAACTCCGAGCGGATCAGCAGCGCCAGCACACCGCCCACCAGGAACATGATGAAGCTGGTCCACAGGTACAGCGTGCCGATGTCCTTGTGGTTGGTCGTGGTGATCCAACGCATCAGCCCGCGGGCGGGCCCTTCGTGATGCTCGTGCGCTACCGCTTCTGCACTCATGAGTTCCTCCGAACGCCGATATCCTGACCGCCCGGGCCGGCCGTGACTGGCCCGGCCCCGCCCCGGGGCGGCAGATTCCTGCCTCGGGTGGCGCCTCTCCCGACCTCCGTCGCGGCCGCCTCGCCGGCGCCCGCAGCGTGTCTCCCGAGTCGTAAAATGTCCCCAGTTCTAGCCTGCATGCCATCCCCGATCAAGGGGCTCTCCGCCCGTGCGCGCACTCAGTCCTCGGTCCGCTTGAGCATGTGCTGCTGGGGCTTCTGCTGTTCCTTCGCGACCCACTGCTTGAACTTCGCCCTGGTCACCGCCCGCACCACGATCGGCATGTACGCGTGGCCGCGGCCGCACAGCTCCGCGCACTGGCCGCGGTACACGCCCGGCTTGTTGATGTTGGTCCAGTCGGTGTTGATGTAGCCCGGTATCGCGTCCTTCTTGATCCCCAGGTCGGGCACCCACCAGGAGTGGATGACGTCCTTGGAGGTGATCAGGAACTTGACGCGGGTGTGGATCGGCAGAACCAGCGGATGATCCACGTTGCGCAGGTAGTGCGGCACCTTGAACACGTTGACCTTCGACCCGAGCTCCCGGGCGTCCTCGCTGCTCTGGGCCAGCTTGCTGTAGAAAGCGATCTTCTGGTCCGGATAGGAGTAGTGCCACATCCACTGGTAACCGGTGATCTTCACCACCATCTTCGGGTTGCCCGTGTGGTAGGTCTTGATCAGGACGATCGAGGACGGAATCGCCGCTCCCAGCAGGATCAGGAACGGGATGATGGTCCAGATGATCTCGACCGTGGTGCTCTCGTGGAACTGCGCCGGGACGGCCCCCTTGGACTTGCGGTGACGGATGATCGACCAGGCCATCACGCCGTAGACGACGACGCCGATCGCGACGCAGATCCACAGCATCATCATGTGGAGGTCGTAGATGTCGTGACTCACGTTGGTCACGCCATAGGGCATGTTGAACTGCGGGGCAGCGAAGGCGGACCCGGTGACCAGCATCATCATTCCGGCCACGGCCCGGCCGACCCCTCCCAGTCTGATCGTGGACATGCCTTGTGTACTCCTCAGCGTTTTCGAATTTTCCTGGCGACCCGGACCACGTCATCGCCCCGCCGGGAGGCGGCACCGGACGCGACCCGTCGGGGTCGGCGCCGGCCCGTGCCGAAGTCCGGGTCGGCGAGGCATTCCGCCCGGCCCCGGGTCACCGGTTCCGGCCCGCCTACGCGGCCAGCGGCCCGATCGCCGCGCCGAGGCGCGACGCGAGGCTGCGGCGCTCGTCCTCTGTCAGGCAGGCACCGAGCTCGTAAGCCTTTCCGTGCGACACGATCAGCAACCGTGCAGGATGCGTCGGTATGCTGGACGATTCCAGGCGGACGCGCGCCCAATAACGTGGAAACTCCCGCACCCGGGTCGGCGCCCCGATGCCCGATTCCACGCGAATCAGCTCCTCCGTTACCGAGATGACCTCCCGGTACTGATTCTGTTTTTCGATATATATCAAGGCAGCACCGAGAGCCGCCAGCTCGAGCCCCGAAAACGGGGCGATCAGCCACGCGCCCACCAGCCAGAAGCCGGCCGCCAGTGCCCCCGTCAGCATTGCCAGGCTGGCAAAGACCCAGACACCCAGGCGCGGCGACATTGAGCCGTTGGGCATGATGACACAGCGAAACAGATAGCCGTGATAGTCTCTCTCACCCCGGTCCATGCGTGTCTCGTGCCTGACTGGATCGCCGGCCTTGAGAGGCCCGGCAATGCTACTGCATGGTGCGGGCCCGCGCAAGGCGGCCGAATTCCGTCCGCGGCGTCTCATGCGCGCTCTTCCCGGCCACTCTCGCCAGTCAGTGCGCCGACGTCGATGGCCCGTCCAAGCGACGCGTCCAGCGGCTCGCGCGACCAGGGAAGCCGGCCCAGGCAGGGTGCCGGGAGGCAGGATTCCAGCGTCTGAAGCTGGTCCTCCAGCCGCGCACCCCCGGCCCGCGGGAAATTGGCGATCCAGCCGGCCAGACGGGCGCCGCACGCCTGGATGCTCTCGGCAGTCAGCCGCGCGTGGCTGATGCAGCCGAGCCCCACCGCCACCACCAGTACCACGGGCAGATCCAGCAGCCGGGCCAGCCGGGCCACGTCGCCATCGGGACCCAGGGGCACCCGCCAGCCGCCCACGCCCTCGACCAGCACCAGGTCCGCGCCCCGGGAAAGCGCCTCGAACCCGTCCAGGATGCGATCGAACCCGATTCGCACCCCCGCCTCCCGGGCCGCGATGTGCGGCGCGATCGCCGGCCCGAACGGGTACGGGTTGACCGCTTCGTAGGGCACGCGGAGGCCGGCCGCGGACTGCAGCGCGAGGGCGTCGGCGTTGCGCAGCCCCGCCGCCGTCCGCTCGCTGCCCGAGGCAACCGGCTTCATCGCCGCCGCGCGGATGCCCGCCCCGGCCAGGGCGTGCAGCAGAGCCACCGACGCGACGGTCTTGCCCACCTCGGTGTCGGTACCGGTCACGAACAGGCCGCGGGGCATCATCGGCTCGCTCCGGGCGGCCCCTCCACGCCCGCCGCCGGCAGCCTCGCCGGCCGCCACGCGTGGCCGTGGACGATTTCCAGGGTGACCGGCAGGCGTCCTTCCGTCCGCTTCGCCTCGTAGGCCCGGCGCATCGCCGTGTAGCGCCGCCGTCCGGTGAGTCCGGCGCGCCGACCGGGCTCCAGGTTGAGGCTGCCGCCCATGCGCAGCTCCCGCGTCAGGCTGTCGAGGTCCGGGTAGGTCACCGTCAGTGTCTCCACGTCCATCACGGGCTCGGCCAGGCCCGCCCGCACCAGCGCATCGCCTACGTCGTGCATGTCCAGGAAGGTGTTCACGTGAGGGGCCTCGTCGGCTTCCCCCCACGCGGCGCGCAGCTCACCCAGCGAGGACGGCCCCAGGCTGGTGAACATCAGTACCGCCTGCGAGGTCATCACCCGGTGACACTCGCGAAACACCGCCTCCGGGTCGCCCGCCCACTGCAGCATCAGGTTGGAGAACACCATGTCGACGCTGTCATCGGCCAGCGGCAGCCGGCGCGCGTCCGCGGCCAGGCGGTCGACGCCCCGGCGCAGCAGGCCGGGCGCGCGGACCCGCGCGAGCATGGCCGGCGATACGTCCAGTGCCAGCACCCGGGCGCGCCGGTAGCGCCGGTCCAGGTCGAGCGCCCCGCGGCCGGTGCCGCTGCCGAGATCGAGCACCGTACGCGGGTCGATCCGCAGCAGCTCCAGGCGCTCGATCATGCGCCGGCGGACTTCATCCTGTACCGCGCAGACCGAATCATAGTCCGGGGCCGCGGCGTCGAAGGAACGCCGCAGCGTCCGCGTGCGCGGGGTCATGTCGCCGGCCTGGTCGTTCATGGGGCTCCGGTGCCGTACTCGGCGGGAAAACGGGCATGTCCGAAATCCGTCCCATTGTCCCACCTCCGCCCGCCGCGGCACCAGCCGGGCCGCGGCTCAGGCAGCGGACCGGCGGTAGTGTCGCGCCAGTGTCTCCACGAGCCGGTCGACATCCTCGGACCGGTGCGCGGCGGAAAGCGTGATGCGCAGGCGCGCGGTACCCGGGGGAACCGTGGGGGGGCGGATCGCGCTGACCAGGATGCCCTCCGCCAGGAGCGCCTCGCTCAGCCGGACGGTCTCGTGCGGATCGCCGATCAGCAGCGGCTGGATCGGGGCCTGCGAGGGGGCCAGCGGCAGGCCCGCCGGATCCGCCTCGCGCCGGAACCGGTTCACCAGCTCCGAGAGCCGCTCGCGGCGCCACGACTCTTCCCGCGCCAGGCGCAGCGCGCAGCGCGTGGCCGCGGCCACGGGCGCCGGCGGTGCGGTGGTGAACACGTAGGTCCGGGCGCGCTGGATCAGGGCCTCGATCAGTGTCTCGCTGCCGGCGACGAAGGCCCCGAAGGTGCCGAGCGCCTTCCCCAGCGTCCCCACGTACACCGGCAGTCGCTGCCAGCTGATGCCCAGTGCTGCCGGCGTGCCCGCGCCCTCCGGACCCAGCACCCCGAGCCCGTGGGCGTCATCGATCATCAGCCGGGCGCCGTAGCGGTCCGTGAGGTCGGCCAGCGCGCCCAGCGGCGCGAGGTCCCCGTCCATGCTGAACACCGCGTCGCTCACGATCAGCGCGCGGCCGTCGTCCGGCGCGGCGAGCTCGCGCTCCAGGGCCGCCAGGTCGGCGTGCGGGTAGCGCCGCATGCGCGCCCGGGAGAGCCAGCCCCCGTCGAGCAGCGAGGCATGGTTGAGGCGATCCTCGAGCACCCGGTCGCCCTCGCCCACCAGCGCGTTGATCACGCCCATGTTGGCCATGTAGCCGGTGGAGAACAGCAGCGCCCGCGGACGCCCGGTCCACGCCGCGAGCTCCTCCTCCAGCGCCTGGTGCTCGGCGGTGTGCCCGACGATCAGGTGCGCGGCCCCGCTGCCGGCGCCGTAGCGTCCCGCTGCCTCGCGCATCGCCGCCGCCGGACCCGGGTGCCCCGCCAGCCCGAGGTAGTCGTTGCTGCAGAAGCACAGGCAGTCGCGTCCGTCGACATGCAGGCGCGGCCCCTGGGGCCCGCTCACGACGCGCCGCCGACGGTAGAGACCCTGCTCGCGGCGCCGCCGCAGCAGCGGCTCGAGATCCCGATCGAGGCGGTCGGCCCCGGTCATGCCCCGGCGGAGGCCGCGTCATTGCCGCGGGCCGGCTCCGGCGATTCTTCCGGACGGATGCCCAGACGGGCGAACAGGGTCGCGTCGTGATCCTCCTCGGGATTGTCCGTGGTCAGCAGGCGATCCCCGCAGAAGATCGAGTTTGCCCCGGCCAGAAAGCACAGCGCCTGCATCTCGTCGCTCATCTGCATGCGACCCGCCGACAGCCGCACGTGGGACGCGGGCATCATGATGCGGGCCGCGGCGATCACGCGCACGAACTCGAACGGATCGACGTCCTCGGCCCCGTACAGCGGCGTGCCCTCGACCTGCACCAGCCGGTTGACGGGAACGCTCTCCGGGTGTTTGGGCAGGTTCGCCAGCGTCACCAGCATGTCGACCCGGTCGACGACGCCCTCGCCCATGCCGATAATGCCGCCGCAGCAGACGTGCAGGCCCGCGTCGCGCACGTGCTCGAGCGTCTCCAGCCGGTCCGCGAAGGTGCGCGTCGTGATGACCTCGCCGTAGAACGACTCCGAAGTGTCGATGTTGTGGTTGTAGTAGTCCAGGCCCGCGTCGGACAGGCGCCGGGCCTGATCGGCGCTGAGCATGCCGGCGGTCACGCAGGTCTCCATGCCCAGCTCCCGCACTCCGCGAACCATCTCGATCACCTTCTCCAGGTCGCGGTCCTTCGGGCGCCGCCACGCGGCTCCCATGCAGAAGCGCGTCGCGCCCTGGTCACGAGCGCGGCGCGCACTGGCGAGCACCGCCTCCGTGTCCATCAACTGCTCCGCCTCCACCCCGGTGTGGTACCGGACACTCTGGGGGCAGTAGGCGCAATCCTCCGGACACGCCCCGGTCTTGACGCTGAGCAGGGTGCTGAGCTGGACTTCGTTGGGATCGAAGTGGCGGCGATGCACCGCCTGTGCCGCGAAAACCAGGTCGTTGAAGGGGAGGCCCAGCAGCTCCCGCGCTTCGTCTGTACTCCAGTCGTGGCGTGGCCCCTGGTCCAGCAGGCTCTGGATGTTCATCGTTTCGCTGCTCCCGGTCGCCGGATTCGGTGGGGCAATCATCCGAAGGGACGCGATGCCTGTCAACCATGGAGCGGCACAAACGGTTTACGGGTGGCTCGAGTCACTGCACTGGGCGGCTTTCCCGTCGCGCTGCATGCTGTGCGCGGCCCGGGGCATGCCCCGCGCGGAAATCTGCCGGGGTTGCCGGGAAGACCTGCCCTGGAGCGAACGGGCCTGCGAGCGTTGCGGCGCGCCCCTGCCGGCAGCGGGCGGAAGCGGGGCGTCGCTCTGTGGACGCTGCCACCGGCGACCGCCGCCCTTCGATCGCACCCGGGCGGCCTTCTCGTACGAGGCCCCCGTGAGCCACCTGATTCGCGAGCTGAAGTTCCGCGGCCGCCTGGCCAACGCGCGGTTGCTGGGAGACCTCATGGCCGGAGCCCTTGCCGCGTCTGCCGCGCCGCCGCCGGACCTCATCGTGCCGGTGCCCCTGCATCCGGCAAGACAGCGCCGCCGCGGGTTCAATCAGGCCGTCGAGCTGGCGCGCCCCGTTTCGGTCCGGCTCGGCATACCGCTGGCACCGTCACTCTGCCGCCGGGTGCGCAACACCGCGCCCCAGTCGCAGCTGGACGGCTCGTACCGGCGCCGCAACGTGCGCCGGGCCTTCGCCATTGCCGCGGCGTCGCCGCCCCGCGTGGCGATCGTCGACGACGTGATGACCTCCGCCAGCACCGTGGCGGCGCTGGCCGCGGTCCTGCGGCGGGGCGGTGCCCGACGGGTCGAGGTATGGGTCTGCGCCAGGGCGTCCGGATGAGCGGGAAAAGGGAAGCGGCGGATGAAGCCTTCGCCGTTGCCGCAAGGCTTTTCACGCGATTGGACCTGTGATATGCCTATGCGTTAACGGTTGGCACTGCAAGGCAGCGATTCTGTGCTAACCTGCCTGTCGTGGGCGCACCGGGCGTCCATAAAAGAACAAAGCCTACGTGGAAGGGAGAGACGGAATGAAACTTCGGTACCTGATCTGCGCCGCTGCGCTGGTGATGCCATTCGCCGCCCAGGCGCAGGGAATGAACAGCGCCTCCAACGGTTTCAGCTACAACTACGTTGACCTCGGCTACACGCGGGCCCGCTTCACGACCCCGCGCTACACCAATCCCGGCGCCTTTTCGAACAGCGGCTACACGGTTCGCGCGTCCTGGCTGTTTCTGCCGAATTACTTCGTGAAGATCGGCTACCAGACGGCAAAGTGGGACCACGGGGTCGGAACGCCGCCCAACACCAGCGCGTTCAAGCATACCTACGCCGACCTCGGCATTGGGGCCCGTTACGGGCTGGCGAGGACGCTGGACGCGGTAGCCTCGGTGTCAGCCCTGTACGAGAAGGTGAATGACAACGCGGGTACCAACAAGAACAACACCGGCGAGCGCGTGACCGCGGGCTTCCGGATCCACCCGAGCGCCCGCAGCCACTTCGAGCTGGATACGCTGTTGCGCTACAACTGGGTCAAGCGTGGCAACACCGCCTATCAGCACCAACTCTTCCGTGGCGACTACATGGCGGTGATCGGACGGGCCATGTACTCCTTCACCAGGAACGTCGCGGTGATGGTGGAGTACCAGAACCTGGACAACGCCGACTTCGCCTGGACCGGCGGATTCCGCGTAAGCTTCTGAATCGGGCCCGGTCCGCCCAAGCGAGGCGCCGAAAAAGGCCCCGGCAGTGCCGGGGCCTTTTTCCGTTGCGCACGATCCCCGCCGGTCGATGGAGTCCGCCGCCGTGCAGGATCCCCCCGCCCTGCGGGGATCTCCTCCGGACGGGTCGCCACTCAGTGCAGCAGGTAATCCAGCAGGATCCCGGCGAAGATCACGGCGCCGAACCAGTTGTTGTTCATGAACGCCCGGAAACAGCGGTCGCGCCGGCGGTGGAAGATGAGCACCTGCTGGTAGGCGAACAGGGCCGCGCCCCCGGCCAGCCCCGCGTCGTACCAGGCTCCCAGGCCCACCCGGCGTCCCACCAGGTAGAGCGCGCCGAGCATGGTCACCTGCAGGATGCCGATAATGTGGCGATCGAGATCACCGAACAGGATCGCGGCCGACTTGAGCCCCAGCTTGAGATCGTCGTCCCGGTCGACCATGGCGTACATGGTGTCGTAGATGGTCGACCACAGGATGTTGCAGATGAAGATCAGCCAGGCGACCGGGGGAACGTGGCCGGTCTGGGCGGAGAACGCCATCGGGATCGCCCAGCCGAATGCCATTCCCAGGTAGGGCTGGGGCAGATAGGTGTAACGCTTCATGAACGGGTAGGTGGCCGCCAGCGCCAGCCCGACGAGGGAGAGCAGGATGGTCAGGCGGTTGAGCATCAGCACCAGTCCGAGCGCGATCAGGCACATCGCGAAGAACACCGCCAGCGCTTCCCGCGTGCTCACTCGCCCGGTGGTCAGCGGCCGGTCGTGGGTGCGCTTGACGTAGAGGTCGAAGTGCCGGTCAGCGAAGTCGTTGAACACGCAGCCGGCCGAGCGCATCACCCAGACGCCCAGCACGAAGATCACGACAATGCCCGCATCGGGTGCCCCCCTGCCGGCGATCCACAGGGCCCACATCGCGGGCCACAGCAGCAGCTGAGCACCGATCGGCCGGTGCCACCGCATCAGCAGGGCATATTCCCGGGCGCGGTCCGCCACGATCGGCTGATAGCGCTGCCAGATCCGGCCCACGGTCTGCTGCGCGCGGCGTCCCGGCGCCTGCTGACGGGTCCTCTCGTTCATGTCACCCCTCTTCCAGGAAAAATTCGGTCACCAGAATCGGTCCCGCGGGCAGAGCGGTCAGGGAACGCGTCCCCCGCCCGTTCCACCGCCGGCGCCATGCTGGTCGATCACGCGATTATACAGGGCCGGCGCCGGCGCCAGACAGGCGGGCCGAACCGGCCCGGGGCGGGCGCCGCCGCGCCGGAGCAGGCCGGTTCCGGGGGACCGATCACGCAGCATCCCGAGCACCGCCGGGACCGGTTTCGCCATGCATCGCCTCGCGCGTCCCCGTGTCGTGCTCACGCCTCGGCGTAGCGCCGGCCGTCCCGTACCCACCGACGCACCAGGGGCGCCACGCGATCGCGGTGGCGGGCCAGCATCTCGTCCGCGGCCTTCTGCACCGGGCCCATCAGGTCGCCGTCGCGCGCAAGGTCCGCGACACGCAGGCGCAGCTCCCCGGTCTGGCGCGTTCCCAGAAGCTCCCCCGGCCCGCGCAGCTCCAGGTCACGGCGGGCGATCTCGAAGCCGTCATGGCTGTCCCGCAGGACCGCCAGGCGGGCGCGCGCGTTCGCGCCCAGCGGCGGATGGTACATCAGCACGCAGTTGCTCCGGCGGCTGCCACGCCCTACCCGGCCGCGGAGCTGATGCAGCTGCGACAGCCCCAGGCGCTCGGGATTCTCCACGATCATCAGGGTCGCGTTGGGGACATCCACGCCGACCTCGATCACGGTGGTGGCCACCAGCAGATCCATCTCGCCACCGGCGAAGCGCCGCATCTCGGCCTCCTTGGAGGCCGCCTTCATGCGCCCGTGCACCAGCCCCACCCGCAGGTCCGGGAGGGCCTCGATCAGCGCCGCCGCCGTATCCTCCGCGGCCCGGGCCTGCAGCGCTTCGGATTCCTCGATCAGGGTGCAGACCCAGTAGGCCTGCGCACCGGCCCGGCAGGCATCCCGTACGCGCGCGATCACCTCGTCACGGCGCGAATCGGGCAATGCCACGGTCACCACCGGGGTACGGCCCGGAGGCAGCTCGTCGATCACCGACAGGTCGAGGTCGGCGTAGGCGGCCATGGCCAGCGTCCGGGGTATCGGGGTGGCGGTCATGATCAACTGGTGAGGATGGGTTCCGCCGCTGATGCCCTTTTCCCGCAAGGCGAGACGCTGGTGGACGCCGAAACGGTGCTGTTCGTCGATCACCACGAGGCCGAGCCGCTCGAAGCTCACCTCTTCCTGGAACAGCGCATGCGTGCCCACCACCAGCTGCGCCCGCCCGTCGGCGATCCGCTCCAGCATCTCCCGCCGCCGTGCGCCCTTGAGTCGTCCACCGAGCCAGGCGAGCTCATAGCCCAACGCCTCCAGCCAGCCACGGAAGTTGCGGTAATGCTGCTCCGCGAGCAGCTCGGTGGGCGCCATCACCGCAGCCTGCCAGCCGGATGCGATCGCTTCCACGGCCGCCAGCGCCGCGACCACCGTCTTGCCCGAGCCGACGTCGCCCTGCACCAGTCGCATCATGGGCCGCGGATGACCGAGGTCACCGAGCACCTCGCCCAGCACCCGTGCCTGGGCGCCGGTCAGCCGGAACCCGAGGCGGTCCGACAGCGCTGCCCGCGCTGCGCCGCCCCGGGCAAGGCACGGCGCACTGTGGTTGCGCGCGCGCCGGCGCAGCTGTCGCAGGCTCACCTGGTGCGCCACCAGCTCCTCGAACGCCAGCCGCCGCTGGGCCGGGTGGCGTCCGGCCTCGAGAACGGCGGTATCCGTGTTCCGGGGCGGACGGTGCACGGCCTCCAGCGCCTGGTGCAGCGGCATGCGCCCGCCCGCCGGCAGCAGCACCGGCGGCACGCCATCGAGGCCCTCCTCGTCCTCCGCCAGCGCCAGCGCCTCGCGTACCAGTGCGCGCAGCCGCGCCTGGCTCACTCCCTCCGTTGCCGGATACACCGGCGTGAGCCGCTGCTCCAGCGGGGCCGGGGCATCCGCAGCCACCATGCGGTATTCCGGGTGCACCATCTCGAGCCCGGTCATGCCCGTGCGTGCCTCGCCGTAACAGACCACCCGGGCGCCGCGCTGCCACAGCGCCCCCTGGGCACGGGAGAAGTGGAAGAACCGCAGCGTCAGCATGCCGCTGCCGTCGGCCACCCGGCACACCAGCGCCCGCCGCCGGCGCTGCACCGTTTCCGCCAGCTCCACCCGGGCGTCGATCACCGCGCGGTCGCCGGGACGCAGTCGCCCGATCGGCGTTACCCGCGTGCGGTCCTCGTAACGCAACGGAAGATGAAACAGCAGGTCCCCGACCCGGAACAGCCCCAGCTTCGCGAGCCGGCCGGCCAGCCCCGGGCCGACCCCCCGCAGCGACTTCAGCGGACGATCGAGCGCCGCCGTGGCTGCGATCCGCTGCGAGGACGGTTTCACGGCTTCCCGGCTCACCCCGCGCCCGTCCGGATCTAGAGCGCCATGATGGCGTCCATTTCCACGCACGCGCCCTTCGGCAGCGCGGCGACACCGATCGCCGCGCGCGCCGGATAGGGCTCGTCGAAGTACTCCTGCATCAGCCGGTTGACCAGCGAGAAATTGCCCAGGTCGGTGAGATAAACCGATACGCGCACGACATCTCCCAGGCCGCCGCCGGCCGCCTCCGCGACCGCCGCCAGGTTGTCCAGCACCCGGCGGACCTGCCCTTCCATGTCGGCATCCACCAGCTCCATCGATTCCGGGTCCAGCGGTATCTGGCCCGACAGGTAGACGGCATCGCCCACCCGCACCGCCTGCGAATACGGCCCGATGGCGCGCGGCGCGCGATCGGTGTGGATGATTTCGCGGCTCATTGGCTGACCTTTCCAGTCTGTCGTGGGTGCACGCCGGGACCGTCGTCGCGCCGACCCGGGCGAGGCGGAAGGATCAGGCCCTGGGGCGCACGATCCTGATGACCGGCTGCATTGCGCGCAGCCGCTTGATGATCTTCGCCAGGTGGGTGCGGCCACGGACCGAGAGCACGAACATCAGTGTGGCCGTAACGCCGTCGCGGTCGTCGACCGAGACGTGCTCGATGTTGGATTCCATGCGGGAGACCTCGGCCGCG
>DASQZJ010000046.1:0-47016 GCA_035638775.1 Gammaproteobacteria bacterium
CGGGCCAGCGCCGCGTGCGCCGGGCGCCCAACGTGGAGTTCGACAACACCACCGGCACCCACTCCGACGGCCTGCAGACCGACGACCAGTTCAACATGTGGAACGGCTCGCTGGAGCAGTACAACTGGAAGCTGCTGGGCAAGAAGGAGATGTACATCCCCTATGACAGCTATGCCCTGGAGCAGGACGGGCAGACGCCCAAGGACATCGTCCGGGCGCACCACATCAACCAGGACCTCGCCCGCTACGAGCTGCACCGGGTGTGGGTGGTCCAGGCAACCCTCAAGAAGGGCATCCGCGACATCTACAGCAAGCGGGTGTTCTACATCGACGAGGACAGCTGGAACATCGCCCTGGCGGACTGGTACGACAACCGCGGGGACCTGTGGCGCGTGGGCCAGGGCTACCTCAAGGACTTCTACGACATCCCGTCCACGAGCTACGCCCTGTACACCATCAACGACCTCACCTCGGGTCGCTACATCGCCATGAACATCAACAGCGGGATTCCCTCGGAAGCCAAGGAATACCCGGACTCGATGTTCACGCCCGCCAACCTGCGGCGCATCGGCGT
Source organism: Gammaproteobacteria bacterium (assembly GCA_035638775.1). Classification (GTDB taxonomy): domain Bacteria; phylum Pseudomonadota; class Gammaproteobacteria; order UBA5335; family SLRW01; genus DASQZJ01. Next base: position 575 of record DASQZJ010000046.1, read on the forward strand.
CCGCTGATCCGCCAGAGGGGCGGGCGCCAGTGCGCCCGCCCCTTTTCTTCCTGCCCTTCGATCCCGCATGCCGTACCGGCACGAGGTGCGGGTGCGCGCTGCGCAGAAACCGCGGCCACGGCCCGGACCGTCTTGACGTGACCCCGCCTGCGATTTGATGGTGGTTACAGGGGGATGCAGCGAAATGCGCATCCCCCGTTTTGTTCTCCTCCCGTGAAATCGAGCAAGACGGAGCTCCCCATGACACGCATGAACCGGTACCTGGCACTGGGAAGTGCCGCGGTGCTCATGGCCATTGCCGTGGCGGCATCGGCCAAGGTCTCCAGGAGCAAGGCCGATGCGCTCGGCAAGTCCCTGACGCCGGTCGGCGCGAAAAAGGCCGGCAGCAAGAACGGCGTCATCCCGGCCTGGCACGGCGGCCATCCCAAGGCGTCGCGGCCACCGGAGCCGCACTTCCTGAACAACCCGTACAAGAACGACAAGAAGCGCTTCACCATCACCCACGGCAACTACAAGAAGTACGCCAAGCATCTGACCCCGGGCGAGATCGCGCTGCTGAAGCAGTACAAGGGTTTCCGGATGAACGTCTACCCGACGCATCGCCCCGCCTCCTACCCGAAGCAGGTCTACAAGTGGACCCGTTACAACGCCCTGCACGCCACCCTGAAGGGACAGAACGGGGTGCGGCATGCCGCCATCGGGTTTCCCTACCCGATCCCCGGCAACGGCGCGCAGGCGATGTGGAACCACTCCCTGGGCTGGCACTATCCGCACTCGGTGCTCGAGCACTACGACAAGGCCATCGTGTCCCAGAGCGGCAGCTTCTACCGCGTGGGCCTGAACATCCGGCTCAAGTTCGTCTACAACAACCTCAAGTCCACCCCGAAGAAGGTGGCACAGATGAACCCGCCCATGTACGTGTACTTCCTGCAGCACGTGAATTCGCCGGCCCGCCTGGCGGGCCAGGTGCTGCTGGTCTGGGAGCCGATCAACCAGAAGGCCCACAAGCGCAGCGCCTGGATCTACAACCCGGGCCAGCGCCGCGTGCGCCGGGCGCCCAACGTGGCGTTCGACAACACCACCGGCACCCACTCCGACGGCCTGCAGACCGACGACCAGTTCAACATGTGGAACGGCTCGCTGGAGCAGTACAACTGGAAGCTGCTGGGCAGGAAGAAGATCTACATCCCCTATGACAGCTACAAGCTCGAGCAGCACGACGTGAAGCCGCACCAGCTGATCCAGGCACACCACCTCAACCCGAAGTACCTGCGCTACGAGCTCCACCGCGTCTGGGTGGTCAAGGCCACGCTGAAAAGCGGCATCCGGGATATCTACAGCAAGCGGGTGTTCTACCTCGACGAGGACAGCTGGCAGGCCGCCGTGGTCGACTGCTACGACAAGCGCGGCAATCTCTGGCGCGTCCAGCAGGGCTACCTGAAGGACTACTACGACATCCCCGAAACCGGCTACGCGCTGACCTCGATCAACGACCTGTCCTCGGGGCGCTATATTGTCTCCAACCTGGACAACGAGCACGGCCCGGCCCGGCCCGAGAAGTACTCCAAGTCGAAGTTCGCGCCCTCCTCGCTGAGGCGCATGGGCGTGCGGTGACCGGCGACCACCCGGTTCGACCGTAATCCACGAGGAAGGGCCGCCCGCGGGCGGCCCTTTCGCTTGCCGGTCTTCCGGAAGGCATTGTCAGGCCTCGGCGGCCGCCCGTGCCCCCGTGGCAAGGCGCGACGAGGGAGTCGTAGCGGCGCTGCACGACCGACGCGCCTGCCGGCCGCGGCCGCGATCGTGCCGGCTACTCCAGCCCGGCCTGCTTGAGCATGTAGTTGACCGCCGCCGTGATCTCGGCATTGGTGTAGCTCGGGTGACCGCCACGCGGCGGCATGGCCTTGAAGCCGTTCTCGGCGTGATGGTAGAGCGTCTGCTTGCCCTTCTCGAAGCGTGGCTTCCAGTCCTTCTTGCTGCCGATCTTGGGCGCGCCCAAGGCGCCGGTGCCGTGGCAGGTGGAGCAGGTATTCTGCACCACCTGCTTGCCGCTCAGCTGCTTGTGCTGACTCGACCCGGCCGCCGCCTGTTTCTGCGGCTTTGGTGAGGGCGGCTGGCTCTTGCCGGCGACATAGTCTTTTCCGATTGGGGCGATCCGCTGCTGGATCTGGGCCTTGGTCGTCTGGTCGACCGACGGCGTTCCGCCGGAGAGGCTCACGATTACCTTGGCGATGATCAGCAGGACGACGGCGAATGCCATCATTGCCCCCAGGAATACCAGAAGACGACGCACCGACTTGGCTTCGGACTCGGTCACCTTGATTCTCCCCCTGTGTTCTTATGAGCCCCGGCGGGGCAACGGCCCACCCCGGAGCGGTCATCGACGGCTCCCGCATGTCGCGGCCGGCAGATGAAGCGGATGGATGCCCGAATATACCAATCTTCCAGAAGGTATTGCCATGTCTCAGAGCCGTGGTGCGCTCCGTCCCCATTGCACCGACCCGCGCCGCCGGACTCGCACCGCAAACGGGCATCCACGCACCCTCTCCGCGCCGCCGCGGTGCACGGCCGCGCCGCGCCCGCTGCGCCAACGACGCGCCGGCACGCGGCATCCCGCGCAACGGCAGCATGCCCTGCCCTGGCACGCGAATTGCTACATAATCGCCGGAGCCAATCGCTTCGGGAGAACGCGACATGTCCATCTCACTGCGCACCGAAACCGCTGGCCGCGGGCGGCCACTCGACGGCCGGCGAATCGCCATGCCCCGTGACCCGCGCCTCGACATGCTTGCCGCGGCCCTGGAGCACCGCGGCGCGACCCTGCTCCGCTGCGCGCTCAGCGATACCGTGGCCAGCGCCGATGCCGGCGCGGTACACCGTTGGCTGCAGGAGCTGCTCGACCGGCCGCCCCACTGCGTGGTGCTGCTCTCTGCGGACGGGCTGCGGGCGCTGGTCATGCGGGCGCTCGAACTGGGTATGCTCGCGGCGTTCTGCGAGGTCCTCGCAGGCGCGCGGGTGGTCGCGGGGGGCGACGGTACCGCGGGCGTCCTGCACGGCCTGGGCGTGTCCGACTCGCTGTGCCCCGGGACCCGCGGCGTCTTCCACGGATTCCCCGACGGCGCCCGGGTCGCCATTCAACTCTCCGGTCGGCGCGAGGACTGGACGGTGGTGGAACGGCTGGCCTGTCGACGGCTGACCCTGAACACGGTGCTGCCCTGCGAGGCGGCCCCGGAAGAGGACATGCTGGAGACGCGGGCCCTGGTGGAAGCGATCGACCTGGGCGGTATCGACGCCCTCGTGCTCGGCCGCGCGGCGCAGTGGCGGTGCCTGATCGAGGTCGCCCGCGCGGCGGGCCAGCACCGGTCCCTGGTGGAAGGCCTGCGCCGAACGACGGTCGCCGTCACCAGCGCCTCCCTGGCCGAGCAGCTGCTGTCGACCGGTGTCGCCGCGGACATCGTGTGGATCGAGCACCGCTTCACCACCGCGGTGGTCGACGAGCTGACGCGACGCTTCCAGGCACCCGCCCCGGGGTAGATCCAGGGAGCCTGGCAGACGCCGCGCTGTCGACCGGATTCAATCGGACGACGGCACGAGCGCCCTCATGTAGACACGCTCGAAGCCGTGCTCGACGCACCGGTCTGTTTCGGCAAAACCGAGACGGCGGTAGATCGCGATGTTCGAGGACATTCCAACGTTGGTATAGAGCTCGAGTCGATCCAGCCCGAGCCGGCGCGCATGCCGGCGGGCGAGGCCGAACAGCCGCCGCAGCACGCCCCGCCCCTGCACCGCCGGCAGCACGGCGACGTTGTCCAGCAACAGGGAATCCTTCCGCGCGAGCATCACCAGGAAGCCGACGACCCCGTACCCCGGAAGCACCGCGACCCACACAACCCCGTCCGCGATCAGGCGCCCGTAGTCTGCGGACAACGGCTCCGGCTCGAAGCCGAGAACGTCGATCCACGGCTGGTAGGCAAGCCGCGCGCAACGCCGCACGGCGTCGACATCGCCCGCATCCGCCGCCCGGGTCCGCACCCCTTCCAGCACCGTCACAACCCTCTCGATCGGCCACCAACCCCGTCCACGGGGATGGACGAAGCGCCCCCCGAGCGATATTCTATCGCCCCTTGCGCCCGTAGCTCAGTTGGATAGAGCGTTGGCCTCCGGAGCCAAAGGTCGCAGGTTCGAATCCTGCCGGGCGCGCCAGCCATGCTCAGTTTCGACCTCCCCACGCGTATCTCACCACCTGGGGAGGTTTCTCTATGGACTCGAACCTCTGACGTCGTGATCATTCAGGGTTCGAGCCGAGCCCGGCACCAGCCGGGCGAGACAGCGGCGGAGCGCCAGCGACGCCGGCCCGCAGGGCGAGGCCGAAAGCCGAGCAATCCTGCCGGGCGCGCCAGTCACTCTCGCCGTGATCTGCCGGGCCCTGACGTGCTCCAGGTGTCGGGGAGATTGCGGACTCGAACCTCTGACACTTCTCTCGAGCCGGGGCAGGTAACAGGCATCGCGGTGGCTGGCGCGGGCGCTCGACCAGCGGCGTGCATTTTGGCATGCTTGTGCCGGCCGCGGCTCCGCTCCCGGACCCGCCCGATCCCGGGCGATGCCGGGCGATGCCGCTCCGATCGGCCCACGTTGTCCACGCGCGTTCCGCTCTCCCGCTGAACCCCGGGCCAGGCCGGACAGCGGAGCATGCCGTCGAGCGCGGGAACCCGCCCGCGAACCGGAAGTCACACAAGGCCCATGCGTTCGCTTCCCATGCCACCGGCGGGCGAGGTATTCGCCCTGCTGGACAATTCGCGCGACTCTCACGGGGCGGGCGGCTCGCTGCTGTTCACCCGTCCGGTCAGCGAAGTGCTGTGTCACGACGGACGCCGGCTCGAATCGGCGCTCGCACGGCTCGACCGGCTGCGACGACAGGGCCTGCACCTGTGCGGCTATGCCTCCTACGAGGCGGGATACTTCGTCGCCGACAAGCCGGCATTCGAGTTTGTGGGGCACGGGAAAGCCACCACGCCGCTGCTTCACTTTTTTGCTTTCGCCGAGCGACACGACCTCACCGGGGACGAGGTGGGCCGGTTTCTGGAGCGCCTGCCCGCCGACGACGCGCCGGTCGCGATCGACAGCCTCGCGCTGAACATGAGCAAACGCGATTACCTGGACCGCGTCGCGGCGATCCGCGACTACATCCACGCGGGCGAAACCTACCAGGTCAATTTCACCCTCAAGTACCGGTTCCGGTACCAGGGCAGCCCGAGCCGCCTGTTCCGGCGGCTGCGCGATCGCCAGCATGTCGAGTACGGAGCCCTTCTGCAGTTCCCGGAGTTCACCGTGCTGTCGCTGTCACCCGAGCTGTTCCTGCGCAGGCGGGGCAGCCGTCTCGAGTCCAGGCCGATGAAGGGGACCTGTCCCAGGGGCCGGGACGAACGCGAGGATGCCGCTATCGTCGCGGCGATGCGTCGCGATCCGAAGACGCGCTCGGAAAACGTCATGATCGTCGACCTGATCCGCAATGACCTCGGCCGGGTGGCAGAGCCGGGAACGGTGTCGGTAGACGACCTCTTCGAGATCCAGACATTCGACAGTCTCCACCAGATGATCTCGACCGTCCGTTGCTCGGTCGGACGCGATACGACGTTTGCGAGTGTATTCCGGCAGATGTTTCCGTGCGGATCCATCACCGGAGCACCCAAGCTGCGCACGATGCAGATCATCGAGGCGCTGGAGGTCGAGCCCCGCGGCGTATACACGGGCACCATCGGTTACCTCGGGCCGGACGACGACTTCTGCCTCAACGTGCCGATCCGGACCTGCATCGCCCACCCGGACGGGCGCGCCGAGATGGGCGTGGGCGGGGGCATACTCGCTGAGTCGGATCCCGATGCGGAGTACGACGAGTGCCTGCTCAAGGCCCGCTTCCTGACCGGCCTGAACTCGGGCTTCTGCCTGCTGGAGAGCATGCGCTTCGTCGCCTCGAGCGCGAGCATCCCGCGGCTCGCGGATCACGTTGCCCGGCTGGGCGCGTCAGCCCGCCCGCTGCACTTCCGGTTCGACGAGCACGCGGTGCGCCGCGCCCTCGCGGATGCCACCTCAGGGCTCGGCGGCGATCACAAGGTCCGGCTCCTGCTGCACGCGGACGGCCGTACGGAAGTGAGCACGCAGGCGCTGGCGCCCCGCCGGGAACACGCCCCAAGGCCCCGCGTGGACGTCGCGGCGATCCGAACCCGGCGACGGGACCTGCTGCTCCAGCACAAGACCACGGAGCGCCACGCGTACGAACAGGAGTACCGCGAGCACGCGGAGGGGCTCGGCGCCTACGACGTGCTCTTCGTCAACGACGCCGGCCGGGTGACCGAGGCCAGTCGCCACAATCTCTTCGTCGAGAAGGACGGGCGCCTGGTTACGCCACCCGTGAGCGAGGGCCTGCTCGGCGGCGTCGAGCGCCGGGCCCTCATCGACGCACACGGTGCCGGCTGCGAGGTACGGCCGCTTGCACCGGACGAGGTGCTGTGCGCGGATCGGCTGCTCCTCACGAACGCCGTGCGCGGCGTCGTCGAGGTCGAGCTGAGCGAGCAGGCCCGGGCGGCCCTGGGGGCAGTAGCGGCCTAGGCCGGGCCGCATCGCCGCCCCGCGCGAAGCGCTCCGCGACAGTCAGACCGGCAGGTACCGCTCCCGTACCTCGCGCCGTGCCAGCTTGCCGGTGGGCAACCGCGGCAGCTCGTCCACGAAGTCGATCTGCTTCGGCAGCTTGTAGCGCGCGAGCGATTCAGCGGCGAACCGCAGCAGCTCGTCGGCCAGCTCCGGGGACGACGCCACGTCCTCCAGCGGCTGCACCACCGCCTGCACGCGCTCGCCCCACTCCTCGTCCGGCAGGCCGAAGACCACCACGTCCGCCACCTTGGCGTGCTGGTGCAGCACAGCCTCGATCTCGGCCGGGTAGATATTCACTCCCCCCGACAGGATCAGGTCGCTGCGACGGTCGGACAGGAACAGCCAGCCATCCTCGTCCACGTATCCCATGTCGCCGAGCGTGAGCAGCTCGCCGCGGAACGCGGCACGGGTCTTGTCCGGATCCCGGTGGTACGCGACCGGTCCCTGGCTGGGCAGGAAGTAGACGACGCCCACCCGCCCCGCGGGGAGCTCGTTGCCCTCGGCATCCAGCACGAACACCTGCGAGCCCGGCCACGGACGGCCGACGGTGCCCGGCCGGGCCAGCCAGTCTTCCGGCGTGACGTAGGTGCCACCGCCCTCGGTCCCGCCGTAGTACTCGTACAGGACCGGACCCCACCACCGCATCATCTTCCGCTTGGTCTCCACCGGGCAGGGGGCCGCCCCGTGCAGGACCACCCGCATGCTGGAGAGGTCGTGCCGCTCCCGTCCGCCCCGCGGCAGCTTGAGGAGACGGTGGAACATGGTCGGCACCATGTGGGTGTTGTCGACCCGGTAGCGCTCGACGCGCGCCAGCGCGCCTTCGGGAGTCCACTTGTCCATCAGCACCAGGGTGTGTCCCAGGTGCAGCGCCCGCATTCCGATGCGCCCGGGCGCCGCGTGATACAGCGGCCCCTGCACGAGGTGGCAGCCGTCCCCGGGGGTGAGCCCGTACATCCGGCGCGCCATGTCCCGCGCACGTACCAGCGGCTCCTCGGGAGCCACGCCCTTCAGCGGACGACGCACGCCCTTGGGGCGGCCGGTGGTACCCGAGGTGTAGAGCATCAGCTCGCCGGCGCGGCGGCCCTCCGGCTCGTTCTCCGGCTGGCCCTTCAGCAGGGTCTCGTAGCCGGCGAAACCCTGGATGCTGCCGCCCTCCGCGAAACAGGCGCTGCCGGCGAGACCGGCCCGTGCGGCCGCCTCGCGCGCGACTGCGCCATGGCGCGGGTTGCTGATGAAGAGACGGCTGCCCGAGTTTTCGAGGATGTAGGCCACCTCGGGCGCGGTCAGGTGGTAGTTGATGGCCGTCATGTACAGGCCGATCTGCTGGGTGGCCATGAACGTTTCCACCCACGCCGGGCTGTTCGGCAGCAGCACGGCGACCATGTCACCCTCGACCAGGCCGCGGGCGCGCAGGCCGTGTGCGAGGCGGTTGGCACGCGCGGCGAGCTCCGCGAAGCTCACGCGCTCGTGCTCCGGCGTGACCAGTGCGGTGTCCGCGGGCTTGCGCCGCGCCCACTGCCACATGCCGATGGTGTCCATGGCTCCTCCCGCCGCCCCCGCGGGCCCGCCCTAGAGGTTGGACTTGTGCTGGGCGCCGTCCACGGACACGCAGGTCCCGGTAACCCAGCCGGCGCGCTCGGAGGCGAGGAACACGGCCACGTCGGCCACCTCCTCCGGCGTGCCCATGCGCCCCCAGGGAATCCGCGAAAGCACCGACTGGTACATATCCGGGGCATTGCGGTGGACGCGATCCCACACCCCGCCCTCGAACTCGATCGAGCCCGGCGCGATGGCGTTGACGCGGATCCGCTTTGGCCCCAGCGATACCGCCAGGTTCTTGGAATAGCTTAGCAGCGCCGCCTTCGCCGCGGAGTAGGGCGCGGGTGAGCCGCCCACCTCGAGCGCGGCGATGGACGAGACGAACAGGATGCAGCCGCCGCCGGCATCGCTCATCCACGGGATGACCTTCTCCGCCGCCCGCACCGAGGCCATCAGGTCCAGCCGGACGTTGGCCTCCCAGGCCTCGAGCCCGGAGCCGGCCGCTCCCAGGGCAGAGACGTTGTTCACCAGGACGTCGATCCCGCCCAGCCGCGTGCGGGCCTCTTCCAGGAAGCCGTCCAGCGCCCGCGGGTCGCCCACATCCGCGGCACTCGCGAATACGCTCACGCCGCGCTCGCGGAGCGCCTGCGCCGCCTGTTCCAGCGGGCCCTCGCTGCGGGCGCAGATGGCAACGTCCGCCCCCTCGTCGGCCAGGCCGAGCGCGATGGCCCTGCCGATGCCCCGGCTGCCGCCGGTGACCACCGCCTTGCTCCCCTTCAGACCCAGATCCATGAGCACCTCCCGGGTTCGCGCCCGCCCGTTGCGAATAAGGCATTCGCGAAGCCCGCGGCAAGCCGGGGCTTCGCGAGCCAGGTGCGAACGCCCGATCCGGCCGAACCGACTCCGGACCCGCACCGCGGCCGGCGACGCTGAATGGTACCGGACGCATTATCAGGCGTCTTCTTCAGACGAGTCCACCGGGGGATGCGCGCCACCCGTCCGGCGCAGCCGGAGGCGCGCGCGTTCCCGTCGGTACGGTGCGTTCGTCCCGCGGGGGGATGTCCGGCAGGGAGGCGAGGTTCCCCCCCGGGAGGCGTGCCCTTGCTCGAGGCCGGCGGATCCGCCGGCTCCGGGCCGGGGAGCGCGCTGCACCCCGGGGTAAGCGTCCACGCCGGACCCCACGATGCGGATCCGTGTCGCGGAGCACGGCGGCGCGGCAGATCCGATCCCCGATGCCTGATGCCCGGCGATGCGGGGCGGGGCCGGAGGCTCCCCCGGCACCGCCCCGGTTCGCCCGGGCCGGGCTCAGGCGGCCGGCTCGCTCGCTTCCGGCCTCGCCATGGCGCCCGGCTCCTTCGGGAAGAGGAAGTAGGCCAGCGCCGGCAGGAGCACGAGAGCGCCCACCATGTTCCAGAGGAACATGAAGGCGAGCAGCAGTCCCATGTTCGCCTGGAACTGGATGGGCGAGAATACCCAGGTCGCCACGCCCAGCGTCAGGGTCGCGCCGGCGAACAGCACCACCCGCCCGGTGAAGCGCAAGGCCCCATAGTACGCTTCCTGCAGGCTCCGGCCCTGGCGCAGGTAACTCAGGGTCACGCTGAGGATGTACAGGGCATAGTCGACCCCGATGCCGACCCCGAGCGCGATGACGGGCAGGGTCCCCACCGTCACCCCGATCCCCAGGAACACCATGATCACCTCGGCGAGGATCGAGGTCACGCCCAGCGGGATCAGCGCAGCCAGTACCGCCCGCCAGGAACGCAGGGCGATCCAGCTCAGCAGCAGCACCGCCGCGTAGATCAGCACCAGCATCTCCCGCTGGGCCTTCTCCACCGCGATGTTGGTCGCGGCCTGGATGCCGGCGGTTCCGCCCGCGAGCAGGAACTTGACCTGCTTGGTGTTGTGCTTGGCGGCGTAGCCCTGCACGTGGTCGACCACGCGCGACAGCGTGGCAGCCTTGTGATTGGCCAGGTAGACGTACAGCGGCACGAACGAGCAGCGGAAGGAATTGTAGTAGCGCGTGCCGTAGGCGGCGGCGAACTGCTGCACCTCGCCCAGGTCGGCGTTGTTGGGCGTCAGCCCGTACCACTTGTAGCTGCCGTCGTTGTAGGCGACGTCGAGGCGCTTGCTGAGGTGGGCCAGGGAATCCGTGGACTGGACTCCTTCCAGCTGCTCCAGCCGCCAGGACAGGCTGTTGACGCGGCTGAGGACGGAATAGTGCTGGCAGTGCCGGCGCGGCGTGGTCACCATGACGATGAACAGGTCGGAGCTGGCGGCGTAGTGCTTGTTCATGTACGCCAGATCGCGGTTGTAACGGGAATTCGGCCGCAGCTCCGGCGCCCCGCTCCCGAGATCGCCGACCTGCAGATGCTGGCTGATGACGAGGCCGCCGGCGGTCAGGATGATGCCGCCGATCACGGCGGCGGTCGCCCAGCGCGGCTCGGTGAACTTGCGCAGCGCACGCCAGATGCGGTCCTCCGTGCCGCCGCCCCCGGTATCCTCCTTCAGGCTCCGGCGCGCCGCGCCGGAACTGACCCCGACGTACGAGAGCAGGATCGGCAGCAGCATGAGGTTCGTGATGATCAGCATCGCCACGCCCACGCTGGCCAGGATCGCGAGATCCCGGATGACCGGGATGTCGATCACCAGCAGCACCGCGAATCCCACGGTGTCGGCGAGCAGCGCGGTGACGCCCGCGGCGAACAGGCGGCGGAAGGTGTAGCGCGCCGCGACGACCTTGTGCGTGCCCCGACCGACGTCCTGCAGGATGCCGTTCATCTTCTGCGAGCCGTGGCTCAGGCCGATGGCGAAGACCAGGAACGGCACCAGCACGGAATAGGGGTTTATGTGATAGCCGAGCGTGGTGACGATCCCGACCTGCCAGATCACCGCCACCAGGGAGCAGGAAAGGACCAGCACGGTGCTGCGCCAGCAGCGCGTGTACCAGAGCAGCAGAACGACCGCGATGCCCAGGGCAATGAAGAAGTAGAGCACCACCTGCTGCACGCCGTCGATCAGGTCGCCCATCAGCATGGCGAAACCGGTCACGTGGACCCGGATGTCGCCATGGTCGTACTTCGCCATGATGCGATTGAAGCGGTGAGCGACCTTCTGATAGTCGACGGGCTCGCCGGTTTTCAGGTTCTTGCTGAACAGGGGCACGTCGATCACGCTCGACTTGAAGTCGGGCGAGACCAGCTTGCCGACGATCGTGGAGTGGAGGACGTTGGTCTTGACGCGGGTCAGGCTCTTGGCCGAGCCGTCGTAGCTTTCGGGGATCACGGGTCCGCCGTTCAGGCCCCCCTGGCTGACCGTGAGCCACCGGACGCTCGAGCTCCACAGCGACTTGACGTACGCGCGGTGCACGTTGGGCATCGTGTAGACGTCGTGGTGGATCTTCCGGAGCGTGCTCAGGTAGTGCTTGTTGAAGATCGTGCCCCGGTCGGTCGAGACCGCCACGCGGATCACGTCGGTGGTGCTCGCCAGGTCGTCCCGATGATGCCGGAAGTTGACCATGAAGGGCTGCGAAGTGGGGATCATGCGATCGAAGCTCGCATTCACCTGCGCCCCGGTCGCCTGATACGCGAGGAAGACGGTGGCGAGCACGCACAGCGTGATCACCAGCCAGCGGTTGTTGAACAGGATCCGTTCGAGCAGGTTGCCCGATTTCGGATCAAAGTCCTCCAGCCGCGAGATAACCGGCTGACTCTCGACTGTTTCAGTACGCATGCTGCGCCTCGCCGATCGAGACCTCAGGAAAAGATGATTCGCCGCAAGCCGGCGCTCAATTCGGAAGCGAAACCCGGCTCACGCCGTTGCTGCCGGTAATCACCAGGTGGCCGTCTGCCGTTTCGACCATGCCCGTGACCGGCTGCCCGACATTCATGATCTGCTTGAAGCTCTTGCCGCCGTCGTGGCTGGCGAAGATCTCGCCCGCCACGTCCGCCAGCAGGATCGTCCCGTTCTTCAGGCGGGTCGTGGCCGAGAAGTTGGTGCTGGACTCGACCTTGACCTTCTGCCAGTTCTGGCCGCCGTCGCCGGACCAGTAGGCGGTGCCGGTCATGCCATAGAGCACCACGTCCTGCGGGCCGCCCTTGACGATCCCGAAGTAGGTGTACTGGTAGGGTGTCTGCAATGGCGTGAAGTTGTCCTCGCCATGCGCGCTGGTCTGCACGAACCCGCCCTCGCCGGCGAGCAGTATCCTGCTGCCCACCGCCTGGACGGCGTAGATGTTCCGGCCGTACAGGTGCCAGCCCTTGCCGGCATTCAGGTGCTCCTGCCACGGCTGCCAGGTCTTGCCGCCGTCGGTGGTCCGATAGATGCTGTTCCAGGCCCCGACGACGTAGCCGTCCCGGGCGCTGGTGAAGTGCAGGCCAAGCAGCGGCCGCTCGGGGCGTGCCTTCGCCAGGGTCTCGGCCTTCTTGAGCGCCTGCTTCGCCGCATCCGACGTCCCGCTGGCCGCCCGGGCCTGCTTCAGGACCAGCTGTGCGGCCGTCAGGCCGTCGAGCTGCTCGGTCCAGGTCTTGCCGCCGTCGGCGGTGTGCAGGACCACCCCGTACTGTCCGACCGCCCAGCCCTGCTGCGCGTTGACGAACTGCACGGCGGTCAGGGTGGGGCTGACCGGCACCTTGGCCTGGTGCCAGGTCTGGCCGTTGTCGTCCGACCATACGATGATCCCGTGGGTCCCCACGGCCACCACCCTCGACCCGGCGCGCGTGACGTCGATCATCAGCACGCGGGTGGGGTGCCGCGCCGGGATGGACGGCTCGCTGAGCTGGGCGTAGTACCCGCGGCTCTGGGGCGAGGCCGCCCGTGCCGGTCCCGCCACGGACGTGACGAGCAGGGCCGCCACGGCCGCCAGGAATACCGGAACGAAGCCCGCCCGTCTGGGCAAAAGAGACGCCCGGCAGGGGCGGGAAGCCCCTGCCGAGCGGACGCTTGCACGTGTCATCATTGCGCGCTTGCAGCAGCCACGTGGAAGGGATTGAACATGCTCTCCGGGAACGGCTTCGCCGGCTCGTGCGAGAACTGGTAGATCTCCTGGTTGTTCTGCGGCACGTACAGGTTCGCCGTCTTGCGGACCATGTAATGGGACCCGGTGTAGCGCACCTCACCCGTCTGGATGTTGTAGGTGCCCCACTGGGCGTTGTTGACCACCGCCGGGATGTCCGGCATCACGAAGGGCAGCGCCCACGTGATATGCCAGAGCTTGCCCTGCGAGTCGTAGTTGTCGCACCAGACGGTCTCGCCCGTGTCCTCGTCGAAGTAGTCGATGCGCGTCTTCTCGACCTCACGCTCGCCGGGCTTGAGGGTGCCCTTGACCACCCAGACGCGGTGAAGCTCGAAGCGGATGTACTTCGGGTTGAGGTAGTGCATGCCGTCGGGCATCAGGTCCTTGATCGGATGGGTCGGCACCAGGTTCTCGTTGTACGGGATGTAGAGCTCTTTCTCGCCAACGATCTTCCAGTTGTACCGGCCGAACGGACCCCAGTGCACGAAGGCCTCGTCGAAGAAGTTCACGCCGGAGACCACGAAGTCGGGCACGTCGTAGACCACCCGCGGCGCCTGGCGCATGCGGTGCTGCCCCACGAGATACTGCCAGCCCTTGATGTTGTTGTTGTTGCGCGTGTAGTGGTACAGCAGCAGTGCCTGGCCGTTGGCCGACGGCGGCTCGGTCGTGTGCTCCCAGCCCAGCTGGAACCGGCGCGGCCCCTTCATCCACTTCTCGCGATTGCCCTTGATGTAGTAGGGGTAGCGGTTGCGCACGAAGCCGGCGTTGACGAACTCGCGCTTGCCGTTGCTGGTGAAGATGTAGGCCGTGAACGGCTCGATGAAGCTCTGCCCGACCCACGGGATGCGCTGATTCCACTCCAGCTCGGCACCGTTCTTCGGGATCGGGAACGGCAGCCCGCCGTAACACCCGTCGATGCCGTTGCCGTTATTGATCAGCTTGCAGTTCTCCGCGTTCTGCCGGGTGTTCGCGTTGACCCAGTCCGGCGCCGCCGCGGTGCGGTGCGTGGGGTAGACCAGCATGTAGAACCCGGGATACTTCTTGAGCAGAGCGATCTCGCCGTTGGTGAGATGGTCCTTGTACTTCTCGTAGTTCTCACCCGTGATCTTCACGACCGGCTTTTCCTTGTTCAGGAACTCCGGGACCACCAGGTCGCCCTTCTTGTAGCCGGCAGGGACCTTGGTGTAGCCGCCGGTCCAGGCGGGGATCTTGCCATCCTTGCTGCCCGCCTTGATGCCGCCGAACGGCGTCAGGCTGTTGCCCAGCTTCGCCGCGTCCTGCTGCGACACCCCTGCCAGAGCCACGTTCATGGACAACGCCATCGCGACGGCGGCAGCCCCGACTCCAACACTCTTTAAAAGCTTGCAATTTACCATTTCGGCACCTCGTTACTGCGCTGTCGTCGCGCCTTTAAAAATCGTGACTTACGAAAATGCTGATGAAGTCGCGATCACCCATCGTGTTGGCGAACGACAGCTCCGGCGGCTGCACCGGGGTCATGTTCGAACCGTTGACGGGTGTCAGGAAGGAGCCGCTGTGGCCGATGTAGCCGTGGTACTCGATCCCGAAGTGGTAATTCACTGCGTAGTCGCCGTGCAGGCCGACCGTGAAATCACCGGCGTGCGAGGAGCCGCCGTTGAACACGCTGACCGTGGACGACCGCCCCTGGACGTTGTAGCCGACCCCGATGGGGACGCTGATGTCCAGCTGCGGCAGCACCTGGGTGTACTGCGGCGTAAACACGAGGCGCACGGCGGTGGCCGTGGGCGTGGTGTTCGGATCCAGCGCACCCGGGTTCTTGGTGATGCTCACCTTGTGATTCACCGCCACCGATGCGATCAGGCTGCCGCCGTCCCAGTACCTGCCCTGGTTCAACACCCAGATGTCGTTGACGTTCAGGTGCAGGGACTTGCCCACGGCATAGGCAGGGTTGCCGGAATTGTCGGCCGAGTTGGGCGCGATGAACTGCGGGTCGCTGACCAGCGGCGCGTTGGTGCGCATGGACAGCTCCGCGGCGACGTTGGTGCCCCACAGGGTGTGCGTCGCGGAGATGCCGTACATCCGGATGTTCTCCGGATAGACCAGCTGGTACTGGCCGACCTTGGCGATGCCGTTCTGTCCCGGCCCCGCATTGAGCCCCGGATAAAAGTAGAACACCGGCCCCTTGGCGTTGTACCGCGCGGCGTACGCCCCCAGGCCCCAGTTGCCGACATCCACGTTGACCTGCGCGCCGAACTGCGGCGTGTCCGGGGTCATGTCGTGCATGCGATAGAAGGCGGCGACGTTCGCGATGCTCGGCGGCCCCACCAGGAACGTCTCCGCGCCGGGGCCGAGGAAGTCGGCCGTGCTGAAGTAGCTTCCCACGCCCGGGAGCTTGTTCGGCTTCCAGCCCCAGGACGGCTGGAAGTAGGCGCCGACCTGGATGCCGCTGCCGAACGCCAGGCTGCCCACGATCTGCGGCACCGGCCGCACGATCTCCTTGACCTTGGCGTCGGGGTCGGCGTCGGCCTCGTTGATGTAGACGGGCCCCTGCGCGTTGGCGATGCCGTTCTGGCCGAAGAAGATCGTCTGCCCGTACAGGACGCTCTGCTGGCCGATCCGGATCGTGCCGTAGCCGTTGCTGCCCACGGCCGTGGAGTACTGCACGAAGGCGTCCATCAGGTCCGCGTTGCGCCCGTCCGTGACCCGCGTGGCATGCGGGAAGTGACGGTTGGACACGGTGTAGGCGTTGTACGTGTTCGGCGAGTCGTTCGCCGTGCTGTTGCTCCAGTACAGGGTGTCGAAGTAGCCGTGACCGCTCACCCGCATGGCGAAGTTGCGGTAGTGCAGATTGAACTCCGACAGCAGGTCGAAACGGTTGGATGCCAGTCCCTGCGCGAAATTGCGGTCGCCATCATCGAAGTTGACGTCGCTCGCCACCTTCTTGCTCGGCGTGTGCAGGCGGTACTTCTGGCTGAACTCCAGGTTGTTGTTCCAGGATATTCTCAGACCCGAAACATTGGTCGGTATCGTGGCCGCCTGCGCCGCCGTCGCCGAGAGCGCGATGCCCGCGGCCAGGCCGATGGCCCAGCAGGCCCGGCGTGCATTCCCCATGTGCTCCATTGCCTCTCCTCCCTACGACCGTCGGTAGGTTGCTTGTTGTCCGACGCTGTCGAGCCCCCGAGGACCTCTTGAGCGCCCTGCGCCCGCCGTCCAGTCCGGGCCTCCCGGTCCCGCCGACGAACGGTAAAAAGCGATTCGGCTTGTAATTCCAGTTGCAAGCTTGTGGCGCACTGGCCCGGTTCGACTGGCGAGACCGGCATATGCCGGAAACGGCTCGGCCGCGTGGGCCGTCAGGCCTTTCCGATTCCGTCGTCACTTCGAACCAGGGCTTGGCGCAAACCGCCGGAATACCATGCGTCCGCTGCGAGCACGTGGCCCCGGCATGTTCCGGGCACGGCTCCCCCTCGATGCGAACGGGCTCCCCTGCATTTGCGGGTCGCCACCGTAATCCTTGTCCTTGTATATACTTAGCGCAATTGTATACAGACAGCCTCTGTATACAACCAACAGGCCTAACTCTCGCCCGATCTCCGGGCCCTGTCAAGGCCCTGTTGTACAAAACAAACACCGCCGATCGGCACTCTTTTGTCTGTCCCTCGGCAAGACGGGCCGCGGCGCCACCGCACGGAGCCAGCCCCGGCGCGCCACACGCGCGCGGAATGGCTGTATGCAGGGCGACAGCGGAATCCGCGAACGCGCGGCGTCCGCTGTCGGGCCGGGCCGGCGCCGGGCGCGGGCAGCGTCGGACCAGGCGATTACGCCGCCGCCGCACGCAGTCCGCCGGGAGCCGGGCCGGGCGTCATGACCGGCTCTCCCGGTGGCTGTTGGCACGCGCGGGACCCTCATCCGCTCCCCTCGCCGGGGCCCGCCCTGACCCCGGCAGCCGCGTCCGACATTCTTCCGCCCACCGCCCTTTCTCCCCGGCCGATCACCGGCGGCTCCACCTCGTCGCGCCGCATTCAGCGCTCCCCGGCGTCGCGAGGCTCGAGGCGCCGTGCCGCCCACTGAACCATCGGGTACAGGCCTTCGCCGCCCCCGGAGACGTACTCAACCAACTGGGCCCGCATGCGGGGCTCCCAGAACGAACGAAAGTGGTTCAGCACCTCGGCGCGGGCGCGCTCCGGAGGATAGGCATTGAAGTAGGCCGCGATCTGGTTGGCCATGTGCACCATCTTTTCGTTTTGCATACGGAAATTCACCCTGCCTTGCGTCATGTGCCTACGCGGGGCTCGCCGGCCAGCAGCAACAGGTCCCCCCGTCGCCCCGCCTGCACCAGCGAAAGGTTCGCGCGGTGCGCGAGGCGAACCGCCAGCGCGGTCGGAGTCGACATCGTGCACAACACGCGTACCCCGCAGCGCGCTGCCTTTTGCACCAGTTCGAAGCTGCAGCGGCTCGTCATCAACACGAAACCGTCGGCGGAGTCCATCGACGCCCGGCTCAGCGCCCCGAGAAGCTTGTCGAGGGCGTTGTGCCGCCCGACATCCTCCCGGGAGAGCCGGATGCGCCCGCCGGGATCGGCGAACGCGGCCGCGTGCAGCGCACCGGAGACATCGTTGCCCGGCTGCCAGCCGCCGAGCATCGCGACTGCCCGCCGGATCGCCGCGGGCGCGATCACGGGCCCGTCCGGCAGCCACGGCATGGGTTTGATCGCATCACGCAGACTTTCCACGCCGCACAGTCCGCAACCGGTCGCTCCGGCCACCCGTCGTTCCGCGCGTGCAGCGTCGGCCGCGATCCCCTCGCGCAGGGTGATCCGCAGAACCAGCCCCTCCGGCAAGGCACCGATGCGCAGCCCGGTAATGTCGGCGGGGTCCCGCACCAGGCCCTCCGACCTGAGAAAGCCGTGCACGAAGTCCTCGATGTCCGCCGGACTGGCCAGCATTACGGCATAATCGCTGCAGTTCACCCGGAACGCCATCGGCACCTCTTCGGGCACGCAACGCTCGCCATGCCCCCGATGCCCCTGCCCGCCGGCGATCCCGAATCCGACGGTCCGGTGCATGGGCGGCACCGGGGCGGAGCTCCCGGTATCCGGAGGTGAAACCTCGCCGGACCGGCGTACCCGCCGAAGCGGCACGAGGGTGGCGGTTGCGTCACCCGCGGCCACGGCTCAGACCTGCCTCAGTCCTTCGGGGGCTTCCGCGGCCTTCGATCGCGATTCCGGAGCGGCCCTGTCCATGCGTTCACGGGCGTCCTCCGCCCGGCGCTGCCACTCCGAGGGAGTCTCGCTCAGGGCGACCTCCACCGCGGTGACCTTGTACTCCGGACACTCGGTGGCCCAGTCGGAGTACTCGGTCGTTACCAGGTTGGTGGCCGTCTCGGGGAAGTGGAAGGTCGTGTAGACCACCCCGGGCGCGACCCGATCGGTGATCTTCGCGCGCAGGGTGGTCTTGCCGATGCGACTGTTCACGGCGACCAGGCTTCCGTCGCGGACGCCACGCTGCTCGGCATCGTGCGGATGGATCTCCAGCACATCCTCGGCGTGCCAGAAGCGGTTGGCCGTGCGCCGGGTCTGCGTGCCGACATTGTACTGGGTCAGGATTCGCCCGGTCGTGAGCAGCAGCGGGAACCGGCGGCTGGTCCGCTCGTCGGTCGCCACGTACGGCGTCAGCATGAAGCGCCCGCGCCCCCTCACGAACGTCTCGCCGTGCATCACCGGCGTGCCCTCCGGATAGGTCTCGTTGCACGGCCACTGGATGCTTCCGAGGCGGTCGAGCTTCGCATAGCTCACGCCCCGGAAAGTCGGCGTGGTACGCGCAATCTCGTCCATGATCTCTCCGGGATGGCGGTAGCTCATGGGATAGCCCAGCGCATTTGCCAGCCGCTGCGTGATCTCCCAGTCCGCCAGGCCCGCGGGCGCCGTCACCACCTTGCGCACCCGGTTGATCCGGCGCTCCGCGTTGGTGAACGTGCCGTCCTTTTCAAGGAACGTGGATCCGGGAAGGAATACGTGCGCATAGCGCGCGGTCTCATTCAGGAACAGGTCCTGGATGATGACGCAGTCCATGTTCTCCAGGCCCTCGGCGATATGCCTGATGTTGGGGTCGGACTGGACAATGTCCTCGCCCTGGATGTACATCCCCTTGAAAGTTCCCGCGACGGCCGCGTCGATCATGTTGGGGATGCGCAGCCCGGGTTCCCAGTCCAGGGATACGCCCCATTCCTGTTCGAAGATCTGCCGCACCGACGAGTCGCCGACATGCCGGTACCCGGGGAGCTCGTGCGGGAAGGACCCCATGTCGCACGAGCCCTGCACGTTGTTCTGGCCCCGCAGCGGATTCACGCCGACCCCGGAGCGTCCGATATTGCCCGTGGCCATGGCCAGGTTCGCCAGGCACATCACCGTGGTGGATCCCTGGCTGTGCTCGGTCACGCCCAGCCCGTAGTAGATCGCGGCGTTGCCGCCCCCGGCGTAGAGTCGGGCGGCGCCCCGGATGGTCGCGGCGGGCACGCCGGTGATTTCGGCGACCGCTTCCGGGCTGTTCTCGGGACGCATGACGAATTCGCGCCAGGCAGCGTAGTCCTCGCCCTCACAGCGCTCGGCGACGAACTCGGCGTCCTCGAGACCCTCCTCCAGGATCGCGCATGCGAGGCCGTTCAGCAGAGCAACGTTGGTGCCCGGTCGGAGCTGCAGATGATGGTCGGCCTCGACGCGGGTCGAACGGACCAGGTCGATCCGGCGCGGATCGGCGACGATCAGGCGCGCGCCCTCGCGCAGTCGGCGTTTCATCTGGGACGCGAACACCGGATGGGCGTCCGTCGGGTTGGCTCCGATCACGAAAATCACGTCGGCCGATTCGACCGAGTCGAAGTCCTGGGTGCCGGCGGAGGTGCCGAACGTGGTCTTGAGACCATAGCCCGTGGGCGAATGGCAGACCCGGGCACAGGTGTCCACGTTGTTGGTGTGGAACACCGCGCGAGCCAGCTTCTGCACCAGGTAGGTCTCCTCGTTGGTACAACGCGACGAAGTGATCGCGCCCAGGGCGCCCGGCCCGTGCTCCTGGCGGATCCGCTCGATGCGCTCGACGGCGAACGCGATGGCCTCGTCCCAGCTCACCTCCCGCCAGGGGTCGGTGATCCGCTCCCGCACCATGGGCCGGGTGATCCGGTCGGGGTGATTGGTGTAACCCCACGCGAAGCGGCCTTTCACGCAGGAATGACCGTGATTGGCCTTACCGCCCTTGTAAGGCACCATGCGCACGACCTGGTCGCCGCGCATCTCCGCCTTGAACGAGCAGCCGACGCCACAGTAGCCGCAGGTGGTCACGACGGCACGTTCCGGCTGGCCGTGCTCGACCACGCTCTTTTCGATCAGGGTGGCGGTCGGGCAGGCCTGGACGCATGCCCCGCAGGAGACGCATTCGGAATCGAGGAAGGCCTCGCGCTGGCTGGCGCTGATGACCGAATCGAAACCGCGCCCCGCGACCGTCAGCGCGAACGTGCCCTGCACCTCTTCACAGGCCCGGACGCAGCGGGAGCACACGATGCACTTGGCGGGATCGAAGTCGAAATAGGGGTTCGATGCGTCGACGGGGGCGTCCAGGTGATTGGCGCCATCGAAGCCGTAGCGCACCTCACGCAGGCCCACCGCACCCGCCACGTCCTGCAACTCGCAGTTCCCGTTCGCCGAGCAGGTGAGGCAGTCCAGCGGGTGATCGGAGATGTACAGCTCCATCACGCCGCGGCGCAGACGTTCCAGCGCCGGAGTCTGCGTCCGCACTTGCATGCCGTCGGCGACCTCGGTGTGACAGGACGCCGGATAACCCTTGCGCCCCTCGATCTCGACCAGGCAGAGCCGGCAGGATCCGAAGGGCTCCAGGCTGTCGGTCGCGCAAAGCTTCGGAACGGTGATCCCCGCTTCCATCGCGGCGCGGATCACCGAGGTGCCTTCGGGCACCCGCACATCGACGCCGTCCACGGTGACGGCGACGGCACGTTCGCGGGTGCGTTCGGGCGTACCGTAATCGGTCTCATGCGTCACGTTCATCATGCCCCTCCGGAACCGTTTCAGCCCGTCGCCGCGGCCCTTGCGGTCCGCTTGAAATCCTCCGGGAAATGCCGCAGCGCGCTCCGCACGGGATAGGGGGTCAACCCGCCCAGTGCGCATAACGAGCCTTCCAGCATCACCTCGCACAAGTCTTCGATCAGCGCCAGATTCGCGTCGGTGTCGCGACCGGAGCGAATCCGGTCGAGCACTTCCACGCCACGGGTGGAGCCGATACGGCAAGGCGTGCACTTGCCACAGGACTCGATGGCGCAGAACTCCATGGCGAACCGTGCCTGCGCCAGCAGATCGACCGTGTCGTCGAATACCACGACCCCCCCGTGGCCGAGCATTCCCTCGCGTGCGGCGAACGCTTCGTAGTCGAGAGGCGTGTCGAACAGCGAGACGGGGAAATAGGCTCCCAGGGGCCCGCCCACCTGCACGGCGCGCACGGGACGTCCGGTAGCGGCGCCGCCGCCGAGGTCGTTGACCAGGTGCTCAAGGGTCGCACCGAAGGGCAGCTCGTAGAGACCGGGCCGCGCGACGTTGCCGCACAGCTGCACGGTAAGCGTGCCGCGGGATCGGCCGCTGCCAAGGCCGGCGTACATCTCCGGACCGTCCGCCAGGATCGCCGGCACCGTCGCGAGGGTGATCACGTTGTTCATGACGGTGGGGCATCCGAGCAACCCATCGAGGGCCGGCAGCGGGGGCTTGTAGCGGATCATGCCCCGCTTGCCCTCGAGGCTCTCGAGCAGCGAGGTCTCCTCGCCGCAGATATACGCGCCGGCACCGATGCGCAGTTCGACGTCGAACGCGCGTCCCGAGCCGAGAACGCTGGCGCCGAGCATGCCGCTGCGCCGGGCCAGGTCGATCGCCTGCGCGAGCGTACGGCGCGCGTCGGGATACTCCGATCTCAGGTAGATGAACCCCTTTTCAGCGCCGACCGCGAGACCCGCGATGATCATGCCCTCGATCAGGCAAAGAGGATCGCCTTCCATCAGCATCCGGTCGGCGAAGGTCCCGCTGTCGCCCTCGTCGGCGTTGCACACGACGTACCTGGGGGAACCCGCGGTCTCGGCCACGGTGCGCCACTTGGTGCCGGTCGGGAACCCGGCACCGCCGCGTCCGCGCAGCCCCGATTCCTCCACCGATGCCACGATGTCTCCGGGGGCGGTTTCGAGCGCCTTGCGCAGGCCGGCGAGACCGCCGTTCGCCGCGTAGTCGTCCCACGAGGTCGGGTCGATGCGGCCGCAGCGGGCGAAGGTGACCCGACGCTGACCCTGCGAGGCAAGCAGCGCGTCGACGTCGCCGACGTACAATGGATCGTCGAGGCGTCCACTTCGCACGGCGGCGAGGATGCGCGCGACGTCTTCCGGCGCCACCGGCCCGAAACCGTGCCGGGTTCCCTCGTGCTCGAGTTCCACCAGGGGCTCCAGCCAGTAAAGCCCGCGGGAGCCCGTACGGACGAGCTCGAGCGCGTCGTCGTCGGAACCGGCGGCGTTCGCCAGCGCCCCGGCGACCCGCCCGGCGCCGACGGAAACGGCCGTGCTGTCGCAGGACAGGAAGAGCTTCACGGTGTCACCTCTCCGTCCGCGGCCACCAGGTCATCGATCCGGGCGGCATCCACCCGGCCGAACGTGCGCCCGTCCAGCTGGAGCGAGGGAGCACAGGCACAGTTGCCGAGACAATAGACGGCCTCAACCTCGAGGTTCGGCCCGGCGAGTTCGCTGGCTGCCTGCCACAGGACCCGCCCGCCCATGGACTGGCAGGCTTCGGCCCGGCAGACCTTCAGCACCCGGCCTCCGCGCGGCTGCTCGCGAAAGTCCGCATAGAAGCTCACCGCACCGTGCACCTCGGCACGGGAGATATTCAGCGCGTGCGCCACCGTTGCCTGCGCGCTGCGTGAAACGCAGCCGTAGCGATCCTGGATCGCGTGCAACACCGGCAGCAGCGCGCCCGTGACGTGCGCATGCTCTTCGCACAGCCGGCGGATCTCCTGCTCCTGCTTCGCCTCGTCGGTCATCGCCACACCTCGCCGACCGGGTTCATTGATGAGTCAATACCCTCGCGCGGTCCCGGCGGACACCGAATGGCGGCACCCGCCGCAAGCACCAGTCCCGATATCCACGCACACGGTCCGCCGTTGCACGCGCCACCCCGACTCCCGATCCGCGCCCGTTCAGGCCGCACTGTCGAGGACGAGCAAGCCGGCTGCCGTATTGGAAATGGGCACGTGGTAGTTGGCGTGAACCTGTTTCACGTGCCCGCCGAGCGCACCGCGCATGGCCAGCCAGAGTATGAACTCGGCTCCCTGGGCTCCCGCCTCCAGGACCAGATCGTGAATGCTGTAGCGGGCAAGGCTCTCCGGGTCGTCCACGATCTTCTCCATGCACATCCGGTCGAACTTGCGGTTGATGAACCCCGCGCGCTCGCCGTCAAGCTGATGGGACAGACCGCCGGTCCCCAGGATCACGACATCGAGGTCCTGTTCGTACGTCTCGATGGCCTTGCGAATCGCCTGGCCGAGCTTGTAGCAGCGACTCGGCGCCGGCAGCGGATGCTGGACCGTGTTGATGCAGATGGGCACCGTGCGAATCGGACGTTCCCGCCCCGGCCAGAGCAGCTGCATCGGCACCACGAAACCGTGGTCCACCGCCATTTCCTGGCAGGAGACCGGATCGAATTCATCGGCGACGAGCGTCTCGATGATGTGCCACGAAAGCTCCGGGATGCCGGGGAACGGCGGAATCGTCGGCAGCCCCCAGCCTTCGTCCTTGTTGACGTACTCGGGTGCCGCTCCGACGGCGAAGGTGGGCTGCTTGTCCAGGAAGAAGTTCAGACCGTGGTCGTTGTAGAACACCACGGCCACGTCGGGCCCGGTTTTCGCCAGCCATTCCCTGGCGGGCGGGTAAGCGTCGAAGAAGGGCTTCCAGTACGGATCCTCGAACTTCTTCTTCGCGATCGCGCCGCCGATCGCGGGCACATGGGAGGTCGCGATGCCCCCGATGATCCTGGCCATGGTCAGGCCCCCTCCCCGGTGAGCTTGCGGCGGAACGCTTCCACGGTCATGCCCGTCTGCTGCGCGCCGACATCCTGCACCGACAGTCCCAGGATCCCGGCGAACTTGGCCAGGTAGTAGATGTTGCCCCCGGCGGCGATCAGCGCCAGCACGTCCCGTTCCCGCACCGCCTTGCGCTGTGCCTCGTTCAGGCCGTACTCGCGGCAGTAGGCGTCCTCGTCCGCGACGAACGCCTCGCGGTTGGCCTTGTCGTTGAACGAGTAGCACATCTTGTTGAGCGCGTAGCCCTTCATCGCCTGTCGCCCGTCGAATATGGTGGTTCCGGGGATCGGGGCATCCGGTCTTGCTGCTGTCATCATCGTGCTCTCCCCGCGGTCTCTCCCGCGTCGTTACCCCCCCGGTGACTGCCGGCCTCAGGTCCAGTAGAGCCGTGCCGGGTTGTCGACCAGCAACGCCTGCCGATGCCCGGCAGTCGTCGCGATCTTCGGAATCGTGTCCACCAGGATGCCGTCATCCGGCATGTGCGATTTCATGTTGGGATGCGGCCAGTCGGTTCCCCACAGGACCCGGTCCGGGAATGCCTCGACCAGTCTCCGGGCGAAGGGCACCACGTCCTCGTAGGCCGGTCCGGCAATGGTCAGGCGCTCCGGACAACTGACCTTGGTCCAGATGTGCGGATTCCGCTCCAGCAGCGTCACGAAGCGCCCGAATTCCGGTCCGTCGGCTCCGCGGGAGACGTCGGGCCGGCCCATGTGATCGACCACGACCACCGTCGGGATGCGCGCCAGCAGGGGAGCGAGTCCGGCCAGGTCCGCCGCCTCGAAGTACACCACGACGTGCCAGCCCAGGCGGGCGATCCGCTCCGCCGTCGCCAGCACCCGATCCGCGGGCGGCGGCTCCACCAGGCGGCGCAGGAAGTTGAACCGGACGCCCCGCACCCCCGCCTCGTGCATCTCGTGCAGCCGGGCGTCGTCCACCTCGGCAGGGAGCACCGCGACGCCCCGCGCGCGTTCGCCCGCGCTGGCAAGGGCGTCGAGCAGCGCGGCGTTGTCCTGGCCGTGGCAGGACGCCTGCACGATCACGTTGCGCTCGAAGCCGAGGAAGTCGCGGAGCGCGAAGAGCTTTTCCTTGGGCGCGTCACAGGGCGTGTACTTGCGTTCGGGTGCATACGGAAAGCGCGCCGCGGGGCCGAACACGTGGCAGTGCGCATCGACCGCACCGGACGGCGGCCGATAGGCCGGCGGGGTCGGATTCGGTTCGAACGGGAGGTAGTCGGCATCCACGGTCACGCGCTCCCCGCCGCACCGTCGCTGTGCCCGAACACGGTACCGTCGAACAGCTTGCGCGCCGTGCGCAGGATCCCGGCCTTGATCACCGCTCCCGCGGCATCGGTCTCCGCCACCACCGTCGTTTCCCCGCTCGGGTGTTCGATGCTGAGCGTCTTGCTCGGCCCGTCCGGCACGCTCGCAAGCGAAGCCGCCACCGAATCCGGCATCACCGCCGCGGTCGCGACCGTAACGGCGCCGAAGACGCCGATCGAGGCGTGGCAGCGGTGCGGGATGAACGTGCGCGTCCCGATCACGCCGCCGGCGCGGGGCGCACTGACAAGCGTCATCTTGGGTACCGTCTGCCGGGTGACATCGCCCAGGTTCATCAGGGGACCGGCCTGCAGGCGGATCGACTCCAGGCGCTGCTTCAGGGCCTCGTCGCCGTCCAGGCTCTCGCGCGTCTCGTCGCCGCGGATGCCGAGGTCGGCGGCGCGCAGGACGACCACGGGCATGCCGTTGTCGATGCAGGTGACAGCCACGCCGTCGATGCTGTCGACGGCGTTTCCGGTCGGCAGCAGGGCGCCGCATTTCGAACCTGCCGTATCGCGGAACGAGATCAGCACCGGGCTGGCGGTGCCCGGGACGCCGTCGATGCGGGCCTCGCCGGCATACGTGACGACACCACCCGGGGTCCGGATGCGGGCCTCCGCGACCTGGCCGGTGTTGCGCATGTAGATGTTGACCCGGGTCTCGCCCTCACCCGCCGCCACGAGGCCGCGCTCGACGGCGAAGGGCGCGATGCCGGCCAGGATATTTCCGCAGTTCTGGGAATCGCTTACGATCGCCTCGTCGACGAACACCTGCAGGAACAGGTATTCGACGTCGACACCGGGTCGCTGCGACCGGGAGATCAGCGCAACCTTCGAGGTCAGGGGGTCGGCGCCGCCCATGCCGTCGATCTGGCGCGGATCCGGCGAGCCCATCACCTCGAGCAGGAACGCGTCCCGCGCGCCCGTGTCCGCGGGCAGGTCCGAAGCCAGGAAATATCCCCCCTTCGAGGTACCGCCGCGCATCCACATGCACGGGGCGGAGCGCACCGACATCATTCGCCTCCGGTCTCCGGCGCCGGGCGGGTCGATACGCCGCTAGACATACTGCAGACCCTTGGACCGGAGCCGTTCGCGCATGTCGTACATGTCCAGGCCGAGCTCGCCCGACGCGAGCCGCCGGCGCTTGGCATCCTCGTTCCCGATGCGCTCTTGCGCCTTTTCCAGGACCCGGGCCGCCTCGTCGCGACGGACGATGCACACGCCATCGTCGTCGGCCACGACGATGTCCCCGGGGTTGACGAGCTCGCCGGCGCAGACGACGGGCACGTTCACGGATCCCAGCGTCTCCTTCACGGTTCCCTGCGCGGACACCGCGCGGGACCACACGGGAAAGCCCATCTCGGTCAATTCCCGCACGTCCCGTACGCCCGCGGCGATTACCAGGCCCACCGCGCCGTGGGCGCGCATGGACGTGGCAAGCAGCTCGCCGAAATAGCCGGCATCCGAGGGCGACGTCGGCGCCGCGACCACGATATCGCCCGCGCGCAGCTGCTCGACCGCCACGTGCAGCATCCAGTTGTCTGCCGGCGGCATCGACACGGTCACGGCCGAGGCGCCCACCCGGGCACCCGGGTAGATCGGCCGAATATCCGAGGCGAGGAGGCCCTTGCGTCCCTGCGCCTCGTGAACCGTGGCGACACCGCACTGCCCGAGGCCGTCGATCACCGCCTGTTCGGCCCGCTCGACCGCCTGCACGACGACGCCGCTCACAGCTCGTCCACCGTGCGCGGGTAGATCGACTGGAAGGCCTCGGCGTGGGTCGCCGCGCGGCCGCCGGCCTGGCCGCCCGAGTTGCGGCGGAAGTGGTTGGCCCGGTTCTCGGCGAGATTGGTGTAGTAGTGCCAGAGATGCTCCTGGCCCGCCATGCACTCGATCGCCGCCCGCTTCTGATCCCAGACTTCGCTGATGTCGAGCAGGACGTCGGGCTTCCAGCCCATCTGCTCGGTCTGATGGGGCTCGAACAGGTACAGCTGCGGCGCCCCCAGCACCTTCTCTCCCGGATTGTGGCCCCACGCCTGGGCGACGGTACGGCACTCCATGGTGACCTTCGTCGCATAGGGATGGTCGGCGTTGTACGGGTCCTGAAGGGAATGGCTCATCATGAAGCGCGGCTGGACCTCGCGGATGATGTCGACCAGCCGGAACCTGGCCTCCCGATCCATTTCCAGCGGGTAGTCGCCGCAATCGAGGAACCGGATGTCATGCGCGTCCAGGGCACGTGCCGCGGCTTCCGCCTCCGCGCGCCGGGCCGCCTTCACCTTCTCCAGGGTGTAGCCGCCCTGCTTCCAGAGCTTGGCCGACTCCCCTCGCTCGCCGTAGCTGAGACATACGATCGTCACCGCGTAGCCGCGGCGCTGGTGCAGTGCAATCGCCCCCGCCGCGCGCCAGACGAAATCCGCGGCGTGGGCGCTGACCACCAGTGCTGTCTTTTCATCGGTCATGCCAGAACTCTCCGTCGGCGCTGCAGATTCTCCCGTGCCTTTCTGACAAGTCTCCACAGGCAGGGCCACATTTCCATTCCAAACACTAAGCCCATATATTGGATTATCCTATAAGGAGTTCTCACCATGAGCGATGCGCCAGACATGGACCGAAGGATGCCAAACCTTCGGCATCTCCGGGCATTCCGTGCCGTCGCGGGCGCGGGAAGCCTCAGCGCCGCGGCTCCGCGCGTCTACCTGTCCCAGCCGGCGATAAGCCAGGCGATTACCAAACTGGAGAGCTTGGTCGGATCGCAGCTGTTCGAACGTCACAGCGGCGGCATGGTCGCGACCCCTTCCGGGCAGCTCCTGCTGGACCGTGCCGAGCGGGCTTTGGGCTACATCAGGAACGGTGTCCGGGAGGCCCTGCGAGTCGGGGGCGCGAAGGCAGCGGAGCGCGCGGCAAACCTCGATGAGCTGCTGTCCACGACGCAACTGCGCGCGCTGGTCGCCGTTTCCGCGGCGCGCAGCTTCAGCATGGCGGCCCGTACGGCGTCGGTGTCGCAACCGTCGCTGCATCGCGCGGCGCGGGAGCTCGAGTCCGTGCTCGACCTCACCCTGTTCCAGCGCACCCCGCGCGGGGTGAATCTGACCCGCGCCGGAACCACCCTGTCCCGGTACACCAAGCTGGCCTTCGCGGAGATCGAGCAGGGCTTCACCGAAGTGGCGCAGATCCAGGGGCTCGAGACCGGCCGCATCCTGGTGGGGACCATGCCCCTGGCGCGCACGCTGATCCTGCCGACGGCCATCAACGCGATCGCCGCCGAGCGCCCCGAGGTCCGCGTCGGGGTGATCGACGGCCCCTATACCGACCTGATCCGGGGGCTGCGCCATGGCGAGCTGGACCTGCTGATCGGGGCGCTGCGCATACCGCCGCCGTTCGGCGACATCGCCCAGGAGGCGCTGTTCGACGATCCCCTCGCGGTTGTCGCCCGGGCGGATCACCCCCTGGCCGGCCAGGCGGAAGTCGCTCCGCCGGAGCTCATGGCCTATCCGTGGGTCGTCCCTCGCCGGGGCACCCCCACGCGCGCTCACTTCGACCGGCTGCTCACGCACGCCGGGGCCGGCACGCCACCGGGGCTGGTGGAATCCAGCTCGCTGTCCCTGATCCGGGGCCTGCTGCTGGGCAGCGACCGGCTTACCCTGATCTCGCGTCGCCAGATCCACTATGAGCGGAGACTGGGCCTGCTCGCGCCCCTGCCCGTCGACATGGCGCGACTGGGCCGCCCGATCGGCCGTCCGATCGGCCTGACCTGCCGTCGTGACTGGCGTCCAACGCCGACTCAGCGGCGCTTTCTGGAGACGATCCGCAAGGTCAGCGGGAGTGTCGCCGGCGAGTAGCGTGGCGGCGGGCCGACGCCCGGCCGCGGCACGAGGCGGCCGGCTGCCGACCCGATGCCGCCGGATCGCCGGGGCAGCGAAGCTGCGCATCAGCCACCGCCTTCGAGGCAGCGTTCCAGGCGATCCAGCGTTTCCATCGCGGACAGGGCCTGCGCAACGCTCGCGTTCGGCTCCCGCCCCTGCTGCGCGGCGTCGATGAATTCGCGGTCCTGCAACTCGACGCCGTTGCTCGAAACCGCGACGCCCGTGAGGTCTACCGGCTCGTCGTAGCCGTCGACCAGGTCGTCGTAGCGTGCAACGTAGGTGCCGTTGTCGCAGATGTAGCGAAAGAACGTCCCCAGGGGGCCATCGTTGTTGAACGACAGGGACAGTGTGCAGACTGCGCCCGACGGGTTCTTCATGATGATGCCCATGTCCATGGCGATCCCGAGATCGGGATGCCTGGGCGCCTGTACCGCGTACAGCTGCGACGGGATTTGGCCGGTCTGGTACTGGAACAGGTCCACGGTGTGGCAGGCGTGATGCCACAGCAGATGATCGGTCCAGCTGCGCGGCTTCCCCAGCGCGTTCAGGTTGCTGCGCCGGAAGAAATACGTCTGCACGTTCATCTGCTGAATCGAAAGGCGCCCCGCCGCGATCCGGCGGCGGACCCATTGATGACTCGGATTGAACCGCCGGGTGTGGCCCGCCATGGCGACCAGGCCGGTCTCCCGCTGGGTATCCACGATTGCCCTGGCATCCGCCAGGCTGTCCGCCATCGGGATCTCGACCATCACGTGCTTGCCGGCCCTCAGGCACTGCATCGCCTGCCGGGCATGGAGCGGGGTCGGAGTGGCGAGAATGACGCCGTCGACATCGTCGCGGGCGAGGCTCTCTGCCAGGTCCGTGGTGTGATGCGGGATGCCCCGCTCGGTCGCGACCGCCCGGGTCGCGTCAGGCTCGGCGCCCACGACCGAGGTCACCCGGGCGCGGTCGATGGCGGCGAGCGCGTCGAGGTGCTTGGTTCCGAATGCCCCGGTGGCGCCGGCTACGCAGATCTTCATGGGTGTGTCCTCCAGGCCTTTGGAATGCGTTAGAACGCAGCACGAAAGCGGTACGCACCCCCCGGGCCGGCACATGCATCCCGTCGGCCACGCAAGGCGGCCGCATGCGCGAGGCCAGCGCAGCTCCGAGAATACCACGCACGGCACCGCCGACACTTTCCGATGTCGTCGGGGCCCATTCGATTTACGGATAGGCCAGAAAGAGGCCGGGGCCGGTCCCGCGGGTGGCGGGACCGGCCCGGCCAACGCCCTGGAGAGAGGGACTGGGCGTTCTCAGGCAAGCCCGACGACCTCGCCCCGGTCATCGACGTCGATACCCTTGGCGGCGGGCTCACGCGGCAAGCCCGGCATGGTCATGATGCCGCCGCAAACAAGAACGATGAACTCGGCCCCGGCGGCCAGGCGTACCTCGCGAATGTTCAGAACATGCCCTGTCGGCGCGCCGAGGCGCTTCGGATCGGTCGAGAAGCTGTACTGGGTCTTGGCGATGCAGATCGGATAATGGCCATAGCCTTCGGCCTGGAGCTGCGCGATGCGTGCCCGGATCTTGGTATCCGCGGTGACTTCCGAGGCCCCGTAGATACGCGTGGCGACGGCGCTGACCTTGTCCCACAGGGGCTGCTCGTCCTCGTAGACGAACTTCATCTCGGCCGCCCCCGTTTCGGCCGCGTCGACTACGGCAAGCGCGAGATCCTCGGCGCCCTTGCCGCCTTCGGCGAAATGGCGGGCCAGGACCACCTTGACCCCGTGGTGGGCGAGCTTCTGACGCACCAGATCGCATTCCTCGTCGGTGTCGTGCACGAAGTGGTTGATGGCGACCACGCACGGAAGCCCGTAGTAATTGCGCACGTTGTTGAGGTGGCGCTCGAGGTTCGCCAGCCCCTTCTCGAGGGCCTGCAGGTTCGGCCGGTCCAGGTCTTCGACCTTGACGCCACCCTGGTACTTGAGCGCCCGGATCGTGGCGACGAGCACGGCGGCATCGGGACGCAGGCCGGTCTTGCGGCACTTGATATCGATGAACTTCTCCGCCCCGAGGTCGGCCCCGAAACCCGCCTCGGTCACCACGTATTCGCCGAGCTTGAGCGCCGAGAGCGTCGCCATGGCGGAATTGCAGCCATGGGCGATGTTGGCAAACGGTCCTCCGTGGATGAACGCGGGGGTACCCTCGAGGGTCTGCACCAGGTTGGGCTTGAGGGCGTCCTTCAGCAGCGCGGTCATGGGGCCCGCCGCGTGCAGGTCGCGCGCCAGCAGGGGCTGCTGCTCGCGCGTGTAGCCGAGCACGATGTTGCCCAGGCGCATGCGCAGATCGTCCAGGTCCGTGGCAAGGCAGAGGATCGCCATGATCTCGGACGCGGCCACGATGTCGAATCCGTCCTGCCGGGGGAATCCGTTGCCGGCCCCGCCAAGGGAAGTCACCGTCTGGCGCAAGGCACGATCGTTCAGGTCGACCACGCGACGCCAGCCGATGCGCCGTACGTCGATACCCAGGGCATTGCCGTGGTGCACATGGTTGTCGAGGAGCGCCGCCAGCAGGTTGTTCGCCAGTGCGATGGCAGCGAAATCACCGTTGAAATGCAGGTTGATGTCCGCGGCAGGCGCCACTTGCGACGCTCCGCCGCCGGTCGCCCCGCCCTTCATGCCGAACACCGGGCCCAGCGAGGGTTCGCGCAGACACAGGATCGAACGCTTGCCCACCCGGCGCAGGCCGTCGGCCAGGCCGATCGAGGTGGTCGTCTTGCCCTCGCCCGCGGGCGTCGGGCTCATTGCGCTGACCAGCACGAGCTTGCCGTTCTCGCGGCGTGACAGCCCCGCGAGGAAGTTCAGGTCCAGCTTGCCCTTGTGATGACCGTAGGGCTCCACCGCCTGCGCGGGGATGTCCAGATCTGCGGCCACTTCGGTGATGTGCTTGAGCCGCGACCCGGTCGCGGCGCTCGACTCGCTCATTTCGTCTCCTCGCTAATCGTTATCGCGGCGGCGGCCGGTGGCGACGCCGCGTGCCGGGGACAGGTGCCGGCGGCGCGGTCTCGCCGTTGGCGGCGTGCCTCCGGCCGGGCCGCGCCCTCAGTCCACGCAGGCCGGCGCCGTGCAGCGTTCCGCCGCGGTGACCGTGTTGCTCATCAGCATCGTGACGGTCATCGGCCCGACCCCGCCGGGGACGGGGGTGATGAAGGACGCCCGCTCGCGTACCGCCTCGAAATCCACGTCACCGGTGAAGCGGCCGCTGGCGAGTCGGTTCATGCCGACGTCGATCACCACCGACCCGGGCTTGACCATGGGTGCCGTGATCAGGCCGGGTTTGCCGACCCCCACGATGAGGATGTCCGCCAGGGTGGAGAATTCCGTGAGGTCGCGGGTGCGGACGTGGCAGATTGCCACGGTGGCCTCGCGGGCGAGCAGCATCATGGCCATCGGCTTGCCCACGATATTGCTGGCGCCGACCACGACCACGTTCTGCCCCGCAACCGGGATCCCGGCGACGTCCAGGAGCTTTGCAACCCCGTAGGGGGTGCAGGGCGGGAAGATCTGTTCGCCCACGACCAGGGCACCCACGTTGTACAGGTGGAAGCCGTCGACGTCCTTGGAAAGCTCGATCAGGGCGATCAGCTTGCGGGCATCGTAATGGGCCGGGAGCGGCAACTGCACCAGGATGCCGTGGATCTCCGGGTCCTCGTTCAGCGCGCGAATGCACTCCTCGACCCGTTCCTGCGGCGTATCGGGCGAGAACTGGTGCACGTCGCAGCGCATGCCCATTTCCCCGCACGCCCTGACCTTGTTGCCCACGTACACCTTCGATGCGGCATCGTTGCCCACCATGATCACGGCCAGAGCGGGCGTGATACCGCTCTCGGCGAGAGCCTGAACGCGCGGCAGCAATTCTGCGCGGACCCGTTTGGCGATGGCCTTGCCGTCGATGATTCGGGCAGTCATGGTGATAGGGCTCGCAAGTCGGAAGTGAATGACAAGGGGCGGAGCGAACCGACCGGGCGCCTTTCGCTAGCACTCGATCTTCAGGGCCCCCGAGCGCTCGTCCAGCTCGAATTTCCCGGCAGCCAGTGCACCGGCCCAGCGGGCGGTGCGCTCGACGCTGCCGAACGGGAAGAAATGACAGCCCTGCAGCAGCGAACCGGGGTCCCGCAGCCGGGAACGCGCCAGCTCCACCACCAGCCCGTCCGGCGCCTTGGCCGAGGCGATCTTCATCACGCTCCCCTGGTTGCGCATGAAGGCGCCCAGGGACTTGCCCACGCCGCAGGCCTTGGCATACCGGATCAGCGTCGTGACCGAGGCCAGTCCATGCAGCCCCGCGCTGACGGGCAGCCGGTTCCCCTGGTCCCGGATGGAACGCTCCCAATGCACCGTTGGCGCGGCGTCGAAGAAGAACTGCGTGACGATGTGCAGCGCGAGCCCGGTCGCCTCGGCGAAGGCGTACTTCTCCTGGAGCGCCCGGGTCAGCTCGGTGTCCGGAATGTCCGGACTGCCCTCGGGATGGCCCGCGACGCCGATGCGGCGGATGCCGTGCTCCGGGATCAATCCGGTCTCGAGCACCTGCATGGTGCGGTCGAACGGACCGGCCGGCTCGGCGAGCCCGCCGGCCAGGAGCAACAGCTCGTCGGCGCCGGCTTCGTCGCGGAACCGCTTCAGTACCGCCTCCAGCTGGTCCGCGCTCTTGAGTCCACGCACCGCCAGGTGCGGCACGGGGGTCATCCCGGCGTCGCGCAGCGTGCGGCAGGCCACGACGGTCCGATCGTAGTCCCAGTCCTGAAGCCAGGGGACGAACACGCGCGTGCCGGGCCGGAGGCAATCCGCGAACCCGTTGCCGCGCTTGACCTCCTGGGGGGTTGCCTCGATCGTGAAGCCTTCCATCAGGGACGCAATGGCGTGCTCGAGCGCGTCCGTTCCCGGCTCGCCGGCGACTTCCGGCGCGGCGGCTTCCACAGTTTGGGTCGACTGCTTGGTCATGACAGGAACCTGTAGGTTGGCTGCGGACGAGTTCCGCATGCTGCCCGCGTCCGTCAACGCGGTGGCCCGGGCAGCCCATCGGCCACCCGGGAGCGGACGCCGGCTCAAGACTGCCGGGTCCGCCAGCCTTCCGCGTATTCCTTTCGGGCGACTTCCGAATACGGCACCGGGCTGACGATCGCGCGCAGCTCGACCTGCCGGTGGCGCTCGACCACGGGCTTGTCGGAGCCGCCGTTTTCCTCGCCCCAGACCAGGCTGAGCTCGGTCCCGACCTCGATATCCGCGTCGACCATGGCCAGCGACAGCATGGATCGCTCGTTGTAGCTGTATCCGCAGAACGTCGACACGCCCACCATCCTGCCGTTGAGCATCAGCCTGTCGTTCGGCCAGGTGGCGTAGTTCGTCAGCGGGAGATTGATGTACTTGGCCGGCTCGCCCTTTTCGAACATGGTTTGCATGGCACGGGCGACGTCCTCGCCGTTCCAGGCCAGGGTGACCTTGCGTCGCCGCGGATTCCGGGCGAACTCTTCCACGGCCTCACGGCCGATGAAGTCATGGTCGAACTTCACCATCGGGCCGTAACCGAGGTCGTACGGCGTCAGGTAGTAGTCCTCGATGTTGTCCGAGTAGAAGCTGCCGCCCAGGGAGCCGGTCGCTTCGTACCAGTCGGCCGGAAGCCATTCACGGTAGGCACGCATCTTTTCGCCGGTGTACACCGCCGGCAGCGGACAGGGGATCCACCCGGATTCCAGGGTATTGGTCGCGTACACCCGGGAACCGACCTGGTGCAGGCCGAATTCGGCGCCCGCCTCGACGATCGCGGCCTTGACCTTCTCGCCCTCGGCGGCGGGCCCGAACAGCTCCAGGCCGGGGACACCGGACATTCCGTGGTGCAGCGCCCGGACACGGTGACCGGCGATGGTGATCTCGCCCATGTTGAAGAACTTGATCTCCGGCAGCGGGCCACCGGTGACCTTCTCCAGGACCTTCATCGCATTGGGACCCTGCACCTGGTAGCGGTAGAGCTTGCGACCCTTCGGGTTGACCGCGGTGCGCTCGTCCCGCTCGCACTTGACGTTGTAGTCGCCGGTCTCGGCGTGGAACTGCACCCAGTTGTGCACCGAAGGACGGCCCACCAGGCTGAGGCGATTCTCTTCGAGGTAGAACAG
This sequence comes from Gammaproteobacteria bacterium, assembly GCA_035638775.1. Taxonomy (GTDB): domain Bacteria; phylum Pseudomonadota; class Gammaproteobacteria; order UBA5335; family SLRW01; genus DASQZJ01. The sequence continues at coordinate 36,183 of DASQZJ010000046.1, forward strand.
GATCGCGTCGCCGATCACGTAGCCATCGTAGTTGCATGCCACGAACTGCTTGGCCTTGTTGACCTGGAAGTTCTTGAAGGTATTGATTCCCAGGTCCGAAAGCAGCCGGATCACGTCCGGACCCTCGATATAGAGGTCCGTCATGTGATGGGACTGGTCGAACAGCGCACAGGTCTCGCGCCAGGCGACCTGCTCGTCGCGCCAGTTGGTGAACTCGCTCTGGACCTGCGGATAGACGTAGGGACCGATCTGGGAATTGCGCAGCAGCCGCGCGATGTTGTCGGTGCCCTTCAATACATCTTCCAGGCTCTTGCCCGCCATGACAGCTCTCCTCCTAGATGGTGAAAATCGAACGCGTACGAGCCGGCTACGATGTCGCGGATGCGCGCCGTACCAGCTGCAGGCCGGGGATTCGTTTTCTGGCGTCCTGGTTGTTCAGCACCAGCCGCAGGTGACGAATGGTGACGCGCGCATGCTCGCGCGCCAGTGATTCCGCGCGAGCGCCGTCGCCCGACGCGATCGCATCGACCAGGCAGTGATGCTGGTCCTGCGCGACGAAAAGGATTTCCTTCGACTCGGGCAGCTCCGCCTCGGCCATGACGAAGGCACTGGCGGAAGCGAACGGGAAGCTGGCGCTGCGCTCCAGGGAATGGCGCAGAACGTCGCTGCGGGCGAGCGAAATGATGATCTCGTGGAAGTCCCGATTGGCGTCGACGTACTGGTAGAAGTCTTCCTCGGTGAGCTCGTTGCGCCGGACCACGCCATCGATCCTGCTCAGGCACTCGTGCAGGGTCGCGATTTCCGAGCGGTTGGGCCGCAGCTCGGCCGCGAACCGGGCGGCGATCCCCTCGACCGCGCCGCGCACCTCGACTGCATCCGCGATCTCCTTCTCGTGGAAGACCCGGATCTGATAGCCGCCGGACGGCAGCGGCTCCACCAGGCCCTCGTGCTCGAGGCGGACCAGGGCGGCACGTACCGGGGTGCGCGAGACCCGGAGACGATCGGCGAGACTCGGCTCGGAGAGGTGCTCGCCGACCGGCAGGTCACCATCGAGTATCAACTGCCGCAGCCTCAGGGCTGCCTTGTCACTCTGCCGCACGACCGAATCTCCTCCACGCGCGCAGCCCCGGCGTCGCGCCCGGGCTGACCATGTCCGCGGTCCCCGTGGGGGTATCGCGGCTGATGTCCGGTGCAGCCTGTATACAGGCTACATACAGTATGAGTACTAGGTGTACACCATGGCTGGAAAGGATGCAAGCGGCGAGGGACGGGGGGCTCGCCGCCGATCAATAAGATGAAAAAGGGTGATCCCGCGGCCGGGCACGGGCCGCGGCGGCGGCAGACGCAACAACGGAAGGGCCGGCGGGGCTCCCGGAAGCTCCGCATCGCCGGAGGCGGCGATCCCGGCAAGAGCGGAGTACCCCCCCGCCCGGCAGCAGGCCCGAAGGTCGGCCTCCCCGTCGGGCAGCGGCTGGCGCGTGCGTCCTCGTCACTCGGGGCAGGGCACGGGGCGGCGAACCCGGCGCCCTCCGGCCGCGGGGGTCAGCCGGAATTGCCTCCGGCCGCCGTTTCGACCGGGATCGGGCAGGACGGCTTCAGGACAGAAACGGCTGCACGAACTCCATGCTGAGCCTGCGCAGCCGGGCCCTTGCCTCGGCGTCGTATGCCTGGTCCCTGGCCCTCGACTCGCGCAAGCCGTCGAAGAACAGCCCCGTGTGCCCGGCGAGCTCCGGCGAACAGGCGAGGTTGAGGATCGCGCGCGCACCCTCGTCCACGGTGCTTCGTGGACGGATGCCGTCGCGACGGACCAGGGTCGTGTCCATGAAGGTTGCCGGGTGCAATGCGTTCACGTCGATGCCGTCCGGGCGCAACTCCTCGGCGAGATCGATCGTGAACATGACCTGCGCCAGCTTGCTCTGGCAGTAGGCCCGGGTTCCGTCGTAGTCCCGGGTGAGCATGACGTCGGAAAAGTCGATCGGCTGCTGCCCGATCGATGATACGTTGACGATCCGTGCCGGCGCGGACCGCCGGATCAGGGGCAACAGCAGGCGAGTCAGGAGAAACCCGGCCAGGTAGTTCACGGCGAAGCGCAGCTCGTGCCCGTCGGCACTCGTACCGCGTCCCGGGTCGGATGCGCCCATCCCGATGCCGGCGTTGTTGACCAACAGGTCCAGCCGGTCGGCCCGATCCCGCACGGCGCCCGCCAGATCGCGGACTTCTGCCAGCGATGCGAAATCCGCCCGCAGGAAATCGGACCGCGCGCCCTTGCTCCCGATCTCCCGAACGACCTCTCCCCCCCGTGATGCGTCCCGGCCGTGCACCAGGACCCGCGTGCCCCGGTCCGCCAGGCGCAGCGCCACGAGACGACCGACCCCGTCCGTCGACCCCGTAACCAGCGCGGTTTTCGTATTGCTCATATCCAGTCTTCCCCGCGACTCCAGCGACTCGCCTGCGGGCTTGCCGCGCGAGTCGATCCGGCTTCGGCGAACGGCGTCCGCCGGCGACCCCGCGGCAGCAGCCGGCGCGAAACCGGGCCGGCAAGGCGCCAGGCCCGGCTAGGCGGACCGCCGCACTTTCTCGTACAGCGCGTGCCGCAGCTCCTTCACCCGCGCGGCAGGCATGAGGCTGCCCTCGTCGACGCGGGCGACCTGCCGCGTGCTGACGTCCTCGTAGATGCGCTCGCCGCCCAGCCGTCCGCGCTCGTCGTATGGCCATACCATCACCTGGCGGCTCTGCAGGTGATACCAGCCGTTTCCGTCGTCCACCTCCACGCCGAGCGGTGCCAGCTCCGCTGCCGGCGCCACCTGGTGGAACGTCACCTCCGACGCGAACCCCCAATCCGCCACCGCGATCATCTCGTCCGTATGCCACAGGATCGCCTGGCCGATGCTGTTGTAGAAGTTCAGCACCTCCTCCTTGCCGCGCACGATGATGGGCGTGCCCCAGAGTATCCGGTACTCCGGGTCGTCCACCATCATGTCCGGGGCCACGATCTTCTCGAACTCGCCCGCCCCCTCGAGGTGCACGTGCATCATGTAGTTGTGAAGAATCTGCCGGTGTCTTTCGTTGGTGGTGGTCGCCAGCTGTCCGGCGGTGGTATCCAGGCTGTGGGTGATCGCCTGCTCCAGATCGACCGTTTCCATGCTTTCTCCTCCAATGGCGCCGCCGACGACGGCGCGTGACCGATGGCCGCGTCCCGCGGGGTCACGCCCGCGGCGAATCCAGTTGACTTCCGGTGGCACCGGATGCGAACGCGCATGGTCACCCACCCGTCACACCGGCGTCCCATTAAGCCATGATCGGCCACCGGACGCACCCCGCGGTGCTCACCGGGCCCGGCCGCGCGGCCCGTCGCAGGGCTTCTCCCGGGCATGCCTGTGGCCGGCGCGGCCGCGACCGGTGACTGCTTGCCCGGATAACAGTTATGCAGTATAACTTATCGCCCAATCCGTGCCTGCCCCTTCCGGGGCGGTGCGCCTGCCACCTCGTTTCGGGAGTCGCTGCTTCATGTCCACGTATGCCAACCGCTGGGAGACCGTGCTCGTCGAGGTCGATGGGGCGGGAATCGCCTGGGTAACGCTCAACCGCCCGGCCAAGCGCAACGCGATGAACCCCACGCTCAACCGTGAGATGCGGGACGCGCTCGAAGCGCTGGAAATGGACCCCGAGGCGAAGGTACTCGTCCTCACCGGGGCCGGCGACTCCTGGTCCGCCGGCATGGATCTGAAGGAGTATTTCCGCGAGGTCGACGCGGGCCCCGAGATCCTGCAGGAGAAGATCCGCCGCGAGGCCTCGACGTGGCAGTGGAAGCTGTTGCGCATGTACGCCAAGCCGACCATCGCCATGGTCAACGGCTGGTGCTTCGGCGGTGCCTTCTCCCCGCTGGTCGCATGTGACCTCGCCATCTCCGCCGACGAGGCGGTCTACGGTCTTTCCGAGGTGAACTGGGGGATTCCGCCGGGCAATCTCGTGAGCAAGGCCCTCGCCGACACCCTCGGGCACCGCGAGGCACTCTACTACATCATGACGGGGAAGACCTTCGACGGCGTCCGCGCGGCGCGGATGGGCCTGGTCAACAAGAGCGTCCCCAAAGCCGGGCTGCGGCGGGAGACCGAAGCCCTCGCGCGGATCCTGCTGGAGAAGAACCCGGTCATCCTGCGTGCCGCCAAGCAGGGTTTCAAGCGCTGCCGGGAGCTGACCTGGGAGCAGAACGAGGACTACCTCTACGCCAAGGTCGACCAGGCACAGTTGCGGGATCCGGAACAGGGTCGCGCCGAGGGCATGCGTCAGTTCCTGGACGAGAAGTCCATCAAGCCCGGGCTGCAGACCTACCGCCGCCCGGGGGAATGAGATCCCGGCGTCGGGCCGCGCCCTTCGGCGCATTCTTCCACCAGCGCCCGATCTCCATGGTGACCGGACGCCGGGGATCGACGGCCCGACCCGCGACGCCTTCGTGCCCGGGATACCGGTCAACCTCGACGCCGCCAGGCGTCTGCGGGGGCTGGTCGAGGACGCTGCCGGCAAGAGTGCAACGTCGCAGGAGGACAAGTCGACGGGACGATCATGCGGGCCACGGTGACCGATCACGTCACACCCGGGACGGACTCTGCCACGAGGAGTCTTTCGGACCCGTCGTCTGCCTCACCCCGGTCCGCGCCATTGCGCGATCCAGGGCCCCGCGGCGTCCGCGTGACGTCAAGGGAAACCGGACCGTCCGTGCGCGGACACTGCCCGAGCGAAGACGGAGCCAATGACCGGACCGAAGCGACCTTTCACCAACCGCGAACCCTCCCGGGATAAAGCGGCAACGCACCGTCCCGGCGACACCGACGGTGCGCTCGACCAGTCCCGCCTCGAGCGCAACCTCGGGTTTCATGTCGCGCGCGCCCACGCACGGCTGCGGCGGCAACTGCTCGCGCGCTTGGGCCAGTGCGAGCTCACGCTGGCCGAGTACTCCCTGCTCGCGATCATCGAGGCCAACGACGGGGTCATGCAGGGCCAGGCCGCGGAGGCGCTGGAGATCGCGCCCCCCAACATGGCCCATCTCGTGCAGCGCATGCTGCAACGCCGCTTCATCACCCGGGCGCGCAGTCCCCGGGATGGACGGGCCCGGACCTTGAGTCTCACGGCCGCCGGCAGGACACGCCTGGCCCGCGCGGAGGCCCTGGCCGGGGAACAGGAGGCGAGGCTCGCGGCACTGTTCAGTGCGCGTGAACGAACCCTGCTGCGAGCCCTGCTGACCCGGATCCGGAACATGTAAGGGGCGCGCCGGCGGCGCCGCGTGCCCGCACGGGTGGTCAGCCTTCGCGGTAGAGGTGGAAAAGCTCGTCCATGCCGTGGACCACGAGCTCGGCCCGCTCGGCTTCCGGCGCGCGCTCATAGTCCTCACGACGGCAAAAGCCGGTCTCGACGCCGACTGCCAGCGCCCCCGCCTCGCGGGCCATGACCGGCTCGATGGTGGGGTCGTCACCCACCACGACCAGGTCTGCCGCGGACACGCCCAGATAGTCTGCCACGCAGTGCAGGGCGTCCACCGAGGGCTTGCCCAGCACGGTGGCGTCGCATCCCGTCACGCCGCGGATGGCGGAGACGATAGCCACGGACGAACCCAGAGCGCGCCCCTCCGCGCTGGCGAAGAAGGGAGCCATGGAGGCGCTGTACAATGCCGCCCCGCCCCAAACCGCGTTGCAGGCAGCCTCGATGTCGTCCAGCGTGACCTCCCGGAACCAGCCCGCGAAGATCGCATCCACCTGTCGCTCGCCGGTGACGTCCTCGATGCGAAACGGCGGCGTCACCACTTCCAGCCCCGCGTCGCGAATCGGCCGCCATACACCCTCGATGCCCATGACCATGATGCGACGCAGTCCCTGGCGTGCGAAGTAATCACCCGCCACGCGGGCGGGTGTGGCGATCTTCTCCGGCGGGAACGAGAAGCCGGCGTCCCTCAGGGCATCCGCGTAGTCGACGGGGGTACGCGCGGTACCGTTGGTGAACGCCACGAGCGGGAGGCCACGCTCGAGCAGGTAATCGGTCATCTCGATGGCGCCCGGCAGGGGCCGGATACCGTGATTGCGCCGGTCCCCGAGGACCAGTGTGCCGTCCATGTCGAGAACGAAGCCGCGCGCCGCACGCAGCCGGGCCAGTGTATCGGTAGCGATGTCCATGCGTATCTATCCGGTTCCCGTGTCGCGGTGATCCTCGACCGGCTCGGCGTGCTCGCCGGGTGCCGGCTCCTCCCCCTCCCCGGCTGTCCGGCGGCTGCCCAGCGCCAGACGGAATCCGGGCTTGTCCACCACCAGTCCGGATACGCGGGGACGCTCCTTCAGGCCCTCCAGCAGGCGGATTACGGAACGGGCCCTCGGGTCGTAGGTCTCGCGCAACCGCCCGGCACCCTGCATGGCATCGACCTGCCCGGCAGGCATCACCGCCCGCAGCAGGAACTCGTCGTCCGAAATCCCGCGAGGGAAGCGCTTGCGCAGTTCCGCCACGCTGGGCGGCGGCGGCTCGTCCGCGATCTCCCTGGCGCGCGCCGAGGACAGGATCCGATCCTTGACGTTCCCGTCCACGGGAGCGGTCGGGCGCCCGAACTTGCCCAGGATGTAGCGGATCACCTGGTCCGGCACGGTCCCGTAGCGCTCCCCGCTCATGACGTTGTAGCTCGCCTGGGTGCACACGATCTGGGGAAACGGGGTCACCATGATCGGGTAGCCGAGCTCGGCGCGCACGCGCTCGATCTCCTCGATCACTGCCTCGAGCCGATCGGACATCCCCATCTCGGCCATCTGGCGCCGGATGGTGGTCATCACGCCGCCCGGCACCTGGTGGCGCATGAAGGCTGCATCAAACTCGCCCGGCTTGCCGGCAGGCAGACCCTCGACGCCGGCGACCTGCCCGAAGAAGGAGGCCACCCGTTCCAGCGCCTCGTCGTCGATGTCGACGCTATGGCCGAGGTCGCGGAGGTTGGCGATCGTCCGCCGGGCAGGCGGCAGCGAGGTGCCGTTGCCCAGTGGCCCGATGGCCACGTGCAGCGCATCGATGCCGAGTTCCGCCCCCACCAGGTAGTTGAACTGCGACTGCCCCAGCGTGCAGTGCGAATGCAGCTCCAGCGGCATGCCGCCCAGGCGGGCCTTGACCGCCGGAATCAGGGTCCGGGCGCGCTCGGCAGTGAGCAGCCCCGCAGGGTCCTTGATGTAGGCACGATCGAAGTCGGGCGAGGATGCCACGGCGGCGGCAAAGTCGGCGTAGAAGGCATCGTCGTGCACTTCACTCACCGTGTAGGTCAACGCCGCCATCACGTCCGGCGCCCCCTCCTCCTTCGCGATGCGCGCCGCCCGCAGCAGGGCCTCCTTGTCGTGCATCGGATTGAGGATGATGAAGCGAGAGATGCCGTTGGCCACCAGGCGACGATACACGAGGCGCATGAACTCGTCCGACGACGACTCCCACGAGATGAAGCGCATGCCGGTACCGATGAACTGCAGCGGCGTGTCCGGCGCCAGCCGGCGCATCGCGCGGATGTAGGCCCACGGATCCGTGCGGTGGTAACGCACCGCCGCGCCCATGTGGGTACTGGAGATGAAATCCAGCGCCTTGAAGCCGACCCGGTTGAGCACCGGCGCGATCTGCAGCGCCATCGCCGGGGTCATCCCGGTCAGGCTCCACAGGCTCTGGTTGCCGTCACGGATCGATACGTCGACCAGCTTAATCCGCGCCATGATTCGCCTCCTCCGTCTCGCGCCACCGGGCGAGGAATGCCGGGAAGTAGCCGGTGTCCATGCCACCCCGGCCGAACCCCGGGTCCGCCGTTACCGCTGCGTGCAGCGCCGCGTTGGTGGCGATGCCGTCCAGGCGCAGGCGCATCAGGGCCGAGTGCATCCGCTGCACGGCCTGGTCACGGTCCTTGCCCAGCGCGATGATCTTGCCGATCAGGGAATCGTAGTGCGGCGGGATCAGCGTGCCGGAGTGCACGTGCGTGTCCACCCGGATCCCGCTGCCCGCGGGCCACCGCGCGGCGCGCACGGTCCCCGGGGACGGCCGGAAATCGTGTCCCGGATCCTCGGCGTTGATCCGGCACTCCACGGCATGGCCCTGGAACGCGACTTCCTCCTGCGTCAGTGCCAGCGGCCGCCCCTCGGCGACCGCGATCTGCTCGGCGACCAGGTCAAGGCCCGTGATCGCCTCCGTGACCGGGTGCTCGACCTGGATACGCGCGTTCATCTCGAGGAAGTAGAAGCGTTCCCGGTCCACGTCCACCAGGCACTCCACCGTCCCCAGCCCGCGATAACCCAGATGCCGCCCGAGCGCCACCGCGCCCCGGTGCAGCCCGTCCCGCATGCTTTCCGACAGCGCCGGAGCCGGGGCTTCCTCCACCAGCTTCTGGTAGCGGCGCTGGATCGAGCAGTCCCGCGTCCCCAGATGGATGACATCGCGCCCGTCACCCAGCACCTGGACCTCGACGTGGCGACCGTGCTCGACGTAGCGCTCCAGGTACACCCGGGCGTCGCCGAAGGCTGCCTCGGCCTCCGACATCGCCATGTGCACTGCGTCTTCCAGCGTGCGCTCGTCACGCACCAGGCGCATGCCGCGTCCGCCGCCACCGCCCACTGCCTTGATCAACAGCGGCGTGCCGATCTCCCGGGCGATTCGGCGGGCGTCCGCGAGCGTATCCACGGACCCCCCCGGCACCACCGGCAGCCCGGCGGCGACCGCGTGTCGGCGAGCCTCCAGCTTGTCACCGAGGGCCGCGAGCTGGTCGGGCGTGGGCCCGATGAAGACCAGACCCGCGGCGTCGCAGGCCGCCGCCAGGCGGGGGTTCTCGGACAGGAACCCGTAGCCGGGATGGACCGCGTCCACTCGGCCGTCCCGGGCCGCCCCGACGATGCGGTCGACGTCGAGGTAGCTCTGCGCCGAAGGCGCCGGCCCGATGATCCTCACCTCGTCCGCCAGCCGCGCCGGTAGCGAGGTCCGGTCCGCCTCCGAGGCCGCCAGCACGGTCTCGATCCCCAGCCGCCGGCAGCTGCGGATCACCCGGGCGGCGATCTCGCCGCGATTGGCGACCAGGATGCGGCGGATCATGTGGCCTCCGTGCGCACCCGCATCAGGATCGCGTCCTGCTCCACGAACTCCCCGTTCCCGACGCAGATCTCCGTGACCTCTCCGCTTACGCCGGCACGCAGCGTGTTCATCAGCTTCATCGCCTCGAGGATGCAGACCGTGGTCTCTTCGCTGACCCGGCTGCCCACCTCGACGAACGGCTCGGCACCGGGCTTGGGCGAGCGATAGAAGGTCGACGCAAGGCTCGCGCGGACGTCCACCACGCCCGGCTCGGTGCTGGGCTCCACCTCCCGACCGGCCGTCCGCTCCGTCTCCGCGGACGCCGCCTCGGTCTCCGGTGCCGCCGTGGTGAAAAAGGACTCCTGCGTCCAGCCGTCCTCGCCCTCCGCCGAGCGCCGCAGAACCAGGCGGAAGCGACCGGCGTCGAGCTGCATCGAATCGAAGCCCGAAGCGTCCAGGAGCTTCAGGATGTCCTGTATGTCCTCGTCCTCAAGAACCATGCCTTCGCTCCCCGCTTTCAGCGCCCGCCGCCGAACAGCGCAAACACGTGATCGGTGGCCCTGGCGCGCGGCGCGACCGCCGGCTCGGCCCCGGCGCCGCTCCACACGGTCTCCGGGCGGCTCTGCAGCAGGTAGACTCCGGAGCCCTCGCCCGGCTGGTGCTCGATCGCCCACTCGATGTCCTGGGCACAGCCGTAGTGGCGTTCCACCCGTTTCGCGGTATCCACCAGCTCGCCGATATGGTGCTCCTCCAGGACGCTTGCCTCCTGCAGCTCGTCCGGCACATCCTCCACGCGCACGCCCCCGGCCTCCGGATCCGGTACGTGGCGCACCTGCTTTTTCGACACCTGCTGCTTGATGATCTCGCCGGTGACCTTGTTGACCAGCAGCGTGTCCGGCGTGACCTCGCCGCTGACCACGCAGGAGCCCAGTCCCCAGCTGGCCTCGATCGCGATCACCGAGGGATCGCCGCTGGTGGGGCTGCGGGTGAACATGACGCCGGAAGCTCGTGCATCGACCATGCGCTGCACGACCACCGCGATGGCCAGCTCTTCCTCGGGCATTGCCCTGCGCAGGCGGTAGCTGACCGACTCCACGCTGTACAGGCTGGCCCAGCAGGCACGCACGTAGTCGATCACCTCCTCGGCCCCGCTTACCCAGAGATAGGTATCCTGCAGCCCGGCGAAGCTGGCATCGGCGCTGTCCTCGCTGGTGGCACTGGAGCGCACCGCGACCGGGACGCTGCCGCCGCCGTCGAGCTCCGCGTAGCTGGATTCGATCGGTGAGCGCAGCTCATCCGGCATGGCCGCGCCGCAGATGCGTTCACGGATCCGGCCGAGGCGGGCCTCCAGCGCGGGAACGTCCTCCGGGTCCAGCGCCGACACCGCCTTGCGGATCCCGCCGGCGGGGTCGACCCCCTCCATGAAACGCCGGAACGCTCCGGTCGTGACCACGTAACCGGGCGGCACCCGGATGCCGGCGCGCACCAGCTCGCCGAGGCTCCCGCCCTTGCCGCCCACCGCCGGGCGGTCGTTGATCCCGATCTCCTCGAACCAGCTCACGAGTGGCATGTGGTTCGTCATCTCGATCCCCCCCGTCCGCATCGGACTGCTTGAGCTGACCGGGACGGCGCGCCATGGCGCGCCCGTCTCAGTCCAGAATCGTCACCACCCCGGTCCCGCCATCCACGCGCAGGCGCTGGCCGGTGCGGATCCGCTGGGTGCCGTCGCCGGTGCCCACCACCGCCGGCATGCCGTACTCCCGCGCGACGATGGCCGCGT
>DASQZJ010000047.1:0-52159 GCA_035638775.1 Gammaproteobacteria bacterium
GCCGCGGCAACCCCGCGGGACGGGGCCTATAGCCGAAAGCGGGCGGTGGCGAAATATACGGGAGGACCGGCCGGCCCTTCCCGGGGTCGATCCGGAACGCGCGCGCGAAGCCCCGTGACGCGGCTTCGCGCGGGCAGGGCCGGATACGTGCCGGCGGGGGACGAGCGGTAATCCCGCGGCGTGAGGTCGCGCCCGTTCAGGATCGCGGGCCCGGCCACCGCCGGGTTGATGCAGGTGTTCTTCAGGCAGCAGTGTGCCGGCTCTCCCGAAGAGTCGGCCGTGGCCATGAGATGCAGGTCGGCCATGACGCGGCTGGCACGGACGTAACGGGGTGTCCAGCCGGCCGGCTGCCGTGCGGCCGCCACGCTCGCGTTCAGGACGAACAGGAAGCCGAGCGCCAGGAGACATGCGCAAAGGGGGCTCTTTGTGGCTCCCGATCGTGCTGTGCTGCGCTGGTATGTCCGCGACATGCGAGTCTGGCGCTCCCCTGGCCCGCGGTTCTCACCGCCCGTTGCGGGACAATGCTAGCGCGGCGTTCCGCTCGGGATGTTGATGCCGGTCAAGCTCCCGCACCGGCGCCCTTTTTCGCGCGCCTGCACGCCCCTGCCGGGGCGTCCTGACGGGGATCGCACCCGCGCCGGCGGCCATCGGGGCTGCGCCGCGGCAGTCCCGGCCGTCCCCGCCGGCGAGAGGCGGCCGGCATGCGCCGGGGCCGCGAATGCTGGTATCGTCCTTCGGTGCGGCCGCATGCACGAGCGGCCAATATTTTCCCGTGACGTGCGAGGCACTGAGCAGTCATGAAGGCGTTTTTCCACCCGACGCAGAACCGGCATCACCCGCGCACCTATTTCACCCGCGGCCAGATGCGCCAGCCCCAGGAGATCCCGCAGCGCACCGAGGGCATCAGCGAAGGCCTGGAATCGCTCGGGATCGAGCTGATCGAGTCGGCGGATCACGGCATGCGGCCGATCGCCGCGGTGCACGAGCTGGGCTACCTGCGGTTCCTGGAATCGGCCCACCGCCGCTGGCCCGAGGAGTGGGGCGGGGAAGTGCTGTCGAACGTGTTTGTGCGTTCGCCGAACCCGCTGCGGGGCCTCCTGGCGGAGGCCGCCCGCTACCTGGCGGACGGCAGCAGCCCGATCGGCGAGCACACCTGGATCTCGGCCTATTACTCGGCACAGACGGCGGTGTCCGCCGCGCATGTCCTGATCGACGGCGAACGCGGCGCGTACGCGCTGTGTCGCCCGCCCGGGCATCACGCGAGGCCGGACGCCGCGGGCGGCTTCTGCTATCTCAACAACGCGGCGATCGCGGCCACGGTCCTGCAGGAGCGGTTCCCCCGGGTGGCGATCCTGGATCCGGACATGCACCACGGCCAGGGCATCCAGGAAACCTTCTGGGAACGCAGCGACGTACTGTACGTCTCCATCCACGCGGACCCGACCAATTTCTATCCGGTGGTCACCGGTTTCGAGGACGAGCGGGGCGCCGGGGCCGGCTACGGCTACAACATCAACCTGCCGATGCCGCACGGCTCGCCCGAGGCGGTGTTCTTCGAGCGCCTCGACGAGGCGATCCGGGCGGTGCGGCTGTTCGGGCCGGACGTGCTGGTGGTGCCGCTGGGCTTCGACACCTACCGGGAGGACCCGCAGGCACAGGTGGCGCTGAGCTCGGGGGGGTTCGCCCGCATGGCATCCGCGCTGCGCGATATCGGCGTGCCGGTGCTGGTCGTGCAGGAGGGCGGCTATTTCCTCGACGGGCTGGCCGAGAATACGCGCCAGTTCTTCTCCGGCCTCGACCTGTAGCGGGTATGCCCCGGCCCGGAAGCGCGGGGAACGCGGCTCGCGGGCTGGCCGCGAGCGCCATCGGCGGGTCTTGCGGCGACCCGTTCCGGTGGATCCGGCGCTGCACCGCGCGGCCGTCATGACGCGGCTGCCGTGCCGGTGCCGGACGGCAGCGGTCCGGGACACTCGTCCCGCTCACGGAATCTTCGCCGCCGGGACACCCGCCGCCCGGAGGCCGCCTACGGGGAGCTGCACATGAGCTACGAATTCGTCACCACCGGGCGCGAAGGCCCGATCCTGATCGTCACCATGGACCGCCCCGCCGTGCACAACGCGATGCACGCGCCGATGCACCGGGAGCTGGCGCGGATCTGGGATGACTTCGCCGCGGATCCGGACCTGTGGGTCGCGGTCCTGACCGGCGCCGGGGACAAGGCCTTTTCGGCCGGGAACGACCTGAAATACACGGCGCAGGGGGGCAACAGCACCATGCCGTCCTCCGGCTTCGCCGGCCTCTCCTCCCGCTTCGACCTGGAGAAGCCGATTATCGCGGCGGTGAACGGCTTCGCCATGGGCGGCGGCTTCGAGACGGCGCTGGCCTGCGACATCGTGATCGCCGCCGAGACGGCGACGTTCGCCCTGCCGGAGGTGCGGGTGGGCCTGTTCGCGGCCGCCGGCGGGGTGCAGCGGCTGAGCCGGCAGATCGGGCGCAAGCCCGCGGTGGACATGATGCTGACCGGGCGCCACGTGGGTGCCGAGGCGGGCATGCGGTTGGGGTTCGTCAACGACGTGGTACCCGGCAACCGGCTGATGGACGCCGCGATGGACAAGGCGCGCGAAATCTGTGCCGTGTCGCCTTCCTCCGTGAAGGCGACCAAGCGCATCCTGAACGGCCTGGACGACCTGGAGCAGCTCAAGGCGAGCCTGCTCTTCAGCCGGGTGGTGATGGACGACCTGCGCCAGACGGAGGATTTCCGGGAGGGCGTGAACGCCTTCGTGGAGAAGCGTCAGCCGCAGTGGAAGAATCGATGAACGCGGCCGCCGGGCGTCGCGGTGCCCGGCGAAGGCAGCGAGGGGGAAATGCTGACATGGCGATCCATCTGCGCCAGATATGCCTGGTGGCCGAACACCTGGTCCCGGCGATCCGGGATCTCTCCGGGGTGTTCTCGATCCGGTCCTGTTACGTGGACCCCGAGGTCGGCAAGTTCGGCCTCGAGAACACCCTGCTGCCGGTGGGATCCAGATTCCTCGAGCTGGTTGCACCGACGCGGGAGGGCACGGCAGCGGGCCGCTTCCTGCAGCGGCGCGGCGGCGCCGGCGGCTACATGGTGATCTGCCAGGTGCCGACGCTGGAAGACCAGGCCGCCGTGCGCGCGCGGGCCGGCGACAACGGCGTCCGCGTCGCCTTCGAGGCGGACCGCGGGAGCTGGAACATCATGCAGCTGCACCCCGGCGACATGGGGGCGTCGTTCCTCGAGGTCGACTGGGACCGGGAAGCCGACCCGACCGGCAACTGGGAGCCGGCCGGGGGGAAGGGCTGGAAGGACGCGGTGTGCACCGACGTGGTTTCGGACATCGTCGCGGTCGAGCTGCAGGGGGAACGCCCCGGAGCCCTGGCCGAGCGCTGGGCGGCGGTGACCGGCCTGCCTCTGGAGCGCGGGGACGGGGCAGCGAGGATCCGGCTCGCCAATGCGGACCTGCGTTTCGTGCCGGCCAGGGACGGGCGCGGCGACGGTCTGGGCGCGCTCGATCTGCGGGTCGCGGATCGTACCCGGCTGCTGGCCGAGGCCGCGCGCCGGGGAGCCCGCGTGTCGGACGATCAGGTCATGATCTGCGGGACCCGGTTCAACCTGGTGGACTGAGCCGGGCCCCGCTTTGCATCCAATGAAGACCAACGGACAACCCGACGGACGAGGTGAAACATGGTGGACACGACGCTGTTCGATCTGACCGGCAAGGTGGCGCTGCTTACCGGCGCGTCCCGCGGCATGGGACTGGCGATGGCCCAGGGCCTTGCCGCCCATGGCGCCACCGTCGTGATCTCCTCGCGCAAGCAGGAGCATCTCGACGCCGCCGCGGAGGAGATCAACCGGACCTGTGGCGCGCAGCGGGCCCACGCGGTCGCGGCCAATGCCGGGCGCAAGGGCGAGCTCGAGGCGCTGGTCGGGAAGGCCCGTGAGATCGCCGGCCCGATCGATATCCTGGTCGGCAATGCCGGAGTCAACGTCTTCTACGGCAGCATCTCCGAGATCCCCGACGAGGCCTACGAGAAGATCATGACGACCAACGTCGAGGCCAACCTGTGGCTGGCGCGGCTGGTCGCGCCCGACATGGTCGCCAGGGGCGCCGGCTCGATGATGTTCACCTCCAGCGTGGGCGCCTTCAAGCCCTCCGAGACGCTGGGGGCGTACGGGATATCCAAGCTGGCGCTGATCGGGCTGGTGCGCAACCTGGCACTGGAGTACGGGCCCCGGGGCGTCCGGGCCAACGCCATCTGCCCGGGGCTGGTCCGCACCGAGTTCGCGCGGGCCCTGTGGGACAACCCGGAGGCCGAGCGGCGGGCCAACGCGGAGATCCCCCTGCGCCGCCTCGGCGAGCCGGACGATTTCGCGGGGGTTGCGGTGTTTCTGGCCTCCGACGCCAGCCGTTACATGACGGGGCAGGCGCTGACCGTCTGCGGCGGCAGCAACATGTGGACCTGAGGGTCCGCGCAACTCATCGACAGGAGCCGCAAGCATGGACATGAAGGATCGCATCGTCGTCGTCACGGGCGCGGCCGGAGGCATCGGCCGTGCGCTGGCGCTGCGCTTTGCGCAGGCCGGGGCGAAGCGCCTGGTGTGCGTGGACATCGACGGCGAGGGCGCGCAGGCGACCGCCTCGGAGATCGGCGGCATCGGCCGGCGGGTGAATGTCGCCGCCGAGGACGAGATCCGCGCGCTGATCGAGGACGTCGAGGAACAGGAAGGACCGATCGACCTGTTCTGCTCGAACGCCGGGATCTCGCTGCGCGGCGGGCCCGAGGTGCCGAACGGGGACTGGCAGCGCATCTGGGAGATCAACGTGATGGCGCACGTGTACGCGGCACGCCACCTGGTGCCGCGCATGATCGCGCGCGGCGGCGGCTATCTTCTCAATACCGCCTCGGCGGCAGGGCTGCTCTCCCAGGTCGGCTCGGCTCCGTACGCGGTGACCAAGCATGCCGCGGTGGGCCTCGCGGAATGGCTGGCACTGACCTACGGTGACGACGGCATCAAGGTCTCGGTCCTGTGCCCGCAGGCGGTGCGCACCGCGATGACCCGGGGCATCGAGGACGGCGTCGCGAGCGTCGACGGAATGCTCGAGCCCGAGCCGGTCGCCGAGGCATGCCTGAAGGCGATCGAGCAGGAAACGTTCCTGGTGCTCCCGCACCCGCAGGTGCTCGACTACATGCGGCGCAAGACCGAGAACTACGACCGCTGGATCGGTGGCATGCGCAAGCTCAACCGGCGCTACAACCCGGGCGGGGGGGACGGCTGAGGGGGACTGTTCCCCGGGCGTATTCGTGCAAACTTCTCCGGGAACGACTACAACCGGAAGGCGAGTCCGTAGGGAGGTGAGGAGGATCATGCCGTGAAGGTGATCAACCTGACGATCGGGGGCATGCAGGGCAAGGACTGTGCGGAGAGGATCCACTGGGCCCTGGACCGCCTTCCGGGCGTCGGCCTGAGCGACGTCTCCTGGGAGAAGGGCACGGCCCGGATCGTTTTCGATCCCGACGAAGTTGCCGAGGGCAGGCTGCGCGCCGCCATCGAGCGGGCGGGCTACAGCGTGGAGCGGGGCCCGGGCACCTGAAGCGCGACTGGCCGGGCGGCTCGGGCGCGGTCAGCCGCCCAGTGCGGTGGCGAACGCCGTTGAGTCGAGCACGTCCGCCTGCCGGGGGAAGATCCTGTCCAGCAGGCAGGTGTGCACCTCGGGATCGCCATCGGCACAGCAGTCACCCAGGACGAACAGGCGGTAGTCCGCGTCGGCGGCATGCCGCAGCGTCGACAGGACCACGCCGCTGGTGGACACGCCGGCCAGGACCAAGGTGTCGATGGCGCCCGCGCGCAGGATCATGTCGAGGTCGGTGCCCATGAATGCCCCGACCCGATGCTTGGTGACCACCACGTCGTTCTTCTCCGGGGCCACCCGGGGGTGGATGTCCGGAGCGATCCCGCCGGATTCCCGGATCGCGCCGAATATCCGGTTTCGCGGGTCGATCTCCGGGAAGCCGGGGCGGAACGCGACCACGACATGGATGACATGCATCCCGTGGCGTCGCGCGGCCCCGATCGCGGCCGCGGCGCTCGAGAGCAGCGGCGAGTCGTCGTCGGCGTAGCGGGCCACGATCTGGCTCTGGAAATCCATGATCAGCAGGGCGCTGCGGGCGGGATCGATGGCTGGCTGTTGCATGGGAGATGTCCGGAACAGGGGAACGCTGTCGTCACTCGGGCCGCCGGACCGGTGGTCGCGTGCAGGGCCGTCTTCGGACAGCCATTTTCACTGGCGCCGCGGGCCGGCGCAAGCGCGGCAGGAAGGCCGGGCGACAGCAGGCGCCGCAGCGCGGCGGTCCTGTCGGGCAGGAATATCGCCCCGGCAGGAGTGTCGATCGCCGCGAGGAACGCGGGATGAGTTCCGGCGAGCCCGATGATGCCGAGCGCCAGCGCTCCGGCTCCGAGCACGCCCCGGATGACTCCCGGTCCGGATGCGGCTTTTCCATTCCCATGTGCTCTCCTCGTTTACCGGGCCGGTCCCGGCTCTCCCACCGTACAAGGGGAGCGTCGGCAGGAAGAATCACAAATCATGCGCGCCCGGGACTGCCCGTTGTGCGGGCATGCCGCGCGCTCTAGACTCTGGCCGATGATGGCGGTTCCGGTCGCCCCCGCCCGCGGTGCCGCCGGCAGGGAAGAGCGGGACCCGGCTCCGCGGAGTGCAGAGGGGATCCCGATCCATGACGGAGAGCACGGCAGCCACGCGTCCCGTGATCCTGCGGTGGCTGGGCGCCTTCACGGGCTTTTACCGGCCGTCCCCGGCCGAGACCTCGCGGCTCGACCCCGTATCCCGGTTTCTCTACGCGGCACGCAGCGTGATCCTGGTCATTTCCGCCCAGGCGGCGCTGATCGCCGGGCTGCTCGCGCTCTCGGCCGGGCGGTTCGATCCGCGTGACTTCTGCCTGGTGCTGATCGGATTCGTCGCTGCGCACATGATCAGCAACCTGAGCAATGACTATTTCGGGTTCCGGCGCGGCGACGACACCCCGGACTCGCCGCGAATGCGCTACACCCCGCACCCCATGGCCGGCGGGGTGCTGCAGCCGGGGGTGTTGCTGGCGGGGCTGGCCGTCCTGGCCGCGATCGGCGCCGCGGTCGCGGCGTTCTTCATCCTCGAGCGGGGCCTTCTGGCCGGTGCCTTCGTGGCCGCCGGCGTGATCCTGCTTTTTGCGTACGACGCCGCGCCCGTACCGCTGAAGAGCATCGGCCTGGGGGAAATTGCCGTGTTCGTCGTGTGGGGACCGCTGATGGTGGGCGGGGGCTACGCGATGATGACCGGCCGCCTCACCGCGGACGTCCTGTGGGCATCGGTCCCGTACGGCCTGGGGGTGATGTCGATCCTGGTGGGCAAGCACATCGATCAGCTCGACTTCGACGGTCCCAGGGGCATCCGCACGCTCCCCGTGATCATCGGAGAACGCGCCGCCCGGATTCTCGAGATCGCCGCGATCTCGCTGATGTATGCCGTAACACTCGCACTGATCCTCACCGGGCGGATCACGCCGTTCGCCGCGTTCGTGCTGATCGCGCTGCCACGGGCCACGGGGGCAGTGTCCGCGCTGGCAAGACCGCGACCGGAGTCGCCGCCGCCGGGTTACCTGGGCTGGCCGCTCTGGTATCACCGCGGCTGTCTGCTGCACAACCGGCTGTTCGGATGGCTGTACATCCTCGGGCTCGCGCTCGGCGCGATCTGGCCGCACCTGCGCATGGCCTGACCGCCTCGTCTACTCGATCACCCAGACGGCGAATCCCTCGCCGGTGCGCACCAGGCGGTCGCCCGTGTGACGACGCAGCAACTCGTCGACGCTCTCGGCAGCGGGCATGTGCTCCCGGGAAACCGCGATGGTGCGGCAGCCGCGCTGCCGGGCGACGCGGATCAGCGCGGCGCACAGGCTCTCGCCCGGGAAGACGTCGCGGTCCAGCAGCAGCTCGATTGCGGGATCGGGGACACCGGCCTCGATCAGGGCGGTGTGCGATCGGCGCCTGATCGGTTCGAACCGGGCCTCCAGGCTTGAGACCCATTCCGCGATCAGGCTGCCCAGCTCGCGGCCGAGCTCGGTCTCGCGCTCGGGATCGGAGGAACCGCCATGCTCCCGGAGCCGCGGCGGCAGCTCGGGCAGACGGTGGTATACGAGCACGTGGAAGCCGGGGCGGGCGCCGACGATACGGCCGACATACGCCAGCGCCCGGTATGCCGCGTCACTGTCGTCGATCGCCACCAGCAGCCTCTCGCCGGGTTCGCCACTGCTCTGCGCATTGTTCATGACCACTGTCCCTTGCCGGGTCTCGCGGAAGGATGTCTGCACGAGCATCTCAGCACGGGCCGCGCCCGGGCGGGTTGATCCCCATCAACAGCCGCCGTGCCTGCGCCCCGCACGGGCATGGCCGCCCGACGGTCTCGTACCTATACTGGGGCGGTGACCCGGCCGCGTGACGACCGATCGGCGCTCCGGCGCGCGCCGGGCCGCCCGGAGAGAAGAAGAGGCGTTCGCCCGTCCATCATGCCCATCGTGACCTGCATCGACGACCTGCAGCGGCTCGCCCGGCGGCGCGTGCCGAGGATGTTCTACGACTACGCCGATTCCGGCTCGTGGACCGAGAGCACCTATCGGGCCAATCACGAGGAGCTGGCGGCCCTGCGGCTGCGCCAGCGGGTGATGGTCGACATGTCCGACCGCAGCCTGCGTCGCGAGATGCTCGGCGAGCCATGCAGCATGCCGGTCGCGCTGGCGCCCGTCGGGCTCGCCGGGATGCAGTATCCGGACGGGGAGATCCACGCCGCGCGGGCGGCGGAGCGGTTCGGCGTCCCCTTTACCCTGTCGACCATGAGCATCTGCTCGATCGAGGACGTGGCTGCCCACACAGGGGCTCCGTTCTGGTTCCAGCTCTACGTGATGCGGGACCGGGAGTTCACCGCAGGCCTGATCGATCGTGCCCGCGCGGCCGGATGCCCGGCGCTGGTTCTCACCGCGGACCTGCAGATCCTGGGCCAGCGGCACCAGGACATCCGCAACGGCATGACCGTCCCGCCCAGGTTCACGGCGGCCACCGTCGCCAACCTGGCGTCGAAATGGCGCTGGTGGGCGGGCATGCTGCGTACCCGGCGTCGCAGCTTCGGCAACATCGCGGGGCACGTCAGGGACGCGGCCAACCTCAATTCCCTGTCGGGCTGGATCGCGTCCCAGTTCGATCCCGCGCTGAGCTGGGATGACGTACGCCGGATCCGCGATCGCTGGGATGGCCGATTGATCATCAAGGGGATCATGGACCCGCGGGACGCGGTGGCGGCCGTCGATGCCGGGGCCGATGCGATTGTCGTCTCCAACCACGGCGGGCGCCAGCTAGATGGAGCGCCCGCTTCGATCCGGGCGCTTCCCGGGGTGGTCGCCGCCGTGGGGGACCGCACCGAGGTCTACATGGACGGCGGAATCCGCAGCGGGCAGGATGCTCTCAAGGCGCTGGCCTGCGGTGCCCGCGGCGTCTTCATCGGTCGCGCCTGGGTGTACGGCCTGGGGGCCATGGGCGAGGCGGGCGTGACCAGCGCGCTGGAAACCATCCGCCGGGAGCTCGACACGACGCTCGGGCTGTGCGGCCTGCGCGACATTGCGGACGTGGACGAGGCGATCCTTTGGCGGGACTGACGTTCCCGTGCGGATGCCGCCCCGGTCCGGCGGCAGGCGCAGCGGTCACCCGGGCGCCGGGGGCGACCACCTCGTTGCCCGTGCGGGCTCAGCCGCGTGAGTCCGCCCCGGCTGTCGTCGCGCCGCTGGCCCTGCGTTCCAGGCGCATCCAGGCAACGCGGTCGCGCTCGAGCTCCTCGCGCGAGCGAAGGACCGCCCGCGCCCGTTCCACCAGCCCGTCCCGCCGTACCTGCTGTTCCCGGACGGCGGTACGCACCTGTGTCGCGATGACGCCGGGATTCCGGATACCGTCTTCCACGCAGCGGTCGATCAGGTCGGTCACGCACCGGGCTCCGGCCTCGAGGCTCTGCCGCGCCACCTGCGCCGTGCCGCGCCGGGAACTCTGCGCCGGCAGGAAGGGGTTGCCCGCGGACCGCACGCCGGAATGCTTGCGCGCCCGGTAGAAAGCCTTCTCGATCCGGCGATCCGACCAGCCCGCGCGCTCGGCGACCGCCCGCGCACGTCGTTCGGCCTGTTCGCGGGGACGGCCATCGGCGCCGGCGGCGATGATGGCCTCGGCGGTCCCGATGTCCTGGATGAGCCGGCCGAAGTCCACGTAGGCGCTGGCGATCGCGCTGCTGTCGGCATCGCCGCGGGAGCGGACGGAAGGATGGCCGGTGGCCTGACGCAGGTGGGCAGTCACGGCGGATGCCAGGGGATCCCCGGCAGGCCGGCGGCTCGCCTTGTCCAGCTGGATCGGAGCGCGGATGGAGCGGGGCATCGTTGTTCTCCTGTCCGTCCGACGGAACGATTTTCCCTCCGTCGCCATGTCCGGTGCAAGCATGTCCGTACCCGGACCGGTGGCCTTCCGGCGGATGCGGCCGGGTACCGTAACCACCGTGTCCTCCGGGGGCGCGCGAGATCGGGGGTTGGTCGGGACCTGTGCCGTCCCTCGTGCCGGCCGCCGGCGGGTCCGTTGACCGGGTGTTTCGCTCGCGCACCATCATGCGCCAGACTGTCGCTTCCCCCGGCGACGGAGCTAGGACGCCGATGAGGTACTGGATCACCGGGCTGGCGGGCGTTCTCGGAGGCGCATGGCTGATCGTGCACCGCCTCCTGGCCGGCGCGCCGCCGGCCTCGTCCGGCTACGCGGCGGGTCCCTGGACCGGCCTGGCGCTGGGCGTGGCGATCGTGATCGGCGGCGCCTGGTTCATCCGCAAGGGCCTGCGGCGCTAGTCAGCGCCGGGGCGGCATCGGGAACAGGGGAGGGAATCCCCCCGCGAATCCGAACTCCGCGCCGCTCTTCGAGACGAACTGACCGTCGCCGTCGCCCCGACCGCTCTCACCGCCCCGGCCATCGCCTGCGGCGGTCGGGCTCACTCCGGCCCGGGTCATCGCCGTGCGGATCTCCTTGCGGCGCGAGACCAGCCGCTGGCGCTGGAAACTGGACAGGTGACCGCTGTGCAGGCCGATCTCCAGCTGCTGCAGCGCCATGTGCGGCTGACCGCAGATCAGGTAGTACTCGGACATGTAGTAGTGCGAGTCCGCCTCGTCGCCCATCGCGGTCGCGGCCTGCGCCAGCAGCCGGAGCTGGCGGGTGGTTTCGCTGCTGTCCAGCGGCAGTCGCAGCAGCAGGCTGCGCGCCCTCTGCGGCCGGCCGGTCTGCAGCAGCACCTCGGCGTAGCCCTCGATCACGGCGCGGTTGTCCGGATACAGGTCCAGCGCGGACTGATAGGTGTGCATCGACGCGTTCGTTTGTCCCGCCTGGTTCTGGACGTTGGCCAGTGCCAGGCGATAGGCGAGCGTATCCGGGTGCTGGCTGCGCAGCTCGTCGAGCAGCTTCATGGCCCGGGCCGTGTCGCCCTCCCGGCCCAGTGACAGTGCATAGCCGTAGCGCGCGGCGTCATGCTGGATCCCCTTGGTGTTGCCCAGGCGTGCCTTGAAGTAGCGGGCGCTGTCGGAGGGATCGTCGGCCGCCAGCACCCGTACCCGGGCACGCGCGATGTAGTAGCTGGCATCCGGCTTGGGATGGATCTGCGGGTACTGGCGGGCGATGTTCTCGGCGTTGGCGATGCGCTTGGTGGTGACCGGGTGGGTGCGCAGGAAGTTGCTGTACGGCCCCTCGTTGTACTGCTCCTGCTGCTGCAGGCGCTGGAAGAAGGTCGCCATCGCGTCCGGATTGAATCCCGATTGGGCCAAGAGCGATTCGCCGATGCGATCGGCCTGCTCCTCGTCGTGGTAGGTGTAGTTGACCTGGTGCTGGTAGGCGCCGGCAAGCCCGCCCGAGATCGCCGCCTGGGCCAGGTAGGGGTTGCCTCCGCCGGCGAGGCCCGCGAGCAGCGCGGCGCCGACCGCCGCCGCGGTTGCCAGCCCGGTGCGGCGGGAATCCTCCATCTGCTGCGCGATGTGGCGCTGGGTCACGTGGCTGATCTCGTGTGCCAGCACCGCCGCCAGCTCGCTCTCGTCGTGGGTCGCCAGGATCAGCCCCTCGTTGACCCCCACGAAGCCGCCCGGCATCGCGAAGGCGTTGACGTCGGACTTCCCGACCCAGAGGAACTTGAAGTGCCAGCTGGCGCCCTGGCTGTGCGAGACCAGCTGGAAACCGAGATTGTTGAGGTAACTGTCGAGCAGCGGGTCGTCCAGGACCTGGTCCTTCTGGCGCATCTGGTCGACCATGCTCTGCCCGACGGCGATGCCCTGATCGATGGACATGGCATTGTCGGCCCCCAGTCCCATGTCGGGCAGGCTGTCGATGGGCGGGCGCGCAAACGCCACTGCCGGCGCCGCCGCCAGGAGCACCAGCATGCAATGGACAAGCACTCGTTTCACTTCGCGACCCTGGCCAGGTTGAGTCGTCTCTTGACCTGCTTTGACCCGTGCCGGACGCGCACGTTCCGGCGTCGATGAAGCCAGAGTATCAGAGGACGATCCGGACTTCCTGCCGGCGAATCATCCTTCTACAATGGACGCCTCGACAGAGGTGGGGGATCATCCATGGCCCGTTACGATCTCGAGATGGACCTGAGCGGCCTTGAGGCACCCATGCATCTGCTGCGTGCCAGGAAGGCGATGGAAGCGATGTCCGCCGGGCAGACCCTGCACGTGGTCACCACCGTGCTGGATTGCGTGCCGGAGTTCGAGACCCTTTCGCGGCACACCGGCGGATCGCTGCTCGGCAAGCAGATGGTGCGTGACCGGCTGCATTTCGTCCTGCGCAAGAACTGAGCGTCTTCCCGGGACATCCGGGCCGCCCCCGGCCGCGTGTCCCGGGTCGAGGCGGCAGTGCACGTCTCACCGGCCACGCGTGCCGGATGCCGGAACGCCCGGAGCCCGCATGAACTCCTTCAAGGCCTGGTTCGATCGCCACTTCTCCGATCCCCAGGTGGTTTTCCTGACCACCAGCCTGCTGCTGGGGGTGGCCCTGATCGTGCTGTTCGGGGACATCTTCGCTCCGGTGTTCGGCGCGCTGGTGCTGGCCTACCTGCTGGAGGCGCCGGTGCGGGGCCTGGAGCGGTGGCATCTGCCGCGCACGGCGGCCGTTTCGCTGGTCGTCGCCCTGCTGATCGCGGGACTCCTGTTCGTGCTGCTGGCGCTGGTGCCGCTGCTGGCGCGGCAGGCGGGACAGCTCCTGCAGCAGGTCCCGCACATGGTCGAGCGTGCGCAGCATCTGCTGGCAGCGCTCCCGCACCGGCACCCCCACCTGTTCACGCAGAAGCAGGTCAGCGACCTGATGGCCGGCCTGGGCGGCCAGCTCGCGGGGTTGCGGGAGTCCGTCGTCGCGCGGACGCTCTCGGTGGGCATGGGGCTGCTCACGTGGCTCGTGTACCTGGTGCTGATCCCGGTACTGGTGTTCCTGTTCCTCAAGGACAAGGACCGCATCCTGGGCTGGATCCAGGCGTACATGCCGCCGGGTTCGGGCCTCGCCGCCGTCGTCTGGCGCGACGTCGACCATCAGCTGGGCAACTACGTGCGCGGCAAGTTCCTCGAGATCGTGCTGATCTGGATCATCAGCGGCGGCATCTTCTGGATGCTCGGCCTGCACTACGCGATGCTGATTGGCGCGGTCGTCGGGCTGTCCGTGCTGATCCCCTACGTGGGAGCGATGGTCGGGACGATCCCGGTCGCCGCGGTGGCCTACTTCCAATGGGGCTGGGCGTTGCCCGCCGCCTACGTGCTGATCGCCTACGGTGCGATCCATTTCTTCGACGGCAACATGCTCGAGCCGATGCTGTTCGCGGAGGTGGTGGACCTGCATCCGGTCGCGATCATCGTCGCGCTGCTGTTCTTCGGCGGGGTCTGGGGCTTCTGGGGGATATTCTTCGCCATTCCCCTGGCCGCGCTCGCGCACGCGGTGCTCAAGGCCTGGCCACGGGGAGAGGACGCGCGGCGGCGGCTGGAAGACCGGTCGGCTGCCGTCCCCCCGGATGATGCGGGTGACTGAACGGCGGGTCGGCCTACAGGTTGTCCGATGCGTAGTCGGCCAGGCGCGAACGCTCGCCGCGCAGCAGGGTGATGTGGCCGCTGTGCGGCCAGGGACGGAAGCGGTCCACGGCGTAGGTCAGACCCGAGGTCGTCTCGGTCAGGTAGGGCGTGTCGATCTGGGCGATGTTCCCCAGGCAGACGACCTTGGTGCCGGGACCGGCGCGGGTGACCAGGGTCTTCATCTGCTTCGGGGTGAGGTTCTGGGCCTCGTCGATGATGATGAAGCGATTGATGAAAGTGCGCCCGCGCATGAAGTTGAGCGAGCGGATCCGGATCCGGTTGCGCAGCAGGTCGTTGGTCGCCGCCCGGGCCCACTCGCCGCTGTCCTCGGGCGGCGTGGCCAGGACTTCCAGGTTGTCCATCAGCGCTCCCATCCAGGGCGTCATCTTCTCCTCCTCGGTACCCGGGAGGAAGCCGATGTCCTCGCCGACCGGGATGGTCACCCGGGTCATGATGATCTCGACGTAGCGGTTGGTTTCCAGGCACTGGGTGAGCCCCGCCGCCAGGGTCATCAGGGTCTTGCCGGTGCCCGCGGCGCCGAGCAGGGTAATGAAGTCGATCTCCGGGTCGAGCAGCAGGTTGAGCGCGAAGCTCTGCTCCCGGTTGCGCGCGTGGATGCCCCAGACCGCGTGGCGCTCGCGATAGTCCTGCAGGCGTTCGATGATCGCCTGGCGGCCGTCGGTCTGGCGCACGATCGCCTCGAAGCCCGAGCCGTCGTCCAGGTACAGGCACTCGTTCGGGTGCCACTCGGGAACCAGCGGTCCGGTCAGGCGGTAGAACATCCGCCCGGTCTCCTGCCAGGACTGCATCTCCTGCCCGTGCGCCTCCCAGAAGTCGGCCGGCAGCGCATGGGTCCCGCCGAACAGGAGATCAACATCCTCCAGCACCTGGTCGTTGTGGTAGTCCTCGGCCTGCAGGCCCAGGACGCTGGCCTTGATCCGCAGGTTGATGTCCTTGGACACGAGCGTCACGGAGACGTCGGGATGCTGGCGCTGCAGCTCGATCACCGTGCCGAGGATACTGTTGTCGGGCTTGTTGCCGGGGAGGTTGCCCGGCAGCTCGCCGGCCAGCGGCCAGGTCTGGAAGAACAGGCGGCCCGACGGGCGGCCCCCGTGATGGCCGTTCTCCGGCGCACCCCGGGCCAGGGGCAGCCCGTGCCCGATGTCGACCGTGTCCGTGTCACGCATCAGCTCGTCCATGAAACGGCTGACCTGGCGGACATTGCGGGCGACCTCGGACAGGCCCTTCTTGGACGCGTCGAGCTCTTCCAGCACGACCATGGGGATGAACACGTCGTGCTCCTGGAAACGGAACAGGGCGGTGGGATCGTGCATCAGCACGTTGGTGTCGAGCACGAACAGACGCCGCATCTCAGGCTGTGCCTGCTGGTTCACGGAATCCATCACTCCCGGCGCCGGGCGCCACTGGGTGTCAGAGGAACAGGGTCTGGACGGAGGAGAGCACTTCCTCGACGTGCCCTCGTACGCGCACCTTGCGCCACGCCTCGCGCAATATGCCCTCGCGGTCGATGATGAAGGTGCTGCGCTCGATCCCCATCACCTTGCGGCCGTACATGTTCTTCTCGCGGATCACCCCGTAGCGACGGCAGACCGTCTCGTCCAGGTCCGACAGAAGGTCGAAGGGGAACCCGTGCTTCTCCTTGAAACGCTCATGGGTGGCGACGCCGTCGCGGCTCACCCCGAGAATCTCCGTATGGACCGCCTTGAAGGACTGGTAATGATCCCGGAATTCCTGCCCCTCGGTGGTGCAGCCGGGCGTATTGTCGCGCGGATAGAAGTACAGCACGTAGTTGCGCCCCAGCATGTCCCGGCTGCTGATGGTCTTGCCGCCGGTGGCCGGCAGCTCGAAGGCCGGTGCGGGATCACCGATTACCAGCTCGCCCATGATCTCTCCTCGGATTGCGGTCGTTCCCGGAGTGTTTCGCCTGGCCTGAAAGATTCTACCGGTACGAGGGTGGTTTGCGGGAGTCCCGACTCGCCGGCTTTCTTGTCAGGTTCGAGAGCCTCACGGTAACATTGCTGCACTTTTTTCCGGGAGAATCTCCATGTTGCAGGGCAGTTTCGTCGCTCTGGTCACCCCGATGCACGAGGATGGCCGGATCGACTTCGAGTCGCTGGGGCGGCTCGTCGAATTTCACGTGGAGAATGGTACCAACGGCATCGTCTCGGTCGGGACGACCGGCGAGTCCTCGACGCTGGGCTTCGACGAGCATGACGAGGTGATCCGCGAGACGGTGCGCCTGGCGGCCGGCAGGCTGCCGGTTGTGGGGGGCACGGGCGCCAACAACACCGAGGAAGCGATCCGCCTGACGCGCTCGGCGCAGAAGGCGGGAGTGGACGCCTGTCTGCTGGTGACCCCCTACTACAACAAGCCGACCCAGGAAGGGCTCTACCGGCACTTCCGCAAGGTGGCCGAGGCGGTGGACGTTCCCCAGATCCTGTATAACGTCCCCGGACGCACGGCCTGCGACATGCAGCCGGACACCGTGGCGAGACTGCTGGAGATTCCCAACATCATCGGACTCAAGGAGGCCAAGCCGGACATGCAGCGGATCGTCGACCTGCGGCGGATGTGCGGAGACCGGCTGACGCTGTTCTCCGGCGACGACGGCACTGCGATGGAGGCGATGCTGCTCGGGGCCGGAGGCGATATCTCGGTCACCGCCAACGTCGCCCCGAACCCGATGCAGCGCATGTGTGCCGCTGCCATCGCCGGTGACCGCGCGACCGCGCAGGAGATCAACCGGCCCCTCGAGGGACTGCACAAGGCACTGTTCATGGAATCCAGCCCGATCCCGGTCAAATGGGCCCTGTACGAGATGGGCCTCATCCCGCCGGGAATCCGGCTCCCGCTCACGCCGCTGGCCGAAGCCTGCCGCGAGCCCCTGCGGCAGGCACTGCAGGCAGCGGGGGTGCTCAAGTGAGATTGCGGACCGCGCTCCCGCTGCTGCTCGCGGGCCTGTTCCTCGCCGGTTGTGCCAGCCAGCGCTGCGGCAGCCACCATGAATACGAGAAGGCACAGGAGACTCCGCCCCTGAAGGCACCTTCGGGCCTCCAGGTTCCAACGCCGGATCCGTCCATGCAGATACCCCGGGTCGCGTCCGCCAAGAGCAAGTCCCTGCGTATGCGTGCCGACGGGACCTGCCTGGAAACCCCGCCGCCGTTCAAGCCGCCGGCGCAGCCGAAGGGCAGCCAGGGCCAGCAGCCTCCCGGATCCCACCCCCGGCCCAGGCCGCAGCGTCCCGAGGTGCCGACCGTCCCGGGAACCGGCCCGGGGACTGGTCCGCAGTAGCAGGAACTCGGCCGGAACGGGATCGTTGCCTCGCGGGTGGGGGATGGGTTACCGTCTTGCCCCCCGTTGTGCCCGGTTCGGCTCGCAAGCACGCTGGCCTTGAACGGACCCCCGGGATGCCGCAACGCTGGCCGGGCGGTCGAAGGAGCACGCCTGGAAAGCGTGTGTACGTGCAAACGTACCGAGGGTTCGGCCCGTTCGGGAAGCGAACGGGAACGGTGGAGCGCAGCGATGCCGGCCCCGCAGGGGTGAGGCCCGAAGGGCCGAATAATCCCTCCCCCTCGCAGGCCGCAGGCCTGCCGGGCGGGGCAAGGTTTAGAGCATTGGAGAGGTGTCCGAGCGGTCGAAGGAGCACGCCTGGAAAGCGTGTGTACGTGCAAACGTACCGAGGGTTCGAATCCCTCCCTCTCCGCCATCTTGCGGTGAGCCGCATGGCTCCCGGCTCGACGAGACAGTGACCGGGGCCGCGTCCGGGCGGCCCCGATACCCGGTCGATGGCAGTCCGGGTCGGTCCCCCCGCGACGACAAGCTGCGAACCCCGTCAGGCCCGGAAGGGAGCAGCGGTAGCAGTGGACTCGGGCGCCGGGGTGTGGCTGGCTCGGGCTGCCTCCCTGCATGCGGGCGTCCGGATGCGTCCGCGCCCTGCCCGTACCACTCACGCCCTCCTCAAACGTGGCATTATCTCCGACCGGATTAGTACAATCACCGATCATGCTGATGCACCTCGAACCGGGCGGTCCGTCGCGATGAGCTACATGGCCCTGGCGCGCAAGTGGCGCCCCCACGCGTTCTCCGAGATGGTGGGGCAGGAGCACGTGCTGCGCGCGCTGATCAACGCGCTGGACCAGGGCCGTCTGCACCACGCCTTCCTGTTCAGCGGGACGCGCGGCGTGGGCAAGACCACGCTGGGCCGCATCCTTGCCCGGTGCCTGAACTGCGAGCAGGGGATCTCCTCCGAGCCCTGTGGCAGCTGCTCCGCCTGCCGGGAGATCGACGAGGGCCGTTTCGTCGACCTGATCGAAGTGGACGCCGCGTCGCGCACCCGGGTCGACGATACCCGCGAGATGCTGGACAACATCCAGTACGCGCCGACGCGCGGGCGCTTCAAGGTGTACCTCATCGACGAGGTGCACATGCTCTCCAACCACTCCTTCAACGCGCTGCTCAAGAGCCTGGAGGAGCCGCCGCCGCACGTGAAGTTCGTGCTGGCCACCACCGATCCGCAGAAGGTGCCCGTGACGATCCTGTCCCGGTGCCTGCAGTTCAGCCTCAAGCGCCTCTCCCGCGGCCTGATCCAGGGCCAGCTCGAGCGCATCACCGGCAGCGAGGGAATCAGCGCGGAGCCGGCCGGACTGGCCCAGATCGCGGCGGCGGCGGATGGCAGCATGCGCGACGCCCTCAGCCTGCTGGACCAGGCCATATCCTTCGGTGGGGGTGCGCTGACCGGTGCGGACGTCGCGAGCATGCTGGGCGCGATCGACCGCGGCCACCTCGGCGCGCTGTTGCGGGCGCTGGCCGATGGCGACGGCGAGGCGCTGATGAAGGCCGCGGCGCGCCTGGAGGAGCAGACCCCGGACTACACGGCGGTGCTGGACGGCCTGGCCTCGACCCTGCAGCGCATCGCCCTGGCGCAGATCGTCCCGGCGGCGGCCGGCGACGCCGACCTGGACGCCGAGCTGGTTGCGGAGCTGGGCGACAGGCTCGCGGCCGAGGACGTCCAGCTCTATTACGAGATCGCGTTGCTGGGCAAGCGCAACCTGCCGCTGGCGCCGGACCCCCGGGGCGGCTTCGAGATGACGCTGCTGCGCATGCTCGCCTTCCGTCCGGCCGGGACGGAAGAGGGGCCGTCCGCCTCGGCCGACGCTCCCCCCGCGCCGAGTGGGGGGCCGCCCCGACCCGGGCCGGCAGAGGCCGTGCCGCGCGCCGCGCGGGCGGCGCCGAAGGCCGGCAACGGCGCCGCACAACCGGCACCGGCACCTTCCGTGCCCGGGCCGGGCGGGGGCGCACCGCCGGACTGGCCGGCGGTGGTCTCCGGACTGGCTCTGAGCGGTATTGCCCGGGAGCTCGCCCACAACTGCACCGTGGCGGCGCGGGAGGGTAACGTCGTGCGCCTGGCGCTCGATCCCTCCCACTCCCAGATGCATACGCCGGCGGCGGCGGAGCGTCTGCAGAAGTCGGTGCAGCGCTTTCTCGGCGAGCCGGAGCTGCGGGTGCGGATCGAGATCGGCGCAACCTCGGGGCATACACCCGCGCAGCGCGAGGCGGACCGCCGTGCCCGCCGGCAGCAGGAGGCGGTAGAGGCGGTGGAGACGGACCCGAACGTAAAGGCGCTGCGCGACCGGTTCGGGGCCGAGCTGTTCACCGATTCGATCAAGCCCGTGGACTGACGGCGCGGCGGCGCACGGGTCAAACCTGTTCAGGAGGTCGGTTATGAAGGGCGGAATGGGTAAGCTGCTCAAGCAGGCCCAGGCCATGCAGGAGAATCTGCAGCGGGCGCAGGAAGAGCTTGCCGCCATGGAGGTGACGGGGCAGTCCGGCGGCGGCATGGTGCAGGTCGTGATGACCGGCAAGCACGAGGTTCGCCGGGTCCAGATCGATCCCTCGCTGCTCGAGGACGATCGCGAGATGCTGGAGGACCTGGTGGCGGCGGCCGTCAACGACGCGGTGCACCGGGTCGAGGAAACCACCCAGGAGAAATTCTCCAGCCTGACCGGGGGCATGAACCTGCCGCCCGGCTTCAACCTGTAAGCATCCGCTATGGCGTACTCGCCGCTGCTCGGTCGGCTCATCGACAGCCTGCGCGTGCTGCCCGGCGTGGGCCCGAAATCCGCCCAGCGCATGGCATTCCACCTGCTCGAACGGGATCGCGAGGGGGCACGCGGCCTCGCCTCCGCCCTGCAGGCCGCGGTCGAAGGCATCGGTCACTGCAGCCGGTGCCGGATGCTCACCGAGGGCGAGCTATGCCACGTGTGCCGCTCCGACCGGCGCGATCGGAGCGTGCTGTGCGTGGTGGAAACGCCCGCCGACGTGCTGGCGATCGAGAATGCCACCGGCTACCAGGGGCTGTACTTCGTTCTGATGGGGCGGTTGTCTCCGCTTGACGGCATCGGTCCCGAAGAGCTGGGCATGGATCTTCTGGCCGGCCGCATGGCCGGCGAGGTCGAAGAGGTGATCCTGGCCACCAATCCGACGGTCGAAGGGGAGGCCACCGCCCACTACATCGGGGAGCTGGCAACGGAGCACGGGGTGAGGGCGACGCGAATTGCGCACGGCGTGCCGGTCGGCGGCGAGCTCGAATACGTGGACGGGGGCACGCTGTCCCACGCCTTCTCGGGGCGGCGCCCCCTGTAACGCGCCGGCCGCATCCACCGCAATCCGTGGAGACGGAACGCATGACGGAATGCATCTTCTGCGGCATCGTGAGCGGCGATATCCCATCGGATATCGTCTACGAGGACGAACACGTCGTCGCCTTCCGTGACATCAATCCTCAGGCGCCCGTACACGTCCTGGTGATCCCGCGCCGACACGTGGACAACATCAACGCCCTCACGCCCGGGGACGCAGACATGGTGGGACGCCTCTACCTGGCCGCGCGGGAAGTGGCGTGCCGGGAAGGCCTGGCCGAGCGGGGTTACCGCACGGTGATGAACTGCAACCACGATGCCGGCCAGTCCGTGTTCCACGTCCACCTGCACCTGCTGGGCGGACGCCGGCTGCACTGGCCGCCCGGCTGATCCGCCGGGTTCCGCGGCCCCGTCATTCCGACAGCAGCGCGTCGACCTTGGCGGCGCAGATGAAATCGTTCTCCGACAGGCCGCCGATGGCGTGCGTAGAGTAGCTTACCTGCGCCTGGTTGTAGCCGAAGCTGATATCCGGATGGTGATCTTCCTGGTGCGCGATCCATGCCACCGCGTTGATGAAGGCGGTGGTGTGGTAGTAGTTCCGGAACCGGAAGGTGCGGCTGATGCCGCGCCGGTCGTCCCACAGGGTCCAGTCGTCATGGACCTGGCGCATGTACTGTTCCGCTTCGCTGCCGTCCAGCGGCGCGGTGCCGCCCTCGCACGGCTTGCAGTGCCTGCCCGTCAGTTCGTTCATGTCGGTTCCTCCGAGAGTCGGCTTGGCTGCAGACGGCCATCATAACGTCCCCGCGGCCGCCGGCTGCAAGCGCGTGAAAGCCCCGGGACCTGCCAATACGTCCGGGAAGGCTGGTATCCTTCACCTCCCGCCCGCACAAGGAGCCCGGAATGGCGTTGAGCCCCGACAACCTGATCTGGATCGATCTGGAGATGACCGGCCTGGACACCGACCGGGACCGTATCATCGAGATCGCCACCATCGTCACGGACAAGGAGCTCAACATCCTGGCCGAGGGCCCCGTGCTGGCCATCCACCAGCCCGAATCCGTCCTGGCGGCGATGGACGAGTGGAACACGCGCCAGCACACCGGGTCGGGGCTGGTCGAACGGGTTCGCTCCAGCCACGTGACCGAGGCCGAGGCAGCCGACCAGACGCTGGAGTTCCTGCGCCAGTGGGTTCCGCCCGGCGTGTCGCCGATGTGCGGCAACAGCATCTGCCAGGACCGGCGCTTCCTGCACCGGCTGATGCCGGAGCTCGAGCGCTATTTCCACTACCGCAACCTCGATGTCAGCACCCTGAAGGAGCTTGCCCGGCGCTGGGCCCCGGCGATCGCCGATGGATTCCGGAAGCAGGGCAACCACCTGGCGCTGGATGACATCCGCGACTCCATCCGCGAGCTGCAGTACTACCGCCCCCACGTCTTCGCCGGCAGCGGTGTGCGCGAAACCTGAGCGCATCCCGTGTTCCGGCTGCTCGGAGGACTGGCGGACGTCTTCGCCCTGATCGCCGCCGGATACCTGCTCTACCGTGCCCGCTTCCTGCCCGCGGAATTCTGGCCGCCGGCCGAACGGCTGACCTATTACGTGCTGCTGCCCGCGCTGCTGGTCAGCCGCATGGCCGTGGCGCCGCTCGGCGGACTGAACATCGGGGCCATGGCCGGCGTGCTCGTGGCGACGGTTTGCCTGGCTGGAGGACTGGTATGGCTGCTGCGCTCGCGGGAGCCCTCGTTCGGGCCGGCGTTCACGTCCCTGTTCCAGGGAAGCATCCGGCCCAACACCTACGTCGGCATCGCGTCGGCGATGGCGCTGTACGGGGATCACGGCCTGACGCTGGCGGCGATCGCGCTCGCGATCCTGGTGCCGGTGGTGAACGTACTGAGCGTGGTCATGCTGCAGCGCTACGGCACCGGGGACAGCTCGCGCAGCGTCCTGTCGGAGGTTGTGCGCAATCCGCTGGTGCTGGCCTCCCTGGCCGGGATCGGGCTGAACCTATCCGGCATCGGCATGGCCGGGGTGGCCCATCGGCTGCTCGACATGCTCGGTCGTGCGGCGCTGCCGATGGGGCTGATGGCCGTGGGAGCCGGCCTGGACTGGGCACGGGCCTGGTCGGAGCGACGCTCGCTGGTGCTGGTCAGTGGCTACCGCCTGCTGGCGGTACCGCTCGCCGCGGCCGGCCTGTGCGTCGCGTTCGGCCTGCGCGGGGAGACTGCCACGGTGGCGGTACTGTTCACGGGAGTGCCCGCGTCGGCCTCGTCCTACATCCTGGCGCGACAGCTCGGCGGGGACACCCGGCTGATGGCCGGCATCCTGACCGTGCAGACGGCGATGGCGGCATTCACTCTTCCCGCGGTTCTGCTGCTCGCGGCGCGCCTGTAGGCGTCTCCACCCGGGGCGGCTGGCGGCGGATTGCCAGCACCCCGGCCAGCACCACCAGCACCATTCCGGCGACGGTGACCGGCCCGGGGGTCTCGCCCCACAGGAACCAGCCGTAGACGCCCGCGAATACCACCGAGGTGTAGATGAACGGTCCGACCTGCGCGGCCGGCGCCAGGGAGTAGCCGGTGGTCATCAGCAGCTGGCCGGTGGTGGCGAGGCACCCGACCAGGACCAGCAGAAGGATGTCGACGACCGCCGGCGTCTGCCAGGTCCACAGCAGCGGCACGGCGGAAATCAGGGTCGCCAGCAGCGAAAAGTAGAACACGATGCGTGCTGTGGGCTCCGTCGCCGAAAGCCGGCGGATGCTGGTCATCGCGGTGGCGGCCAGCATGCCGGCCATCAGGGCCACCAGGCCGGCCGGCTGGAACAGCCCCGGCGTGGGCTTGAGGATCAGGACGATGCCGACGAAGCCCACCACGATGGCCAGGCGCACGGCCGGCGCCACCATTTCACCGAGCCAGAGGTAGGCGATGAACGGGATGAACAGCGGTGCGCTGTAGTTCAGCAGCACCACCTCCGACAGGGCGAGGTGGGGGATCGCCCAGAAGAAGCAGTACATCGCAGACAGCCCCACGGCGACGCGGAACACGTGCAGGCGCAGGCGCCGCGTGCCCAATCCGGGACGCAGCCGCACCAGCCACGGGATCAGGGCCAACAATCCGAACAGGTTGCGGAAGAAGACCACCATGGTATTGGGCAGGTCGGCCGAGACGACCTTGATGGTGGCGCCCATGGCGGCAAAGCAGGCGGCGGCGAGCACCACGGAGAGGGCCCCGCGGGCGGGGTCGTTGCGTCTCATCGGCAAATTCCGTCGCGCACGACGACACCCGCCGACCGGGCCGTTGCGGCCGGCCGACAGCGCGCCATGCTCAGGCTTCCACGGGCGTGTCGGGGTCGTTGCCCCAGTCGGACCAGCTGCCCGGATAGCCGCGCAGGCGTGGATAGCCCAGCGCGCGGAGGACCGCGAACGTATGCGAGGACCGCATGTGGCTCTGGCAGTAGGTCACGACCTCGCGGTCGGGGGTGACGCCGGCGGCCTCGAACATCGTGCGCAGCTCGGCGGCCGGCCGCAGGCGCAGGTTGCGGTTGTAATCCAGGGTGCGGTTCCACTCGACGTTGATCGCGCCGGGGATATGTCCGCCCCGCGAGGCGCGCAGGTCCCGGCCCGCGTACTCGTCGGGCGAGCGCACGTCGAGCAGGAGCACGTCGGGATCCTCGAGGTGATCGAGGATGTAGCCGCGAGTGGCGACGGCGTCGCTGCCGGCCTTGGCGGCGTAGCTGGCGGACCGCGGCGTTTCCCCCTGGCGGTCGATCAGGTTGCCTTCCTCGCGCCAGGCCACCAGGCCCCCGTCCAGCATGGACACCCGATCGTGGCCCAGGACCGAGAGCGTGTACAGCAGCCGCCCGGCCTTGGGTCCACTGGCGTCGTCGTAAGCGACGACGTGGGCTTCCGGCGCGACGCCGGCTTCCGCCAGGACCCGGCAGAGTGCATCGGCGTCGGGCATGAGGCCCATCACGGGCGGCTTCGAGGTCTGCAGCGCCGCGACATCCAGATGGACAGCCCCTGGAACGTGGCCCTGGAGGTAGTTGTCCCGGCTGCTGAGGTCGAGTACCCGCAGCTCCGGGTCATCCACGCGGGCGGCAAGCTCGGCGGGCTCGAGAAAGGTGGGCGTTTTCCGTGTCATGCAGCGCCCCTCCCCGAGGGCGGCGTGATCGAAGGCATCTGCCGCCCAATTTAACCCGTCCGTGCCGGGCAGGGCTAGGGC
Source organism: Gammaproteobacteria bacterium (assembly GCA_035638775.1). Taxonomy (GTDB): domain Bacteria; phylum Pseudomonadota; class Gammaproteobacteria; order UBA5335; family SLRW01; genus DASQZJ01. The sequence continues at coordinate 25,049 of DASQZJ010000047.1, forward strand.
CCGTAAGGGGGCCCCGCGGCATCAGCGTGACCGCTCGTCCGGATTCCCCCTGCCGCGAGCCAGCTAGTCCCGCATCAGGAAGACGTTTTCCCCCCGGACCTCGCGCCGGAATCCGCGGCCCCGGACGGCGGCCTCAAGAGCCTCGCGGCAGCCCGGACGAAAGCGATCGTGCAGCTCGACGACAAGGACGCGCACATGTTCGATCCAGTCCCGGTAGCCGTCCGTGAGCACTTCCCGCTCGGCCCCCTCGATGTCCAGCTTGAGCACGTCGATGCGGTCTGCGCCGCTTCGCTCCAGCAGCTCGGCAATGGTCACCGCGGGCAGTGTATCCGGACCGGGTTCGCTCTCGATCACCCGGAACGCCCAGAAATCGTCCCCGGGATTTTCGATGCGGAGGTGCGTCTGCCGGCTCCAGATGCCTGCCTGGATCACCTCGACCGGGTAGGACGCCACGTTGCGGCGCAACAGCGCCGCATTGGACGGATCCGGCTCCACGGCGATGATCCGGGCCCGCGGATACCGGCGGGCGAAGTAGACCGAGGCACAGCCCACGTTGGCCCCCCCGTCCAGGATGAGCTCGGGTGAGAACGGCAGCGGCGTGTCGTATTCGCGGTCGATGAAGACCTGCTCGAAGGTCTCGACGTCGGAGCTGCGCGGACGCGCCCACAGCGGTGGTGCGCCCGTGCCCACGCGCACCGGGACGGGGACGTCGGCGTCGCGGTGCAACGCGTAAAACGCGTGCAGGCCGGTCCATGGGCCCAGCGCGCGAACGTACGGCCTGGCATTGGCGGCGATGCGGTACAGGCGGCTCAGCCGGCGCATGTCGCCGGAGGGGGACAGGATGGAAGACAGGTTCACGGCGCGTCCTCTGCGGCCACGGTATGCGGCGGACTTCGTGTCCGCGTCAAGGCGAAATATAGCATGCCCTCGCCACGTTCGCGGCGGGCCCGCGGTACAATGGACTGTCCGGAACCGCCACCGAGGACCACCGATGGACGTCGCCGTGCCCCGCTCGGTCAGCCGGGAACGCCTGCGGCAGGAGCTGGAGGCGCTGCAGGGCGAGGGCCTCGACCCGCGGGAGGGCCTGTACGGTCCGGAGTCCGCGTTCTGGACCCTGGGGCGGCATTCGCTTGCGTTCCTGGGGGCGGCGCGCGCGGCGCTGCTGCAGCTGGCACATCCCTGGGTGGCGAACGCCATCGATCAGCACTCGCGTACCCGGAGCGACCCGCTGGGGCGATTCCGCGGTACCTTCCGATTCGTACTGACCATGGGCTACGGGAGCCTGGACCAGGCGGTCGACGCCGCGCTTTCGGTGCACGAGATCCACGCCCGGGTGCGCGGCGAACTCCTCGAGGCGGCCGGCTCGCATCGCCGTGGCGAACGCTACGAGGCGAACCAGATCGACGCCATGGTCTGGGTCCAGGCCACCCTGTGGGAGACCTCGGTGATGCTGTACGAGCTGATCCTCGGGCCGCTCGACGAAGCGTTCAAGGAGCGCTATTACCAGGAGTCCAAGCGGTTCGCCCGCCTGTTCGGCATACCGCTCGAGGCCCTGCCGGAAGACTGGCCGGCTTTCGTGCGCTACAACCGGGACATGTGGGACTCGCGGGAACTCGCCGTGGGAGCGGTCGGGCGTGAGCTGGGCGACTTCCTGTTCCGGGTGCACCCGCTGCTGGCCCCCATGCTGCGGCGCTATCGCCTGTTCACGGCCATGCTGATGCCGCCGCGGCTGCGGGAAGGCTTCGCCCTTCCTCCCGATACGCCGGAGAACCGTCGCCGGTACGAACGCATGCTGTGGCTGCTGCGCCGGACCTGGCCGCACCTGCCGCGCAGGCTGCGCTATCTGCCGGTGTACCTGGAAGCGCAGCGTCGACTGCGCGGCAAGCGTGGCCCGGATCCACTGACCGCCGTGATGAACCGCCTCATGCTTGGGCAGTACCGGCTCGTCTCCTGAGACGTCATGGAACGGGTGTACCCGCGGCGATTCGTGATCCCGGGTGGTGGCACTGCCCCCGCCCGGGTTAGTAAACTGACCGAACGATCGTTCATACAGGGGAGCGGGCGCGCATGGTCCGGCCCACCGATTACCTGACACGCGCGGAGATCAGCCGCCTGAACCGCCGCAGCACCTGGAAGGGGCTGGCGGCGATCGCGTGGTCGTGGGGCTGGATCGGCGCCTGCCTGGCGGCATTCTGCGTGCACCCCGGGGTTCTCACCTTCCTGGTCGGCTGGGTCATCGTCAGCGGCCGTCACCTGGGCCTGGCCATCCTGATGCACGACGGCGCGCACCGCCTGTTGCTGCCGTCCAAGAAATGGAACGATCGGCTGGGCGCGTGGCTGACGGCGTATCCGATGATGACCGACATGCAGGTCTACCGGAGCATTCACCTGAAGCATCACAAGGCTACCTGGACCGAGGACGACCCGGACCTCTCGCTGGCCACGGCGCTGCCGGTCACGCGGGCCAGCTTCCGGCGCAAGATGATCCGCGATCTCACCGGGCGCACCGGGTGGCAGCGTTATCGCTTCATCGCCCGCGTTTCCGCGGGCCTGTCAGGCAACGGCAAGGGCCTCGAAGGCGCGACGCTGCGCAGCGTGCTCACGCGCTTCGCACGGCGTCAGTACGGGTTCCTGATCAGCAACGCCGCGTTGCTCGCCGCGGTCAGCGCGGCCGGTCACCCGGAAGCCTTCTTCCTGCTGTGGTGGCTGCCGGCGCTGACCGGCTACTCGGTGGTGCTGCGCATCCGCAACATCGCCGAGCACGCGGTGATCGCGGACCCGGTGGACCCGCTGCGCAACACCCGAACCACCCTGGCTCCGTTCTGGCTGCGCTTCATCCTGGCGCCGTACAACGTCAACTACCATCTCGAACACCATCTGTTCATGTCGGTGCCCTGGTACAACCTGCCGAAGGCCCACCGCCTGCTGCGGGAGAAAGGCATCCTGGATCGTGCCGAGGTTGCCGCGAGCTACCTCGAGGTGCTGCGCAAGGCCACCAGCGCCGGCCGCGACGGCGGGCCGAGAAGGCCCACCCGGGAAGCCTACGTCTGAGGGCGCCCCAGGCGGATCCATTATTCCAATTTGTTCCTGATATATAAGGATTCAGTCCTTCCAGGACTATAAGAGCCCTCCCTATACTGCGCGTCTATTTCTTCCACGAATGCTGCAGTCGGGGGGTTCGATGTCCGTATCGCGATACCGCGTGGCCGCTGCCGTCGCCGGCCTGGCCCTCGCCGGGCCCGCGCTTGCCACGAATGGCTACGTCCCGCTCGGCCACAGTGCCAAGGAGCGCGGCATGGGCGGCGCCACCACGGCGCTTGCGCTGGACTCCATCGTCGCGGCCACCAATCCCGCGGGCATCGCCTTCACCGGCGATCGCATCGACATCGGCACCGAGGTCTTCAGTCCGCGGCGCGAGTACACGGTCAGCGGTCCGCCGAGCGGTCCGACCGAGGTGCCGGGCGTGCACTTCCCGCTGCAACCGGGGACCGTGCGGAGCCGGCGAAACGACTTTGCGGTGCCGAACGTCGGCTGGAGCCACCGCGTGGATGCGCGCGATTCGGTCGCCGTGACGGTGTACGGGCACGGCGGGATGAACACCAGCTATCCGGGGTTCGCGAGCAGTACCTGCCCGCCCGGCAGCCCCGGCGGCACGTTCTGCGCCGGACCGACGGGCGTGGACCTGTCGCAGCTTTTCATCACGCCGACGTGGGCGCGCCGTTTCGGCAGCGGCGGACGCTGGGCCGTCGGTATCGCGCCGATCGTCGCCTATCAGCGCTTCGAGGCGAAGGGCGTGGGCTCGTTCGCCGGCTTTTCCAGCGACCCGCGGCATCTTTCCGACAACGGCCACGACAGCTCCTGGGGCTGGGGCGGCCGGATCGGCGTGCAGGGCGAGATCGCGCCGTCGCTGCGCCTCGGCGCGTCGTGGCGCAGTCGCGTGCACATGGGTCGCTTCCACGACTACTCGGGCCTGTTCGCCGGGCACGGCAGCTTCGACATTCCGCCGAGCGCCAACGTCGGCCTGGCCTGGAACGCCACGGATACCGTGCTCCTGGCCGGCGAAGCGCAGCGCATCTGGTACAGCCGCATCCGCTCCGTTGGCAATCCGCTGCTGCCCAACCTGCAGCAGTCGAAGCTGGGTGATCCCGACGGCGCCGGCTTCGGCTGGCGCGACATGACCGTCTACAAGGCGGGCCTGGAGTGGCAGGCGGGGCGTGAATGGATCTGGCGCGCGGGCGTGGATCGAACCACACAGCCGATCCCGCGGTCGGAGGTATTGTTCAACATCCTGGCGCCGGGTGTGCAGGAATGGCACTACACGGCCGGGTTCACCCGGCGCTTCGAGGGTCTCGGCGAGCTCAGCGCCTCGGCGATGTACTCGCCGCAGAAGACGGTCCGGGGGGTCAATCCGCTGGACACCAACCAGACCATCGCGCTAAAGATGCACCAGTATGCCCTGACGCTGGACTGGGCCTGGACGTTCTGAGCCGGTCCGTGCAGCCGCCGGGGCAGAGGGGGGGCGAGATGATTACGCATTTCACACCGTATTCGGCCGTGGCGGGCGGTGCGCTGATCGGGCTGTCGGCGGCGCTGCTGCTGTGGCTCAACGGCCGCGTCGCCGGCATATCGGGCATCGTCGCCGGCCTGGTGCCGCCGGCCACCGCCCGCATCGGCTGGCGGGTGGCGTTCCTGCTCGGTCTGCTGATCGGCGGCGGGCTGTACGCGCTGTGGCTCGGCCACGTGCCGCCGGTGCGCCTGGACACGGGCACGCCGCTGCTGGTGCTGGGCGGGCTGCTGGTCGGCTTCGGCACCCGTCTCGGCGGCGGCTGCACCAGCGGGCACGGCGTGTGCGGCATCAGTCGCCTGTCCGGGCGCTCGATCGTGGCCACCGCGGTGTTCATGGCGAGTGCCGGCGCGGTGGTGTTCCTGCTGCGCCACGTGCTCGCCTGAGGAGGTTCGGTCATGCGCCAGATAATCGCCGCGCTCGTCTCGGGCATCCTCTTCGGCCTCGGCCTGGCCGTGTCGCACATGGTGGATCCGGCCAAGGTGATCGCCTTTCTCGACGTCGCGGGGCACTGGGATCCCAGCCTCGCGCTGGTGATGGGATCGGCGCTGGCGGTGATGGCCGCCGCGCAGCGCTGGATCCTCAAGCGGCCGGCGCCGCTGCTGGACGGGCGGTTTCATCTGCCGCGCCGGCAGGACATCGACGCGCGCCTGGTGGGCGGCTCGGTGCTGTTCGGGCTGGGATGGGGGATCGTGGGCTTCTGCCCGGGGCCGGCCATCGTGTCGCTCGACTACGGCGTGCCGGCCGTGGCGGTGTTCGTCGCGGCCATGCTGGGCGGGATGATCCTGCACCGGCTGGTCGGCCGCGCGGTCGCCTGGCGCCTGCAGGAGGCCGACGGCTGACGCCGGGGCGTCAGCGGGTGACGCCCCGGCCGCAGCCGATCCGCCTCTAGCGTCCCTTCCACACCGGCTCGCGTTTCTCCATGAAGGCGGCGATGCCCTCGCGGGCGTCCTCGGTCTCGAGCGTCCTGCCCAGCATGCCCATGAGATAGGTGACCGCCTCGTCGAAGGGCATCAGCTCCTGCTCGTAGAACGCCTCGAGGCCCAGGCGCATGGTCGCCGGGGCCAGGCTGGCCAGCTCGCCGGCCAGCCCCGAGACCGCGCCATCGAGCTTGGCGGCCGGCACGGCCCGGTTGATCAGTCCGCAAGCAGCCGCCGCCGCAGCGTCGAGCCTTTCGCCGCGCATGATGAAATCGAGCGCCGTGCGCCGCGGCATCACCCGGAACAGTCCCGCCATCACCATGTACGGCCAGATGCCGCGCTTGATCTCGGGGGCGCTGAAGGTGGCGTGGTCGGCGGCGACGACGTGGGTGGTGTTGCACACCAGCAGCAGCGCACCCGCCAGGGCCGGGCCCTGTACCTTGCAGATGCTGGGCTTGCACAGGCGTCGCAGGCGGATGCTCAGCTCGTGCATCTCACCGCGTTTCGGCACGGTGCTGGTGGTGTCCGGCACCTCGCTCTTGCCCATGGTGGACAGGTCGGCGCCGGCGCAGAAGACGTCGCCCTCGGCCTCGATCACCACCGCGCGGATCTCCGGGGCCTGCGCGGCGACGTCGAAGGCGTAGATCAGTTCGTTGGTCATCACGGGGTTGATGGCGTTCTTGCGCCGGGGCCGGTTGAGCGTCAGCGTCATGATGTGGTCGCTGACGTCGATCCGGATCGCCTCGAACACCAGTCCGTCGAGGCTCAGGCGCTCGCTGTCGGCTTGCTCGCTCATCTGCTTGCTCCTCGTCTCTTGCGGGGTGGAGGCTCACACCGGGCGCACGCCGGCCTTGCGCCAGGGGCGCTCGACATGCTTGTTGCGGGTCAGCTCCAGGCCCTGGATCAGCTTCCTGCGGGTCTCGGTGGGTGAGATCACGTCGTCGACGTAGCCCCAGCCCGCGACCTTGTAGATGTCGATGTTCTTGCGCAGCGCCGCGATCAGCTCCTGCTTCGTCTCCTCCGGCATCTCCTGTCCCTTGAGCGCACGGCCCGCGATACCGACCATGCCCTCCGGGCCCATCACCGAGATCTCCGCGCCCGGCCAGGCGAACAGCAGGTCCGGGTTGTAGGCGCGCCCGTTCATCACGTAGTAGCCGGCACCGTACCCCTTGCGGCAGACGACCGTGAGCTTGGGCACCGTGGCCGAGGCCACCGCGTGCAGCATCTTGGCGCCGTGGCGGATGATGCCGGCCTTTTCCACCCGCGAGCCGACCATGAAGCCGGGCACGTCCTGCAGGAAGATCAGCGGGATGTTGAAGCTGTCGCAGAGGTTGACGAACTTGGCGGCCTTGTCCGCCGAGTCCACGCCCAGGGTGCCGCCGAGCTGCTTCGGATTGTTGGCGACGATGCCCACCGAGTAGCCGCCCATGCGGGCGAAGCAGGTGATGATGCTGCGCCCCCAGCGCGGCTTGAGGTCGAAGATGCGGCCGTGGTCGACCAGCGCGTGCACTACCTCGTACATGTCGTAGGCGGCCTTGGGATTCTCCGGGATCAGGTCCAGCAGCGAGTCCTCGCCGCGGTCGACCGGGTCGTCGCAGGGCATGATCTCCGGCTTCTCCTCGCAGTTCTGCGGGAAGTAGGAGAGATACTCCCGGATCGCGTCCAGGCACTCCCGGTCACCCTTGACCATGAGGTCCGCGTTGCCCGACTCGCGCGTGTGCACCTTCGCGCCACCGAGAGTCTCCTCGTCGACCTCCTCGCCCATGGCGGCCTTGACCAGCGGCGGGCCGGCCAGGGCCATCGAGGAGGTGCCCCTGACCATGGGCACGAAGTCCGCAAGCCCGGGGATGTAGGCGGTACCGGCGGCGCCCGGACCAACCATGGCGGCCACCTGGGGCACCACGCCGCTCATGATCACCTGCTCCTGGAACAGGGCCCCGGAAGCGGCGAACAGCGAGATCATGTCCCCGCTCATGCCGCCGCTGGCGCCCATGGCGTCGATGCGCGCCCCGGCCGAGTCCACCAGCCAGATGATGGGGATGCGCTCGACCAGCGCGATCTCGCGCATGCGCGCCACCTTGACCTCGCCGGTGCGGCCGATGGAACCGCCCTTGACGGTGAAGTCGTAGGCCGCGACCGCGGTCATGCGCCCGCGGATCTTGCCCAGGGCCGTGACCACGCCGTCGGCCGGCACGTGCTGCTCTTCGCCGGTGCCCATGACGGTGCCGTGCATGCCCACTTCCAGGAACTCGCCGTCGTCGAACAGGTAGTCCAGGCGCTCGCGCGCGGTCATCTTGCCGCGCTCCTTCTGGCGTGCCACGCGCTTCTCGCCGCCCATCTCGCGAACACGCTCGCGGCGCTGTTCGAGCTCCTTGACCATTTCGCGCATGTTCATCGCAATCCCCCCTTACGCGCTGAGGTACTCGGACGGGACCAGGCTGCGCGGTGCCTCGATCACGCGCGCCCGCAGATATTCGCCCAGGGTCTTGGCCTGGGGATCCATGCGGCTGGAGGCCGACACGCCCTCGCCGAGAAGTCCCCGGATGTAGAAGTTCACGCCGTTCAGGTTGGGGAACTCGTAGCGCTCGATGGGGTAGGGCGCCAGGTCCTGAAGCAGCTCCGCCAGCTTCTCCGGCGTGAGGAATCTCTCGAGAAAAGCGTAGGCCTCCGGCGTGCGTCCCCACACGCCCAGGTTGGCGTTGCCGCCCTTGTCCCCGGCACGGGTGGCGAAGACCCGCCCGAGCGGCACGCGCACGGTCTCGCCGCCCGGCGGCTCCGCTCGCCGCGGGCCCGCGCGCGGCACCTCGACCTTCGGCAGGCCCAGGATCGCGCTGGGCTCGACCTCGATCGTCTCCCCGCCCGCGTGCACGGTCTCGCGGATCTTGTCCGCTCCCACGATGGCCGGCCAGTACACCAGGTAGGGGCTGCCGCCGCCGGGCGGGCCGCTCATGGTGAAGCCGGGGATGTTGGCCAGCGCCAGCTCGACGAGCTTGGCCGAGAAGCGCCGCCCGGCGAGGTTGCGGTCCTTCGCCACCACGCTGATGCGCAGCTGGGCGAAGGCCTCCTCGTTGGTGGGCGGGTCGGCCTTGTCCGAGCGCACCAGCTGCACGTCGACCTTCTCGAACTGCTCCTTGCCCCCCAGCGAGTTGAACAGGGTGTTCTCCACCACGCGGGCCTTCTCCTCGATGTCCAGCCCGGTGAGGATCACGGTCATGTCGTTGCGATGACCGCCCAGGGTGTTCATCGACACCTTGTGGCCGTCCGGGGGACTGGAGCCGCGCACGCCGCTCACCGCCACCCGGTCGGTGCCTTCCCGTTCGATCTTCATGCTGTCGAAGTGGGCGGTGACGTCCGGGTTGAGATACTCGGGCGTGGCGATCTCGTACATCAGCTGGGCCGTGACCGTGCCCACCGAGACGAGGCCGCCGGTGCCGGGATGCTTGGTGATCACGAAGGAGCCGTCCGGGTGCATCTCGGCCAGCGGATAACCCACGGCGTCGTAGCTCGGCACCTCCCGGAAGAAGGAGTAGTTGCCGCCGGTGGCCTGGGCGCCGCACTCGATGATGTGACCGGCGGCCAGCGAGCCCGCCAGGGCGTCGTAGTCGTCGCGCTTCCACCCGAACTTCCAGGCCGCCGGCCCCATGACCACGGCGGCATCGGTCACGCGCGGGGCGACCACGATGTCGGCGTCGCGGTCCAGCGCCTCCCGGATCCCCCAGCAGCCGAGGTAGGCATTGGCCGTGACCGGCATCAGTCCGGATTCCTCCAGGGGCGTGCCCTTGTCCAGGTGGGCGAAGGTCTCGCCCGCCCCCTTGAGCTGGTCCATGCGTGGCATCAGGTCGTCGCCCTCGATCCAGGCGATGTTCGGCGACAGGCCCAGGCGCTTCGCGATGTCCTGCAGCGCTTCGGCCATGCCCGCCGGATTGAGCCCGCCTGCGTTGGTCACTACCTTGATGCCGCGCTCCAGGCAGTCGCCCATGACGTCTTCCATCTGCCTCAGGAACGTTCCGACGTAGCCTTCGCCGGGCTTCCGGGATTTCTTGCGGAACAGGATGGCCATGGTCAGCTCGGCGAGGTAGTCGCCGGTGAGCACGTCGATGGGGCCGCCGTCGATCAGCTCCCGCGCGGCTTCCAGGCGGTCGCCGTAGAAGCCGCTGCAGTTCCCGATGATCAGATTTTGCGGATCTTGCTCAGCCATGATTCGCTCCTTGCTGCGGCGGCGCCGGCGGTACCGGCGCCGGCCGGTTCAGCTCTCGCCCTGGTCCTCGCGCAGCCACTCCGGCACGTAGGCGCGGTGGAAGCCGTTGAACGGGTGCGAGCGGTGGTGGTCGGGCAGGGGCATCATCTGCGCGTACAGGCTGATGCCGCCGTCGACCTTGAGCGAGGCGCCGGTGGTGTAGACCGAGGCGGGCGAGAGCAGGAAAGTGATCGCCGCGCTGATCTCGCTCTCGGTGCCCAGGCGTTTCAGGGGTACCTGGTGGCGGACCTCGCGGATGTGGTCGCGCATCGAGACGTCGTAGGTCTCCAGCCCGCTGGAGGCGATCACGCCGGGCAGGATGGCGTTCATGCGCACGTTGAACCGGCCCCATTCGACCGCCGCGGTCTTGACCATGTTCTGCACGCCGGCACGGGCGGCGCCGGAGTGGCCCATGGTGGGCATGCCGTTGGTGATGTCGGCGAGGATGCACACGATGCTGCCGCCGTGCTCGCTCATGTACTGGTTGACCGCCTCGCGGGAGACCAGGAACGTGCCCAGCAGGTTGTTGCGGACCACGGTCTCGAAGCCGTTGCGCGAAATCTTCTCCAGCGGGGCGGGGAACTGGCCGCCGGCGTTGTTCACCACGCCGTCGAGGCGCCCGTGACGGTCCAGCAGGGTGGCGATGCTCCGCTGCACCTGGTCCTCCTCGCGGATGTCGAACTGCAGCGAGTCCACCTCGCCGCCGTCACCGGCAATCTCCCGCGCGACCTTCTCCAGCTTTTCGGGGTTGCGCCCGCTGATCACCACGGTCGCGCCCAGCGACGCGAGCTCGTGGGCGGTGCAGCGGCCGATCCCGGATCCGCCGCCGGTGACCAGGATCACCTGGCCCTCGAACAGGCCCTCGCGGAACACGGATTGGAATTTCATCTGTCCAGGCTCCCGGTATTGTCGAACGGGCCGGCGCGCGCGGGCGCGCCGGACGGTGAGGCCGCGGCGCTCCGGCTATCCCGCGGAGCGCCCGAAAGCATCAATCCATCAGAGACTTGTGCGCCTGCCGCGGGGTCCGGCGGACCGTGATTTCCCGAGCCGGGCAGGCAGCGGTTGCACTAATCAAGCGCTTGCTTGATTATCTTGCCTGAAGTGAAAGCCGAGTGGTAGCGTCCCGCGCCATTCCGGAATCGCTCCGCGCCCGCGCGCGGACGAACCTTACATTGCGGGCGGCCCCCGGCCGCCCATTCGCCCAGGAGGACAGCAGCCGTGGCTGACGAACGTACCGCGCCGGAGCAGGAGGAATCCCCCGAGCTGCGCGAGTTGCGCCGCCAGGTGGCGGCGTGGCTGAAGGAGAACATTCCGGCCGACCCCGGATTCAAGCTGCCCCAGACGTTCATGGAGGTCGAGAACGAGCAGCAGATGGACTTCCTTCGCGGCTGGCAGCGCAAGGTCTACGAGGCGGGCTACCTGGGAATGGCCTGGCCCGAGGAGTACGGCGGTTACGGGCGGCCGCAGTCCCACCAGGACGTGGTGACCGAGGAGATGGCCCGTGCCCAGGCACCCTTCATGGTCAACGTCATTGGCCTGTTCTGGGCCGGTCCGACCATCCTCAAGCTGGGCAGCGAGGAACAGCGCAAGCGCTACGTCAAGAACATCCTGAGTGCCGAGGAGATCTGGTGCCAGGGCTTCTCCGAGCCGGAAAACGGCTCCGACCTGGGCAATGCCCAGACGCGTGCCCGCCGCGAGGGCGACGAGTACGTGGTCAACGGGCACAAGATCTGGACCACCCAGGCGGAGTACGCCAGCCACATGATCCTGCTGGCGCGGACCAACCCGGACGCCCCCAACAAGTACGCGGGGCTGACCTTCTTTCTGGCCCCGATGGACGTGCCGGGAGTCGAGGTCAACCGCATCCGCAAGATGACCGGTGAGTACGGCTTCAACGAGGTCCTGTTCCGGGATGCCCGCATCCCGGCGAGCGTGCGTGTCGGCGAGGAGGGCGAGGGCTGGGGCGTAGCCATGGCCGTGCTGATGTTCGAGCGCGGCGCCAGCGAGGGCCAGGCCGGCGGCAACACCATGACTGTGCTCACCACGCGCCACGTGCTGGACACCGCGCGCAAGGCGTATCGGGATGGCCGTCCCGCGCTCGAGGACCCGTACGTTCGGGACCGCATGGTGCAGTTCATGATCGAGGAGCGCGCGATCCCGCTGAACCGGCGCCGCGCGCACGTGCAGAAGCTGCTCACGCCGGGCCGCGAGCTGGCGCCCATGCTGATGGGCAAGCTGATGGGCTCGGAGTACATGCGCCGGCTGAGCGATTTCGCGGTCAACCTGCAGGGTGGCAACGGCGCGCTGTACATGGGCGACCCGGACGCCATCGACAACGGCGTGTGGCAGCGGGCCCAGATGAACAGCTACTCCGCCACCATCGGCGGCGGCACCAGCGAGATCCAGCACAACATCATCGGCGAGCGCCTGCTCGGCCTGCCCAAGGGTTAGGCGTCGCGCGCCACGCGACGCCAGGAGTGATCATGTCCGAAGCGAGCTTCAACATCCGCTACAGCGACGAACAGGCGATGCTGGCCGACACCGCGGTCAGCTTCCTGCGCAGCAAGTCCACGTTCGAGCACGTACGCCGCTACATCGGCGACGCGGCCGGCTACGATCCGGACCTGTGGAAGGAAATGGCCGACCTGGGCTGGCTTGGCATCGCTCTCCCGGAGGAGCACGCCGGCGCCGGGCTGGGGGCCGCGGAGCTGGTTTCCGTATGCGAGCCCATGGGCCAGTACCTGATGGCCTCGCCGTTCCTGGCCACCACGCTGGCCGGTCAGGCGCTGCTCAGGGCCGGCAGCGAAGAGCAGAAGCAGGCCTGGCTGCCGCGGATCGCCTCCGGCGAGGCGATCGCCACGCTGGCGCTGTCCGAGCCGGACGGCTCGTGGGAGCCGGAAGGTTTCGCCGCGAAGGCGGAGACGCGCGGCGAGGGGTACCGTCTCTCCGGTACCAAGACGCTGGTTCTGGACGGCCAGAACGCCGACCTGGTGCTGATCGCCGTGACCCTGGACGGGGTCCCGGCGCTGCTTGCGGCAGAGACGGAGCGTCTCGCCGGCCGCCTGCGGAGCGAGATCCTGGTCGACGAGACGCGTCGCAGCGCGCGCCTGGACCTGGACGGGCTGGAGCTGCCGGCATCGGCGCGGCTGGAGGACCATGCCACCGACGCCCTGCGCTACGTGTACTCGCTCGCCTGGCTGCTGCTGGCTGCGGAGCAGGCCGGCGGCGCCAACGGCGTGTTCGACCTGACCCTGGACTACGTCAAGACCCGCAAGCAGTTCGGCAAGGTCATCGGCGGCTACCAGGCGATCAAGCACCCGATGGTCGACATCATGATGGAGATCGAGAATACCCGTTCGCTGCTGTACTACGCAGCGACGGTGTTCGACGGTCCGGGCGGGGAGTCGGGGATCGCGGCGCGCATGGCCAAGGCCTATGCCACCGACGCCTTCCGGCACGCCGCGGACCGCTCGATCCAGTTCCACGGTGCCATGGGCTTCACCTACGAGTGCCATGCGCAGCTGTTTTTCCGCCGCGCCCAGTGGGCCCGGCACAGCTTCGGCGACGCCGCCCACCACCGCCGCCACCTGGCGGACCTGATGCTCTGACCGGCGGCGCGTCGGGAAGGTGGCCCCGATGCTCCGCAAGCGTGCGCTGAAGCTGTCCGCAGCCCGCCTGCAGCAGCTGCTGGCGGAGTACTTCCCGCACATGCAGGAGGGCCGCTTCCTGGTCGAGGGGGCGGAGCCCATGCGGGTCACCGTCAGGATGCCCTTCGACGACACCCACCGGCGCCCCGGCGGCACGGTATCGGGGCCTTCACTGATGGCCCTCGCCGATACCGGGATGTACCTGGCCGTCCTGGCCATGATCGGCGAGCAGCCGCTCGCCGTGACCTCCAGCCTCAACATCAACTTCCTGAGGAAGCCGCGGCCCGCCGACGTGATCGCCCGCACGACGCTGCTGCGCCTCGGCCGGCGCCTGGCCGTCGGCGAGGTGCACATGCATTGCGAGGGGGACGGGGAGGCCGTGGCGCAGGCGACCGTGACCTACGCGCTGCCGCCCTCCACCTGATGCAGCCCGGGCGTCCCTAGGTCAGAAGCTGGTACGGCCCGCCGCGTTCCAGCGCCCGCTGGTACGCGGGCCGCTCGTGGATGCGCTGCAGGAAGCCGGACAGCCGCGGGTAGCGGTCGTCCAGCCCGCCGCGGGCGGCGGCGCCCTCGAGCGGGAAGCTCAGCTGCACGTCGGCGGCAGTGAAGCTGTCGCCGACGAACCAGTCGCGCCCGCTCAGCTCGTGCTCCAGGTAGGCCAGGTTCTCGCCGATGCGCGGGTCGAGAAACTGCGCCTGCAGGCCGGAGGAGATGCGCCGCGCGATGGGTCGGGCGAAGAACGGCATGGGCCGGGTCGGAATCCGGCCGATCACCAGCTTGAACACCAGCAGGGGCATCAGCGAGCCCTCCGCGTAGTGCAGCCAGTAGGTGTAGTCCACGCGCTCGCGGGTGCCCGGCGCGGGCGCGAGGCGCCCGTTCGCCCGGTAGTCCACCAGGTACTCGATAATGGCCCCGCTCTCCGCCAGCGTGACGTCGCCGTCGGTGATCACCGGGGACTTGCCCAGCGGATGGACCTGCTTCAGGGACGCCGGCGCCAGCATGGTCTTCGGGTCACGCTCGTAGCGCTTGACTTCGTAGTCCAGCTCCAGCTCTTCCAGCAGCCAGAGGATCCGCTGCGAACGGGAGTTTTCCAGGTGATGGACGGTGATCATCGATGCCCCTCCGTGGTGTTGCCTGTCATTTTCGGCTGGAAAACCACAGAATACGGTGGATGGGGCGAAGGTGACAGTCCGGGAGGGTTCCTGCCCAACGGAGGGGGAGGAAGATGACGCGAAACAGGGAACCGATCATGCTGCGGGTCTGGGGCCTGCTGGACCTGCTCTATTTCGCCTACTACGTGACCGCCGAGCTCAGCCTGGGCCGAATCCCGTTCCTGACCGACTTCCAGGCATCGCAGGCGATGGCCGGCACATGGCGCTCGGCCGTGCCGCCGGTGGTGACGGCACTGTCGGTGCTGTTCGTGCTGTCGCTGCTCGCGTCCGGCTACGCGTTGCTGCTTTGCCGTCGGTACGGCCGGTTCCTCGTCTACGGCCAGTTGCCCTTCCGCCTGCTGCTGGTGATGCCGTCCGTGTTCTTCCTGCCGTGGCTGGTGCGCCCGCTGCCGCCGGAGTCGGCTTTCGTGCTGCTGGTGGTGCTGGTGTTGTGCACCGAGGCATGGAAGGCGTTCAGCGTCTACCGCGGCTATCGGTACGGCGGTTCGGCGCGACGGGCTGTCGTGTCATCCGCGACCCGTCCCGGCGGCTACTGATCCGGCCACGGGGCATGCTGCATCCCGGGAAACGGGAGAGCCGCGGCGCCGCGTCGGGCCACTGCGTTCCCGCTCCGCGCCGGGCCAGAGCGGCCAACGGGAACCCGGGGACCAGGCGTTGCCTCCGACCGGGTTGGTCCAACGCAAGCATCGCGGGCGGCTCGGCGGAGCGGGGCGCACACCGGGGTCGCCACGGCCCCCTCAGACGCTCTGCCTCCGCGCGCGGTTTGCCCCCGTCGCGGTCTGTTCCAGGCATTCGTCGATGATGCCGAGCGCCCGCCGCAGTCGGTTGACGTTCTCGTAGTAGGGCACGCCGAAGCGCAGCAGCTGGCGCGCGTGCCCCTCGCGGGTGTGATCTCTGATGCACTTCACGTGCAGCATGTGGTTGTCCAGCGCGCGGTACAGGGGATACGGGTCGAACTTCGTGAAGGACGCCACGACCACCCCGGCCTCGCCCCAGTTGCCGGTAAGCGGTCTGCCAAAGTCGTGTGCGACGCCCCGTCCCTCGAGGAGGCGGTGCAACTGCTCCTGGAAGTACTCCGCCAGGGACGCGCTGCGTTGGCGGATGTTGTCCTCTCCGATCCTTGCGTGCAGCTCCAGCGCCGCGTCCGCCGATGTGCTCGTGCGGCGTCATCAACACGCGCAGTGGTCGGCCGAGATGCCCGGACCGGCGTGCCAGCGCCAGCGCCAGCAGGTTGATGCAGGTCGAAGCGCCGGCGCGCACGTGCAGCGAATGTTCGCCCGCGGGCCAGATGTGCATGGCGGTGTCCGCGGCGCGGTGGAGCGCCTCGCGTCCGAGCCGGTACTGCGCGAGCGGCTGGGCCAAGTGGTCTCCGGCCTGAAACTGCCGCATCCCCTCGAGCACGTCGCGGGATGGCGTACCGAAGGTTCCGGGATTCAGGTTGATCGCCCAGTAGGGAAAGTGTTCGTTGCGGAAGGCTTCCCAGTCGGATGCCGCGGACCGGGTCTGCGGGCTGGCGGCTTGTTCGCGACGGGATCGCGCCAGCGGGATGACCCAGCTCGTTGATCGAATAGGATTCCTCGGTGACGTGGTTGATGACCCGGTGGGTCCCCGCTACGGGGGCGTGATCGGCCAGCTCCGCCAGCGACTGGATGGAGTCCTGCAGCGACATCAGGCCGGTCCGCTGGTGCCCGCTGCCGTAGACCATCAGGGGCAGGCCCGCGAGTGCCTGGGCGAGATAACGGTTGACCACGGTGCCGAAGCACTCGTCGTAGTCCAGTCGCGTGAAGAGCTCTTCGTGGTTCGCGATCTCTTCGCTCCAGGTGCCGAAGATCGTCGACTGCATGATGTCGGTTACTCGCAGCCCCCAGGTGCGGCAGGCGACCGCGATGTCCATTCCGGACTTGGCGTACTCACCGAAAGAGCCCAGCTTGACGATGTGGCAGTCCGGCACGTAGCGGCGGACCGCCCACAGCAGCCGCATGTTGCCGTATTCGTTGTTGCTCAGCGTGAACAGCGCCTCATCGCAGCCCCGCATGGAATACGGCGCCGACCCCTGCTGGGCGAGGTGATAGATGACGTGCGGTCGCCGCCTGCGGATCAGCGCATCCAGCTGCGACGTCGTTGCGTCGAGCTCCACGAACTCCAGGTTGGACAGTCCGTGGATCCGCCTCGCCGCCTTGAGCCTCCGCGCCGGGTCGGCCAGCGGGAGCAGGCTGCTGCTCCCCTCGCGCTGCACCAGCCGACGGCGCAGCAGGTTGTCTGCCAGCACGATCCTCCTTTCCGGATGGAGACGCGCCAACCGAAGCGCGAGTGGCGAGCCCAGGTACCCGTCTCCGCCGAGAACCAGCAAGGTTGGATGTTCCATTGGATGCATATCGTCAGTTCCGCCTCTCGCGCTTTCCGTGGCGGGTCGGACGCCGCCCGGATGCTATCGATCGCCGCGTGTCGGGTGCTCCCGATACGCGTCCAGCAAATCGCATGCCAGGAGAATCCGGAAAGAAAAAACAGGAAGTTGCGGCGTTCCTCCCGCACGCGTGAGACGGCTCCTGGTGTTGCCTTAGAGCAACAGGTATACGGGCGATATATATAAGGCGTTGAATTGGCGGCCACCGGAATTGTTGCTGCACGGCGACGGTTCCCGGAGGGGGGTGGCAGTGTGCACCTGGACACGGCGGCGGGAGCGGTCGGGGCGAAATCCGGTCCGGGGGCGTCCGGGAATGCGCCCGGCGCAGACTGCCCGGCCGTCCATCGGGCGATGACCGCCGGCGGTCCATGTTTTCCGGTTGCACGGCGTGACCTTCGGGAACTCGAAAGCCGGCGTCAGGCGATGACCCACCGTCCGGTCACGGAAGGACCGACCCAGGCTTCATCCGAAGGACCGTTCGAGGGCGACCCGGGACCGCAGGGATCGGTCGGACGGTCGTCTGCCGCCGGGGCCGGGGGGGGTCTCTTTGCCCATCGCCGGTCAGATTCCTGCGTACCAGGCGTATCCGCGGTCTTCCCAGTACCCGCCGTGCCCGCCGGCGATGCCGGCCAGGGATTCCACCAGTTCGATGCGCATCACGTACTTGGCCATCTTGTAGCCCAGCATGCGTTCGGCGCGCAGACGTACCGGAGCCCCGTGCGCGACGGGCAGGGTATGGCCGTTCAGTGCGTATGCGAGCAGCGTCTGCGGGTGGTAGGCCTCCCGCAGGTCGAGGCTCTCGTAGTAGCGATCGCCGGAGCCGGCCATGGTATCGGCACAGTGGAACACGACGTAGCGCGCCCGGTGCGTCGGTGAGACCCGGTCCAGCAGCACCTGCAGGCGAACGCCCGTCCACTGGCCGATGCAGCTCCAGCCCTCGACGCAGTCGTGGCGGGTGATCTGGGTCTGGGACGGCAGCCGCCGGAGGTCGGCAAGCGTCAGCGCAAGCGGATGCTCCACCAGGCCGTGGATGCGGAGGCGCCAGTCGCGGAAGCCGGCGCGTGCCAGTGCCTGGTAGCCTGGATCGGCCGGGTCCGTGGTGCCGTTGGCGCGGAAGACGGGGTCGATGTCCGCCTTGCTGTAGGTGGGCGCCAGCCCCAGCGGCGAGCCCAGCAGGTGCTGGGCATCGCGCGTCAGGGTCTCCGCGCTCCGGAGCACCCGGGGAACCCGGGCCGTGCGCGAGAGCCGGTCACAGCCGGCCAGCAGCAGGCTGCCCGCCCCGACGGCCGCCCACCCCAGGAAGGCGCGACGCTGCGATGCGGGCAGCTCGCGCCGCTGCTCGCGCGGGGCGTCGGTGTCGATCCCGTACCACCCGGTGATCATGCTGCGGAGATTGTTGAGTGCCCCGGACAGCAGCACCATCAGCATGTGCACGACGAAGAAGCCCAAGAACGAGAAGGCGCATACGAAGTGGATGGTGCGGGCGCTCTGGCGACCGTGGAACAGCCACAACAGCCAGGGTGCGACGCTGTCCATGTAGGGCGACATGGTAAGGCCCGTGAGCACGACCAGCGGTCCCAGGCCGAAGATCACGGACAGATAGGCGAGCTTCTGCAGCGGGTTGTAGCGTTCGGCCTCCTCGCCGCGGGGGAAACGGAGCTTCAGGTGGGACAGCAGGCTCCGGCCGATGCCCCGGAGCTCTCGCCGGCGCGGCAGCAGGTCTTCCCGCAGGTGGCCGCTGACCAGGGAATACAGGAAGAAGAGGAAGGCGTTGATCACCAGCACCCAGGCGAAGAAGAAATGCCAGTGACGGCCCATCGCCAGCCAGCGCACGCCCGGCAGGGTGCTCCAGGGGGGGAAGGCGCGCGGTCGCAGGTGGCCGTCGGGGCCGGGTGAGGCGCCGAGCCAGCCGGTGGTGTCGAACTCGGCGTCGCCGATCCGCGTGATCCCGGTCAGCGTGCCCGCCGGACCGCGTGTCGAACGGATCGAGAGGATCGGCGTGCCGAAGAAGGAGGACCCGGTGAAGTGCGAACTCTGACCCCAGTACAGCGCCGGGTGGGCATTGAAGATCTGCAGGCCGCTCATTAGCAGCACCAGCAGACAGAGGAAGTTCACCCAGTGCATGGCACGCACCGGCAGCGCGTGGCGGTACACCAGGTAGCGTGGCTCGCCGGTGGTCCGTCTCCGGAACGGTTTCATCGCGCTCCCCCCTTGCCATCGACCGGGCACGCGCGTCCTGTCATCCGGGAGCCCGGGTCACCGGATCCGGCCTGCCGGTCGCACGCAGGACGATAGTAACCCGTCCTGACGGGGCGCTCATCACGGCACTGCCGCGCCCGCCGCCGGTCAAGCGCCCGGACACGGGATCAGGCGTTGCGCGCCATGAGGCCGCCGTCGACCGGGATCACCGCGCCCGTGACGTACGAGGCCGCGGGCAGGCACAGGCTCAGCGTCATGTGGGCCACTTCCTCCGGCTCGCCGTAGCGCCGCAGTGCAGTGCGCCGGCGGGCGTAGGTCGCCTTCTGTTCCTCGGGGATGGCGGCGGTCATGCCGGTGCGGATCGGCCCCGGGCAGATGCAGTTGACGGTGATGCCCTGCTTGCCGAGCTCGACCGCGAGCGCGCGCGTGAGGCTGGTGACGCCGCCCTTGGCCGCCGCATAGGCACTGTTGCGCGCGGTCGCTCCCAGCGCCTCGGTGGAGGCCACGTTGACGATCCGCGGCGCGGCGGACCGGCGCAGCCAGGGCAGGGCGGCACGCACGGTGCGCTGCTGTGCCGAAAGCAGCACCGCGAGGCAGCGCTCCCAGGCGGCCTCGTAGTCCGGATCCTCGATGCCGGCGAATCCGGAGACGCCGGCGTTGTTCACCAGGACGTCGAGCCCGCCGAAGTGCGCGGCGGCCTCGGTGACCACCGACTCGATCTGCGCCGGCTCCGAAACGTCCAGGGTCCAGCCGCGGGCATTGCCGCCGCCGTCGGCCAGCTCGGCCGCGACCCGACGGGCACCGTCGCCGTCCCGGTCGGTCACCGCCACGCCGGCGCCCTCGGCGGCGAACAGGCGGGCGGTAGCCTCGCCCATGCCGCCGGCCGCGCCGGTGATCAGGACCATGGAACCGCGCAGCGAACGTGGAGACTTGCCATCTGCCGGCATGCCATGCACTCCGTGGTAGCAAATGTTCCGCCGTTGATACCGCGCCGCGGCCGCCCGGTCAACGCGGACGCCGCTTTCGGGGACGGGCGGGAGGCTCGTCGATCCCGGCATCCGGACCGACCGGGTTCGTTGTCCCCGGTCAAGGAGGCCTGCCCCGGGCCCGACTAGCCTCGGAACGAAGGATACCGGAGGGTTCCGAGATGGACGGGGCAAGCAAGGCATTCATCCTGCAGGTACTGGAGAGCCGGGAGGTCCTGACGCTGGCGACTGTGCGCCCGGACGGCTATCCGCAGGCGACCACGGTCGGCTACGTCAACGACGGGTTGGACATCTACGTCGGCACCTTCGACCAGGCGCAGAAGGTGGCCAACATCCGCCGCGATCCGCGCGTTTCCCTGACCGTCAACACGGAGATCCGCGACTGGAGCCGGATCCGGGGCCTGTCCATGGGCGGGCGTGCCGAGGTCGTGACCGGGCCGGAGGAGCTGGATCGGGTACGCGGGCTGATGCGGGCGAAGTTCCCTCAGCTCGAGGCGTTCGCATCGGACCCCGCGATGGAGGCGCAGCTGGTGGTGCTCCGGATCCGGCCGGAAGTGATCTCGGTGCTCGACTATACGCGCGGTTTCGGCCATACCGAGCTGGTGCGCGCATGAGTCCGGGGCGCCGGCGTCTCGAGCGTCTCTGGGGAAGCGCGAGCGCCAGCGGCGCGCGCTTCGGGGCCGAGCAGCTGACCTGGCAGCCGGCGGACGTCCGCCGCTACCTCGAGCACAGCATCGCCCACGGGACAGCGCTGGCGACGGCGGTCCGGCTTCGAATGCACGGGGAGATCCGGCTGGGCCGGTGGCGGCCGTTCACTGCCGAACAGGTCATCTGCAGCGGGCACGGCATGGTATGGTGCGCCGGCACCCGGGTCGCCGGCGTGGCCGTCGGGGGCTGCGACGAGCTGCTCGCGGGGGAGGGCGCAATGTGCTGGCGGCTGCTCGGGCTGTTGCCGGTAGTGCGGCGCAGCGGGCCGGACATCACCCGCTCCGCCGCCGGACGCATGCAGGCGGAGCACGTATGGCTGCCTTCGGCCCTGTGCGCGCGCAAGGTGGTCTGGTCGGCGCGCCCCCCCGGACGGATTCGTGCCGTCTTTCCGGTACTCGGGCATCCGGGTGCGCTGGAGCTCGAGGTCGGTCCCGACGGGAGGCTGAAGCGCCTGCAAATGCAGCGGTGGGGCGCCCCGGCCGGTTCCGCCTACGCCTACCTGGAGTTCGGCGCCGTGGCCGAGGAAGAGCGCACGTTTTCCGGGTACACGATCCCCTCGCGGCTGCGCGTGGGCTGGAATGTCGGCAGCGAGCGCTTCGAGCACGAGGGGGAGTTCCTGCGGGCCACCGTCGACAGCGCGGCCTTCCGCTAGCCTGGCCGTTCGCCCGCCGGCAGGACCGGAGCGGCGGCGGTGCATTCTGCGATACGATGGACCCCGTCCGGCGTGCACATGACGTGATCGGCCGACCCGCAGGCGAGGAGGAGACATGCCCACCAGGCGAGTGGTTACCGGCAACGATTCCGGTGGCAGATCGTACTTCGTTTTCGACGGACCGACGCCCGGCTACCTCGACGCCGGTGTGTTCCGGACCGACGAGATCTGGGTGGATGACCCGGCGCACCCGGACCCGGATGCGCGACACGATCCCGTCGACGTGCGCACGCATCACCTGATGCCCCCCGAGGGCGGCTCGACGGTCCGGATCTTCACCTTCCCGCCACAGGCGGAAGTCCCGGAGATCACCCCGGAGCTGGTGGAGCGGGTTCGCGCCCGCTTCGACACCGGGGACGCCATGGAAGAGGATGACCCGGGCATGCACACCACGCCCACCATCGACTACGGCATCATCCTGTCCGGGGAGATCGACCTGGAGCTCGATGCGGGCGAGGTGCACCTGCAGGCCGGGGACGTGGTGGTGCAGCGGGGCACCCGCCATGCCTGGCGCAACCGCGGCGACCGGCCGTGCCGGGTGGCGTTCATCCTCATCAGCAGCCCCAGCTACCGCTGAGCCGGGGATGGCGGTCGAGCCGGAGAGCAAGCTGCCGGGGATCGGGACCACGATCTTCTCGGTGATGACCCGCAAGGCCGATGAGCGCGGGGCGATCAACCTGTCGCAGGGCTTTCCCGATTTCCCGGTGCCCGAGCGCCTGGCCGCCCTGCTGGAGGAGGCCGTGCGCGAGGGCCACAACCAGTACGCCCCGATGCCGGGGGCGCCGCGGCTGCGGCGGGCCGTGGCAGAGAAGATCGGTTCGCTGTACGGCACGGCGTGCGATCCCGAAACGCAGGTTACCGTGACCTCGGGTGCCACCGAGGCGCTGTTCGACGCGGTGCAGGCGGTGGTGCGGCCGGGGGACGAGGTGATCCTGTTCGATCCGGCCTACGACGCCTACGAACCCGCGGTGACCCTGGCCGGCGGACGGGCCGTGCGCCTGCCGCTGACCGAGCCCGGCTTCGGCATCGACTGGCAGCGCCTCGAAGACGCGCTCGGGGAGCGGACGCGGCTGGTGATCCTGAACACCCCGCACAACCCGGCCGGCGCCGTGCTGGATCGCGCGGCGCTGGACCGCCTCGCGGAGGCGTTGCGACCCAGGTCCACGCTGGTTCTGAGCGACGAGGTCTACGAGCACATCGTCCTCGACGGGGCCCACGCGAGCGTCCTGCAGCAGCCCGAGCTGGCGGAGCGTGCCTTCGTGGTGTCCTCGTTCGGCAAGACCTTCCACTGCACCGGGTGGAAGATCGGCTACTGCGTGGCCCCGCCGGCGCTCACCGCGGAGCTGCGCAAGGTCCACCAGTTCGTCACCTTCGCCACCATGCACCCCGCCCAGGTCGCATTCGCCCGGTTCCTGGAAGAGCACCCGGAGCATTACCGGGAGCTGCCCGCCTTCTACCGCCGCAAGCGGGACCGGCTCGCGGGTCACCTGGAAGCCGCGGGATTCCGGCTGCGGCCGGCGGCCGGGACGTACTTCCAGCTCGCCGACTACGGCGAACTGGCCGACGAGCCGGATACCCTCTTCGCCGAGCGCCTGATCGACCGGGCGGGAGTGGCCGCGATCCCCGTCTCGGTGTTCTACCGGGATCCCCCGCCCGCCCAGCGCCTGGTCCGGTTCTGCTTCGCGAAGCGGGACGCGACGCTGGACGAGTCGGGCAGACGCCTGCAGTCGCTGAGTGCCTAGACGCTCACTTGCGTGGCGGCGGAGGAGGCGGGGGATACGCGGGGGGGCCGTAGTAGCGCGTGCCCGGAACCAGGTTCCCCTTGGCGTACATGCACTGCGCGTACGCGATGTCGTAGCGCCGCTGCAGGGAGCTGGCCGCGATGTCGGCGTTGCCGGCGCCGATCATGGTGCCGAGGACCAGGCCGGTCGCCGCCCCGGAGCCGGTGGCATCATGCCGACCGGAGCTCAGCGCGCCCACGGCGGCACCGGCCGCCGCGCCCACGGCGGCGCCGGCGGCAACATTCCGGGCCGCTGCCTGGGACGGTTCCTCGCCGATGCTGGCGAGGGCGTACTGGCGGCACTCCTGGTCCTCCCGGACGAAGACCGAGAAGGGCTTGCCGGGTGCCGGCATCACGGCGATGTTCGGACCCGTGGGGACCGAGGCGCAGCCCGCGAACAGGGGCAGGCCCAGGAGCAGCAGCCACAGGGGTCGGTGCCGGCGCATCACTGCTGTCCCTGCGACGGCGGCGTGCTGTCCGGCGTGCCGCCGGATGATGGGCTGGCGGGCACCTTCTGCCACCCGCCGGGGCAGTCGCTGACATACGGGTAGTAGCTCTGCGACTCCGGGCAGTAGTACCAGTATTGCGGCGGCGCCGGGGCGGATGGTTCGTTGACGACCGCGGCGGGCGGTGCCGGCTCTACCACCACCGTCGGGTAGGGGTACACGGGAGCAGGGTAGAGATACCAGGTCGTGCCCAGCACCCACCACCAGCCGAAGTACGGCCCGTACCAGCCGTGGAACCAGTGCCCCCGGTGCCAGTAGCGCGGCCTGGGGCGCGAATGATAGCGCGCCGGTGCGCCATGGTAGGTGTAGATGAAGCGGAACTGGCTGTCGCGCCGGACCTCGCGGGAATGACGTTCGGTGCGCCTCGCGGGCGGGCGCACGCTCCGGGCCGGCGGGCGCACGCTCCGCGCCGGTGGCCGGGCGTTGCCGGGTTTCTGTCGTTGCTTCCGGGGCTTCTGCCGCTGATCGTGGTCCCGGGCCGGCTGGGCCCAGGCCTGGCCTCCGGGAGCCGCGACGATGCTCGCGCCGAGCAGGGTTGCGCCGGCAAAGGCGGCCGCGACCAGCATGGCGGGGATGCGCCCTGCCCGGGTACTGCGGGGGCGCCCGTGGCGCCCGAGGATATCCTTCTCGCGCATGGCTCCGTGGCTCCTGGAGATGGCCCCGGCGGGCCGCTTTCTGGCGAGAATTATAGGTCGGCCGGGCAGGCACGAGACTTGATCCGGGTAACGATCGGCATGGAAAACGGATCTTTGTGGGGTTTGCTTGATCGGGGTCAACGGTGCGCGGTCCGGGGACGTGACGGGCGGACCTTCAGGCGGGAACCCGGGTGATCCGGCGGGGGCTGCGGCGGCTGCGCCGCGAGCCGCTGCTGGTGGCCCTGCTCGGGCTCCTGGCCGGCCTGGTGAGCTGGCGCCCGGAGACGACCTGGCGGCTGCCGGCGCTGGTGGGCTGGCACACGCTGGCGGCGCTGGCCGGCCTGCTGGTGCTCAGCCGCGGCCTGGAACGCAGCGGTTGTCCGCTGGCGCTCGGCCGCGGCATTGTCGGCCGGGTGCACGGGCAGCGCCGGATTGCGGCACTGCTGGTGCTGCTCTCGGCCGCGCTCGCGGCCGTGGTCACCAACGACGTGGCGCTGTTCATCGTGGTGCCGCTGACGCTGGGGATCCGGGACAAGGGGGATCTGCCCGCGGGACGACTGGTGATCTTCGAGGCGCTCGCGGTGAACGCCGGATCCACGCTCAGCCCCGTCGGCAATCCCCAGAACCTCTTCCTTTGGCAGGCATCCGGGGCGAGCTTCGGGGAATTCGCGCTGTGGCTGCTGCCGTTCGGCGCCGTGATGCTGGTGCTGGTCCTGGCGGCGATCCTGCCGGCGTTTCCGGCCCGCGGTCTGGTCACCATCGCAGGGCGTGACGACCCACCGGTCGACCGGCGGCTGCTGGCGGCTTCGCTCGCGCTCTATCCGTTGTTCGTGGTCGCCACGGACAGCGGCCACGCGATTCCGGCTGCCGGTTTCGTACTGGCGCTGTACCTGCTGGCGTTCCCCGCGATCCTGCGCAGCCTGGACTGGGCGCTGCTCGCGATCATCGGCCTGATGTTCGTGGACCTGCGGCTGCTGGCCGGGGTGCCGGCCGTCGGCACGGCGATGCGGACGGCCCTGCGCCTTCCGGGCGGTGTATTCGGGACGGCGATGGCTTCGTCGCAGCTATTGTCGAACGTCCCGGCGGCGATCCTGCTGGAGCGATTCACCCCGGACTGGCGCGCGCTGGCCTGGGGGGTCAACGCCGGCGGCTTCGGGCTCATCGTGGGCTCGCTGGCCAACCTGATCGCCGTGCGGCTGGCGGGTGAGCGCGGGCTGTGGCGTGACTTTCACCGCTGGTCGCTGCCGATGCTGGCAGCGGCCGGTTTGGTGGGCTACGGGCTGCTGGCGCTGATGCGCTGAAGAGGGCCGCCGGGCGGCCGCGTGGCCGCCCGGCGGAGGGTTGCGCTCAGGCGCCCTCGGCGCCCACGATGCAGACGCTGCAGACGTTGGAGAAGGGCGCCCCGCCCAGGTTGTGGGTGAGGCCCAGCTTCGGGTCGGAGAGCTGGCGCTCGCCGGCACGGCCCTGCAACTGCAGGTACATCTCGTAGAGCATCCGCAGGCCCGAGGCCCCGATCGGATGGCCGAAGCACTTGAGACCGCCGTCGATCTGGCAGGGCACGCCCCCGTCGGCGTCATAGAACCCGTCCATGACGTCCTTGACCGCGCCGCCCTCCGGCGAGATGAACAGGTCCTCCATGGTCACCAGCTCGGTGATGGAGAAGCAGTCGTGCACCTCCATCATGGAGATCTGCTCGCGCGGCTTGCTGACCCCCGCTTCCTCGTAGGCCTTCTTCGCCGCGATGCGCGCGGTGTGGAAGTAGCTGCCGTCCCAGGAGTTGTGCGAGGCCTCGAGGCCGTTGGACAGCGACAGCTGCAGGGCCTTCACGGTGACGAGGTCGCTCTTGCCCAGCGAGCGGGCGATCTCGGGCGTGGTCACGATGGCCGCGGCGGCGCCGTCGGAGACGCCGCAGCAGTCGAACAACCCCAGCGGCTCGGCGATGATCGGCGCGTTGATCGCCTGGTCCTCGGTGATCTTCTTGCGCAGGTGCGCCTTCGGGTTGACCGAGCCGTTGGCGTGGCTCTTGACCGAGACGTGGGCCATGGCCCGCTTGAGGTCGTCCTTGTTCACGCCGTGCTTGGCGCGGTAGGCCGAGGCCAGCTGGGCAAAGTTGCCCGGCGCCGAGCCGTTGAAGCCGATCTGCGGCTGCAGCGTGCCGCGGCTGCCGGCCGGCAGGCCACCGTAGCCGGTGTCCTTGAGCTTCTCCACGCCGAGGGCCAGGGCGATGTCGCAGGCACCGGCGGCCACCGCGTACACGGCGCCGCGGAAGGCGTCGGAGCCGGAGGCGCAGAAGTTCTCCACGCGCGTGACCGGGATGTTGGGCAGGCGCAGGGTGGTGGACAGCGGCGTGCCGCCCTTGCCCACGCTCTGTTCATCGACGTGCGTGGAGAACCACGCCGCCTCGATCCGGTCGGTCTCGATGCCCGCATCCTGCAGGGCCTCGACGTAGGCCTCGACCATCAGCTCCTCGGCGCCGCTCTCCCAGCGCTCGCCGAACTTGGAGCAGCCCATGCCCAGGACCGCGACCTTGTCTTTGATGCCAGTAGCCATGCTCGTCTCCTCGCGCGGTCAGGCCGCGCCGGTATCGGGGATCGCTTTCCAGAAATACTTGCGGAAGCCGCGCCGCCGGTCGAAGTCCTTG
>DASQZJ010000048.1:0-25065 GCA_035638775.1 Gammaproteobacteria bacterium
TGCGGCTCATAGCCCCCGCCGTTGCCCGCCGCACGCGCCGGCAACGCCAGTGCGCACGCCAGAAACACTCCAAACAACGCACTGCATACCGCCCTCCGGGGCGCAAGACTCGCTCTCATGCTCATTGTTACGGCCTTCGGATTTGAGATGTTCATTCGACACCCGCCTGGAAACCGGGCGTGCTCTCCCGTCCGTCCCGACAACGCTCCGGCACCGTCTCGCGCGCGGATTGCCGCGCGAGCGGCCCGCGGGGTACGGGAAGCGAGCGCCGGGTCCGCGGCCGGAGACCGCGCAGGCTCCCGGGGGATGGAAGAGGTGGGCAGGGTACCCTGCCTGGTGCGGCACGTGCGTCCCTGCCGCCCCGACACGCTTCCGGCGAGCTTCGCCGGCTCCCCTCGCCTGGCCAGGCATCACCGGTCGGCAGTGACACCCGTCCGGAATGCACCGTGCCCCCTGCATTCTTCTCTCTCGCGCCGGCTGATTGCCGGACTTCTCCCGCGATGCCGCGGCCCGCACCTGTCCACGTTCCGGCCGCGCCGACCGGCGCTCGCCTCACGCAACACCCCGCCACCGCGCCCGAACGGGGCACGCACGACTGCCCGTGACAGGTGTCAGGATACGAGCGACCCGGCGCATAGTACTAACCCGGTCGGGGCCCCGGCGTCCAGCCCGGTGAATGGTATACGAAGCGAATACCCGTAAGCCCCGCCGACGGATGCCGGTCCGGCGGCGTCGGCAGGCGGCGGAAATGCATCCGCATTGGCAGGAACGATAAGGAAGCGGGCGCCCCGGGCGGGGGTGCCCGCGCATTCAGGCGGGTCGGATCTCAGGCGGCGTCACTGGCCCGCCCGCGCGAGAAAGTCAGGCCGTCGCCCACGACGTCCACGCTGATGGTGTCGCCGGGGCCGAAGCGGCCCTGCAGGATTTCCCGGGCCAGCGGATTTTCCAGCTCGTGCTGGATCACCCGCTTCAGCGGACGGGCACCGTAGACCGGGTCGTAGCCCGCCTCGCCGATCCGGTCGAGAACCGCGGGCGCGAGCGCCAGCTGCATGTCGCGATCGCCCAGGCGCGACCGCAGGTAGCCGACCTGGATGTCGACGATGCGCCGGATCTCCTCGCGACCGAGCGCGTGGAAGACCACCACCTCGTCGACGCGGTTGATGAACTCCGGCCGGAAGTGCTGGCCGACGACCTCCATCACGGCCCGCTTCATCGCCTCGTAGTCCTCGCCCCCGGCCATCTCCTGGATCATCTGCGAGCCCAGGTTGGAGGTCATCACGATCACCGTGTTGCGGAAGTCCACCGTGCGCCCCTGCCCGTCCGTGAGCCGGCCGTCGTCGAGCACCTGCAGCAGGACGTTGAACACGTCCGGATGCGCCTTCTCGACCTCGTCCAGCAAAATCACCGAGTACGGCTTGCGGCGTACGGCCTCGGTCAGGTAACCGCCCTCTTCGTAGCCGACATACCCCGGCGGCGCGCCGATCAGCCGTGCCACCGAGTGCTTCTCCATGAACTCCGACATGTCGATGCGGACCATCGCCTCCTCGGTGTCGAACAGGAAGGAGGCCAGCGCCTTGGTCAGCTCGGTCTTGCCGACCCCGGTGGGTCCCATGAACAGGAAGGACCCGTTGGGACGGTTGGGGTCGGCCAGCCCCGCGCGGGAGCGGCGGATCGCGTCGGATACGACCGCGACGGCCTCGTCCTGGCCCACGACCCGCTTGCGCAGCTCGTCCTCCATGCGCAGCAGCTTCTCCTTCTCGCCCTCGAGCATCTTGGACACCGGGATGCCGGTCCACTTGGAGACCACCTCTGCGATCTCCTCTTCGGTCACCTTGTTGCGCAGCAGCGTGAGCGCCTCGCCCTGGTGCCGGGTGGCTTCCTCCAGGCGCTTCTCGAGCTCGGGGATCCGGCCGTACTGCAGCTCGGACATGCGCGTGAGATCACCGGCCCGGCGGGCGGCATCCAGCTCCACACGGGCGCGGTCGAGCTCTTCCTTGACGTGCTGGTCGCCCTGCACCGAGGCCTTTTCGGCCTTCCAGGTCTCTTCCAGGTCGGCATACTCGCGCTCGAGCCCGGAAACCTCGTCCTCCAGCTGGCCCAGCCGGCGCCTGGAGGCGTCGTCGGACTCCTTCTTCAGTGCCTCGCGCTCGATCTTCAGCTGGATCAGCCGCCGCTCCAGGCGGTCCAGCTCCTCCGGCTTGGAGTCGATCTCCATGCGGATGCGGCTGGCGGCCTCGTCGATCAGGTCGATGGCCTTGTCCGGCAGCTGGCGGTCGGTGATGTAGCGATGCGAAAGCTGCGCCGCCGCCACGATCGCCGGGTCGGTGATATCGACGCCGTGGTGGACCTCGTAGCGTTCCTTCAGGCCGCGCAGGATGGCGATCGTGTCCTCGACGGTCGGCTCGTCCACCAGCACCTTCTGGAAGCGGCGCTCCAGCGCCGCATCCTTCTCGATGTACTTGCGGTACTCGTCCAGGGTGGTGGCGCCCACGCAGTGCAGCTCGCCGCGGGCCAGTGCCGGCTTGAGCATGTTGCCGGCGTCCATCGCACCCTCGGCCTTGCCGGCACCCACCATGGTGTGCAGCTCGTCGATGAACAGGATGATCCGGCCTTCCTGCTTGGCCAGGTCGTTGAGCACGCCCTTGAGCCGCTCCTCGAATTCACCGCGATACTTGGCGCCGGCGAGCAGCGAGCCCATGTCCAGCGCCAGGATGCGCTTGTCCTTGAGCCCCTCGGGCACCTCGCCGTTGACGATGCGCTGGGCCAGGCCCTCGACGATGGCGGTCTTGCCCACGCCCGGCTCGCCGATCAGGACCGGGTTGTTCTTGGTGCGCCGCTGCAGCACCTGTACCGTGCGCCGGATCTCGTCGTCGCGGCCGATCACGGGATCGAGCTTGCCCTGCTCGGCCCGCTCGGTAAGATCGATGGTGTACTTCTCCAGCGCCTGGCGCTGCTCCTCGGCGTTGGGATCGCTGACGCTTTCCCCGCCGCGCACCTCGTCGACCGCCTTCTCCACCGCGCCGCGCGCGGCGCCGGCCTCTTCCAGGACGCGTCGCAGGTTGCTGCGCTCCTCCAGCGCCGCGAGCACGAACAGCTCGCTGGAGATGTACTGGTCCTGCCGCTTCTGGGCGAGCTTGTCGGCCACGTTCAGCAGCCGTCCCAGCTCGTTGGAGACATGCACCTCGCCGGCGTTGCCCTCCACCCGGGGCAGCCGGTCGAGCTCCTCGCCCAGGCGCGAGCGCAGGCGGCTGATGTCAGCGTCGGCACGGTTGAGCAGGTGCCGTACCGTGCTGCCCTCCTGATCCAGCATCGCCAGCATCAGGTGCGCCGGCTCGATGAACTGGTGGTCGCGGCCGACCGCCAGCGACTGGGCATCGGCCAGGGCGAGCTGGAACTTGCTGGTCAGTTTGTCCATTCGCATAGCCAGGGTTCTCCCGCAATTCTGTTTCCACTGCCCTATTCAATGCGGGCGGGGGTGGCACGATTCAAGTGCACCTCACGGGCACGCTAGCAGAGCCGGCGCGGCAGCCGCTTGACGCGGATCAGCCGATCCGGAGGCGTGCGGGAGCGCGCGTCGTCAGGCGAGATGGATGCCGGTCGCCATGCGGCCGCAGCGACCGTCGCGCCGGTAGGAGAAGAACCACCGGGGCATGCCCAGCGTGCACCAGAGTCCGCCGTGGACAGCCGGGACGCCCGCACGCCGCAGCTTGACGCGGGCAACCCCGCGAAGGTCCAGCAGGTAGTGTCCGGGCCGGGCGGGAGCGAAGCACGCGGCCGTGTCGTCGTCGGCTTCCAGCATGCGCTCGCGCACTTCCCCGCCAACCTCGTAGACGGCCCCGGAGATCGCCGGCCCCAGCCAGGCGCACAGTTCCGTGGCGGGCCGGTCCATCGCCGCCAGCGCCGCCTCCAGCACGCCCGCCGCGAGCCCGCGCCAGCCGCCGTGCACGGCCGCCACGACACTGCCGCGGCGATCGGCCAGGAGTACCGGCAGGCAGTCGGCGGTCAGTACCGCGCACACGATGCCGCGGGTGCGGCACACCACGGCGTCGGCCTCGGGCACATCGTCGTGGTCCAGCGACTCTGCCCGGGCCACGCGGCTCCCGTGCACCTGTGTCAGCCAGCGCGGCTCACCGGGCAGCCCCAGGGCGGCAACCAGGCGGCGCCGGTTCTCCGCGACCGCCGCGGGCTCGTCGCCGACATGCGCGCCGAGATTCAGGCTGGCGTAGGGTCCCGTCCCGGCGCCGCCGGCGCGCGTCGTGGCGAAGCCACGCACGCACCGATCCACCGGCCAGTCCGGGACGATCCAGGGCACCGGCCCCTCGCGCAGGCCTGCCGGGCGCGCTCCCGGGCGCTCGCCCGGCAGGCTCATGCCGGCCGGCTCTGCGCGTCGCACCGCAATACCTCGACGAGCCTCTGCATGTCCGGCGGCGGCGGGGCCTCGAACGTCACGAGCTCTCCGGTGGCGGGATGGGCGAGCGCCAGGCGCGCCGCGTGCAGCGCCTGCCTGCGGAAGGCGCGCAACGCTCCGGCCAGCTCTGCCCCGGCGCCGGCCGGCAGGCGCAGGCGGCCACCGTAGACCGGATCGCCCAGCACCGGATGGCCCGCATGGGCCAGGTGCACCCGGATCTGGTGGGTCCGACCCGTCTCCAGCCATACCCGCAGCCGCGTGTGGGCGCGGTAGCGCTCGCGCACGCGGTAGTGAGTCACCGCGGGGCGCCCGCCCCGGCGCACGGCCATCCGTACCCGGTCCACCGGGTGCCGGCCGATGGGTGCCTCCAGTGTCCCGCCGGCAATCACGCGTCCAATCACGATGGCATCGTATTCCCGGTGCATCTCGCGCGCCTGCAGCGCCGCCACCATGCGGGTGTGCGCCTCGGGTGTGCGCGCGACCACCAGCAGGCCGGTGGTGTCCTTGTCCAGGCGGTGCACGATGCCCGCGCGCGGCACGCGCCGGAGCTCCGGAGCGTGGTCGAGCAGCGCGTTCTGCAGCGTGCCGTCCGGATTGCCCGCACCGGGATGGACCACCATGCCCGCAGGCTTGTCGATCACCAGCACCGACTCGTCCTCGTACACCACGTCGAGCGGGATCGGCTGCGGCCGCACCACGTCGCCGGCGGGCTCGCAAGGCACACGCAGCACCACCTCGTCGCCCGCCGTCACCGCATCGCGGGGTCTCGGCTGGCTCCCGGCCACGCTGACGTGGCCGGCGCGGATCCATTGCTGCAGCCGACTGCGCGAATGCTGGGGGAACAGGACGGCGAGCGCCCGGTCCAGCCGCTCCCCGGAGAGCCGTTCTGGGACCGTCGCCCGGAGGACCGTCACGGTCCCGCCCCCCGGCAAGCGCGAAGCTCGCCGACCGGTCGTCCGGCCCGCGTCCGTGGGCGCGCGCAGGAACTTGCCGACCGGGAAGGTGGCTCTACCGCTGACCGGCTTAGTATACTGCCGCCACCATGATCGCGCCGCGGCGCGGAACGTCGGCCGGCGCCGCAGTGCGCACGGGCGCACCGACCGGCGGCGGGTCGGCTTTTCTTCCGGAAACGGGCACGGGCTGCATGCATCGAACACAGTTTACCATCGAACTCAGACGCTTATTCCCCGCGATCGTCGCGGCCATCGCGCTCTCCGCCTGCTCGTCGGCGCCGCCGAAGAACGAGAACCTGAGCGTCCAGCAGATGTACCAGCGCGCGCACCGCCAGGAGCAGCAGAACAACTACCAGAAGGCGCTCGACGACTACAACGCCCTGGAGGCACGCTACCCGTTCGGCGCCTATGCCACGCGGGCCCAGGTGGAGCAGGTTTACCTGAACTTCAAGACCGGCGACTACCAGTCGGCGATTTCCGCCGCCAACCGCTACATCCAGGAGCATCCGCGGGACAAGAACCTGGATTACGTGTATTACATGAAAGGCCTGTCCAGCTTCGACCAGGCGGTCAGCAGCCTGGAGGGGACCCCGCTGGGGATCGACCATACCCGCACCGATCCCAAGTACGCACGCCAGGGGTTCCAGACCCTGCAGACGCTGGTGAAGAAATTCCCGGACAGTCCGTACGCCCCGGATGCCCGGAAGCGCCTGGTCTTCCTGCGCAACCGCCTGGCCAGGCACGACTGGCACATTGCACATTACTACTATCGCCGGCGCGCCTGGCTGGCCGCGGCCAACCGGGCGGTGGAGATCATCACCAAGTACCAGGGCACGCCCGAGGTGCCGCGTGCACTGGGCCTGATGGTCCACAGCTACGAGCATCTCGGGCTCAAGCAGATGGCGTCGGATGCCCGGCACGTGTTGCAGGCGTCCTTCCCGCACCAGGCCAGCCGGGTGCTGGCCGAAACGGGCTGAGCACTGGCACGCGCGGCGGGGAGGACGGACGAGCCCGCCGACGGAAGGCCGGCACCCAGGCCGGAAAACATCCCCGAGGAGGCAGCCATGTGGGATTTCTTCCAGACGGTGCGCCACCGTCACTCCGTCCGGGCCTACAAGCCGGAGCTGCCGGTGACCCGGGAGCAGCTGCACGCCGTGCTGGAGACGGCTTGCGCGGCGCCGTCCGCGGGCGACCTGCAATCCTATCGCATCGTGGTCGTGCAGGACGCGGGACGGCGCCACGCGCTCGGGCAGGCCAGCGGGGGCCAGCGTTTCATCTCGCAGGCGCCGCTTTGCCTGGTGTTCTGCGCCGACCCCGGGCGGGCCGCCGAACAGTTCGACCAGCGCGGCCGCAGCCTCTACGCGATGCAGGACGCCACCATCGCCGCGACCTACGCTCAGCTGGCCTGCGTCGCGGCCGGGCTGGGGACCACCTGGGTGGGAGAGTTCGACGAGGCCGCGGTACGGGCGGCGCTGGAACTGCCGGCAGAGCTGAGCCCGGTCGCGCTGCTCAGCGTGGGACACCCGGCCGAGCTCCCGGAGCCGACCCGGCGGCGGCGCCTGGACGAGATGGTGATCCACGCGGGCTGAGTCCCCCCCGGATCCGGGCGGGGGGCGCGCCCTTGCCCGCTTCCACTCCCGAAAAGGGGCGACGCGCCTCCCGGACCCGGCTCCGGGCCGGGGATGACCCGCCCGGCGGCTCGGAAAGGATCGGGGCGAACCCTTCTGAGCCCGGTCAATTCATACCAGCTCGCTCATCCGCGTGCCCAGGTCGGCGGGCGAATGCACGGTCACGACACCGGCCGCCTCCAGGGCATCGAACTTGCCCTTGGCCGTGCCCTTGCCCCCGGTGATGATGGCGCCCGCGTGCCCCATGCGCTTGCCCGGAGGGGCGGTCACGCCGGCGATGTAGGCCACCACGGGCTTGCTGACCTTTGCCTTGATGTATTCGGCGGCCTCTTCCTCGTCGCTGCCGCCGATCTCCCCGACCATGATGATGCCGCGGGTGTCACCATCCGCCTCGAACATCTCGAGGCAGTCGATGAAGCCCATCCCGTGCACCGGATCCCCGCCGATGCCGACGCAGGTGGACTGCCCCAGTCCCGCCTGGGTGGTCTGGTAGACGGCCTCGTAGGTGAGCGTGCCGGAACGGGACACGATGCCGATGCTGCCGCTCTTGTGGATGGCTCCCGGCATGATGCCGATCTTGCACTGGTCCGGGGTGATCACGCCCGGGCAGTTGGGACCCACCAGGCGCGTCCCGCTGCCCTTCAGGGCGGCCTTGACCCGGATCATGTCGGCGACGGGGATATGCTCGGTAATGCACACGACCGTCTCGACCCCGGCGTCGGCCGCTTCCAGGATAGCATCCGCGGCGAACGGCGCCGGCACGTAGATCATGCTCGCGGTGGCTCCGGTCTGGGCAACCGCCTCCTGCATGGTGTTGAACACCGGCCGGTCGAGATGCGTCTCGCCGCCGCGGCCGGGGGTGACGCCGCCCACCAGCCGGGTGCCGTAGGCGATGGCCTGCTCGGAGTGGAAGGTCCCCTGGCTCCCGGTGAAGCCCTGGCAGATCACCTTCGTGTTGCTGTCGATCAGTATGCTCATGAATGCCTTCCCGCTTGCGCGTGAACGATTCCGGAAGGGTCGCGCTGTCAGCGCGCGGCCTCCACCACCTTCCGGGCGCCGTCGTTGAGATCGCGTGCCGAAATCAGGTCCAGGCCGCTGTCGTCCAGCATCTCGCGACCGCGCTCGGCGTTGGTTCCTTCCAGGCGCACCACGACCGGCACCTTCACGCCCACCTCCTTGACCGCGGAGATGATGCCCTCGGCGATGAGGTCGCAACGCACGATGCCGCCGAAGATGTTGACCAGGATCGCACCCACCTCGTCGTCGGAGACGATCAGCTTGAACGCGGCCGCCACCCGCTCGGAGGTGGTGCCGCCGCCGACGTCGAGGAAATTCGCCGGATTGCCGCCCTGCAGCTTGATCACGTCCATGGTCGCCATCGCCAGGCCGGCGCCGTTGACCATGCAGCCGATATCCCCGTCCAGGGTGACGTAGTTGAGATCGTGCTCGCGGGCGAGGCGCTCCTTCTCGTCCTCCTGGCTGGGATCGCGCCACTCGGCAAGACGCTTGTGCCGGAACAGGCCGTTGTCGTCGAGGTTCACCTTGGCGTCCAGCGCCAGCAGGTCGCCATCACCGGTCACGATCAGCGGATTGATCTCCACCAGGCTGGCGTCGGAGTCGAGGAACAGGTCGTACAGGCCCCTCGCGATGCGCACCAGCTGGCCGACCTGGTCCCGGTCCAGGTCCATTCCGAATCCCAGGCGTCGCGCCTGGAAAGCCTGGAAACCGGAAGCGGGGTTCACATCCACGGTCAGGATCTTCTCCGGCGTGCTCGCCGCGACCTCCTCGATCTCCATGCCGCCCGCCGCGGAAGCCATGAACACCACGCGTTCACGGCCGCGGTCGACCAGAACGCTCATGTACAGCTCGCGCTCGATCCGCTGGCCCTTCTCGACCAGCACCTCGTGCACGGGCAGCCCCTCCGCTCCCGTCTGGTGCGTTACCAGCGGCTTGCTCAGGATCTCCCGCGCCGCCTGTTCCACCTCGTCGGGGCTGTCGGCGAGCTTGACGCCGCCGGCCTTGCCGCGGCCGCCGGCATGGACCTGGGCCTTGACGACCCACTTGCTGCCGGCAAGCTGGCGAGCCAGCTCACCGGCGCGTTCGGGGGAGTCGGCGACCCGGCCCTCGGGCACCGGGATGCCGAACTCCGAGAACAGCTGCTTGGCCTGATATTCGTGAAGATTCATGCAGAGAACTCCAGGATGGAGGCGGGTCCGGGTCCGCTATTCTGTCCGAAAGCCTCCCCTGACGCAAAACGGCGGGTTTTCGGATAGAATCCCCCAGAAGCCGTGTACGCAGGGTATCCGGCCCGGTTTCGACGATACGAAACGCACCACATGCGCCGACGCGCGCGGGGCCGGCCGGAGCGCTTCCGCCGACATTCTGGAGACAACAAGCGGCGGACAGAATTCCCTGATCGCTAACGCCCGGGGGTCCGCGATCCAACATGGCATCGATCGAAGCCAGCATTGCACCGCCGGCGGCCGGCCAGTGGTCGGAGCTGCGTCAGTGGAACGCGCTGGGCTTCTACAACGGCATCCGGCTCGCGCTCGGGCTCGCATTCCTGCTGGTCACGGTGTTCGCACCGCCGCTGCCCCCCTGGAGCGCGTTCAAGAGCCTGCCGATGGCCGCCGGCATCCTCGTCTACGTGCTGCTGGCCCTGGCCTGGACGCGAGCCATTCGCCTGCGGCGCCCGGCGCTGCGCCTGCAGCTCAACAGCCAGCTCCTGATCGACATCGCCCTGATCGTCCTGGTAACCCGGACCACCGGGCTCAGTACCGGGATCGGAGCGCTGGTCCTGGCGCCGGTGGCGGTCGCCGGGCTGCTGCTGACGCGGCGCTTCGCGGTGCTGTTCGCCGCGCTCGCCTCCCTCGGGCTGCTCGGCGACCAGGTCTACGGGCAGCTGTTCCTGTTCCAGCCCGCCGCCTACACCCAGGCCGGCATCCTCGGGGCGCTGGCGTTTACCTCGGCGATCACCGCCAACGCGCTGGCGCGCCGGGCACGCGAGAGCGAGGCGCTGGCCGAGCGCCGGGGACAGGACATCCAGGGCCTGTCGCGCCTGAACGAGATCGTGATCCAGAACATGCAGAGCGGCATCGTGGTGGTCAGCCCGGAACGCCACGTGCGCCTGATCAATGCCCAGGCGCGCCGCATGCTGCTGGGCTCGCCCGAGGCCTGGGCCGTGGGACGGCCGCTCGAGGAGCTCGCGCCCGAGCTGGCGGGCCTGCTCAACCGCTGGGACCTCAACCCGCTCAACACCATCCACAGCTTCCGCTCCGCGGACCAGTCGACCGAGATCATCCCGTATTTCTCGACGCTGGGCGGCGAGGGCGAATTCGGCACCCTGATCTTCCTCGAGGACATGGCGCTGGTGAACCGCCGCATGCAGGAGATGAAGCTTGCGGCGCTGGGGCGGCTCTCGGCGAGCATCGCCCACGAGATCCGCAACCCGCTGGCGGCGATGAGCCATGCCGGGCAGCTCCTCGGCGAGTCGCAGGGACTGCGGCCGGAGGACCTCGACCTGACTC
Source organism: Gammaproteobacteria bacterium (assembly GCA_035638775.1). GTDB lineage: Bacteria > Pseudomonadota > Gammaproteobacteria > UBA5335 > SLRW01 > DASQZJ01. The sequence goes on from DASQZJ010000048.1 coordinate 10,517, forward strand.
GCATGATCCAGTCCCACAGCCGGCGCATCAACAGCATCGTCGAGAACGTGCTGCAGCTCTCCCGCCAACCCGCCTCCAAGCCGCAGCTGCTGGACCTGTGGGAGTGGCTGCCGGAGTTCATCGAGGGCTGGCAGGCCGAGCACGGTCACCCGATCGGGATCCGGCTGGCCCTGGATCCGGCTGCCACCGAGGTGCGCATCGATCCGGGCCACCTGCACCAGATCCTGGACAACCTGCTCTCCAATGCGCGCGAGCACGGCGCGAGCCCGGACGGCGAGGTGCGCGTCGCGATCCGCTCGGGTCTGCTGGGGCACGGTCAGCGGATCTACCTGGACCTGCAGGACGACGGGCCGGGCATCGACCCCGACGTGGTGGAGCAGGTCTTCGAGCCCTTCTTCACCACGCGTCACGGGGGCACCGGGCTGGGCCTGTTCATCTCCCGCGAGCTCTGCGAGTTCAACGGGGCGAACCTCGGCTATCTGGCTGGCGACGCGGGTGCCAGCCGGTTCCGCATCACCTTCGGCGACCCCAACCTGTGGACCACGTAGCGCCATGAGCAAGCAGCGCGTCCTGATCGTCGACGACGAGCCCGATATCCTCTCCCTGCTGGAGATGACGCTGAGCCGCATGGGGCTGGAGACCCGCGGCGCGACCAACCTGGCCGAGGCACGGCGGGCGCTCGCGCGGGACGACGTCGACCTGTGCCTGACCGACATGAAGCTTCCCGACGGCAGCGGCATCGACCTGGTGCGCGCGATACAGGAGCGGGAGAACCCGCTGCCGGTAGCGGTCATCACCGCGTACGGCAACGTCGAGGCGGCGGTCGAGAGCCTCAAGGCGGGAGCCTTCGACTTCGTGTCCAAGCCGGTGGACCTGGAGATCCTGCGGCGCCTGGTGCGCTCCGCGGTCCGGCAGGCGGACCATCATCCCGACCGCCGTTCGCGCGACGTGCTGCTGGGCGACTCGGCCCCCATGCAGCGCCTGCGGGGCCTGATCGTGAAGGTCTCGCGCGGACAGGCGCCCGTCTACATCACCGGCGAGTCCGGCACCGGCAAGGAGCTCGTCGCCCGCCTGATTCACGAAAAGAGCCCCCGCTCGGAAGGTCCGTTCGTGCCGGTGAACTGCGGAGCGATTCCCTCGGAGCTGATGGAGAGCGAATTCTTCGGCCACCGCAAGGGCAGCTTCACCGGCGCGGTCACCGACAAGGCAGGCCTGTTCCAGGCCGCGGAGGGCGGCACGCTGTTCCTCGACGAGATCGCCGAGCTGCCGCTGTCCATGCAGGTCAAGCTGCTGCGCGCCCTGCAGGAGCGCTCGGTGCGGCCCGTGGGCGCGGAACACGAGGTCCCGGTCGACGTGCGCGTGGTCAGCGCGACGCACACGTCCCTCGAAGAACTGGTGCGCAGCGGCACGTTCCGCGAGGACCTGTTCTACCGGATCAACGTGATCCAGCTGCAGGTGCCACCGCTGCGCGAGCGCCGGCAGGACATCCCGCTGCTGATCGATCACGTGCTCGCGCGCCTGGCCGAGCGCAGCGGCGAGAGGCCGCCGTCGGTGGCACCCGAGGCGCACCGCGCCCTGTCCGGCTACGATTTCCCCGGCAACGTGCGCGAGCTGGAAAACATCCTGGAACGCGCTCTGACCCTGTGCGAGGACGGCGTGATCCACGAGACGGATCTCCAGCTCCGCCCCGCCCCGGGGCCGGACAACGGCACGGCGAGCCTCGATGACCAGCTCGAGGACCTGCAGCGCGAGTCGATCCTGCGCGCGCTGGAGGAGAACCGCTACAACAAGACCGCCACGGCGCGTGCGCTGGGCATCACCTTCCGCGCGCTCCGCTACCGCCTGAAGAAGCTGGGCATCGAGTAGGCCGGAGCCTGCGGCAGCCGACGCCCCGCGTCACATTGTGACGTCACGCGTCACCTCTGCCTCGTCGCGCCGGCCACGCGGGCATCGCCACATGACGGAAGAATCCGCGATGCATAAGGACAAACCATCTTTAGTTACAATGACTTATACTTCTTCTCCCGCTTTCGCCGCAGGCTTCTCGACAGATTGGCACGGCTCGTGCATGCGAATGCGCGCACAGAGGCGGCAGACCATGATCCCGCCACTACCTATGCATAGACGAAAGGCAAGGGGAGTAGCCATGAAGAGGACCCAGCAAGGTTTCACGCTGATCGAGCTCATGATCGTGGTGGCGATCATCGGCATTCTAGCCGCCATCGCGATCCCGCAGTACCAGAACTACGTGGCCCGCAGCCAGATGTCCGAGGCCTCGACGCTGATCGACGGCGCCAAGACATCGATCGAGTCCTACATCGCCCAGAACGGCTCGTTCCCGAGCAGCCTGAGCGGCACTCTGGGGGTCCGCACGAGCGGCAAGTACGTCGCGAGCATGGCCGCGCTGCCGACCGGCACCAGCGGCGCCGGAAGCGTGACGGTGACGATGAAGGCCAGCGGCGTCTCGCCGAAGATCAAGAACGGCACCGTCACCTGGAACCGTACGGTCGGCGGCGTCTGGTCGTGCACGGCCTCGACCCAGCTCAAGTCGTACATGCCCTCGACCTGCAGCTGATCGCAGACAACCAAGAACAACGATGGTCCTTTGGTCCTGAGACCCGCTTCGGCGGGTCTTTTCTTTCCGGGGCCGGTTTGGCTCAATGAATGAGCGTAGCGGCAACCTCCGTTGCTGCCCGAAACGTATGGGGACCTGGCACATGAGCCGCAGCACGGTGACCCTGGCGTCGCTGGCCCTGGCGTACACCTTCGCCCTGGTGTACCTGGGTCCGGGCAACAACCTGATGTTCCTGATGCCCATCACCGCGGCGCTGTTCCTGGCCGCGGGGGCACGACTTTGGCAGGACCTGCGACGGGAGCGCATCACCCTGCCCGCAGGCGGCATGCCGCTGCTGATGGCCCTCTACCTCGCCTGGCTGCTGCTGAGTCCCTGGTGGAGCACCTGGTTCCAGGTCAGCTGGTACAACGCGCTGGGGATCGCCACGCTGCCCCTGGTATTCCTCGTCTGGATGTACCAGCCGGAGCCGGACCGCGTGTGGGACCGTCTTTGGCCACTGCTGTTGGTGGCAACCGCCCTCGCGGGCCTGTGGGGCATTATCCAGTACGCGCTCACGCAGCACCGCAGCAATGGGCCGTTCCTGGACTACAACTCCTACGCGGCGGTGTTCGTCCTGTTCCTGCTGCCGGTACTGTTCCGCTACCTGACCCTGAGCCAGCGGCCGCGGGGGAACGGCTGGCGGCTGCGGGCGCTCGAGCTGTTCATGGCAATCGCCTTCGGGGCGCTGTTCGTCGCCTATTCCCGCGGTGCTACCGGCACCCTGCTGATCGTCCTGCCGCTCGCCGTGGTGCTGGCGCGACGGTACTACCATCGCCTGTGGGTTCCGCTGCTGATCTTCGCGGTCATCGGGGCATGCACCTACACGGCGGTCAAGACCTATCCATCGAAGACCATCCACCGCAATCTCGATCTGAAGAAGGACCCGTCCTTCGACGCGCGCCTGATGATGTGGCGCTCGGCCTGGAACATCTACAAGACCCACCCGTGGCTCGGCACGGGTCTGGGCACGTTCAAGATCTACTACCACAGCTACCGCGACCCCCGGGAGACAGAGTCCTCGGGCGATCTGGCACACGACGACTACGTCGAGTTTCTGCAGGAAGGCGGCCCGGTGCAGCTCGGTTTCCTGCTGGCGACGGGCCTGTGCGTGCTGGTCGTCGGCATCCGCCTGCTGCGCCGCCTGCCGACGCGGCACGAGGCGCGCGCCCCACCGGGAGACGCGGCGCACCACCCCGCCGAGGCGTTCGGGCTCCTGCTGGGGCTCACCGCCATCTACGGCCAGACCGTGGTCAACTTCATCTTCTACATCACCGCCTTGTCGATCGTGGCCGGCCTGTTCCTGGCGCGCGCCTACCGCATGGACACGGAGCCACCGCTGCGTACCGTGCCGCTGGCGGTACGCCCGTCGGTGTCGGCGTTCGCCCTGTGTGTGCTTCTCACCCTGCCGGTGATCGGCCTGACGCTGGACGGCCTTTCCGCCATGGTGCTCGGCGGCCAGAGCGGTCTGAGCCTGGCCCGCCGGATCGAGCACAACGGCCACTCCCGCTACAAGTTCGCCGTGCTGCTGTCCTCGCTGCGTCCGGGCAACATCATCCCCTGGATCAGCCTGGCTCAGATGGACCGGGGCATGGCCGCGGCGGCGAAGAACCGGGCGACGCGCCTCAAGATGGCCCGCCAGACCCGTGACGACTACCTGCACCTGCTGCACGTCGTCGAGATCAACCCGTTTGCGCTGCACGGGCTGGCAATGCTGATCCTGCATTACCCGTCCGTGAAACAGGGCCTGCCGCCGCGCTACGACAAGGATCCCGCGACGCTGCTGGTCGATGCGATCAAGCAGAATCCCCAGTTCGTCCAGCCCTACCTCGACCTGTCCCGGCTGCTCGAGCAGCGGGGCCACGATTCGGCCGCTCTCGGCGTGCTGGCGGGCTTCTTCAACACCTGGCTCGACGTGCCGGGCTCCTCGCGGGTGCAGGACATCAGGCTGGTCGACCGCGCGCTGCATCTCGCGGTAAAGCTGCATCGCACGCAGGCCGCGCGTACGCTCGCCGCCGCGCTGCTGCAGCAGCAACCGCACAACCGCTTCGCCCGCAACGCGATGGCGAACACGGACAGGCAAACGGACGAAGGTGCCGGCCGTCGGAAAATCGCGCCGCACGGTTGACATAAGTTGTTTTCCGTCAAAGAAATACACTAGTATCGTAGTCGGGTACGCGACAAAGAAAGAACCGCCCTATCAATGGCCACATCGACTGTCAGATCCAGCCTGGGTGGGCTCGCGCGGCGCCTCGTCGCCGACGGGCTGCTGGGCGAGGCTGATGCCATCAAGGCCCAGCAGGCCGCCGCGCGCGGCAAGAAGATGCTGGTCAGCCAGCTCGTGGAAGACAAGCTGATCGAGCCGCGGGCGATGGCCATGGCCGCGTCCGAGGAGTTCGGCGTCCCCTACTTCGATCTCGACGGCATGGACATGGCGTTCGCGCCGGTCAAGGAGGTCGACAGCAAGCTGATCCAGCGCCTGCACGCGCTGCCGCTGTACCGTCGCGGCAAGCGCCTGTTCGTCGCAGTCTCCGACCCGACCAACCTCCAGGCCCTGGACGAGATGAAGTTCCACACCGGGATCAACACCGAGCCGATCCTGGTGGAGGAGGACAAGCTCGCCCGCGCCCTGGAAGTCGCGGGCGAGAGCCTCGACGAGGCCATGACCGGCCTGGTCGACGAGGACCTCGAGAACATCGACATCGGCGGCGGCGAGGAAGACCAGCAGGCCGACATTACTGCCGCCGACGTCGACGACGCGCCGGTGGTGCGTTTCGTCAACAAGATCCTGCTGGACGCCATCAACCGCGGGGCGTCGGACGTCCACTTCGAGCCCTACGAGCGCTTCTACCGGATCCGGTTCCGCCAGGACGGCATCCTGCACGAGATCGCGCAGCCGCCGGCCAACCTGGGCATGCGCCTGGCGGCGCGCCTGAAGGTCATGTCGCGCCTGGACATCGCCGAGCGCCGGGTCCCGCAGGACGGGCGCATCAAGCTCAAGCTGTCCAAGACTCGGGCCATCGACTTCCGCGTGAGCACCTGCCCCACGCTGTGGGGCGAGAAGGTCGTGCTGCGCATCCTGGACCCGTCCAGCACCCGGATGGGCATCGACCAGCTGGGCTACGAGCCCGACCAGAAGGAGCTCTATCTCAATGCCCTGCAGCGGCCCCAGGGCATGATCCTGGTCACGGGCCCCACCGGCAGCGGCAAGACCGTCAGCCTCTACACCGGGCTGAACATCCTGAACACCGCCGACCGCAACATCTCGACCGCCGAGGACCCGGCGGAGATCAACCTCCCCGGGGTCAACCAGGTCAACGTCAACCCGAAGGTCGGGCTGACCTTCGCTGCCGCGATGCGCGCGTTCCTGCGCCAGGACCCCGACGTGATCATGGTCGGCGAGGTGCGCGACCTGGAGACGGCCGAGATCGCCATCAAGGCCGCCCAGACCGGGCACATGGTGCTGTCGACCCTGCACACCAACGACGCGCCGCAGACGCTGACGCGCCTGGTCAACATGGGGGTGGCCCCGTTCAACATCGCCTCCTCGGTGACCCTGATCATTGCCCAGCGGCTGGCACGGCGCCTGTGCACCCACTGCAAGGAGCCGCTGGACCTGCCCCGGGACGTGCTGCTCGATGCCGGCTTCGACGAGGACGAGCTCGACGAGCTGAAGATCTACGGTCCCAGGGGCTGCGACCAGTGCACCGACGGCTACCGCGGCCGCGTCGGCATCTACCAGGTGCTGCCGGTCTCCGAGGCGATCGGCCGCATCATCATGGAAGGCGGAAACTCGCTTCACATTTCCGACCAGGCCAGGAAGGAGGGTGTGACGGACCTGCGGACGTCCGGCCTGCGCAAGGTGCGCGCCGGCATCACCAGCCTGGAAGAAGTCCACCGGGTAACGCTCGAGTAACGCCATGGCCACCGAGGATCTGAAGAACTACCTGTTCACCTGGGAGGGCAAGACCCGGGACGGCGACATGGTCAAGGGCCAGGAGACCGGTCCCAGCGAGGCCTTCGTCAAGGCGCAGCTGCGCCGCCGCGGGATCATCCCGGTGCGCATCCGCAAGAAGGCCGCGAAGAAGAAAGGCAAGAAGAAGATCCAGACCGGCGACATCGCCATCTTCACCCGCCAGCTCGCGACCATGATGAACGCCGGCGTGCCGCTGGTGCAGGCCTTCGAAATCGTGGGCCGCGGCCATGACAATCCGGCGATGCAGGAGCTGCTGCTGACCATCAAGAACGATATCGAGGGCGGCACCAACCTGACGGATGCGCTCGCCAAGCACCCGAAATACTTCGATTCCCTCTACACCAGCCTGGTCGGAGCCGGCGAGCGCTCCGGTGCACTGGAGACGCTGCTGGACAAGATCGCCATCTACATGGAGAAGTCCGAGGCGCTCAAGTCCAAGATCAAGAAGGCGCTGGTCTACCCGGCGGCGATCGTTGCGGTCGCCATCATCGTCAGCGGCATCCTGCTCTACTTCGTCGTGCCCCAGTTCCAGAGCCTGTTCCAGGGCTTCGGGGCCAATCTGCCGGCGTTCACGCTGCTGGTGGTCGGCCTGTCCAAGTGGACCCAGAAGTACTGGTGGGCCGTGATGCTGCTGCTCGGCGGTCTCGCGTTCGGCTTCGCGTGGGCGAACCGCAACGTCCCGGCTTTCCGGGAAGCGGTCCACCGATACTCGCTCAAGATCCCCGTGATCGGGAAGATCCTGCGCAAGGCGGCAGTGGCACGTTACGCGCGCACGCTCGCGACCATGTTCGCCGCCGGCGTGCCGCTGGTGGATGCGCTCGACTCGGTCGCGGGCGCCACCGGCAACCTGGTCTACGAGCGCGCCGTGCAGCAGATCCGCGACCAGGTCGCGACCGGACAGCAGCTCCAGAGCTCGATGCAGGAGGTCGCGCTGTTCCCGCATATGGCGGTACAGATGATCGCCATCGGCGAGGAGTCCGGCGACCTCGACTCGATGGCGGCCAGGGTGGCGGATTTCTACGAGGCCGAGGTCGACGACATGGTGGACAACCTGAGCAGCCTGCTGGAGCCGATGATCATGGTGATCCTGGGCATCCTGGTCGGCGGCCTGGTGATCGCCATGTACCTGCCTATCTTCAAACTCGGCTCGGTGGTCTCTTGACCGGCCGCGCCGGGCCCCGGACCGGCGACGCCGCCGGCACTCCGCTCCGGCGCGGCAGCTCACGGCGATGACCGATACCGTGTACCTGCTGCAGCAAAGCCCCGCCCTGCTGACCGGCTGCTGCTTTGTGCTGGGGCTGGTGGTCGGCAGCTTTCTCAACGTCGTGATCCTGCGCTTCCCCGCCCTGCTCGAGCACCAGTGGCGACTGGAGTGCGCGGAACTCGACGGCGAGACCTTCTCCGCGGAGCCGCCGCCGGGGCTGGTCTGGGCACGCTCCCGGTGCCCCCGCTGTGGCCACGCCATCACCGCCCTGGAGAACATCCCGCTGCTGAGCTACCTGCTCCTGCGCGGTCGCTGCTCCGCCTGCGGCGGCCGGATCTCGCCGCGCTATCCCGCGATCGAGCTGGCCGCGGGACTGCTCAGCGCCGCGGTCGCGTGGCACTTCGGCTTCGACTGGGCGATGCTCGCGGCGCTGGGCCTGACCTGGACGCTGCTGGTGCTCGCCGTGATCGATATCGATCACCAGATCCTGCCGGACGCGATCACCCTGCCGGTCATGTGGGCGGGACTGCTGCTGGCGCTGACCGGGATCTTCGCCTCCCCGGTCACGAGCATCGTCGGTGCGGCGGCCGGCTACCTGAGCCTGTGGGCCGTGTACCACGCCTTCCGCCTGCTGACCGGCAAAGAGGGCATGGGCTACGGAGACTTCAAGCTGCTGGCGCTGCTCGGCGCCTGGTTGGGCTGGCAGGCGCTGCCCGGTATCATACTGATCTCGTCCCTGGCAGGGGCGGTGCTGGGCATGGCATGGCTGCTGATCCAGCGCCGGGATTCCCAGGTGCCGATCCCGTTCGGTCCGTATCTCGCGCTGGGTGGCTGGATCATGCTCATGTGGGGCGGTGCAATCAACGCCGGATACCTGCGCTTCGCGGGCATCGGCTGACCACGCGGGCAGCTCCCATGGCCGATCTGATCATTGGACTCACAGGAGGCATCGCCAGCGGCAAGTCCACGGTCGCGCGTCGCTTCACGGACCGCGGTATCACGGTCGTGGACGCCGACGAGATCAGCCGGGCCGTCGTCGAGCCGGGCCAGCCTGCCCTGGAGCACATCGTGGAGGCGTTCGGGCCGGAAGCGCTGGACGCCTCCGGGTGCCTGGATCGGGCCCGACTGCGCGAGATCATCTTCAGCGATCCCGAGCAGCGCCGTCGTCTCGAGGAGATCCTGCATCCCGCGATCGGTGCCGAGATGGCCCGGCGCATCGCCGCGGCACCGGGGCCCTACGTCATCATGATGGTGCCGCTGCTGGCGGAGACGGCAGGCCGCGACCGGGCGGACCGCGTGCTGGTGGTCGACGTGCCCGAGGAAGTCCAGATCATGCGCCTGGTCGAGCGCGACGGCGTCACTGCCGAGCAGGCCCGTGCCGCCCTGGACGTCCAGGCCAGCCGTCAGCAGCGGCTCGACATTGCGGACGACGTGATCCGGAACGACGGCAGCGTCGACGCGCTCGACCGGCAGGTGGAAGCGCTGCACCGCCTCTACCTGCGCCTGGCCCGGGGCGAGCCGGCCCCGGAACCCGGCCTTCGGTCGGGCGGCGGGGAGCGATAGCCATGGCCACGGTCGAAAGTCGCGAGGGGCGGTCGGGCGGCCGCGCGGGGGAGGCCCGCGCGAGGCAGCTGTGCTTCGAGCAGCCCCTGAACGAGCGCATCCGCAAGTTCCTGCGGCTCGAGTTCCTGTTCGACCAGACGGTCCGCCTGCTCTCCGTCGAGGACGCATGGGCCTCGCGTGCCGCCATCGTCAGCCTGCTCGAGACCCGCGACGCGATGGGGCGGGGCGACGTCAAGCACGAGCTCATCAACGAGCTGGAACGCCAGCGCACCCGCCTGCGGGAGCTCGAGGGCAATCCGCACGTGCAGCAGGGCACGCTGCGCCAGCTGCTGGAGGAAGTCGCACAGCTGATCGAGGCACTCCACGGCCAGAGCGGCCAGCCCGGGGAGCTGCTCTCCGACCAGGGCATGCTGGAGGGGGTGCACAACCGCCTCAGCATCCCCGGGGGCACCTGCGACTTCGACCTGCCCGGGTTCCAGCACTGGCTGGCACGCCCCTATCGCGAACGTCGCGCCGCGCTGATCGAGTGGCTGGAGGCACTGTCGCTGATTCGCCGGGCGGTGGAGACCATCCTCACGCTGGTGCGGGAAAGCGGACAGTCGTCGCGTGAAGTCGCCGTCGACGGCGTCTACCAGGAGAGTCCGGATGCGAGCCGCCCATGGCAGCTGATCCGCGTGCGACTGCCCGGCGACAGCCGCTACTTCCCGGAGATCAGCGGCGGCAAGCACCGCATCAGCATCCGCTTCTGCGAGCAGCCGATGCAGGGCGGCCGGGCGATCCCCACGACCAGCGACGTGCCGTTCGAACTGTTCCGCTGTTCCTACTGACCCCGAGGGTACGGGTGATGCCGAAGCTCGCACGCTGCCCAACCTGCCGCAAACCCGCCCGACTGGGCGAGGACAACCCCTGGCGCCCCTTCTGCAGCGAACGCTGCAAGCTCATCGACCTCGGGGAGTGGTTCGGGGAAGAACACTACATCGCCGGGCCGGAGAGCGCGTCCTGGGAGAAGGGATCGGAGGGAGACGACGGGGCGCTTTAGGTCAGCAACCGTGTTAGGTTTTAGGTAAGAAGCGGCAAGTTTCGTTGCATGTTCTCCGGCCCGTAAGGCCGACCGGACCTCGGAGAAACTCTTGGGCTTCCCGTCGAGCAGAATCCGTGGGTAGCCACCGGATCCCTCTTTCCTAAAACCTAAAACCTAAAACCTAAAACCTAAAACCTAAAACGCCCTTCAGACCCACCCCCGAATCCCCGCAACCCCCTGCGCCCCGGCCTCCCGCGCCCGGGGCACGTCCGCGGCCGTCATCCCGCCGAGTGCGTACACCGGCAGCCTGGCCTGCTCGCACAGCGCTTCCAGGCCCGCCCAGCCCAGTGGATTCGCTCCAGGGTGGGACGGCGTCGGGCGCACCGGCGATACGAGCGCGAAGTCCGCGTCCCGCACCTCGGCCAGCTCGAGCTCCGCGGCGTCGTGGCAGGACGCGCCTACCCACTCCAGGTCCGGCGGCCGGGCATCCAGTGAGCGCAGCCGGGCGGCGCTGAGGTGTACGCCATCGAATCCCAGGCGCGCGGCAGCGGCCGGATCGCCGTTGAGCAGCACGCGGGCGCCCAACGCATGACACACGCCGGTCACCTGCGGGGCGAGTGAATCCAGGGCGGCCGGCGCGATCGTCGGCAGGCGCAGCTGAACCAGGCGGATGCCGCTCTCCAGGACCCGTTCCAGCCGCGCAAGAAAATCCCCCGGATCACCGGGTTCCGGCGGGGTGATCTGGCACAGGCGGGGCAGCCGGACCGCCGTGATGATCGGCCGGTCCGCCCCGATCAGGCCCCGGTCCGGCAGCCTGTCGGGCTCGACCCAGGCCAGCGGCTGGCCCTCGAGGCCGGCCGGCTCGCCCCGGAAGGTCTGGACCTCCCGGACGTCCAGCAGCACGCTGCGATCGGCATAATCGTGACGGATCCGGATCAGCGGCAGACTCCGCTCGACGAGCACGCCGAGCTCCTCGCGCAGCTCCCGCCGCAGCGCCGCGCCGACGTCCTCTCCGGGCTCGACCTTCCCGCCGGGGAACTCCCAGGTCCCCGCCATGTGGCTGCCCGGCAGACGCCGCGAGACCAGCACCTCGCCCTGGCGGTTGCGCAGCACCCCGACGGCAACGTGGACCGGGTCGCTCACGTGCGGTACTCGGCGTTGATGGAGACGTAGCCGTGGCTCAGGTCGCAGGTCCACAGCACCGCCCGGTCCCGGCCACGGCCCAGGTCGATGCGGACGGTGATCTCTTCGGCATCCATCGCACGCTGACCGGCCTCCTCGGTGTAGCAGGGATCCCGCCCGCCCCGGCTCACGATCACCACATCGTTGAGCGCGATGCGCACGCCCGCGATCTCCAGGTCATCGATGCCGGCCCGTCCCACGGCCGCCAGGATGCGCCCCCAGTTGGGGTCGCTGGCGTAGAAGGCCGTCTTGACCAGCGGCGAGTGCGCTACCGCACCGGCCACCGCGCGTGCCTCCTCCGGGCCGGCGGCTTCCTCCACCCGGATGGTGATGAACTTGGTCGCGCCCTCGCCGTCGCGGACGATCGCCTGGGCCAGCTCGACGCAGACCTCCGTCACCGCCCGGCGCAGGCGCTCCCATGCCTCGCTCCCGGGTGACGCCGCAACGCCGGTGGCGCCGGTCGCCAGCAGGCAGCAGGCATCGTTGGTCGAGGTATCGCCGTCCACCGAGATGCGGTTGAACGACTGCCCCACCGCCTCGCGCAGCAGCGTGTCCAGGTCGCCGCCGGGGACGCCCGCGTCGGTCGCCACGAACGCCAGCATGGTTGCCATATCCGGCCGGATCATGCCGGCCCCCTTGGCGATGCCGGACACCGTGACCGGCCGGCCCCCGATCTCGAGTCGCCGGCTCGCGGCCTTGGGCACCGTGTCCGTGGTCATGATGCCGCGGGCCGCTTCGACCCAGGCATCTGCGCTCAGGTCCCCGATCAGCCCCGGCAGTGCCGCGCGTATCGGTGGCAGCGGCAGCGGCTCACCGATCACGCCGGTCGAGAACGGCAGGACCTCGTCGGGCCGGCAGTCGAGCTCCGCGGCCAGGGCCTCGCAGCATGCCTGCGCGTCGCGGCGCCCGGCCTCGCCCGTGCCGGCGTTGGCATAGCCGGTATTGATCAGCAACGCACGGGGATTCGCCGCTGCCAGGTGAGCGAGCGCGACCTCCACCGGTGCGGCCCGGAACCGGTTGCGCGTGAACACGGCTGCACACTCCGTCCCCGGCGCAACCTCCAGCAGGACCAGGTCCTGCCGGTCCGGCTTGCGGATTCCCGCGGCCGCCGATGCCAGGCGGATGCCGGCGACCGGGGGGATGAAGGACGGGGGATTCAGTCCGACGGGCAAGTCCGCGCCTCCGGTGTCAGCGATGCGGGTCCCGCTCTCACTTGAGCATGCCGTGACAATGCTTGTACTTCTTGCCCGACCCGCACGGACAGGCCTCGTTGCGCCCGACCTTGCGCGTCGGGCGCACGTACGTCTCCGGGACGGCCATCGACTCGTCGCCCGCGCCGGCCGCCTCCAGCGCCAGCTCGGCCGGCGCCTCGGCCTCGGCTGCTTCGGGGAGCGCCTCGTGGCGGAACTGCATGGCGCTGGGGCGGCGGCGCTGCTGCTCCATGGCCGCGACGTCCTCCTCCTCGCGCACCTGCACCTTGTGCAGCATCGTCACGGTGTCGTACTTCAGGCGCTCGAGCAGCTCCCGGAACATCTGGAACGCCTCGCGCTTGTACTCCTGCTTCGGATCCACCTGGGCGTAGCCGCGCAGGTGGATGCCCTGGCGCAGGTGATCCATCGCCGCCAGGTGCTCCCGCCACAGGTCGTCGAGCACCTGCAGCATGATCGCCTTCTCCAGGTGACGCATCACGGGCTCACCCACCAGGCGGACCTTCTCCTGGTACTGCTCGTTCAGCTTGCCCGCGACGCGTTCGCGCAGGGCTTCCTCGTTGAGGTGCTCTTCCTCGTCCAGCCAGCTTCGGATCGGCAGCTCCAGGAAGAACTCGCGCTTGAGCGCCTCCTCCAGGCCCGGAACGTCCCACTGCTCCTCCAGGCTCTGCGGCGGCACGTAGTTGCTGATCAGGTCCTGCAGGACGTCGTCGCGGATCGCCGCCACGGTGTCGGAGACGTCCTCGCTCTCCAGCAGCTCGTTGCGCTGGTCGTAGATCACCTGGCGCTGGTCGTTGGCGACGTCGTCGTATTCCAGCAACTGCTTGCGGATATCGAAGTTGTGTGCCTCCACCTTGCGCTGGGCGTTCTCGATGGCCCGGGTGACCCAGCTGTGCTCGATCGCCTCGCCCCGCTCCATGCCCATGCGCTGCATCAGGTTGCCGATCTTGTTCGAGCCGAAGATCCGCAGCAGGCTGTCCTCCAGCGACAGGTAGAAGCGCGTCGAGCCGGGGTCGCCCTGACGCCCCGCACGGCCGCGGAGCTGGTTGTCCACGCGCCGGGACTCGTGCCGCTCGGAGCCCACGATGTGCAGCCCCCCGGCGTCCACCACCTGCTGGTGGCGCTCCGCCCAGCCATCGCGGATCCGGCGTACCTGCTCCGGATCGGGGTTCTCCCCCAGCGCCTTGATCTCCTCGTCCGGGTTGCCGCCGAGCACGATGTCGGTGCCACGACCGGCCATGTTGGTGGCAATGGTGACCACGCCGGGACGTCCGGCCTGGGCGATGATCTGCGCCTCGCGCTCGTGCTGCTTGGCGTTGAGCACCTCGTGCGCGATGCCCCGCCGGTGCAGCAGCTTCGACAGCAGCTCGGAGACCTCGATCGAGGCGGTGCCCACCAGCACCGGCTGGTTCGCCTCGCGCGCCTCGCCGACCGCGGCTGCGATGGCCTCGTATTTCTCCTCCGCCGTCATGTAGACCTGGTCCGGCAGATCCGCACGGATCATCGGCTTGTTGGTGGGAACCACCACCACTTCCAGGCCGTAGATGGTCTGGAACTCGTAGGCCTCGGTATCGGCCGTACCGGTCATGCCGGAGAGCTTGTCGTACATGCGGAAGTAGTTCTGGAAGGTGATCGACGCCAGCGTCTGGTTCTCGCTCTGGATCTTCACCCCTTCCTTGGCCTCGATCGCCTGGTGCAGGCCGTCCGACCACCGCCGCCCGGGCATGATGCGCCCGGTGAACTCGTCGACGATCACCACCTCGCCGTCGCGCACGATGTAGTCC
>DASQZJ010000049.1:0-57029 GCA_035638775.1 Gammaproteobacteria bacterium
AACTCCGCCACCACCGGCGCATGGTCGGACGGCCGCTGCCACCCCCGCGGCGCCTTGTCGATCGTGCACGACCGGCAGCGCCCGGCCAGCGCCTCGCTGGCCAGGATGTGGTCGATGCGCAGGCCGCGGTTGCGGCGGAAGGCGTTCATGCGGTAGTCCCACCAGCTGAAGCTGCTCTCCGGCTGCTCGAACAGGCGGAAGGTGTCGGTCAGGCCCAGCTCGAGCAGCTCGTGCAGGGCCGCGCGCTCGGGCTCGCTGAACAGGACCCTGCCCTCCCACTCGGCGGGGTCGTGCACGTCGCGGGGCTCCGGGGCGATGTTGAAATCGCCCACCACCACCAGCTCCGGATGCGCTTCGAGCTGGCCGGCCAGGTAGTCCTTCAGGTGCTCCAGCCACTTGAGCTTGTAGCGGTACTTGTCCGAGTCGACGCTCTCGCCGTTGGGGACGTACAGGTCGACCACCCGCACGCCGCCCACGGTCGCCGCCAGCACCCGCCGCTGGGGGTCGTCCAGGCCGGGCAGATCCGTGTGCGGGTCCTCCGGGGGCCGGCGGCTCAGGATCGCCACGCCATTGTAGGTGCGCTGGCCGGAGAAGGCGCACTCGTAGCCCGCCTCGCGGATGGCGTCGGCCGGGAAGTCCGCGTCCGGCATCTTGGTCTCCTGCACCGCGAGCACGTCCACCGGGCTTTCCTTCAGCCACGCGAGCACCTGTGGCAGGCGCACGCGCAGCGAGTTCAGGTTCCAGGTGGCGATCCGCATGCCGTCTCCTCCTCAGGCAGCGATTCCGTTGTGCCGGAGCAGCGGCTCGATCCTCGGGTCGCGGCCGCGGAACGCGCGGAACAGCTCGCCCGCGTCCCGGGAGCCGCCCGGCTCCAGGATCTCGTGCAGGAAGCGCAGGCCCGTGGCGCGGTCGAACACCCCGGCCTCCTCGAACGCGCTGTAGGCGTCGGCCGAGAGCACCTCGGCCCACTTGTAGCTGTAGTAGCCGGCCGGGTAGGCGCCCGCGAAGATGTGGTCGAAGCTGTTGGGGAAGCGGTGCCAGGACGGCGGGATCACCACCGCGACCTGCTCCCGGACGGCGTCCAGGGTCTCGCGCACCCGGCCGCCGCGCTCCGGATCGTAGTCCCGGTGCAGCCGCATGTCGAACAGGGAGAACTCCAGCTGGCGGCACATGTGCATGCCCGCCTGGAAGTTGCGCGCGGCGTGCAGGCGCTCGAACAGCTCCTGCGGCAGCGGCTCGCCGGTCTCCACGTGGCCCGAGATCAGGTCCAGCGCCTCGCGCTCCCAGCAGAAGTTCTCCATGAACTGGCTGGGCAGCTCCACCGCGTCCCAGGGCACGCCGTTGAGGCCCGACACGCCGAGGTAGTCCATGCGCGTAAGCAGGTGATGCAGGCTGTGGCCGAACTCGTGGAACAGCGTGATCACCTCTTCGTGGGTGAGCAGCGCCGGACCATCGCCCACCGGCGGTGTGAAGTTGCAGGTCAGGAAGGCCACCGGTGTCTGCACCCCCCCCGCGGTGCGGCGTCGGCCGACGCAGTCGCCCATCCAGGCGCCGCCGCGCTTGTGCGGGCGCGCGTACAGGTCGGTGTAGAAGGCACCGCGCAGTCCGCCGTCGGGCTCGCGGATCTCGAAGTACTGCACGTCCTCGTGCCAGGTGTCGACCACGCCGTCGACGCGCCGCACCTCCAGGCCGTACAGGCGCCGCACCACCTCGAACATGCCGCCCAGCACCCGGTCGACCGGGAAGTAGGGACGCAGCTCCTCCTGGGACACCCGGAAACGCTCCCGGCGCAGGCGCTCGGAGTAGAAGGCGATGTCCCAGGGCTCGAGCCGTTCGCATCCGTGGCGCTCGCGCGCGTACTCGCCCAGCTCGGCCAGCTCGCGCCCGGCCGGTGGCCGGGCGCGAGCCGCCAGGTCCTCCAGGAAGCGCATCACCGTCGCGACGTCCGGTGCCATCTTGGGCACCAGCGAGAGCTCCGCGTAGTTCTCGTAGCCCAGCAGCCGCGCGCTTTCGTGGCGCAGGCGCAGGATCTCCTCCATTACCGGGCCGTTGTCCCAGCGCCCGGCATGCGGCCCCTGGTCCGAGGCACGGGTGCCGGAAGCCTCGTACACCTCGCGCCGCAGCGCCGGATCCTCGGCGTGGGTCATTACCGCCAGGTACGCCGGGAATTCCAGCGTCGCCAGGTAGCCCTCACGTCCCTCGCGCCGGGCCGCCTGCGCCAGCAGCGCCATGGCGCTCTCGGGCAGCCCGCGCAGCGCGCGCGCATCCTCGATCGGCTTCTGCCACGCGTCGGTCGCGTCCAGCACGTGTTCTTCGAAGCGCGCCGAGGCCCGCGCGAGCTCCGCCGCGATCTCGCGGAAGCGCTGCTTCTTCTGCCCGGACAGCGCCACGCCCGAGAGCCGGAACTCCCGCAGCGCGTGCTCGATGAGCTGCTGGCGGGCCGGCTCCAGCGCGTCCCAGCCGGGACCCTCGCGCAGCCGGCGGTGCGCCCGGCACAGCTTCTCGTCCTGGCCGGTCTCGGTCTGGAAGGCGGTGAGCAGGTCCAGGCAGCGATTGTAGGCCTCGCGCCAGGCGGGCGTGTTGCAAACGGCGTTGAGATGGCTCACCGGCGCCCACGCGCGGCCGATGCGGTCATGGATCTGTTCCAGCGGCTCGATCAGTGTGTCCCAGTCGGGGGAGCCCTGGAGCTCGCGCAGGGCCGCGATGCGCTCACGCGCCTCGGCCAGGATCTGCTCGATGGCGGGCACCGCGTGCTCGGGGCGGATGCGCGAGAAGGGAGGGCGCTCGGCGGTCTCCAGCAGGGGATTGCTCATGGGGCTTCATCGCTCGGGGGCCTTTCGATGGAGCCATTGTAGAGCATGCCCCGCCGGCTTTGGTGACGCCCCGCGTGCGTGACGCTTCAGCCGCCGGCCAGGCGCAGCCCCGTGAGCCAGACCGACGCGGCGCCGGCAAGCAGGAAGCCGGCCAGGCTCGCGGCCGACGTCCAGCGGTAGATGCCGGAAAGCTGCTTCTGCGAGCGTGTCGAGAGCAGGAACGGACGGCCGTCCGGCGGCTTGCCGAACAGATCGACGGGGCCGGCCGCCAGGGTCTTGCGGCGGCGCCGGCGCAGCTCGTCGACCGCGGCCTGGCGCGCCTGCTCCCACTCGCCGGCATCGATGCGACCGTCGCCGTCGGCGTCGAAGCGCTCGAGCAGGCTCTCGCGGTCCCGCTTCCAGGTCCGCAGCAATTCCGACAGGTCGCGCCGCATGTCGCCCGGCCCGGGGCTGCCGTCCCGGGTGTGGTACCAGCCCAGGCCGTAGATCCGGTCGCCGTTGTAGATGCGCTCCTCGGTGTAGCGGTAGCGCCCGGTCCCCGCGAATGCCAGGCTCAGCAGTCCCTGCCTGGCCCGTGGCGCGCTGCCGTGCGGCGGGCGCTCGGTGGAGCCGTACCAGCGTACCCGCTCGGCGCCGACGATGTCGGCGCCGGTCGGATCGACGATGCATTCGCCGGTGCCGTCGTTGAGCAGGAACAGCTCCTCGCTGGTGCCGTGGGCGAGCGTGTGCCAGCCGTAGCTGTTGCTGCGGCCGAGGTCGCGGGAACGCTTCTCCACCCGGTAACGCCACCACACGCAGGGCATCCCGGTCAGCGGCGCCAGCACCGGCGCCTGGCCGAACTGCCCGGTCATGCCGCGCAGCTCCACGAAACCCTGGGCGGCCGAACGCAGCAGCGAGGTGGGAGTGTCCTCGACCAGCCGCCCCCGGCGCAGCTGGCGGAAAGCGAACCAGAACAGCACCGCCGAGGCGCTCGCGAGTCCGGCGGTCCACAGCCAGAACTCCGTTGGCGAGCTGGCGTGGGCCCACGCGGTGAGCTGCGCTACGGGGTTCACTGGAACAGTGCCCCGACATCGACGTCCGCGGTCTCCTCCTCGCTGAAGTGGAGCAGGTCGAAGCCCTTGAAGCCCAGGTTGCGGGCGACCATCACGTCGGGGAACTGCTCGATGCGGACGTTGTTGAGATTCACCGTCTCGTTGTAGAGCTCGCGCCGGTCGGCGATGCTGTTCTCGAGCTGGCTGATGCGGTCCTGCAGGTGCAGGAACTCCTCGTTGGCCTTCAGGTCCGGGTAGGACTCCGCCACCGCCATGAGCCGTCCCAGGCCCTTGCGCAGGTCCTCCTCGGCGCCGCCCAGGGCCTTCATGTCGCCCTTCTCGCGGGCGTCGTGCACCGCCAGCCGCGCCCGCAGGACCTTCTGCAGGGTCTCCTGCTCGTAGCCCATGTAGCGGCGGCAGGTGTCGACCAGCTTGGGCAGCTCGTCATGGCGCTGCTTGAGCAGCACGTCGAGATTCGACCACGCCCGCGACACGTTGTGCTTCAGGCGCACCAGGTTGTTGTAGATGACGATCAGGTAGAGGATGAGGGCCGCCGCGAGCCCCAGCACGATGAACCAGCCCATGTATCGTTTTCCTTCTTCATCCGTCCCGTGGTCCGGTCAGGCCGCTGCCTTCCCCCCGATGGCCCTGGCACCGCCCGCGGGCGAGCCGCCGGGACGCCGTGAGGACACGGTACACTGTCGATAGTACGCCGGCATCAGGGGATAACCAACAGATTCTGATGGAGATGATTGTATGCCAGAGCATTATGACCTGATCGCGGTCGGCGGCGGCAGCGGCGGCCTCGCGGTAGCCAAGCGGGCGGCCGAGCACGGCCGCCGCGCCGGGGTGATCGAGCACGGGCGCATCGGCGGCACCTGCGTCAACGTCGGCTGCGTGCCCAAGAAAGTGATGTGGAACGCCGCGGGGCTCGCGCATGCGCTCGAGGACGCGCCGTGGTACGGCCTGCAGCCGGGCGCAACCCGCCTGCAGTGGGACGTGCTCAAGCGCGGCCGTGACGCCTACGTCGCCCGGCTCAACGACATCCACCGCAAGAATTTGCGCTCGCGGGACGTCGACGAGATCCGCGGCACCGCGCGCCTGCTGGATGCCCGCACGGTCGAGGTCGACGGCGTGCGCTACAGCGCGGATCACCTGGTGATCGCCACCGGCGGCACGCCGCGCATCCCGCGCGTCCCCGGCGCCGACCTCGGCATCACCTCGGACGGCTTCTTCGAGCTCGAAAGCTGTCCGAAGCGCATCGCGATCGCCGGCAGCGGCTACATCGCGGTGGAGCTGGCCGGCATGCTGCGTGCCCTCGGGGCGGAAGTGGAGCTGTTCATCCGCACCGACTGTGTGCTGCGCATCTTCGAGTCCTTCCTGGGAGAGGAGCTGATGCAGCACATGCGGGACGCCGGCATCGTGATTCACACGCAGACCCGGGTGCGGGAGCTCTGGCGCGGGCACGAGGGCATCGACGTACGCACCGACCAGGGCGAGCGGCACGGCTTCGAGCAGTTCCTGTGGGCCATCGGCCGCGACCCCAACACCGCGGGGCTGGACCTCGCCGCCGCGGGCGTGCGCACCGACGCCGACGGGCACGTGCTGGCGGACGACTACCAGAACACCAACGTCGAGGGCGTCTACGCCCTGGGCGACGTCTGCGGCCGGATCCCGCTGACCCCGGTGGCGATCGCCGCCGGCCGGCGCCTGGCCGACCGGCTGTTCGGCGGCCAGCGGGAGCGGCACCTGGTGTACGAGGACATTCCCACCGTGATCTTCAGTCACCCCCCGATCGGCACGGTCGGGCTGACCGAGGCCCAGGCCCGCGAGCGCCACGGCGACGACGCCGTGCGCGTGTACCAGACGCGCTTCGTGCCGATGTACTACGCGCTCACCGAGCACAAGCCGCGCAGTGCCATGCGCCTGGTGACCGTGGGTCCCGAGGAGCGCGTGGTGGGCCTGCACATGATCGGCGACGGCGTGGACGAGATGCTGCAGGGCTTCGCGGTGGCGGTGCGCATGGGCGCCACCAAGCGGGACTTCGACGAGACCGTGGCGATCCACCCGACCAGCGCCGAGGAGCTGGTCACGATGACGTAGCGGCCCGGCCGGTCAGCCGCGGCCCGGCCGGCGCAGGGCCTCGATCACGGGAGCGGTCCGCGGACGCACGCCGCGCCAGATGCGGAAGGACTCGGCGGCCTGCTCCACCAGCATGCCCAGCCCGTCCACCGCGAGCCGCGCGCCGTGCTCGCGGGCCCAGCGCAGGAACGGCGTGGCCTCGTCGGCGTAGACCATGTCGTAGCACAGGGCGCCCGGACGCAGGAGGTCGTCCGGCAACGGCGGAAGCTGCCCGTCCAGGCTCGCGGAGGTGCCGTTGATCACCAGGTCGAAGCGCCGCCCGTCAATGCCGTCCAGCCCGGTCCCCTCCACGTGTCCCAGGGCGGCGAAGTGCCGCGCCAGCGAGACCGCCTTGTCCGCCGTGCGGTTGGCGATCACCGTACGCAGCGGACCGGCCTCCAGCAGCGGGCCGACCACGCCGCGCACCGCGCCGCCGGCACCGAGCAGCAGGACCGCGATGTCCTCCAGCTCGATGCCGTGATTGAGGGTGAGGTCGCGTACCAGCCCCGCGCCGTCGGTGTTGTCACCGGCAAGGCTGCCGTCGGGGCGGCAGCTGAGCGTGTTGACCGCGCCCGCCCGCTCCGCCCGGGTGGTGCGCCGGGCGCTCAGGGTGTACGCCTCCCCCTTGAACGGTAGGGTGACGTTCAGCCCGCGGCCACCGGCCTGCTGGAAGGCGTGCACGGCGTCGGCGAAGCCGTCGCGGGGCACCAGGATCGCCTCGTACGTGAGCTCCTGTGCGGTCTGCTCGGCGAACAGGCGGTGGATCTCGGGCGACTTGCTGTGGGCGATCGGGTTGCCCATGACCGCGTAACGATCCATGCCGCTTTCCCAGGGTCCGTCTCAGGCGTTCTCGTGGAGCCAGCGCGCGACCCGCTTGGCGAAGTAGGTCAGCACGCCGTCGGCCCCCGCGCGCCGCATCGCGATCAGCGACTCGAGCGCCACGCTGCGCTCGTCCAGCCAGCCGTTCTTCGCCGCCGCCATGAGCATGGCGTACTCGCCGCTGACCTGGTAGGCGAAGGTCGGCACGCCGAAGGTGGTCTTGACCCGGTGCACGATGTCCAGGTAGGGCATGCCGGGCTTGACCATCACCATGTCCGCGCCTTCCTCGAGGTCCAGGGCCACCTCGCGCAGCGCCTCGTCGCCGTTGGCCGGATCCATCTGGTAGGTGTTCTTGGCGCCGCCGCCGAGACTGGCGGCCGATCCCACCGCATCCCGGAACGGCCCGTAGAAGCGGGAGGCGTACTTGGCCGAGTAGGCGAGGATGCGGACGTTGGTATGGCCGTCCTGTTCCAGCGCCCGGCGGATCGCCCCGATGCGCCCGTCCATCATGTCCGAGGGGGCGATCACGTCGGCGCCGGCCTCGGCCTCGGACAGCGCCTGGCGCACCAGGATCTCCACCGAACGGTCGTTGGTGACGTAGCCGTCCGCGTCGAGAACGCCGTCCTGCCCGTGCGTGGTGAACGGATCCAGCGCCGCGTCCACGATCACGCCGAGCTCCGGGTGGGCTTCCTTGACCGCCCGGATCGCCCGCTGCGCCAGGCCCTCCGGGTTGTAGGCCTCGCGCCCGTCGTCGCTCTTGCGTCCCGGCGGCGTCGCCGGGAAGATCGCCATCGCCGGGATGCCCAGGTCGACGATCTCGCGCGCCTCCTTGACCAGCAGGTCGACGCTCAGGCGTTCGATGCCGGGCATGGACTCCACCGGCTCGCGCTTGTTGCGGCCTTCATGCACGAACACGGGGTAGATCAGGTCGTCCGGACCGAGACGGGTTTCGCGCATCATGCGGCGGGAGAACTCGTCGCGCCGCATGCGGCGCATGCGGGTGCCGGGGAATGCCCCGCTGACGGGAAACGGCTGGGTCACTGGACTGCCTCCAGGGATTGCTGCAAGGATCGGGATGCGGCCGCGGCCCGCGGCCCCGGTGCCCTGGCGCTATTCTGCATTCCGCCGCCCCGCCGGGCAATCGCCGCGCCGGCGCGCCCGGGGTATGCTGGGCCGGTTCGTCCGGGCAGGGAGCGGGGTATCGGCATTGAGATGGCGCCTGGTCATGCGCATCCTGGGCATCTGCCTTGTGCTCGCCGTGATCGCGGCGGGCGTATCGCAGCGCCAGCACGTCAGCGTGGCCGCGATCCGCGACTGGGTCCACGGTACCGGGGCCTGGGCGCCGCTGGTGTTCATGGGCCTGTACGCGCTGCTGACCATGGCGTTCCTGCCCGGCACCATTCTCACGCTGGCCGGCGGGGCGCTGTTCGGTCCGGGCTGGGGCACGTTCTACAGCCTCACCGGGGCCACCGTGGGCGCGGCCGGAGCGTTTCTCGTCGCCCGCCATCTCGCCGGCGACTGGGTCCGCCGGCGCGCGGGCCGGCGGCTCGACCGGCTGCTCGAGGGCATCGAGCGCGAAGGCTGGCGGTTCGTCGCCTTCGTGCGGCTGGTGCCGCTGTTCCCGTTCAACCTGCTGAACTATGCCCTGGGCCTGACCCGCATCCGCTTCCCGGCCTTCGTGCTGGCCAGCTACGTGTTCATGCTGCCCGGCGCCTTCGCCTACGCCTACCTCGGCTACGCCGGGCGCGAAGCGCTGTCCGGCGGACCGGGCCTGCTGCGCAAGGGACTGCTGGCGCTGGCGGTGCTGGCCGCGGTGGCGTTCCTGCCCCGCCTGGTGCGGCGGCTGCGCCGGCGGCCGGATCCCGGGGACCCGGGAGCGTGATCCGGTGAGCGTGGCCGACGACGGCATCCGCCGCGACCTGGTGGTCGTGGGCGGCGGCGCGGGCGGACTGGTCACCGCCAGCGTCGCCTCGCAGCTGGGGCTGGCCGTGACCCTGATCGAGCGCGGCGAGCGCCTCGGGGGCGACTGCCTGCACCACGGCTGCGTGCCCAGCAAGGCCTTGCTGCGCAGCGCCGCGGTGGCCGACCTGATGCGCCGCGCGGCCGACTTCGGCCTGCCCGCGAGCAATCCCCGGCCGGACCTGGCCGCGGTGATGGGCCACGTGCGGGCGGTGATCGAGCGGATCCAGCAGCACGACGATCCGGAGCGCTTCCGCGGCTACGGCTGCGAGGTGCTGTTCGGCGAGGCGCGCTTCACCGGGCCGCGGCGGCTGGCGGTGGACGGCCGGGAGATCGTCGCCCGGCGGGTGGTGATCGCGACCGGCTCCCGGCCCGCGGTGCCCGGCATCCCCGGGCTGGAGGCGGCCGGCTACTGGACCACCGACAGCGTGTTCTCGATGCCGGCGCTGCCGCGCCGGCTGGCCATCCTGGGGGCGGGACCGTCCGGCCTGGAGCTGGCCCAGGCCTTCGCCCGCCTCGGAAGCCGCGTGCACCTGGTCGAGCTCGCGCCCCGCCTGTTGCCCGACGAGGAGGCCGACGTCACCCGCGAGCTGCAGGCGGCGCTGGCCGACGACGGCGTGCGCGTGCACGCGGGCACGCGGGTCACCCGGGTGCGCACGGGGGAGGCCCTGCGCCTGGAGCTGGGACAGGGCCCTGCGCTGGAATGCGACGCGATTCTCGTCACCACGGGCCGGCGCCCCAACGTGGAGCGGCTCGACCTGGATGCGGCGGGGGTGGCCGTCACACAGGCCGGGATCCGCGTGGACCGCCGGCTGCGCACCAGCGCGCGGGGCGTCTACGCCTGCGGCGACGTCACCGGCGTGCAGCCGCTGACGCACGTGGCCGAGCACCAGGCCGGGATCGTGCTCGCGAACGCGGTGTTCCGGCTGCCGCGCCGGGCCCACTACCGGGTGGTGCCCCGGGTGGTCTACACCGACCCCGAGCTCGCTCGGGTGGGGCTCGACGCGGCGCAGGCGGCGGCCCGCGGCCTGCGGGTGCAGGTGATGGAATTCCCCTTCGGCGAGGTCGACCGTGCGCTGATCGACGGCCGCGCGCGCGGCCTCGCGCGGCTGGTGGTGCGGCGCGGCCGGCTGCTGGGCGCTACCGTGCTGGGGCCCCACGCCGGCGAACTGGTGCACGAGCTGGCGCTGGCCATGCAGGCGCGCGTGCCGGTCGCCCGGATCGCCGCCACGATCCACGCCTACCCGACCCTGGCCCAGGTCCACCGGCGGGCGGTCAACGCCGCCCTGGCGCCGAGGCTGTACGCGCCCGGCACGCGCCGGCTGGTGAAGTGGATCAACCGGCTGCTGCCCTGAACGCGCCGGCGGGACTCAGCCCGGCTTGCGGGCGCAGAAGATGCCGTAGTGCCAGAGGTCCCGCTTCAGGGCCTGCCACTGGCGGTGCACGGCGAGAATGTTGCGGTCCTGGCGCCGGCTGCGCAGGCCGAACAGCCGCAGCACCTTGCCCACCACGCGCGCGACCTGCGCGTAGGCGTGCAGCCGCTTCGCCGAGGGACGCACGTTGGCGGTGGCGTCCTGGTAGTCGATCCCGGTGAAGCCGGCCTGCTCGAGCTGCTCGCGAAAGCGCGGCCCGTACTCCAGCGCCCGCACGCTCCAGCCGTCCAGCCACTGGCCTATCAGGCGCGCGTCGCGCCCCGCGTAGCCCTCGCGCGAGGCGAAGAAGTCGGCCAGGATCAACCGCCCGCCGGGGCGCAGCAGGCGGTACGCCTCGCGCGCGAAGTCCGCCTTGTCCTCGGCGTGGCAGACGCTCTCCACCGCCCACACCACGTCGAACGACGCGTCCTGGTAGCCGCTGGCGGTGAAGTCGCGCACGTCGAAACGGGTGCGATCGGCCACGCCCGCGGCAGCGGCGTTGTCCCGGGCGGAGCGCGCCTGCTGCTCGCTCAGGGTGATGCCCACCACCCGGCAGCCGATCTGGCGGGCCAGGTGCACGGCGCTCCCGCCGACGCCGCAGCCGGCGTCCAGCACCCGGTCGCCGCGGGTGATGCCGGCGCGCCCGGCGAGCACGTCGTTCTCGTGCACGAGCGCCTGGGACACGGTCCCGGTGGTCTCGTCCCAGTAACCATAGTGCAGGGCCAGGCAGCGATCCAGGCGCCACACCAGCCGGTAGTCCACCTCGCAGGTGTCGTAGTAGTCGACGATCGCGCTGCGGTAACGGTCGCTGGTGGATCGGGGTGTGCTCATGCCGGTCCGCTTCGGGTCTTCGGGGAGCGGGATGATACCACGGCCCGGCTCAGTCGCCGGAGGCGGCCTCGCCCAGCCAGTCGCGCGGGCGCAGGTAGTCCCGGTACAGCTCCGCCTCGGGGGTGCCCGGCCGTGGCCGCCAATTGTAGCGCCAGCTCACCATCGGCGGCAGCGACATCAGGATGGACTCGGTGCGCCCGCCCGATTGCAGCCCGAACAGCGTGCCGCGGTCGTAGAGCAGGTTGAACTCGACGTAGCGGCCGCGTCGGTAGAGCTGGAACTCCCGCTCGCGCTCATCCCAGGGCGCGTCGCGGTGGCGCTCGACCAGCGGCTGGTAGCCCGGCAGGAAGTGGTCTCCCACGGAGCGCAGGAAGGCGAAGCTGGTGGCAAAGTCCCACTCGTTGAGGTCGTCGAAGAACAGGCCGCCCACGCCGCGGGCCTCGCCCCGGTGCGGCAGGTAGAAGTACTCGTCGCACCAGGCCTTGAAGCGGGAATAGACGTCCCCGCCGAACGGCGCGCAGGCCTCGCGGGCGTTGCGATGCCAGTGCAGCACGTCCTCGTGGCGGGGGTAGCAGGGCGTCAGGTCGAAGCCGCCGCCGAACCACCAGGCCGGTTCGGCGGCGGCTTTCTCGGCGACGAAGAAGCGCACGTTGGCGTGGCTGGTGGGCACGTGCGGGTTGCGCGGGTGGATCACCAGCGACACGCCCATGGCCTGGAAGCGGCGCCCCGCCAGGTCCGGCCGGCGGGCGCTGGCGGCCGCCGGCAGGGCCGCGCCGTGCACGTGCGAGAAATTCACGCCGGCCTTCTCGAATACCGGCCCGTCCTCGATTACCCGGCTGCGGCCGCCGCCGCCCTCGTCCCGCTCCCAGGCGTCCTCGATCAGGGTGCTGCGGCCGTCGAGCGCCAGCAGGCGCTCGCAGATGCGGTCCTGGAGCCCGAGCAGGTAGCGCCGCACGGCCTCGGGGCGCACGGCGGAGGGGGATTCGCCGGCCTGTCCGCTCATGCCCGTGTGCCTCCGGCAGGGGGACTGCTGCGCAGCACCGCACCGCTGGCCGCGTCGCGGATCTCCGTGGGACCGCCGAGGCCGCCCAGGGCGCCCGGCAGGATCCGGTCCACGTCGCGACCCAGCCGCAGCCGCACCTCCAGCGCGCTGCGGCAGGGCCGGTGTCCGCTGCGGTTGGCGCTGGTCGAGACCACGGGCCCGCCGCACGCGTGGCACAGGGCCGCCGCCAGCGGATGCGCGGTGACCCGCACCGCCAGCGTATCACGCCCGCCGGTGAGCGAGACCGGCAGGCCCGGCGCGGCCGGGCACACCCAGGTGACCGGGCCGGGCCAGGTGGCCTGCACGCGCTCGCGGGTCGGCGCGTCCATGGGTGCCAGCAGGGGCGCGACCTGGGCCCATTCGGCGGCGATCAGGATCAGCCCCTTGGCGGCGCTGCGCCCCTTGAGGGCCAGGATGCGCGCCACCGCGGGCTCGAGCCAGGGATCGCAGCCGAGGCCGAACACCGCCTCGGTGGGATAGGCCAGCACGCCGCCACCGAGCACCACGTCGCGGGCGCGTCGCAGCTGCCAGCGTGTCGCGCCGCCGCTCGGATGGGCCGGGAGAGAAGCGTTCATGCCCGCCCGCGTGCGCTCAGGAGCCGGAGGCGGCTTCTTCCGGGGCCAGCTCCGGCGCCGGTTCCGACCAGCTGCATTCCTTCTGCGGGCAGACCTTCTCGGTGCCCCGCCGCTTGGTGGTCTTGAGCGTCAGGATGGGCCAGCCGCAGCGGGGACACGGCCCCTCGAGCGGCTCGTTCCAAACCGCATACTTGCACTTGGGATAGCGCGAGCAGGAGTAGAAGACCTTGCCGTAGCGCGACTTGCGCTTGAGCAGGCTGCCCTCGCCGCACTCCGGGCACTGCACGCCGGTGTCCTCGGGCTTCTCCAGCGGCTCGAGATGACGGCACGACGGATAGTTGCTGCAGCCGATGAACTTGCCGTAGCGCCCGCGGCGGATCACCAGGTCGGAGCCGCACTCCGGGCACTTGCGCCCCTCCACGACGGCGGGCTCGTCGGCCTCGGAGCCGTCCCCGTTGAGGCTGCGCGTGTAGTCGCACTCCGGGTAGCCGCTGCAGCCGATGAAGCGCCCGCGCCGTCCCAGCCGGATGGTCAGCTTGCGGCCGCACTTGGGACAGTCCTCGTCCAGCTCCTCGGAGGTCACCTGGGAGCGCGTGACGTTCTTTTCCGTGTCCTCGACCCGCTCGCGGAACGGCGCCCAGAACGAGCGCAGCAGCGGCACCCAGTCCTGCTCGCCGCGGGAGACGGCGTCCAGCTGGTCCTCCAGGCGCGCGGTGAACTGGTAGTCCACGTACTGGGTGAAGTACTGCGTCAGGAAGCGGTTGACCACCTTGCCGACGTCGGTGGGCACGAAGCGCTTGCGGTCCATCTGCACGTACTCGCGGTCCTGCAGCGTGGAGATGATCGACGCGTAGGTCGACGGCCGGCCGATGCCGTACTCCTCCAGCGCCTTGACCAGGGTCGCCTCGGTGTAGCGCGGCGGCGGCTCGGTGAAGTGCTGCTCCGGAAGCACGTCGCGCAGCGACAGCCGCTCGCCCTGGTCGACCCGCGGCAGCTGCCGGTCCTCGTCGTCCTGCCCGGCGCTGTCGTCGCGGCCCTCCTGGTAGACCTCCATGTAGCCCGGGGAGACCAGCGTCGAGCCGGTGGCGCGGAAACGATGCGCCTCGCCGGCGTCGAGGTTCAGCGCCACGGTGTCGAAGGTCGCGTGGATCATCTGGCAGGCGACGGTGCGCTTCCAGATCAGCTCGTACAGCCGCGCCTGCTCGCTGCTCAGGTGCCCCGCCATGGCCTTCGGCTCGCGGTGCGCCGAGGTCGGGCGGATGGCCTCGTGTGCCTCCTGGGCGTTCTTGGAGCGCGTGCGGTAGGCACGCGGCTTGCCGGGGAGCTTGTCGCTGCCGTAGCGCTCGGCGACCAGGTCGCGCAGGTCGGCCAGGGCCTCCTGCGACAGGTTCACCGAGTCGGTGCGCATGTAGGTGATCAGGCCGACCGTCTCTCCGCCGATGTCGACCCCCTCGTACAGCTGCTGCGCGACACGCATGGTGCGGCGGGCGGTAAAGCCCAGCTTGCGCGAGGCTTCCTGCTGCAGGGTCGAGGTGATGAACGGCGGCGCCGGGTTGCGCCGGCGCTGCTTCTTCTCCACCGACGAGACCAGCAGCTCCGGCGGCTGTCCGGCCGCCCGCAGCAGGGTATCGCGCGCGGCGTTGGCCTGCTCCTCGCCGGTGATGGTGAACTGCTCGACCTTGCCGCCGTCGAGCTGGACCAGCCTGGCGCGGAAGGCCTGCCCCTCCTTGGCCACCTCGGCCTCGATGGTCCAGTACTCCTGCGGCACGAAGCGCTCGATCTCGTCCTCGCGCTCCACGATCAGGCGCAGGGCCGGGCTCTGCACGCGTCCGGCCGAGAGCCCCCGCCGGACCTTCTTCCAAAGCAGCGGCGACAGGTTGAAGCCGACCAGGTAGTCGAGCGCGCGCCGGGCCTGCTGGGCGTTGACCAGGTCGCCGGAGATGTCGCGGGGGTTGGCGACCGCCTCCTGCACGGCCCCCTTGGTGATCTCGTAGAACACCACCCGGCAGACCGGCTTGTCGTCCAGCACGCCTCGCTGCTTCAGCAGCTCGTACAGGTGCCAGGAGATCGCCTCGCCCTCGCGATCCGGGTCGGTGGCAAGGTACAGGGCATCCGCGCCGCGCAGCGCCTTGACGATCGCCTGCACGTGTTTCTCGTTGCGGTCGATGACCTGGTACTTCATGGCGAAGTCGTGCTCGGGATCGACCGCCCCCTCCTTGGGCACGAGGTCGCGCACGTGCCCGTAGGAGGCGAGGACCTCGAAATCCTTGCCCAGGTATTTCTTGATGGTCTTCGCCTTGGCCGGCGATTCGACGATGACGAGTTTCTCGCTCATGACCCGTTTCGTTGTCTCGGCGCATGGAGCCGCTTACGGCCGTGATGCCGCGGCAGGGCAGCGGGCGGGGAACTGGCGCAGGACGGGACCGACCTGCGCCCGGGAATCAGTGGAACAGTCCGACCTGGTTGTCGAACACCAGGTCTTCCATCCAGGCGTAGGCCGCTTCCTGCCCCGGCAGATTGAACAGCACCATCAGCGCGACCCACTTGACCTGGTCCAGGTCGATCTCGTCGCTGTCCAGCGCCATGATGCGATCGATGACGATCTCGCGGTGCACCGGCGTGAGAATCCCGATCTGCTCGAGGTACATGAGAAAACCGCGGCAGTCCGGGTCGAGGCGGACACGCTCCTGGTCGGAGAACACGCGCACGGACTGGGTGACGTACGGCTCGACGCCTTCCGAGGCACGCTGGTACCTGGCCAGCTCCTCGAGCCAGTCGAACGCCTTGGCGATCTCTCCGTCGCGAAAGCCGGCTTCTTCCAGCTCGAGAGTCAGCTCCTCGCGGTCCGGTTCCGTCTGATCGTCGGTGCCATCCATGTAGTTGTCGAAGAGATAGATGAGAACGTCGAGCACGCTTTCCTTCATGTCGATTCAGGACCTCTCGGGGATCCGGCGGTAGAGGCCACCGGGCGCGGACACAACATGTCCTTGCAGTTCG
This sequence comes from Gammaproteobacteria bacterium, assembly GCA_035638775.1. GTDB lineage: Bacteria > Pseudomonadota > Gammaproteobacteria > UBA5335 > SLRW01 > DASQZJ01. Next base: position 15,601 of record DASQZJ010000049.1, read on the forward strand.
AGTAAAAGCAGCATGGAGGAAACCGATTCCGGCGTCAATGCGGTGCGCCGGACCAGCTCGTCGACCGACACGGGCCCGTATCCCATGCTCTGCAGCAGCTTCCGGTAGTCCTCGTCGGGCAGCTCCGGAGCCGCTTCCACGGGCGCCGCCGACGGACCGTCCGGTTCCGCTGACAGGCGCAGCTGGGACGCCAGCTCCTCCAGGATGTCGTCCGCCGTCTCCACCAGCTTGGCGCCGTCGCGGATCAGGCGGTGGCAACCCCGCGCCAGCGGATTGTGAATCGAGCCGGGGATGGCGAACACCTCGCGTCCCTGCTCCATGGCGAAGCGGGCCGTGATCAGCGAGCCGCTGCGGCGGGCCGCCTCGACCACCAGCACTCCCGCGGACAGGCCGGATATGATCCGGTTGCGGCGGGGAAAGTTCCCCGCCACCGGCGGCGTGCCCGGCGCGAACTCCGAGACCAGTACGCCCTCGGTCGCGATGCGGTGGGCCAGCTCCCGGTTGGCGGCGGGATAGACCCGGTCGGGGCCGGTGCCGGCCACGGCCACCGTCGGTGCGCCGGCACGCAGGGCACCTTCGTGGCCGGCGGTGTCGATGCCCTCCGCCAGGCCGCTGGTGATCACCAGGCCCCGTCCGCCCAGGTGCGCGGCGAACTCCAGGGCGTTGGCCCGGCCGTCCGGCGACGGGTTGCGGCTGCCGACGATGGCGACCTGCGGCAGTGCGAGGATCTCGGGATCACCGACCACGAACAGCGCCGGCGGGGCGTCGGGAAGCTCGCGCAGGCGGTCCGGGTAGCGCGGATCGCTCTCGAGCAGCACGCTGCTGGCCGTCTGCCGGCTCCAGGCCAGGCCGGGTTCGATGCGGGAAGGATCGGGCGAGCGCAGCGCGTCCACCGTGGCCTCGCCCAGCCCCCGGCGGCGCAGCTCCCCCGGCGCCAGGGCCGTGACCGCCCGCGCGGTGCCCTGCTCCGAAAGCAGCTCGCGGATGCGGCGCACGCCGAGGCCGGGCGCATGCAGCAGCGCCAGCAGGGCGCTCAGCTCGCGTTCGTCGTGGCGCTCCCTTGCCACTGCCGGTCCCCGCGGCTTACGGATTGCGCACCGTGTCCGTCACGTGGATGCTCTGGGTGGCCCGCATCACCAGGGCATAGCTGACGTGGTCGTAGACGCGGAACGCCATCAGCACGCCCGCCCGCTGCGGTGGCAGCCGGACCCGCTGGCCGGTCTCGGGATCCCGGGTCTGGTCGCCGGCCTGGTAGACCGCCAGCACGTCGCCCACCTTGATTCCCTGGCTCTTCCCCACGTCGATGGTCACGATCTGGTACTGGCCGATTTCCGGCGCGTTGTTGTAGACGGACAGGATCTGGCCGCTGACCTGCTGCGAGGGCGCCTGCGGCGTGAAGTAGGGGCGGAAGTTGCTCGCCGGCGGCGGCAGCAGGTAGTCGCCCCGGCGCACCTCGCGGCTGGATTTCTGCACCAGGGCGGTGCCCGGATCGCCGTCCTTCAGGATCTTCGCCTCGCCCACGGCGATTGCCTCGTAGCCCAGCAGCTTGCCGCTCTTCGGATCCCGCAGCGCCTTGCCCTTGTGCACGATCTGGTAGTCCGGCAACGGCTTCTTCGGCAGGTTGCTCACGTACACCTTCTGGTTCGCCCCCACCACCAGGCGGGCGTCGTTCACCGCGCGCAGCACGTAGGGGGCCGACTCGAAGCGCTTCGCCTCCACCACGCGCGGGCTCGCCAGGAAGGCTGCGACGGCGTCGTAGGGGATGGTGGGGATGGCATTGCCGATCGGCTCGACCCGGACCCGGGGCTCGACCTTCACCGTCTTCGGCGCCTGCGGCCCCCGTGTCACGTGCAGCTGCGGCTTGCCGGAGGCGGTGTACGTGAGGGTGATGACGTCGCCGGGGTAGATCAGGTGCGGGTTGTGGATATCCGGGTTGAGGTACCAGATCTCCGGCCAGCGCCAGGGGCTCTTCAGGAACTTCGATGCCAGGTCCCAGAGGGTGTCGCCCTTCCTGACCACGTAGCGCTTCGGCGCGTCGGACCGGATCTGCGGCGCCGACTGCGCGGCTTGCTCGTGCGCGGGCGGCTGCGCCTGGCCCGCGCCGGAGGCCGTGGGGGTCTGCTCCGGTGCCGGCTGCGGCTGGGCCGGCTGCGGCGGGTTGCTGACACAGGCGGCCAGCGCCAGCGCCGCGGCCGCACTCACGAGGGAACGAGCCACCAATCGCGGAAAGACGTTATACTTTTTCATATGGAGACGCCTTGCGCCGAACCGTTTTGTCGTTGCCTGGCGGTCCCGGCCGGGCGGACCACGAAACCCGCCGCGGGCGTCGGGCCCGGCGCTTGAACCGGCTGAGATCACTCTAGCAACATTTGTGGGCCAAATACACGACCTCCGTACTTGATGCCATGGCTTTGCTGAACATTCTGCATTATCCCGATGACCGGTTGCGCAACGTTGCACGACCGGTCGATCAGGTCGACGCGGAAGTCCGCCGTCTGGTCGACGACATGCTCGAGACGATGTACGACGCCAACGGCATCGGGCTGGCCGCGATCCAGGTGGACGTGCCCCGGCGCGTCGTGGTGATCGACGTCTCCGAGGAACGCGATGATCCGAAGGTGTTCATCAACCCGGAGATCGTCGCCCGCGACGGCGTCGAGCGCATGCAGGAGGGCTGCCTGTCGGTGCCCGGCTACTACGACTGGGTCGAGCGGGCCGAGCAGATCCGCGTGCGCGCCGTGGACCGCGACGGCAAGGCTTTCGAGACGGATGCCGAGGGCCTGCTGGCCGTGTGCGTGCAGCACGAGATCGACCACCTCGACGGCAAGCTGTTCGTGGACTATCTCTCCGAGCTCAAACGCAAGCGCCTGCGCAAGAAGCTGGTCAAGGCCGAGCGCCAGGGACAGCTGCCCGAGCGCCCCGCGACTCCCGTCATCTGACCCCGCCGCGGGCGGTGCCGCCCGCCCCGTCCGGACATTGCCGCGATGCGCATCGTTTTCGCCGGTACCCCCGAATTCGCGGTGCCCACGCTGGAAGCACTCGCTGCTTCCGATCGGGACCTGGCCGCGGTGTACACGCAGCCGGACCGGCGCGCCGGCCGTGGCCGACGCACGCAGGCACCGCCGGTCAAGCGCCGCGCCCTGGAGCTGGAGCTGCCGGTGCGCCAGCCGGCCACGCTGCGCGAGCCGGAGGTTCGGCGGGCCCTGGCCGGGCTGCGCCCCGACCTGATGGTGGTGGTGGCCTACGGCCTGATCCTGCCGCCCGAGGTGCTCGCCATCCCCCGGCTCGGCTGCGTCAACGTGCATGCCTCGCTGCTGCCCCGCTGGCGCGGCGCGGCGCCGGTGGCGCGGGCGATCCTGGCCGGCGACCGCGAGACCGGCATCAGCATCATGCGGATGGATGCCGGGCTGGACACGGGGCCGCTGCTGCTGCAGCAGCCCTGCGCCATCGAGCCGGAGGACACGGCGGGCTCGCTGACGGCGCGACTCGCCGCGCTGGGGGCCCGTGGCCTGCTCGAGGCCCTGCCCGGGATCGAGACCGGCAGCCTGCTGCCCCGGCCCCAGCCCCGCGAAGGCGTGACCTACGCGGACAAGCTCCGCAAGGATGAGGCGGCCATCGACTGGCGCCGCAGCGCGGTGCTGATCGAGCGCCAGGTGCGCGGGCTCAACCCGTGGCCGGTGGCACAGACACCTTTCGACGATGCCGTGCTGCGCATCTGGCGGGCGCGGGCCCTCCCGCAGGCGGCCGACGGCGCGCCCGGGACGGTGGTGGCGGCGGGCCGCGACGGGATCGACGTGGCCACCGGCGAAGGCCGGCTGCGGCTGCTGGAGGCACAGCTGCCGGGCGGCCGCCGGATCAGCGGCACGGATCTGGCCAATGCCGGCCGGGTGCCGTCCGGCACCCGCCTGGGCCGGTCCCGGTGAGCCGGCCGTCCGGGGCCACCGCGGGCCGCGCCGCCGCGGCCCGGATCGTCGCCGCGGTCGCGCCGGGGGGCGAGACCCTCTCCGCCGCACTGCCGGCCGGTCTCGACGGGGTCGCCCCGGCACAGCGCGCGCTGGTGCAGGAGCTGTGCTACGGCACGCTGCGCTGGCGGATCCGACTGCAGGCGATCCTGCGCCGTCTGCTGGCGCGTCCGCTCAAGCGCCGCGACGCCGACGTCGAGGCGCTGCTGCTGATCGGCCTGTACCAGCTGCTGTACCTGCGGGTGCCGCCGCACGCGGCGGTGTCCGAGACGGCCGGAGCGGCGCGGGTGCTGGAGAAGACCTGGGCGGTGCGGCTGGTCAACGGCGTGCTGCGGCGCTTCCAGCGCGAGGGAGACGCCCTGTACGCGCAGGCGGACGCCGACGACGCCACCCGCCTGGCCTGCCCGGAGTGGCTGCTCGCCCGCCTGCGCGCCGACTGGCCGGATGCGTGGCAGGCGATCGCGCAGGCCGGCAACGCCCGCCCGCCGATGACGCTGCGGGTCAATGCCCGCCGGATCGACCGCGACGGCTGGCTGCAGCTGGCGGCCGGGCAGCTCGCCGGGCGCCCGCTCGCGTGCTGCCCGGACGCGGTGGCGCTCGAGCGTCCGGTGGACGTGCAGCTGCTGCCCGGCTTCGCCGAGGGCCTGGTGTCGGTGCAGGACGCGGCGGCCCAGCTGGCCTGTCCACTGCTCGGCGTGCCGGACAACGCGCGCGTCCTGGACGCCTGCGCCGCGCCCGGCGGCAAGACCGCGCACCTGCTGGAGCGGGCTCCCGCCGGCATGCACCTGGTCGCCGTCGACGCCGACCCGGCGCGCCTGGAACGGGTCCGGGAGACCCTGCAGCGCCTGGGCCTGCAGGCCGACCTGTGCTTCGGCGACGCCGGCGACCCCGGCGGCTGGTGGGGCGGCGAGCCCTTCGACCGTATCCTGCTGGACGCCCCGTGCACCGCCACGGGGGTGATCCGGCGCCATCCGGACATCCGCCACCTCCGGCGGGCCGGCGACGTTTCGCGCCTGGCGGCGCAGCAGCGCCGGCTGCTGGACCGGCTCTGGCCCCTGCTGCGCCCGGGCGGGCGGCTGCTCTACGTCACCTGCTCGGTGCTGCGCGAGGAAAATTCGGACCAGGCGACCGGGTTCCTGGAACGGCACGACGACGCCGCCGCCATCCCGCTGGACGCCGAGTGGGGCCGACCCGCGGGCCCGGGCCGCCAGATCCTCCCCGGCGAGGACGGCATGGACGGCTTCTACTACGCCCTGATCGGCAAGGCAGGGGCAGCCGGAACCGTCGCCGGACCGGGGCGGGCGCGGGCGCCGGGTCCGGACAGGCACGGGGACGCCTGAAGGGCGCCGCGCTCATCGGGTAGAATGCGCCCCCCGGCGTCCTGGCGGAACGCAGCAATCCCGGAGGCGGCACAATGGGCATGATCGAAAATCTCGAGGCCATGCTCGCTCGTGGCCAGGACAGCAAGCTGCTCCGGTTCTCGCTGGGCAAGGCGTACCTGGAGGCCGACCGGCCCGGCGACGCGGTCGAGCAGCTGGCGCGTTGCCTGGATCTGGACCCGGAATACTCCGCGGCCTGGAACATCTACGGCAAGGCGCTCCGGGCGGCGGGCCGCGACACCGACGCGCTCGCGGCCTGGCACCAGGGCATCGGGGTCGCCCGGCGCAACGGCGACAAGCAGGCGGCGAAGGAGATGGGCGTCTTCGCCCGGCGCCTCGAGAAGCAGGCGCGGGGCGGCGGGTAGGCCCGGGGGCGCGCTGTACCGGCGCCCGGCGGTCCGGTAAGCTTCGCCTTCCGCGCGCGACGGCGGGGCACGCAGGCACGCAATCGATTGGTTCTATGTCGGTATACACCAGGGTCGAGCGGCAGGAGCTGAAGGCGTTTCTCGGGCGCTACGACGTCGGGGAGCTGATTTCCTTCGAAGGCATCAGCGCGGGAGTCGAGAACACCAACTACTTCGTCAGCACCTCGGGGGGCGAGTGGGTGCTGACGCTGTTCGAGACGCTCGAGTACCACGAGCTGCCGTACTGCCTGAACCTCATGGACCACCTCGCGGCGGAGGGCCTGCCCAGCCCGGCGCCGGTGCCCGACCTGCGCGGCCACTTCCTGGGCCAGTTGCTGGAGCGGCCGGCCGCGCTGGTAGCGCGGCTGCCCGGACGCAGCGTGGAAGCGCCGGACGAGTCGCACTGCGCCGCCATGGGACGCGTGCTCGGCCAGCTGCACGTCGCCGGCCTGAGCTATCCCGGTTTTCGCACCAACTCCCGCGGACCGCACTGGTGGAACCGCGCAGCGGCGCGGGTCATGCCGGTGCTGCCGGCGGCCGACACCGAGCTGCTGCGCGAGGAGCTGCGCTACCAGCAGGAAGCGCGGCACCTCCACCTGCCCCGCGGCGTGATCCACGGGGACCTGTTCCGCGACAACGTGCTGTTCCGGGACGGTCGCCTGTCCGGCCTGATCGACTTCTATTACGCCTGCAACGACGTGCTGCTCTACGACCTCGCGGTGGCGGCGAACGACTGGTGCACGACGGCGGACGGCGAGATTGACCCGGCGCGGCTGCGCGCCGCGCTCGAGGCCTACGCCCGCAGCCGCCCGTTCCGGCTGGACGAGGCCGAGGCCTGGAACACCATGCTGCGCGCCGCCGCGCTGCGTTTCTGGCTGTCGCGCCTGCACGACCTGCATTTCCCGCGCCCCGGCGAGATCACCCACACCAAGGATCCGAAGGTCTTCGCGAGGGTGCTGCGCCGGCGCATCGCCGAGCCGGCGCCGTTCCTGGCCCCGGTCCGCTCGCTGTCAGCCCAGGGGTGACGGCCGCACCGGCCACATGGGCTGATCGCTGGCATCGAAACCCGACCAGAGCTCGGCGTAGCTCCGCCCCTCGACCGGATGCCGCAGGTCGGGGGCCAGCTCCGCCAGCGGCCGCAGCACGAACGCGTAGCGCAGGATGTCCGGGCGCGGCAGCCGCAGGGTCGGCTCCTGCAGCACCGCATCGCCGTGCAGGATCAGATCGAGGTCGAGCGTGCGCGAGGCGAAGCGCGGGCCGCCGCGCCGGCGCCCCATCGCGGCCTCGATCTCGTGCAGGGCGCGCGCCACGGCGTACGGATCCTCGCCGGTGTGGAAAGAGAGCACCAGGTTGTAGAAGTCGTCGCCGCTGAAGCCCACTGCCGGGCACTGGTAGACGGTCGAGACCCGCAGCGGACCGAACCGCCGCCGCAGCGCCTCCACCCCGGCACGCACGTGGCGGGCGGGCTCGACGTTGCTGCCGACGCTGACGAAGACCTCAGTCACCGGCCGCGGTCCCGGCGGGCGGGACGCCGCTGGCATCCCCCCGCTCGATGATCACCCCCACGTCGCGCGCCCCTCGCACGGCGCCGGTCTTGTTCACGCGCAGCCGCACCCAGCGGACCCCGAACTCGTCCAGCACGATGCCGGCCACCCGCTCGGCCAGCGTTTCCACCAGCTGGAACTCGCTCTGCTCGACGAACCCGATCAAGCGCTTCGCCACCGCCTTGTAGTCCAGGGTGCGCTGCAGGTCGTCACTGGCCGCGGCGCGGCCGATGTCGCAGGCCATGTCCAGGTCCAGGCTGATGGTCTGGCGCACGCGGCGCTCCCAGCCGAACACGCCGATGACCGTATCGATCCGGAGATCGTGCAGGTAGATGATGTCCATGGGTGCCCTTGTCCAGCGTGGTCCGTGGTGTCCGCCGGTGCCGCGATCGCTCCGCCGGGAACGCGGGCGGGCCGGCGCAAACGCCCCGAATGTCGGTCCGACTCCCGGCGCCGTCAAGTCTGCCCCGCTCACGACCCGGCGGCCGGCGGCGACTCCGGGGCCGGCACGCCCGGCGGGCGCAGGCTCTCCAGGGGCCAGCGGGCCCGCGCCGTGACCGCGTCCCGGGGCTCGGACGCGGCGTCCTGCAGCCGCAGCAGGCCGGCGTAGGCGATCATCGCGCCGTTGTCGGTGCAGAACTCCGGACGCGGATAGTGCAGGCTTATCCCCGCCTCCCGCGCGATTCCGCCCAGGCGCTCGCGCAGCCGGGCGTTCGCGCCGACCCCGCCGGCCACCACCAGCGGGCGCGGCCCGAGCTCCCGCAGCGCCCGCCGGCACTTGCCGGCGAGCACGGCGACCACCGCGTCCTCGAAGCCCCGTGCGATGTCCGCGCGGGTGGCCGGGTCCTCCGGGTGGTCCCGCACCGCGTGCAGAACCGCCGTCTTCAGGCCGCTGAAGCTGAAATCCAGTCCCGGCCGTCCCAGCATGGGGCGGGGAAAGTCGAAGCGCCCGGGACATCCCTGGGCGGCCAGCTTCGCGAGCGCCGGGCCGCCGGGGTAAGGCAGCCCCAGCAGCTTGGCGGTCTTGTCGAAGGCCTCGCCCGCGGCATCGTCCAGGGTCTGGCCGAGCACCCGGTAGCGGCCGATCCCGGCGACGTCCACCAGCATGGTGTGGCCGCCGGAAACCAGCAGGGCAAGGAACGGGAAGGTCGGAGGGGAAGGCTCCAGCATGGGCGCGAGCAGGTGGCCCTCCATGTGGTGCACGCCCACGCAGGGCACGTCCCAGGCGAAGGCGAGTCCGCGCGCGAAGGCCGCGCCGACCAGCAGCGCGCCGACCAGGCCCGGCCCCTCGGTGTAGGCGATGCCGTCGACACCCCCCGCGGGGGAGCCGGCCTCCGCCAGCACCTCCCGCACCAGTGGCAGCAGCTTGCGCACGTGGTCGCGCGAAGCGAGCTCGGGCACCACGCCGCCGAAATCGGCGTGCAGGCGCACCTGGCTGTAGAGGGCATGGGCGAGCAGGCCGCGGCGCTCGTCGCAGAGCGCCACGCCGGTCTCGTCGCAGGAGGTCTCGATGCCGAGAACGCGCATGCAGAAGAGCCTGTCCGGGAGTCCGTGAGCTTTGCAATTGTAACGCCGCGCGCCTACAATTTCCGCTTTTCCCCCGCAGACTTGCGGAACGCGCTCGCGGGGGGAAGGTCGAACGGGACGAATCCCGTACACCACAGGCTTGCACGAGGAAACAGGACAGGTGATCGCCTAATGCCAACGGTACGCGTGAAAGAGAACGAGTATTTCGACGTGGCCCTGCGTCGCTTCAAGCGCGCTTGCGAGAAGGCCGGCATCCTCACCGAGGTGCGCCGCCGCGAGTACTACGAGAAGCCGACGCAGGAGCGCAAGCGCAAGCGGGCCGCTGCGATCAAGCGCCACATGAAGCGCCTGCAGCGGGAAGCGCAGCGCCGGCCGCGTCCCTGAGGCGGGTGGGCCGGACGCCTGCCGTGCCGCTCAGGTCACGCATCCAGGAAGACATGAAGGCGGCCATGCGCGCGGGCGACAAGCCGCGCCTGGGAACCTTGCGCATGCTCTGGGCGGCGGTGTGCCAGCGCGAGGTCGACGAGCGCGCCGGTGAGCTGGACGACGCCGCGGTGATCGCGGTGGTCGAGAAGGCCGTGAAGCAGCGCCGGGAGGCCGCCGACCAGTACCGCGAAGCGGGCCGGGCCGAGCTCGCGGACAAGGAGCAGGCCGAACTCGAGGTGCTGCGCGAGTACCTGCCGCAGCCGCTGGACGAGAGCCAGCTGGCCGCGCTGGTGGAAGAGGCAGTGCGGGAGACGGGTGCCGCCTCGATGAAGGACATGGGCAAGGTGATGGCCACGCTCAGAGCCCGCGTGCAGGGGCGCGCGGACATGGCTGACGTGAGCGCCCGGGTAAAAAGCCGCCTGGCCGGCTGAGGCCGGCGGTGCATCCCCCCTCGCACCCGGGTATTCTCTTCCGAACGATCTGATGCCACCGGCCTGCGCCGGGTGCGAGCATGGCGCGAATACCCCAGGGGTTCATTGACGAGCTGATCAGCCGGGTCGACATCGTCGAGCTGATCGACGCCCGCGTGCCGCTCAAGAAGGCCGGGCGTGACTATGCCGCCTGCTGCCCCTTCCACCAGGAACGCACGCCCTCCTTCACCGTCAGCCCCGCCAAGCAGTTCTATCACTGCTTCGGATGCGGGGCCCACGGAACCGCGCTGGGCTTCCTCATGGAATACGAGCGCCTCGACTTCCGGGAAGCGGTGCAGGCGCTGGCCGAGCAGGTGGGCATGGAGGTGCCGGAGGAGGCGCGGGAAGCCTCGCCGGCCGGTCCCGACCTGTACGCGGTGCTCGCGCGGGCGGCGCGCTACTACCGGCAGCAGCTCCGGGCCGCGCCGGCAGCGGTCGAGTATCTGAAGCAGCGTGGGCTCACCGGGGAGATCGCGCGGGAATACGGCATCGGCTACGCGCCGGCCGGCTGGGAGAACCTGCGCCGGCAGCTCGCCGACGTCGACGAGGACACGCTGCTGCGGGCGGGGCTGGTGATCCGGCGGGAGAGCGCGTCGGGCGCCTACGACCGCTTCCGCGACCGCGTGATGTTCCCGATCCGCGACAGTCGTGGCCGGGTGACGGGATTCGGCGGCCGGGTGCTCGGCGACGCGCAGCCCAAGTACCTGAACTCCCCGGAGACACCGGTATTCCACAAGGGGCGCGAACTGTACGGGCTGTACGAGGCCCGCCGCGGCGCCGGCGAGCTGACGCGGCTGCTGGTGGTGGAAGGCTACATGGACGTGGTGGCGCTGGCGCAGCACGGGATCCGCTACGCGGTGGCGACGCTGGGCACGGCCACCACGGTGGAGCACCTCGAGCGGCTCTATCGCGTCGCACCGGAGGTCGTGTTCTGCTTCGACGGCGACCGGGCGGGCCGTCAGGCCGGCTGGCGGGCACTGGAGAACGCCCTGCCGGCGATGCACGGGGCCCGGCAGGCACGCTTCCTGTTCCTGCCGGAGGGCGAGGACCCGGACTCGCTGGTGCGCCGGGAGGGCGCCGGGGCGTTCGAACAGCGCCTCGCGAGCGCCGTGCCGCTGGCGGAATACTTCCTGCGGGAGCTCGCCGCCCAGACGGACCTGGCCAGCATGGACGGCCGCGCGCGGCTGGTCGAGCTGGCGCGTCCGTACCTGCGAAAAGTGCCCGAAGGCGCCTTTCGTCTGCTTTTAATCGACCGTCTGGCGGAAGACGCCCGTGTAAATCCGGAAAAATTGACTATCCTGATAGGGAACAACGACAAGCGTGTTACCGGGCGGCAAACGCCCGGGCCGCGCAGGGCGCGGCCACTGCGCCTTACACCGGTCAGTCGCGCGATGGCGCTGCTGCTGCACAAACCATCGCTGGGGCTGTCGGTCGAGGAACCGGAGGAGTTGGCTGATATCGGGCTGGAGGGGGTCGACCTGCTGCGCCAAACCATTGAACTCGTGCAGGAACGTCCCCATCTAAGTACCGGAGGTATTCTGGAACACTGGCGGTCCCACGAGTACGGCCCCCCCCTGATGAAGCTGGCGCAGCTCGACCTGGGGGTGCCCGAGGAAGGTCTGGAGCCGGAGTTCCGGGACGCCGTGAGCCACCTCTTCGACCGGCGCAGGGAGGCACGGGTCGAGCGGTTGCTGCAAAAGTCGCGGGAGGCGCAACTGGGTGAGCAGGAGAAGCAGGAACTCAAGCGCCTGCTGGCCGAGCGGAAGCGGTGATGCCACACCGTTTCCATCCACCACGGAATTTCCCCGCAGGGACACGCGAGAGCCGGCCACTGGCGCGATGTTGGGGCTTGGCGTAAAATTGATTGTTTCGTCCGTACCGGACCGCAGGGTGATGGCTGTATGAGCGAAGACCAGCGTTCGCAACTGAAATCTCTGATCGGCAGGGGCAAGGAGCAGGGCTTCCTGACCTACGCCGAGGTGAACGACCACCTGCCCGATGATATCGTCGATCCCGAGCAGATCGAGGATATTATTAACATGATCAATGACATGGGGATCGCGGTGCACGAGGAGGCACCGGATACCGAGGACATGCTGCTGTCCGACACGCCGGTAACCACGGACGACGACGCGGCGGAGGAGGCCGCGGCGGCCCTGGCTTCCACGGTGGAGGCCGAGTTCGGGCGCACCACCGATCCCGTGCGCATGTACATGCGCGAGATGGGTACGGTGGAGCTGCTCACCCGCGAGGGTGAGATCAAGATCGCCAAGCGCATCGAGGAGGGTCTCGGCGACGTCCTGCGCTCGCTGGCGAGCTACCCGGAGTCGATGGCTCGCCTGCTCGGCGAGTACGAGCGCTTCGCGGCCGGCGAGCTGCAGCTCAAGGACCTGGTGGTGGCGATCATCGAGCCCGACCGGCCGGAGAGCCCCACCAACACGGTGGAGAACAAGATCACCGATTCCCCGCTGGTGCGCGGCCGCACGGCCCGCAGCAACAGCGAGGACGACGACGATGACGACGACTCGGACAACGAGGTGCTGGACACCGGCCCCGATCCCGAGGAGGTCTCGCAGCGCTTCCGCAGCCTGCGCAAGCGCTACGACGCCATGCTCCGGGCCCTGCGCAAGCACGGTTTCAGCGGCAAGCAGACCGAGGCCGCGCGCGAGGCGATGATCGGGGAGTTCATGCAGCTCAAGCTGGCGCCGCGCATGGTCAACCAGATGGCGGCGGCGCTGCGCGAGGCCGTGGACAGCATCCGCTCGCAGGAGCGCGAGATCATGAAGATCTGCGTCAACGTGGCGGGCATGCCGCGGCGCGACTTCATCCAGCACTTCCAGGACCACGAGACCGAGTCCGCCTGGATCGACAAGCAGATCCGGGCCAAGCGCAAGCACTCGGCTACCATCGGCCGGCACAAGGACGACATCCTGCGCGCGCAGCAGCGCCTGCGGGACATCGAGAGCGGGGCGATGCTGGACATCGCCACGATCAAGGAGATCAACCGCCGCAAGTCCATCGGCGAGGCCAAGGCGCGACGGGCCAAGAAGGAGATGGTCGAGGCCAACCTGCGCCTGGTGATCTCGATCGCCAAGAAGTACACCAACCGCGGGCTGCAGTTCCTGGACCTGATCCAGGAGGGCAACATCGGCCTGATGAAGGCGGTGGACAAGTTCGAGTACCGCCGCGGCTACAAGTTCTCGACCTACGCCACCTGGTGGATCCGGCAGGCCATCACGCGCTCGATCGCGGACCAGGCCCGCACCATCCGGATCCCGGTGCACATGATCGAGACCATCAACAAGCTCAACCGGGTCTCGCGCCAGATGCTGCAGGAGAAGGGGCGCGAGCCGATCCCGGAGGAGCTGGCCGAGCGCATGGAGATGCCCGAGGACAAGGTGCGCAAGGTGCTCAAGATCGCCAAGGAGCCGATCTCCATGGAGACGCCCATCGGCGACGACGAGGACTCGCACCTGGGGGATTTCATCGAGGATGCCAACGTGCAGTCACCGGTGGACCTGGCGACCAAGTCGGGCCTGCGCGAGGCGACCCACAACATGCTGGCCAGCCTCACCCCGCGCGAGGCCAAGGTGCTGCGCATGCGCTTCGGCATCGACATGAACACCGACCACACCCTGGAGGAGGTCGGCAAGCAGTTCGACGTCACGCGCGAACGCATCCGCCAGATCGAGGCCAAGGCCCTGCGCAAGCTGCGTCATCCCTCCCGCTCGGAGCAACTGCGCTCGTTCCTGGAGGAATAGCGGTCCTCCCCCGCACCCGCGGTACACGGACGTACCGCGTGCCCGCGGCCGGCGGCTACGTCGCCGCGTCCGGTCGTGAGTCACTCCGTTCGCCCAGGCTGTCCAGCATCTCCCGCAATACCGTGGCGCGCTCGCACAGGTCCCCCACGTAGCGCCGCTGTGCACCGTCGTGCTCGATGACCAGCGTGGGTGTGGCGATCAGTCCGGCTTCCAGTGCGCTCGCCGGCTCCGCCAGCACGTCGATCAGCCGATACTGCTGCCGGGCCGCCTCTCCGCCGAGCAGATCCTCCAGGACCCGGCGGGCCGTCCGTGAGCTGGGTGCGTCGCCGGCGACGTAAAGGGTGATGCGCGCCATGGCCTGCTCGTGTTCCTCCTGTTGCGGTCGGTACAGGGCGTTCATCGCTCGCGTGGCTCCCCGCCGCGGGCTCCCTCCAGCACGTCGTCGTCCGCGTGGCGGTTCTCCCGGACGCGGCCGTGACGACGCGCGCGCGCGTTCTCGAGCGCGTTGCGCTCGCCGGTCATCAGTTCGAGCTGGTGGCGGTAGGACTGCAGCGCCTCGCTCAGTGTCCGGATCCGCTCTTCCGCCTCGCGCACCTCGGCTTCCAGCTTCTCCCGCTGGATCTGGTACTCGGCGTCGCGACGCACCATGTCGAGCTGCTCTTCGCTCTCGCGCTCGATCCGGGCCGTACCCATCAGCACGTCGCCGCCCGCCGTGTAGACGTCGGCCAGCGTGATCCCGCCGGATCCCAGCACCAGCTCGCGCACCTGGTTGGAATGCGCGGTGCCGCGCGCCTTGATCACGGTCAGGGCGCGGTTGCGCTCGCCGCCCCCGACATTGTAGGAAAGGTTGATCCAGGTGTCGGCGATGGTGGAGACGTGGCTCATGGTATCCTCCGCCTCCGGCAGCCCCTCCTCCAGCAGCGTCGTGGTCATGACCGTGGTGCCCCGGGCCTTGGCGGTCTCGAGGATGCGCTCGGCCACGTCCGCGGCGAGATCGCGCCCGCCGGCCTTCACCAGCGCCGAGACCGGGTCGATGATCAGGTAACGGGGCCGGTGGTCCAGCAACATCCGCTGGATCGCGATGAAGTGCTCCTCGGCACTGACGCCGGCGGCACGGAACCCGGTCAGCTGCAGCAGCCCCGAATCCACGTGCTGCTGGAGGTCGATGCCGACCGAACGCACGTTGCGCACGATCTGGCTGCCGGCCTCGTCGAAGCTTACGAACAGCGCCGGCTCGCCCTGCCGGCAGGCATGGTCCGCCAGTGCCGCTGCCAGGGTGGTCTTGGCCGTGCCCGGCGCCCCGGAGACGAGGACACTGCTGCCGCGGAGGTAGCCGCCATCGAGCAGTCGGTCGAGCCGGGGGATCCCGGTGCCGACCCGCTCCGTGGAGACCTCGTGCTCCAGTCGCACGCTCTCGCGCAGGGCCGGGGTGATCCCGTCGCCGGAGATGACGAACGGCACCTCGGCGCCGCTGCAGGCCCCGCCGCGGTACTTCACCACGCACAGCTGCCGCATGAAGGCCCGCTCGCGGATCTCGCTGCGCAGGCTCACCAGGCAGTCGACGGCGAAGGGCATGAAGCTGAAGCGGCGCAGGTAGTCGCCCAGGTCGGCGTCCACCTTGCCGGTGACCAGGCAGGTCACGCCCTGCCCGGACACCCAGCGGCGCAGGCGATAGATCTCCCGCAGCGCCGCCTGCTGCCCGCCCAGCGCTCCCAGCAGGGCATCCAGCCCGTCCAGCATCACCCATGTGGCACCGGTCTGGCGGACCTTCTCTCCCATCGCCGCCAGCAGCCCGCCGATGTCGAACTGCCCGGCCCCGGCGAACGCCTCGTCGACGCGCGCCTCGATGATGTGCACCCGGTCGCCGGCGAGCGCGGACAGGTTCCAGGAGAAGCCGGCATGGTTCTCGACCACCTCCGCCGCGCTCTCCTCGAAGCTCACCAGCAGCCCGCTTTCTCCGGCGGCCGCCGCGTGACACAGCACCTGCAGGCCGAACACGGTCTTGCCCGCACCGGGACCCCCGGCGATCAGTGTCACGCGCCGCGCCGGCAGCCCCCCGCCGGTCAGGCTGTCGAAGCCGGCGATGCCGGTCGCCACGCGCTCGAACGCATTGCCGCGGTCGTCGCTCACTTGGCTGCCCCCTTGCGCCGACGGCCGGTACCGCCGGCCGCCGCGCCGGCGGCCGCCGGTCCGGCCGGAAGTGTGGCGTACGTGTCCAGCAGCCAGCCCAGGTCTTCCGCGGCCAGCGGGACGCTGAGCAGGTAGCCCTGGCCCTCCTCGCACTCCCATTCGGACAGCGCCCTGAGCTGGGCCGGCGTCTCGATGCCCTCGGCGATCACGCCGATCCCCAGGCTGCGCGCCATCGCGATCACCGTGCGCGTGATCGCGGCGCTGCCCTCGTCGCCGGGGACGCCCTGGACGAAGGACTTGTCCACCTTCAGGTAATTGATGCGGAAGTCCTTGAGGTAATTGAGCGAGGAATAGCCGGTGCCGAAGTCATCCAGGGCGATGGTCACGCCCAGCGCGTGCAGGGTCTGCATCGCCCCGATGGCGTCCCGGACCCGGTCCATGACCGTGGTCTCGGTGATCTCGAGCTCCAGGAACCGGCCGTCGAGCCCGAACTCGCCCAGCACCGCGGCGACCCGCTCCGCCAGGTCGCTCTGCCGGAACTGGCGCGCGGAGAGGTTCACGGCCACCCGCAGGTCCGGATGGCCCGCGTTGTGCAGTCGGCGCAGCATGGCGCAGGCCTGACGCAGCACCCACTCGCCGATCGGCACGATCAGCCCGGTCTCCTCGGCCAGAGGGATGAAATCCGCGGGCGAGACCAGCCCCAGCTCCGGGTTGCGCCAGCGGATCAGGGCCTCCATGCCGGTGATCCGCCCGCTGCCCAGGTCCACGAAGGGCTGGTAGTAGACGTCGAACTCGCCGTTCTCCAGCGCCTGGTACAGGCTGCTCTGCAGCACCAGCGTGTGCACCGCCTCGGTGTTCATGTCGGATGAGTAGAACTGGTAGCTGTTGCGCCCCCCGGTCTTGGCGCGATACATCGCGGTATCGGCGTTCTGCATCAGCGAGCCGAAGTCCTCGCCGTCCTGGGGATAGCAGGCGATGCCGATGCTGGCGCCGACGTACAGGCTGCGCCCGGCGACCGTGAGCGGCTGCTTGAGCATCTCCAGCACCTTGCCGGCGACGATCGCCGCATCCCGCGCGTCCGCCAGCTCGCCGAGCAGGATCGCGAACTCGTCGCCGCCCAGGCGGGCCACCGTATCGGTCTCGCGCACCGCCAGGCGCAGCCGCTCGCCCACCATCTGCAGCAGGCGGTCCCCGGCGCCGTGGCCGAGGGAGTCGTTGACCGTCTTGAAGCGGTCCAGGTCCACGAACAGGATCGCCATCGGCTGCTCGTGGCGGCGCGCGCGGATCACGGCGCCGCGCGTGCGCTCCTCCAGCAGCGAACGGTTGGGCAGATCGGTGAGCAGGTCGTGGTGCGCCAGGTGCTGCAGGCGCCGCTCGTAGTCCTTGTGCTCCGAGATGTCGTTGAACACCAGCACGAAGTTCGTGATCCGGCCGCGGTCGTCGCGCACCGGGCTGACGCTGACCACGACCGGGATGCCCACCCCGTCGTGCCGCCGCTTGATCGCCTCGCCCTGCCAGTAGCCGTGCTCCTGGATCTCCCGCCGCAGCCGGCGCAGGTGCCGGAGCTGGCGGTTGCCGAACTCGATCCGCGGCCGCCGCCCGAGAGCCTCTTCTTCGGGCGTGTCGGCGATGCGGCTGAAGCCGGGGTTGACCGAGACGATCCGCCAGCGGCGGTCCACCATGGCCACGCCCTCGGCGGTGTTGGCGAGCGCGTTGGCCGCCAGGTTCAGTTGACGCGAGATGCGCTCGCGCTCGGTCACGTCGCGCATGATCACGCTGGCGCGTTCCCGCCCCGACTCGTCGGTGAATCGGGAGCTGCTCAGCTCGACCCGGACTTTCCCGCCGTCACCGCGCTTCATCCAGACCTCGCCCCGGGCACGCCCGGCCCGGGCGCATTCAGCCGCGAGACGCTCCAGCTCGAGCGCGTCCTCGCCCTCGACGAAGTCGCCGCGTTGCATGTGGACGACCTCGTCTTGGGTGCGATCGAGGATGGCGCAGGCCGCCGGGTTGGCCGCCTGGATGGCGCCCTCCGGCGTGGTCAGCAGAATCCCGTCCATGCTGCTCTCGAACAGGCTGCGATAGCGGAGCTCGCTGGCCCGGAGCTCATGCTCGACGCGCTTGCGCTCGGAGATGTCCTGGGTGATCCCGTGCACGCCCACGACGCGCCCGCGGGCGACCACGGGGATCACCGTCACGCTCGCCGGGATGCGGTCGCCGTCTTTGGTGAGGATGGTAGTGTCGAGCACCCTGGGCTCCCCGCGGGCAATGGCGGCGAACGCTTCCCCGACGCGCTCGCGGTCCTCCGGTATCAGCAGCTCGGAATAGTGCCTTCCGACCAGCTCATCCGGCGCGTAGCCGGTCAGTGCGGTGGTCTTGTGGACGTTCGTGTAGCGCCCATCCAGGTCCAGGGAGAAGATCGAACCCGGATGGCTCTGCAGCAGGCGTCGCATGGTCTCGGCCGACTCCGCCAGCCCCTGCAGGCGCTTCTCGAACGGCCGCAGCAGGGCATACAGCGCGGCTCCGCTCGCCAGTACGGCGACCCAGAGAGCGGCCAGCAGGTAGTCGGTATCGGGCGGGCGCTGCGGCGACAGGTCGAGAACCTGCGTGACCGCGATCAGCACGGCGCCGCCGAGCAACAGGAATCCGCCGCCGGCCATGAGCGCGAATCGCGGTTGCCGTGGCGTCTGTGGAAGCATCGGTACGGTCCCGTGTTGGCGCGGTGCTCCGCGTGTGCGCTCGGACCGTTCCGTGGCCGGCCTGGGTGCCGCGAACGCCGGCATGGCCGTCAGCATTCGGGGCGCGAAAAGGCGCCGGTAGTGCCGTCGAATCGAGTGTATCTTACTAAATGGTGACCTGTCTTTATCCTTTTCAGCCGGGCGATTGATCTGCCTCAACACTTCGGCTATCCATGGCATGCCGGCAGGGATAAAGCGATATTTCGGTTCGCCGTAGCAAATTGCCTTTCGATATAGATCACGGGATAAGGGGCGATGCAGCCCATCCACGGGTATCCGCGCTCCGCAAAGGCGGATGACTCCGGGGTCGCCCCGGCGATATACTGCGCCGCCTGCCGGCGCGCTGCCACGGAACCGCGTCCGTCGCTCGGCTGGCTGGAGCACGCGGTGAACGATGACCGAACGTCCGGCAGGCCTTCCCAGCACCGCGAACGCCCGCAGCGCTGGCCACGCACGACCGGATCGACGCCGTCTGCATTTGGGCCTGTAGCTCAGCTGGTTAGAGCAGGGGACTCATAATCCCTTGGTCGCAGGTTCGAGTCCTGCCGGGCCCACCATTATTATCAGTATGATAGAGATAGCCACGTAACCCATTGCGGAAGAATGTAGGCAGAATGTAGGCAGCGGGGTTGGTCAAATTGGGCCGCAACAAAGATAAGGTGTACCGTGCAACTCCGGCGTACGCCCATATAGTTGATACTCTGAGCAGATGAAGTGCCCACTGTCAGATACATAAGTCCCACTGACCAGCCGGTCGGAAGGAAGCGGCTGTTGCAGAGGCTGCGCGAATGCTTGACGTCACCAGGATTTGACAGCTTCCGCTTCGCAGTCGCGTACGCTAAGTCGGGGCCACTCTTACGCCTCGATCATGTCATTACACAATGGCGGGCCCAAGGAAAGGCCATTCACGCCACTTTCGGGCTGGACCAAAAGGGCACTAGTGAGCAAGCGCTGCGATATGCACTCGATCACTTCGATAGCGTAGTGGTTACATTTGCGGCGACCGCGACGTTCCACCCGAAGGCTTACATGTTCAGCGGTACTGACTGCGGAGTCCTATTTGTCGGCTCAAATAACATGACGGTCGGGGGCCTTGAGCAAAACTTCGAGACGTGCATAGAACTGATCTTCGCTCTGCCCCAGGAGGAAGCAGCTTTCGAGGAGGCTAAATCGATATTCACCTCCCTAGAGCCGGAGCATTGTGCGGCCTCTGTCGAACTCGATGAGCATCTGTTTGCTCAGCTCAAAGCGGCTGATCTTCTGGCGCGCGAAGGTGGATCCTCTTCCACCGAAGGTCATAAGCAGGCGGCAAAAGCCAGCGGGTTGCTCACCGGCCTCTTGGGCAACAAGGGGTTTACAGTTGCCCCCCCAAGCCCCCTGCCAAAGAACGTGATGAAACCGAACCTTAGGGGGGGAACAACGCAAGCGGGGGCTGAGCATAAAGGGTCAACACGTGCAACACGTCCGAAGCCTAGATCCCCGGCGTCGCCAAGTGCCACGGCGCCTGAACCAGTAACGCCTGTCGGACTAGCGATACAAATTGTGCCGCACCACAACGGAGAAGTCTTTCTGAGCAAGACTGCCGTGAACCAAAATCCAGCGTTCTTCGGCTGGCCGTTCACCGGCAAGACTACGCCGAAACAGGGGGACAAGAATCAAGCATATCCGCAGCGAACCCCGGACCCGGTGGTAAATATTGTGATCGTCGGTGATCGGGGGAACGTCAAATTGTCGCTGGACGGATATGAACTCAACACAGTTTATTATGAAAAGAAGGGGGAAATCCGCATAACCGCTGGCCCGATCGTGGAGGACACACCGGCCCATTCGATAATGGTGATGCGCCAGTCAGATGCCGATGGTGTTGATTACGACTTGATAATTCATAGACCTGACAGTCCCGAATACTCAGCTTGGCTCTCGCTTTGCAACCAGAAAATGCCCTCTGGCGGAGCGAGTAACCCCCGGCGATTCGGATGGTTCTAAGTTAGCGTTACCACTTCTGAAACATCAATACCTTATTCTCGGTAATCGCATTCTTAGTGTGCTTGTAGTTGTCTCTCGTAACGGTAATATCTATCAGAGGCTTAGCGTCGAATCCCGTCTCCCTGGCGATCGCGCAAAGATGATTACAGGTCTGTATGGTTCGCCAGCTTGCGCCTGCCTCAGTTCGGCTATCCCCAACGACATAGAAGGCCGTCCCGCCATCCTTCAATAGACGCCGCACAGCTTGCAGATTGCATTTCATGTCGACGAAATATCGCCACAGAAGGGCTGCCATATTCCTCTTGCGAAAGCCGACCGAATGGGTGGAGTTAAGACAATAGATCTCCCGGATGTCTTGAACGACGCTGGCCGGCAAGACCGAGGTAGCCTTACTGCCGAGCAACTCGGCCTCCAATGCTTTTCGGGCCGTTTGCGTCAATTCACGGGAACCAGTCAACGCCTTTTCAATACCGCTACGTTCCCTACGGTTGATGCCCATCACAGCAAGCAGAGACAACCGATCGGTGTCGATATATGGAAGTGCGGTCGCATAGGGGGGGCTCGTTACGACGAGATCGACCTCACCCTCTTGTAGACCAATCCGACTGAATGCATCCAATGTCCTACAGTCACCCTCGGCGATAGCGGGAGCAGCCGGTGTCCAGGGCATCCGCGCTTGAATAGACCAGTGATGTACAAGTTTCTCGTATTGATGGAGTAAGGTGGCATGGAACAGTTCGAGAACCGGCGCGTCACTTATCGGCGTCGCTCTCCGTCTAACCCTTAGGTCCCTTGGCTCTTGCTGCGAAATCTCCCGAACAATGCTACTTACCACAACCTCCAGAAAATCAACTAGGGGTCGATGTCCGAACAGGCGTATCTGCGATAGCAACCAATTGAGTTTCCAGAGAACAGGTTCCGGAAACCACCTTGCGAGTTCGTCCAAAACCCCAGCTGGAAACTCGGATCCACTCTTTGGCACATTCTCTGGTGGATGCTCTGTCAGCGCGAGCATGCCCATCACGGCACGCTGGCACAGCGACTGATCAACGGACAGGATTGACGTCTTTGCCTGGGCAATCTTGGCGGCGAGGGGATGCATGTCGACACCGTACCCTAGGTAGCCGTTCAGATAACATTCCAGAGGCACGGTGCCACTTCCGCAGAAAGGATCGAGAATTTTCGCTCGATTTGGTGCAGCTCCTACGTTAATCAGAGCCTTCGCGAGCTGCGGGTAGAATTTCCCCTTGTATGCATGGAGCCCATGGGTCGCATACTTCGGTTCTTTTCTCGCCGGTTCATCGTTATCACCGTTCTCGAGCACCTTCTGCCATGTACGCTTCCGGTATAAGCGCGCCGTGCGAATTTCGCTGGTAAACGTTAATCTTGAAACCGCCCGGGCAAGCCCCAAGCCGGACAGTATCGCAGTATAGGGACGAGAAGCCTGTTGGGGGCTTGGTAACGATCCGCCGCAGATCGCTTGAGTTTCGAGGGCGCGCAACTCCCGTTCGTATGGCCACATGCGATATGTCGGCGGCTTTAGGGAAACGGTAATCGACCGATCAGGCTTCCTAAGGACAACTAGCGCCTCTGTTCGGGCTCGGCGGGCCGGGTGAGCAAACGAACGACGGGTATTGTGGATGTTCCGCTCAATTATCTCTAGCGCTCGAAAGCCAATGGATTCCCCAATCTCACTTAGGGCCTCAGCCGTTGAAAAGGTCTCACCCTTGTAAACAGCATCTCCCACAACGAAAACCGCGTAGCGAGCAGGCTGCAGCGCTTCAAAACAAGACCGCAAGGCTGGCTCCATGTCTGCGCAATAAGCTTCAAACCCATTTCCCTCCCGCTGATGCTTGAGGTGCGATCCGATCTCAACAGGGCCCAGCGCACGCGGATCAAAGCCAAGCCAGAACATCCGGAAGCGATGATACAAGTGATAGTCGGTGGCATTCGGATAAGGAGGGGAAGATACG
Source organism: Gammaproteobacteria bacterium (assembly GCA_035638775.1). GTDB lineage: Bacteria > Pseudomonadota > Gammaproteobacteria > UBA5335 > SLRW01 > DASQZJ01. The sequence goes on from DASQZJ010000049.1 coordinate 37,898, forward strand.
ACTAGCGCGACACTATCCGGTCTTACAAAATTTAGGATTTCGGTTCTCGAATCGCCTACGCATAATTCAGCTTGGCCATGACTCATGGACTTCGCGCTGTGTTCAAGCTTGCGCCTGATATTGCGTAGGGCCTCCAAGAAGGCACGGAGCGTGAACCCTGGCTGGATGACCTTCTGCCGAGCTACATATCGAGTTTCGGAATCCTGGTTGGAGACCCGGACAACGATCCGTGATAGCGCGACCATGGCAACGCTTTGGGCAAATCCATGGGTCTGTGCATCTATCAAGTGACGTATTAGCGACAATTCCGCGACGACGGTCTCCACAAACCATTTGCTCAGGTTCGGGATCTCGGGAGCCCATCGTCTCTGCGTCGTTGATTTCGATTGCGACTTACGAGTGCCGCACGACGCTGCAATCACGTGGCTTTCTATCGCCGCCGAGAGCACGTCCAACTCGCGCCGCGCCTCCGGTCCAAGATGCCCCGATTTCACCTCGCCGATTACCGCGGCAAGCGGGTTGGCATCTATGGAAATGGCCTGCCTGCGCAATCTAACAGCCTCAGTCGCTGTCGTGCCGCTACCGCCAAACGGATCCAGCACCAATTCGCCTGGCATTGAAAGCCGCGCCAGTAACGCTGCTGGTATTTGCGGAATGAATTTCGCTGGATAGGGGTGGATGTCGTGCGTCAGATAACCCGTGTCAGCGTCTTGAAAGGCCCAGTCTACGGACTTAAGTCCTTCAATGACTTCCCCTTCATTGTCCAGATCGTCGAGGGACGCGAGTTCTTCCGGGTGCGGACCGGCGTTGATTTCTGCATCTGGCAATGCCAAATGGAGTTGCTCAGAGAACCAATCTTTAACGGATTCGCCCTGCAAATCTAGCGCTGCCTCTAGGGCGGACCTTACGTCCTCAGGGGTGTCGACAACTATCCGCTTGCTCATGAGGTAATCTGGGTCTTTTTACGTAGTTACATATTAAGCATAGCAGAACGCGTGGGCTATTGCAGGAGGGGACATGCAGTGCCAGTCAGGGAAGGCCTTACGGCTTGACGGCTTAGCACATGTGGCTCGACGCAGTCGCACGGATCCAGCACGCACAGGCGCATAAGGGACGACGGTAGGATGGGCGTAGGTCCGCCACGCAGGTTCATCCGGGCAGGGCCTGGCGGGGGGGGAGACGGGAAGGACGGCATACTCGTGCCCCCTCAGGGAGGAAATAAAGCAGTGCGGATTCGATTATTTGAACCTCCACCGTTCGGGTATTTCTAGCCTGCCGCTCGACAATTTCCTGCCGTTGGATAGCTTGACGTCTACAACGATCTCAGGAGTCAAGAAGCAATACATCGGCTGTCCGATCCGTACTGCGTGGCGTAGCTTGATCTGCTGCGAGGGGAGGAGGGTCTCTGGATCGAGACCCAAGAGAGCAAAGCTAGGGCCAGCGTACTTAAGCGCCCGGTAAAATCCTCGCTTGATGAGTGGGTTCCGGAGGTAGCGAAATACAACCGTACGTCGTGAGTAAACGCAGCTCGCATTACACTCGGTTATTGTTATTGTATTCTTACTGACGTTCGTCAGAGTTGCGCATATCTCGGCTTTCCCGGACGAGCCGAAGTCAATACGTATGCTGGGAACGTTTCGGACCGGGAAAATCCAGCGTTTGAGTGCAGGAATAACAAAAACAAGTGTGATTACACCAGGTGTAGCACCCACTAGTGACAAGACGAGCGCTAGGGATGCCACGATGGATATCCGCCCCGAAAACCAACAACCATCTCTGGCCCGTCCGCTTCAGCTACGCTCGTTCATTTGTTCAGCAATCGCTTCGAGCCAACGCCTCACCTCTCCACCTGGATCCCGCTCAGCGAGTTGTCCGCTCGTCATACACGCTGCAGCCGCGTCGTTAAGCCAAGTCTTGACTTGGTCAGCCTTCTTCGCGCGCCTTTTATCCGGCACCTCATCCCACGGCGTAGCTGGGTTACTCGCTTCATGGACAGCCTTAGCCACAACTGTTGCGACGTCACACTTATCGTCGATCTTGAACGCGAGCTCCAGTGCAGGGCGCGCGGCCCTAATTGCATCTGCGTGCAAATAATTCTCTAACTCTCGTTTGGTGGTTAGAACCGCTTTGCACATCGGCCTCGCATTTACCTTGTCCGCAGCTTCTTGTTGCTGCACTGTCTTGTCATCCGTGTCGCGATCGTAAAGGTGAAACTCCGGTATATTCAGCCCTTCGAGGCGGTACGCCCAGTGCTGGAGATTGCCGCCCCCCAAGGGTATAAAGATTAGCTCTCCGCCATCTTCTAGCTTATCGAGTGCTGGAATCGATGGATCCTCACCATTCAACATGTGGCTGACATGCCGCAAGAAAATTGTGTCGTTTATCCCCTCTACCGCGACAAAGACCTTTACGCCGTGGTCGGGCAGGACCCCCAACGCGCGTGTCACACGCGTATATGTTTCCTGGTCGTGGGAATGGACAGTTCGGCGATGGTCGACGCCGATCTCAATGTACCGCAGTGCCTGTAAGGGCATGAGACCCCCAAGCATTGGCGTGTGGGTAGTAACAATGACCTGACAATCTGGGCTATCGGACAGTTGCCGAAAGGCCTCCGTCAACATTTTTTGGTTATTCGGGTGCTGGGAAGTCTCGGGCTCTTCGATTGCGTAGATTACCCCTGGCGTGTCGAACGAATCGCGCTTTGCCTCCGCGCGGGCACGGAAAAAGTTTAGAAGAATGAGGCGGCGAACTCCGCTGCCGCGTTTGTTGATGGGGACGTCTCTGTCGTCGGTCAAAGAAACGTTAAATAGGCTCTCCCATTTCTTGCTCTCAACGATCGGTTTTAGTTGGGAGGCCAAAGACTCGTCCATCTCCCTCAACTTCGCCACCGTGGCGTTGGCGATCTCCACCACTTGTGTTTTAACGTCCTCGGTGATTCTGTCGAGGTCCTCTTGCTGGGCTTGCAGCGCTTCCTTGACGGCAGCTTTCATTGGATCCTGCGCTTCGATATCTTGGTCAGTGCTAGGCCGGTCGGACTTGAATAGCGCGAACGTCGGCAGGTGTGCCTTTATCTGGGCCCATACCTTCTTGGCGTCCTCCGCTTCATCAAGATCGATAGGGATGTCTACGGGCCCGACATCGAGTTCTTCCGCTGACTCCCATATTCGTCGGCGCAATTCCGGGTTCTTGGTTTTGTTGACGCCGCCACCGCCGATTCCTAGCTCTTCCATTCGCTGTTTCAGTTCCCCGTTCTTTAGCGACAGGAGATCCCCGTAGCCCTCGGCCTTAGGGTGCTCGGCGACGACATATACGCCTTTCGGCTTCGGCTTCTTAGCGGTGCCGTTATAGATCTTCTTGATCTCAAGGAGGCCTTGGTCATTGAGGAGGTATTCCGCGGCCCAGTTGGTGTCTTGCCGCGAGTCCAAAACGATTCTTGCCGGCAAGTCATCGAATACACAGGTGATAGATACGAATTCATCGCGGGCAGAAACGCATAGATCCCCCTGATCCATCTCAACCTCTTCAAAGAAGATGCCCAACGCCTCCAAGAGCGCCGACTTGCCCGCGTCATTCCGACCAACTAGTGCCGTGAGATTATCGAAGCAGACCGAAATTTGTTCGTGATAACAGCGGAAGTTCTTAACCTTGAGTTGCACCAGTCGCATCGCTTTGCCCTCCGGGCGGTATGTCGCTTCCTGAAGAGCGTAGCACCAGTCCGGTTAAGGCCGCCCCCCCTATAGGGGCAACTGCGGCCAGCGCGAGCCCAGCGCCGCCGAGCGGTGGACTGTGCCTTCCGAAGCGCTGACAGGACCCTAGATTCGGATCATTGGCTTGGCGCCCATAGGCGGCGAAAGGTCTATAGGCGCGATCGCTCCCACTGTGACCGTCGTATACGGGATTCGGATTTGCATAGGGGGTTGCCGACCACCGCTTTTCATCGCTCCGGATACTTGGTGCGGCCGTTACGTATACGGTTTGATGCAAGGGTGTCCGGCATCTACGGAGTGCCGTTACGTTAATCGCGCCGGGTGGATGCCGCGGGGGAACCCGTATAGGCAACGGGACAGCCGGGACACCCGGGACCGGCCCCTATAGCTAAGGGCCTGACGGATGGGATGGGTCGGGACCCGGGCGGGACCAGGCGGGACAACTGTCCCGCCTGGTCCCGCAAAGGTCCTTTGTGCCGGACGCCTCGTGCCCGCGAGCCAGCGGGTTGTCCCGCCCGTCCCGCCCGTCCCGCCCGTCCCGGCACCTACGTATCGCGCTCACGGATCCGCTCGTCGATTGCGTATAGGCGGATTCGCACCGTCTGATCGTACAGCTCCCGGATCGTGTGTCGGCTCTTGAGCCGGGCGGAGTCATTAGTGAAGAGGTACCCAGCACTCTTGATATGCGCCAGCACCTGGTCCGCGCTGTAGCCGCCGCACGCCTCGCTTAGCCCATGCTCGGTGAAGAGGAACCGGCCCTGCTCGCGGTCCCTATACCCGATCATATCTGGAGGCCGGATCGTTGGATCGTCCACGGCTCCGAATCGGCGCTCATTGCGCACCATGAATTCGACGAGAGCATTCATTCCACGCTCGCCGTCGGATTGATCTTGGTCAAGCCACATCCGGACGACCTGCTCAAGCCCATCCTTGAGCTCGGCAGACGGAAGCGGCAGGATCTCCAGGTCGCACGCCATCAGTCCGGCAACGAGCACAAGGGCGAACCGCTGAAGGGCACGCTCCTGGTGGGGTGCAAGCTCGCGGATTCCCTTCAGTTGAGCGGTCCAGCTTTCAACCCCGTCCCGGACCGCTTGCCGCAGCTCCTTCGCTCCGCCGTATCGATCGATCATTCGCCGCACAAACTCGGGACCCGCCGTACCGAAATAACGCCCGCAGTTCTGCTTTAAATCGGCTGCCACACGACGCGGTGACGCGCCATTCGCCGCGGCAATGATGTTCCCGTCGGTTGGCACATCCACGAACCGTGTCCGATGGCCGGCCGTGGGCCGCTGTCCCTTGTCCTGCTCTATACGCTTCGCGAGGGAAATTTCCCCGGTTGAGACCGCGAGGACACGGGCAAAGCGCTGATCGCGTAGCTCGGCGTCCTTGTTCAGCCGCGTCTTGCCCTGGCCACTGACCAAGTCGTATACGACCTTGCCGAAGTCGGGCGCGGCGCAGGAGCCCATTTCGTCCAGCGCCAGGAGCGTGTCATTGAAGGCGGCTGCGGTCGCTTCAAGTGCATTCGGGGTCGTGTTCCAGCGGCGGATGTGGGTCGCCGAGCTTGCCCCCGGGTCGGCACCACAACCCCAGACCGATGCCCCAACCTGGAGGGCCGTGGTCTTACCCGTGCTGCTCGGGCCCCATAGGTGGAAGACGCCGCCCTCCGTCTCGAGGAAGCGCAGCAGTGGCGCCGCAAAGGGAGCGGACAGCGCCAGAAGAAGCACCGGGTTGCCGCGGCATTTTCCTGCGACCTCGAACTGCCACTTCACCAGAGTCCCGGACTCGTGCATGCTTTCAAGGCTGGGCAGGTTCTTCTCCGGCTGGAAGATCACTTGATGCTCCTCGGCCTGCCCAATCACCCGCGTGCGATCCCGCGACGGGAGAATGAACACCAGGCGGTCCGCCTCGCTATCGAGCCAGCCTAACCGCGTGACCGACTGTAGGCGCTTGTCCGTGCGGAAATGGCCGAGATAGGCGATGAGGCGACGTTCGTGACCTGGGATGATCTCCAGGCCTTCTGTCGCGAGGCCCTGTGCAAGGGTGGGGGTCGCCTCGTGCAGCCTCGCCACTGGAACCGCCCGCTCGTGGGGGGTTCCGTCGTGGTCACGCCATTGCAGCACAACGCCCCAGCCCTCGCCGGTATGCGTCCGCGTCTTGGCCGTGACCCATATCGGGCCACATATCTTCTTCCACTCCCCGCCCTTCTCCTCGAATACGCCCTCGGCGGAGATTCTGTATCCCTCTGGCAGATCGATCCCCTCCCACCCGGAGGCTGTCTGTTCCGGCCGATGAAGAACGGCAATGTTGGTACTACTGTCTTCAGTCATGCTCATGTCTCCTGTACGGGTCGGTCCCGGTTGGTTCAGGTCTCGCTCGTGGAATGCCGCACCTGAGAATCCAGATATGCATCGAGGTCGGCGCATCGGTACCGGACGGCGCGGGAACCAACCTTGATGAACGGAATACGGGCGCCCGCCCAGCGATCTCGCTCAAGGAATGCCTTGCTGACGCCGAGGTACTTGGCTGCTTCTTTCGTGGTGAGTAGTGCCTGCATCGCTGCCTCCGTCGTGTGTGTTGGCTTCGGAGGCAGTTTTACGGACTAGGAACAAGGCGGAATAGAGCGTCTGCGCGCAGCCGTATTACGGTTGCGCGCAGACGTAACGCGATGCGGAGTTGAGCTCAGGAAGCGGGTTGTTCGCGGAGATGCTCGCGAAGAGCATCCAGGAGGGCGCGCTCCGCGTTTGTGGGGCTGAAAAGCCGCTTCTTCTCATCGGGTAGTCGTCTATAGAAGCGACTGGCGGCCTGGTTCCGGCTATGGAAAAGGCCAGTATCCTTGTGCTCGTCAAACCAGCGGCAGAACTCGTACTTCAGGTGATTGCGGGGTGCGTGTCTCTCCTTCGCTGCTTTCGCGTTCCGGGTCCTGACCCGATCTGAGACCGCCTTCCGGACCCTTTCCTCGAAACCCGCTTCAAGCTCCTCGATTCGCAGCAGCAGCTCTGCCTTCGCGATCGCTTCCATCGCATCGACTGCATAGGAACCGATGTTGCGTTCCGCCACCTGCTCGAACTGGCGCTCGTGCAGGCCTTTGAGGTGGTGCCACTCTTCCCAACCGTGGCCAATCAGGCCCAGCGCCAGTACCGAAAACAGCTGCGACCATGTATACGAGGCGCTGTCGATCACTTCGGCCGGATCAACGCGCCCGATACACCACTCCAGGGAGCCGGCCGGCGTTGTATAGCGGTTCGCATGCCACGCATCAACCGACTCCGTTTCCGAGCCGGCTTCCATGCCGGCTTCCAGGGCGGTGGCCTCGGCTAACAGCGAGTCGAACATCATGTCCCGATGCGACTTCTCGGTCGCTGCGAGCATCGCATCAATTCCGTCGGCGGCGTCGATTATCTGCTCCCGGGTCCATTCCGATAAGAGCGCTCGCGCACGACCCGCAACGCTTGCGAACTCGCTATCGAACTGGTCGGGTACTTCGCCTTCCTTCGGGTCGAAGTAATCGAAAATGGGTCCGTACAGCAATGGTCACCCCCTGGTCGGTCGCGGTAGCTCATGAGGTGAGGCTTGTCCACCGGCCGGGACGCGTTTCACCGGCACATCGACTTCGGTGACCTGGCCGGCCGCGAGTAGGGTGTTGGCGATCCGTTCTGCCGGTTCACGCAGTCGCTCGACATTGGTCACGATGTAGCCGGCCGTTACGTCGCCGTTGACCTTGTGATTTACGAGCTGCTTGAGCGCGTAGTAGGGGATATCAACACTCTCCGCGAGGGTGATGAACGTACGGCGCAGATCGTGGAGCGTAAAGGTGACGCCCGACGTTTCGATGACCTTGGCGATCTGGGGCCGCGGTTCCTTGAGGTGACCGGTCCGGCCACTGCCGGGGAACACATACGGCGACGCCGCCTTCTTCGCACGCGCGCGCAGAAGGTCGGTCAAAAAGTCTGAAAGCGGCAGTGTCACCGGCTCCCGGTTCTTTGTATCCGCGATGGTCAGAGTTCGGTCCTTGAGATCCACGGCCTCCCAGCGCAGGCTCATTGCTTCCTCGCGCCGTAGGCCCGTGAAGAGCACCAGGAGCAACAGATCGGCGACCCCCTCTGATTGCTCGTCACCTCCATCCTCCTTTAGCGCGAATACCGCCTCAAACCACGCGGGGAGCTGGCTGCGCCGGATCAGGGTCCGCCGGCGCTCGACGCGAAACCAGGCGCGTGTGTGGGACAGGCGATCGACCGGGTTTTCCGGGAACAGGCTGTTGCCGTCAGCATCCTCGTACTGGCCGCGCGCGAAGTTGAACAAGGCCCGCAGTACGCGCATGGCGTTGTTGGCTCGGGCCGGGCTGCGCTCTCCGATCTTCTGGTGCCGCCGCGCGACCGCGTCCTTGCTGATGGCCACCAGCGGCCGGCCGGCCCAGTCCGGAAAGGACTCGCGCAGGTGGCGGCGATAGTCGTGGATCGTGCCGGGCTTGAGATCCTTACGCACCCGCAGGTAGTCCTCGAGTACCTCTTGCAGCGTCATATTTCGCGCAGCTTCGGTCTTTTCGGCCGTGACCGGGTCACCACCCCGGGCGACGTCGCCCAGGAATTGCTGGGCCGCCTTGCGGCCCTGCTCCACCGTCAAGGGGCCATAGCGGCCGAGCGTCTTGCGCCGGTTCCGGCCGTTGATCCGGGTTTCCACGATAAAGCTCTTCGCCCCATTCGGGGTCACCCGCAGTGCGAACCCGGTTAGCTGCGTGTCCCGGTAGTATTCCGGCTGCGTCCCCTGCGGTGCGCTAATGCGGTCCACCAGCGACTTCGTCAGTCGTGCGTGCATCCCCAATCCGTCCCTTGGTCGCGATATGTAGGCGGTATGTAGGCAGACGGAGTCAAATTCCGGCCGCCCGCTTCAAACACCATGGGACTCCAGGAATGGGGAAATGTCAATAATAGTAAGCAATTTAAAACAGACGAGAACAGAAAGTAGGCAGTCTAAAAGAGAGACCAATAAAACTCATAATCCCTTGGTCGCAGGTTCGAGTCCTGCCGGGCCCACCATTCCAACCCATCGGTCGGGAGGGGATCGGCCTATCTCGGGGCCGACCTGTCGGGTATTTCGGGCCGGGCGCTCAGGCCGGGGACGCGAGCGCCTCTCCCGCCATCCCGGGACCGTCCGGCTCGGCCCGTCCGTGACCGGCCCCATGACCGTTGCAGCGGCGACTCCGCGGCGATCGCCTCGCCCCAGCGAGGCAGCGATTCGATCTCGATGCCCGCCTCGCGCAGCATCTCCAGGGCCCGGACACCGTAGACCAGCCCGCTCGCCCCGGTGACCGCGACGACCATCCTCCGGGGGCTCACGACCAGGCCTCGCCGCTGTCGACCTCGCGGCCGAACAGCTCCGGCGCGAAGGGGACCGGATCGGCCTCCGCGAACGGGGCGCGGCGGAATCGCTCCCGCATATGCCAGGGCACCGTGCAGTCGAAGATCGTCTTGCACGTGGTCCCTCGCGCGGGCAAGCAGGCGTTGTACTCCGGCGTCTGGCTGGGATCGAGGACATGGCCGGTGACGCGGGGAATGAAGATCGTGTCCACGTCGCCCTGGTAGCGGGTCTGCATCGCCCAGAGGACGTCGTCGGAATCGAAGATGTCGACGTCGTCATCCACCAGGATGACGTTCTTCAGCTCGCGGCAGACGCCGAGCGCGATGAGCGCGGCCTGGCGTTCGCGGCCTTCGTCGCCCGCGCACTTCTTCCGGACCTGGAGAACGGCCAGCAACTTGCCGCCACCGGCGGTATGCGCGTAGACATTCCCAACCAGTCCCGGCAGGGATCGTTCGACCGCGTTGAATATGCTGGACTCCGTGGGAATCCCGGCCAGATTGGTGTGCTCTTCGCCCGGCCCGACCAGCGTCTGGAGGATCGCGTCGCGCCGCATGGTCACGGCCCGGACCCTGATCACGGGCAGCGACGGGTTCGCTTCGCCATTGTAGCCCGGGAATTCCGGCATGGCGTAACCGGTACGCGAGTTCTGGTCCTCGCGCATGCGGCGCTCGGGCAGGATCTCGCCTTCGATCACGATTTCCGCCCGCGCGATCGCATACTGGTCGATGCTCACGCAGCGCGCCAGCTGCACGCCGGCGCCTCGAAGGGCACCGGCGACCCCCAGCTCGTCGAAACCGTAAGGCGTGGTGGGAGCCTCGAAGCAGGAACCGACGTAGATCGCCGGGTCCAGCCCCATGCTGATCGATACCGGCAGCGGTCTGCCGGTTCGCTCGGCCGCCTGGCGATAGACGTCGATGTGTCGCCCCGGGGCGAAGAAGATCGACAGCTCGTCGCGAGCCTGCACGCACAGCCGGTGGATGGTGACGTCGGAATTGTCGGGGTCGTCCGGATGGCTCCCCAGGACCAGGCCGAGGCACAGGAACGGTCCGGCATCGTCGGGCGTATTGGTCGGCGTCGGCAACAGCGCCCGGAGATCGAAACCGTCGTCGTCGGCATGGAAGACCTGCTCCTGGCACGGGACCTTTCCGTCCTCGACGACGACCGGCGGCAGGGCGCCGAGCACCGCTTCGCCGAGACGCCGGGTGAGGCGTTGCGGCACACAGTCCAGTGCCATGCCGACGCGTTCGCGGCTGGCCATTGCGCCGACCAGGACCCGCGAAACCGGCCCGTCCTCGTAGCCCTTGAGGCGGCTGAAGATCATCGCCGGCCCGATGCGCGTGGGTCGGGGGACCGTGCCGCCGGCACCGATGTGCCGGTAGACGCCCGCCAGCTCGGCCTGCGGGTCCACCGGGTGCCGGCTCTCCAGGAGCTGGCCGCGATGCTGGCGCCAGACGTCGAGCACCCGACGCAAGTCCCACTCGGAGCCCGGGTTGTCGTCTGTTGCGAATTGGGGGGGCATGAGGGGCCTCGGCTGCGTGTATGGACGTTCTTCAAGTTAACCCCGACTTGAGATATTGTTCTAATATTACTTTGGCCGCTTTTGATATTTTTTTTCTATCAGAGAGTCCATGAAGACCCGACAGCTCCTGTACTTCGTTGCCGTCGCAGAGGAACTCCACTTCGGGCGCGCCGCGAGCCGACTGCACGTAGCGCAGCCCGCGCTGAGCCAGCAGATCAAGGCGCTGGAACAGGAGCTCGAGACGCGCCTGTTCGAGCGCGACCGACGCCATGTCTCCCTGACCCCGGCCGGACGCGCAATGCTCGCGGAGGCGCGCGAGGCACTGGCAGCGCTCGATCGCGTCCGGGGTGCCGTGGTCGACGCCAGGCGAGGGCACCGCGGCCACCTGCGCATTGGCTACGTCGGTTCCGCCATGATGGTTCCCGAGATCCTCTCGACGCTCCTTGCGTTCACTCGCCACTACCCCAACATCCGGCTCGAGACCGAGGAGCACGCGGTGGAGGACCAGCTTGCACTGGTCTCCGATGGTCTCCTCGACGTGGCGATCGTCCGGGGCCCGTTCGCCGACGACCCCCGGCGCTGCCACCGATTGCTGCACGAGGAGCCACTGCTTATCGCACTCCCGACCGCGCACCCGCTGGCGCGCCGGGACCGCGTCGATCTGGCAGACCTGGTCCATCCGGGTCTGCTCGTGTTGCGCGACCCGCCCGGCGTGGGATTGCAGGATGAAACCCTGGCTGCCTTCAGCAGGGCCGGGGTTGCGATCGGCACCCGGCAGCCGGTGACCAACCTGACCACGATGGTCGGACTCGTGGCGGCCGGCATGGGCGTGGGACTCGTGCCGGCAGCCATGCAAGTGCACCGGTTGCCGGGCGTCGGGTATCACCCGCTTGCGGACCCGGACGCCACCAGTCGATTGGCGCTGGTCTGGCGCAAAGCGTCACCGAATCCCGCGCTCTCGACTCTTCTCGGCGTGGTGCCGGACCGCGCGGCCGGCATGGGCACGCCATAGTGGCACTCCCGGGGACAAGGCCGGGAAGTGCGGCGGAGCCGCCGCGCTCATCCGGCATTCGCCGTCGCGGAGGGATGGTTGACCCCTCACGGGCGCCCGTTCGCCCCCTCGGCCGCCCGGTTGGGGCTCATCGCCCCGCTATACATATGACACGTATAATGCCAATATAGCCGTAAGCGAACAGGGGCCGCGGGACCGCCAGCGAGCCCGGAGGAGAAGACCCCATGCCATACGAGCATCCGGCAGAGCAGGACTTCCCCGGCGTCATCGGCCGCACCGTGGCCGACTCGATGCCGGACTGGAGCGGGCCGGGCTTCCGTGACCGGGGCCCCAACGTGGTGATGGTCGTGCTGGACGACACGGGGTTCGCGCACCTGGGGTGCTTCGGCTCGAGCATCGAGACGCCGAACATCGACCGGCTGGCGAGCCGCGGCCTGCGCTACAACAATTTCCACACCACGGCGCTGTGCTCGGCTTCGCGGGCCTGCCTGCTGACCGGGCGCAACCACCATGCCGCGGGCATCCGGGCGCTGTCGAACATGGACACCGGCTACCCCAACAGCCGGGGCGCGGTGACGCCGAGGGCCGCGACCATCGCCGCAATCCTGCGCGACAGCGGCTACGGCACCTTCGCCGCGGGCAAGTGGCATCTCGCGCCCATGGGCGAATGCACCGCCGCCGGGCCGTTCCGCAACTGGCCGCTGGGCAAGGGCTTCGACGGCTTCTACGGCTTTCTCCAGGGCGAGACCGACCAGTTCACCCCGGAGATCACCCGCGACAACCACTTCGTGCCCCAGCCGAAGTCCGTCGAGGAAGGCTATCACTTCTCCGAGGACGTGGTGGACCGGGCGATCGACTATGTCCGCGACCAGGCCTCGCTGGTGCCCGAGAAGCCCTTCTTCCTCTACCTGGCGTTCGGCGCCATGCACTCGCCTCACCAGGCGCCGAAGGCCTGGCGCGACAAGTACCGTGGCCGCTTCGACGAGGGCTGGGACGTGGCCCGTGAGCGCTGGCTCGCACGCCAGAAGGAGCTCGGCATCGTCCCTCCCGATACCGGGCTGGCCCCCCGCAACCCGGGCGTGCGTCCCTGGGACGAGCTCGGCCGCAACGAGCAGCGCTTCGCCGCGGCCCTGCAGGAAGCCTTCGCGGCGATGCTGGATCACACCGATCACCAGGTCGGGCGCCTGGTCGACTTCCTGGAGTCCATGGGGCTGGCCGACGACACCCTGCTGATCCTGGTCTCCGACAACGGCGCCAGCCAGGAAGGGGGCGCCAGCGGGATCATGGATGAGATGAAGCACTTCAACCTGATGGAAGAGGACGTCGACCGGGCGGTGGGGCGCCTCGACGACATCGGCGGACCGGACAGCCACAGCAACATCCCCTGGGGCTGGGCCCAGGCCGGCAACACGCCGCTGAAGTGGTACAAGCAGAACACCCACGGCGGCGGCGTGCGCGACCCCCTGATCGTCCACTGGCCCGCGCGCATCCACACGCCCGGAGCGATCCGCACCGCCTTCTGCCACGCGGTGGACATCGCGCCCACGGTGCTGGACGCAGCCGGCCTGGAGATGCCCGCCAGCGTCGCCGGCGTGGAGCAGATGCCGATCCACGGCGTCAGCCTGCTGCCGACCGTCACGGACCCCTCCGCGGAGCCGGGGCGCCGCGTGCAGTACTTCGAGATGCTCTCCCACCGGGGCCTGTGGAAGGACGGCTGGAAGGCGGTCACCCACCACCAGTCCGGCGTCCCATTCGACGACGACCCGTGGGAGCTCTACCACCTTGAGAACGACTTCTCCGAATGCCATGACCTCGCGACCGCCGAGCCGGAGCGCCTGAAAGCGATGGTCGCGGCATGGTGGCGGGAGGCGGAGATCCACGGTGTGCTGCCGCTGGACGACCGGCCGCCGCTGGAGCTGTTCAGGGCGTCGCGGCGCCGGCCCGGGCTGCCGGCCTCGCGCCGCCGTTTCGTCTACTACCCGCCGCTTTCGCACATCGTCGCCGACGCCTGCCCGCCGGCCTTTCACGGCTGGAAGACCACGGTCGAGCTCGAGTACGACCCGGCCCGGCCGGACGGCGCACTGGTCGCCCGCGGCAACCGCAACAGCGGCTTTGTCCTCTACCTCGCGGACGGCCGGCCGGTGTTCCACTACAACGCCTTCCACGAGCACACGCACGTGGCCGGTGCCGAGGCGCTCGACGCCGGGCGCCACCGGCTGGAGCTGGAGGTCCGGCGCGCCGACGACGGCTCGGGCGAAGTCGCGCTGCGCGTCGACGGCGGACCGGCGGTCCGCGGGCGCCTGCCCCGCCTGCTGCTGATCGTGTCGAGCCTGGGGATGGACTTCGGCTGCAGCCCCAGCCCGATCTGCCCGGAGTACGCCGCGCCGTTCCCGTACCGGTCGCCGATTCACCGGGTGGTCTTCGAGCTGCCGGGGCGGGCACCCGGCGACCTCGCCGGCAAGGCGGACGAGGCGGACGTGCGCGCCGCGGCCTCGCGGCAGTAGCTCCGGAACGGGCGGCACCGCCGTCCGGCGCTTCGGCCCATCCGCAGGAGGAGCCTTCGATGACATGGCCAATCTGGACCGGGGTCGGCCTCGTGCTGGTGCTGCTGGCGTGCGCCGTCGTGCTGCTGCGCCGCTCGACCACGGCCCAGCTGCACCTGTTCCGCGCCGTGGCCGGACGCGTGGTGCGGCGGCCCGTGCCGATGCTGGCCGGGCCGGAGGAGCTGTCGGTGCTGCTGTGCGGCACCGGCTCGCCGTTGCCGGACCGCGAGCGGGCGGGCCCCGGCGCGCTGGTGGCGGCGGGCGGCCGCCTGTTCCTGGTCGATGCGGGGCTCGGCGTGATGCGCAACCTGCGCCTGTGGCGGGTGCCGCTGGAGCGGATCGAGGGGTTGCTGCTCACCCACGTCCACTCGGACCACATCGCCGAGGTCGGGGAGACCCGCCTGCAGACCTGGGTGGCCGGGCGTAAGCGGCCCCTGCCCGTGTACGGACCGCCCGGAATCGAGCGGGTGGTGGCCGGATTCGAGCAGGCCTATGCGCCCGACACGGGCTTCCGTACCGCGCATCACGGCCCGGGCTTCCTGCCGCCGGAGGCCGCGCCGCTGGAAGCCCGCCCGCTGGCGATCCCCGGGGACGCGGCGACGGCGGCGATGCTCGACGAGGACGGATTGCGCATCACCGCGATCCGCGTCGACCATCACCCGGTCGAGCCGGCCTACGGCTACCGCTTCGACTTCCGTGGCCGCAGCGTGGTGATCAGCGGCGACACCACGCCGCAGCCCGCGCTGGCCCGCGCCGCGGCGGGCGCGGACGTGCTGGTGCACGAGGGCCTGCAGCCGCGGATGGTCTCCGCGCTCGGCGACGCCCTGCAGGCGGCGGGCAATCACCGCGCCATGCGCATCATGCGCGACATCCCCGGCTACCACTGTCCGCCGGTCGAGGCGGCGCGCATCGCCAACGAGGCGGGGGTGAAGCACCTGGTATTCACGCACCTGCTGCCGGTGCTGCCGAACCGGCTGGCCCGACGGCTGTTCCTGGCCGGGGTCGCCGACCTGCGCTCCGCGGGCGTGGCCGTCGGCGACGACGGCCTGCTGCTGCGCCTGCCGGGCGGCGGAGACCGCATCGAGCGCAGCCGCCTTTCCGCCTGAGGGACCGGAGCTTCGTGCCGGGGATCAGTCCTGCACGGAAGGTGGAACGCCGCCAAGCAGCCCGTTCACGGCGCGGTCGAGCGTCGCCCGAGCCTCGGCCGGCGTGAGCTGCTGGTCCCGGCGCAGCCGCTGCCAGCTATCGACGCTGAGCAGCAGATCCAGCGCCTCGAACAGGAGCCGGTCCCGGCGGATCGAGTCGGGTACGATCCGCGCGAGCACGGAGCGCTGCTGCCGGAGCACCGCACGACCCTGGCTGGCGAGCGCGGGTGAACGCGAACGATGGATGTCGGCCGCCACCTTGAACGGCAGCATGCGCTCGAAGATCCGTACCCGGCGGTCCATCAGCTCCGCGAGCCGGCCGCGCCAGTCCCGGCTCGCATAGGACTCCTCCACGATCGGGCGGAGCTCGGTCTCCATGGCCGCGATGAGTTCGCGGTACAGGCTCTCCATGTTCTCGAAGTGCCGGAACACCGTGCGCAGGCCGACCCCCGCGCGCGTGGCCACGGCCTCGGCGCCCGGCAGGACCTCGCCTTCGCTGATCAGCTCGAGCAGGGCCTGCACGATCTTGCGCCGGCTGGCCCGACTTCGCCGGTGGCGCCCGTCGACACGCCCGTCGGCATCGCTGGTGGATTGCATGTGACCTCGCTGTCGGGACCGCTTGGCCGGCACCCCCGCACTGTGGCAAGCCGCCGGCCGAGGACAATGGTCTCACAATCCGGCAACCCGGTTATCGGGCCGGTCAGAGCCAACGCCCCGCCCGGCGCTCCGGCGCCTGCCGAGGCGCCTGCGAATCAGGCCATGCGCCGGCCGGCCATGCTGCGCAGGAAGAAGCCGGTCCCGAGGCCCCACGCGGCATTGACCGAAAGGCCGGTGACGATGCCGTGAAAGCGGAAGCCGGCGGCCACCGGGAGTCCCTTCAGGGGAAAGACCACGAACCAGGCGAAGAAGGTCGGCCCGATCGCGCCGAACAGGACCGCCGCCACCAGGTAGGGGGGCAAAGCCCGCGGGAACCATCGCTCGCATGCGAGCAGGACCAGGCCCCACACGCCGCCCCAGAACGCCAGCGACCAGATCGCCGGAACCCCGAACGGGGCCGTCGGATGCATTGGGAAAGGCGCGTGCGGCTGGAAGTGGATGCCGTAGAGCAGCGAGAGGATGCCCTGGTGGAACACCAGGACGGCGAAGAAACCCGCCGTGAACGCTATCGGCCAGCGGGCGGGACCGGTAATCCTGCGAGTCATGGCTCCTCCTGCCTCGTGCGCCGGGCCGGGCTCGCGGGCCACCCCGATCTCACTTCCCGGCAGCGGCGACGCCTTCCCGGTCATCCATTGAGACCATAGCGGGTCCGCATCGGCTCGGCGACACCGTATCGGTCCGCGCCCGGAAATGCACGAAATCGGGGGCGCGCCCACAACGGTCCCGCATCCGGAGAGTGATTCTTCTGGGGGCGGATGGTACGCGTCCCACCGGCATTGCCCCGCAACGGAACGCGGCGCCGCGGGAATGGCCGGGCTTCGCAGACCAATTCTGCCCGCCGGCTGGTTCCGGTGTCCCCGGACACCCGGGGCGCCGCTTCACTGGCTTGATCGGCCGCACCGCGGATCATCGCTGCCGCGCCTCCTGACGTCCTGGAGATCGCGCTCCAGGGCAAGCACCAGGACCCGGGAGTGATGGCGCAGCACCCGCAACAGGCGATCGGTCACCGCGTGCCGGCCCCGGGCTGCGGCCCGTTGCGCGGTGGCGGCGGTACGGTGAACAAGAGCATGTCGCTGCCGGATTCGGGGCAGCGACGGGAGCTCCTGCGCGTTCCGGGCAGCGAGCCAGTCATGGAACGGACAGCGGTGGTAATCGCCGAGACCGGCAGCACTCATCTGAGTGGGAACCTCCTCGATTCCCCTGATCGCCCATTCCAGCCAATGCAGGTGATGCTGAAAGGCGGCGACCGGGGAGTCAGCGGGATCGCGCTCGGGCCGGTAGGCCTGAACGAAGGCGGCGACCCTCTCCGGAGGCAGGGGCCGGGAAATCCCGAAGCCCTGGAAGAAGTCGACATCGGCGCCCGCCAGCGCCGCCACGTGCGAGTCGGTTTCCACGCCCTCGACGGTCACGTCGACACCCATCGAGCGCCCGATGTGGATGAACGCCTCGAGAAAATCCAGGCTGCGCGGGCGAGTGTCCAGGTCGGCGATAAACGCCTGGTCGATCTTGATCTCGTCCACGGGTAGTGCCTGGAGCCGCAGAAGCGAGCTGTACGCGGCACCCACGTCATCGAGAGCGATCCGCACGCCGGCTTCGCGCAGTTGCTCCAGGTGCTGCCGCACCAGGGTTTCCTCAACGAGGTCCGGGGTTTCCAGCACCTCCAGGGTAATGTCACCCGGACTGAGCGCAGGATAGGTCGACAAGCGGTTGAGCAAGCCCTCGGCGTAGGCCGGATCGAGCAACTCCTGCGGGCCAACGTTGATGTCGACCGACAGGCACAGCCCGTCCGCGCGCCAGGAGCTGGCCTGGGTGAGCGCAAGGTCGATGACCCGACGCCCGAGCGCGCGCAGTTGCCGGCCGTCCAGCCGGTGCAGGAATTCCCCGGGCGAAAGCACGCGTCCCTCCTTGCGCAGGCGCGCCAGCGCCTCCACGCGCGTGATCGCCATCCGGGACAGGCTGAGCACCGGCTGGTAGTGCAGAATCACGTCTTCCAGGGCGACCGGGCCGGGCGCGCGAGGCCGTGATTCCGACGGGATCGAATGCGGCCGGCTGGCGGACGGTGCCGGATTGTAAAGCGCATAGGCGGCTCGGGACGCCCCCTTGGCGGCCTTGTGCCGGTAGAGAGCCTTGTCCGCATGCCGTAACAGGGTCGCGGGATCGACATCGTCCGCCGGATAGCAGGTCACGCCCACGCTCACGCGCACCTGGGTCACGCCCCGCGAGAGGAGTATCGGCTCAGCCACCTCGCGCAGGCAGCGTGAGAAGAATTCGTCCAGGTTCGGCCCCGGCTCCATCTGCTCCAGGATCAGGACGAACTCGTCGCCACCGAGCCGCATCACCGCGTCGCTTGCGCGAATGGTCGCCCGAAGCCTCCGGCCGGTGACCTTCAGTACCTGGTCGCCGACGGCGTGCCCGTAGGTGTCGTTCACTGGCTTGAACTCGTCCACGTCCAGGAGCGCCACGGTCAAGGGCGTTCCCTCGCGGCGCGACCGGGCCAGCGCTCTCGGCAGGAACGCTTCCAGCGCGGCGCGGTTGCCGAGACCGGTCAGGGGGTCGTGCGTCGCGCGCCAGGCATCCCGGCGCGAGGCTTCGCTAAGTGCCCGGCGGTGATCCCGCTCGTCCAGCGCATGACCCAGCGCAGCGGCAATCTTGCACAGCAGCGTCTGCGCCTCGCGATCCAGCGTAATCGGCTCGCGGAAGGAAACGCCGAGCACGCCCCAACGTGCGCCCCCGCGCCGGACCACCAGATTGACACAAGCCTCCAGCCCCTGGGTCAGCATCACGCCGCGCCACGGTGCCACGCGCTGATCCGTGCGCACGTCGGCTACCCACTGGAGCTCGCCGCTAGCCCAGGCACGTGCCGCCAGGGGCCGGCGGGGATCGCTCAGTTGGATTCGGCGGCGTCGGAGCTCATCGAGGCGGGCGCCGGATGCCGCCACGATCTCCAGCCGCTGGCACGCATCCGGTCGTCCCACCCAGGCCCCGTGCATCAGCGGGTCCCGGGAGAGCGCCTCGCAAATGCTGTTCAGGAAGGCCGGTTCGTCCTGATCCCGCAAGGAGACGCAGGCCAGGGTACTGATTTCAGCAAACGCCGCCTGCAGGACACGCGCTTTCACGAGAGCGTGCTCGTGGTCGAGGCGATCGAGCGCGTTGCCCAGCACCTCCCCCAGCCCGGCCAGCAGCGTCCCGGCGAA
>DASQZJ010000050.1:0-17914 GCA_035638775.1 Gammaproteobacteria bacterium
GACCAAGGAGAAGGTGGACGTGTTCTCCTTCGAGCTGCTGGCCTACCGCGAGCTGGTCAACCAGCGCGCCATGCCCGACTCGGAGGACCCGGCCGAGCGCCTGCCGGACTACTTCATCACCGCCGACAGCGTCACGCCGAAACAGCACGTGGCGATCCAGGCGGCGGCCCAGAAGTGGGTGGACTCGTCCATCTCCAAGACCGCCAACGTGCCCACGGACTATCCCTACGAGGACTTCAAGGACATCTACCTGTGGGCCTACGAGGGCGGCCTGAAGGGCTGCACCACGTTCCGCTTCAACCCGGAGGCGTTCCAGGGCGTGCTGGTCAAGGACAAGGACCTGGCCAGCACCACCTACGTGTTCAAGCTGGAAGACGGCACCGAGGTGCGCCTGCAGGGCAACGAGGAAGTGGAATACGACGGCGAGACGCACACGGCGGCGAATTTATTCGATGCCCTCAAGGAAGGGTATTATGGAAAATGGTAGGAATATCAATACATTCATGGCTCATCGCCCTACGCAAAGCGCGCGTAGCTACTCGGATTAACCAGCGTTACAACGCGGCCCAGTGAACACCGGGGGAAGTGAGATGGCCACGAAGATCGACAAGCCGATCGTGGACTACAGGGTGGAGCGGGAAGGGTCCGCCGACGAGCAGGCGAACGCGGAGCAGGAGGCCGAGGCCCGGCAGAAGGCCGAGGTCATCCAGATGCACGAGAGCGTCGAGCGGCCGGACATGCTCGTGGGGTCGACCTACAAGATCAAGACCCCGATGTCGGATCACGCGATGTACATCACGATCAACGACATCATCCTCAACGAGGGCACCGAGCACGAGCACCGCCGCCCGTTCGAGATATTCATCAACTCCAAGAACATGGACCACTTCCAGTGGATCGTGGCGCTCACCCGGATCGTGTCCGCGGTGTTCCGCAAGGGCGGCGACGTGACCTTCCTGGTGGAAGAGCTCAAGGCCGTGTTCGACCCACGCGGCGGCTACTGGAAGCCGGGCGGCGTCTACATGCCGTCGATCGTGGCCGAGATCGGCGACGTCATCGAGCGCCACCTGAAGATGATCGGCATGATCCAGGACGACGGCCCGGACCAGTACCAGCTCCAGCTGATCAACGAGAAGCGCGCCCAGTACGAGGCCCGCCGGAAGCAGCAGCAGGCAAGCCAGGACAGCGGCGACGAGAGCAACCCGTTCCCCGCCGGCGCCCAGCTCTGCGGCAAGTGCCACACCAAGGCGATGGTGCTGATGGACGGGTGCATGACGTGTCTCAACTGCGGCGAGTCGAAGTGCGGGTGAGAGCGCAGCTTCGCTTTCCTGCACCGGTCGTTGTCTGATCAGGCGCTGTCAAAGATAAGTCGGCCAGTCCGGCGGCAACTGGCATTAGCAGGAAAGACTGCCCAACTTAAGAATCCACAAGGGCGATATTCACCAAGGCACAGAATACTTCGGGGCGTACTTTGACCGGGAAATCAGATCGAGACGCGCTCACTTTACATAGGCCTAACGCCACTTGAGGACAGCCCTGTATGGAGGGACGAGTTTCGAGGCAAATCGCATGAGCGTGTAGCAAGAGCTATCGTCGAAACAATAACGACACAGACCGGGGGTAAGGCTCTTGGCTTAGAAGGGGCTTGGGGTAGTGGTAAATCCACCGTCATCAATCTTGTTGCGGACCGCCTGAAGAGTGGGGAGGAGGAGCCTTCAGGCACAGACTTCCTTCTGTTCTCTTTCGACACGTGGGCTCATGGTGACGATCCGATCCGGCGCGCATTTTTTGAAGGAGCTATCAGCTGAGTGTTGTACTAGGGAGGCGCTACGGCAGGAGGATTGGCGGCCGTTAATTGAACAACTCCAGGCGCGGGTTACAACAACGACGATGAAGACGTCTCCAGCGAAATATGGGACGGATTTATTTTCCCGCTCAACGAGCCGCGGCCGGAGTAGACTGAACGGACAGACCTTGGCCGGATTCCCGCCGGGACGCGCAAATCCCCGAAGTCGCTCCGGATGACAACGCACGATGACCACCCTCTACAGCGACCGCCTGATCGAGATCACCGACGAGGAGATCGTGTTCCGCGGCTACTACCTCCCCGTCGCCGGCAGCCGGTTCGTACCGCTGGACCGGATCGGGAGCGTCCGGGTGCTGCGCCCCTCGCTATTCCGCGGGAGCTGGCGGATCTGGGGCTCGGGTGATTTCCGGACCTGGTTCACCTGGGACCCGGGCCGGCCGGGACGCGAGCGGATCTTCGTCGCCTCGGTGCGCGGCGGGTACTGGAAGATCGGCTTTACCGTCGAGGATTCCGCCCGGGCGACCGAGGTCCTGCTCGAGCTCGGCGTCCTGATCGAGGACCGGTCGTAAGCGCGACGCGTCGCCGATCCGGAACAGGAAGGCACCGGCATCCCCGTGCGTTTCCCGGAAGAGCCGAAAATGGGGGTCAGAGACCATTTATCGCCGAATCAGGAGAAACTGGTCTCTGACCCCGTTTTCGGGTCGTGTCACCGCGGTTCAGAGCATGAACGGCACCAGCATCCGGGTGCGCTTCCGGTACGCCGGATATTCCCCGGGAAACTGTGCGGCCATGATCTGTTCCTCGCGGCGCGCGCTGTAGAGGAAGTAGGCTCCGAACACCACCAGGGGCACGACCCAGAGCAGCGTCTGGGCCAGCGCCGAGCCCAGCATGGCGAGAATGGCGCCGGCGTAGATCGGATGACGGACCAGCGCGTACGGTCCGGTCGTCACCAGATCCGGATCCGCCTTGCGGGACATGGGGATGCCCCAGTTCCGCCCGAGGCGGGCGCGCGGAGGATCGCGAGCCCGACGCCCAGGGCGCACAGCGCCAGGCCCAGCGCGTTCACGGGCTTGTTGTCGGCCAGGTACGGCTGCGCCTGGAGCAGGGCATGGCGCGAGGCCGGCGTGAGCCAGGTGATCACCACGAGCGCGAGAACCGCGGCACGCGCCATGCCCGATCGCCACCATCGGCCGGTGCGGATGCTGCGCTTCGCCCGGGCGGCCGAGGCGGCCCAGTACGCGAGGAGGACGAGCCACAGGGCGATAACGGGCCAGCTGTGCGGGAGCATGGCGAGCATCCATGGTGTTGCGCCGGAAGGCCGTGCTTGGGGCCACGGGAGCAAGGAATCCACGATCACGGCACGCGCGTCAAGCGCGTGGCCCGCGCGCGGATCGGGGGCGCGGGCGCGGGGCCGTGCTGCCCCTCGCGTTTCTCCGCCTGCGCGTGCATCATTTGGCGTATCGCAACGGCCCGCGCCGGGCGGCTGGTCGCCCGTGTTCCCGGCCCGTCACATGGAGCATTGAAGGCGGCCGCCGGCGCCGCGAGCGGTGCCGCCGACCGAATCCCGGAATCGAGAACCCGTGATGAAACTCCGCACCACCACGATCGCGCTCGCCTGCCTGCTCTCGGCCGGCGCGATGCTCGCAAGCTTCGCCAGCCGCGCGCAGGCGTCCCTGCCGCCGGCGATCCAGGCGCTGAAGGCGCACGGCATGACCGTCGCCGGGCACTTCAGCGCACCGGGCGGACTGACCGGCTACGCGGTCAAGTACCAGGGACAGGCGCTGGCCGTGTACGTCACGCCCGACGGCAAGCATGCCATTGCGGGCACGATGTTCGATTCGCAGGGGGACAACCTCAGCAGCGGGCCGCTGCACCGGCTGATCACCTACCCGCAGAACCGCAAGGCCTGGAAGAAGCTGAAGAAGAGCAACTGGATCGGCTACGGCAGCGACAAGGCCGATACCGTGGTCTACCTGTTCATCGACCCCAACTGCCCCTACTGCCACGAGTTCCTGAAGGAGGCCCGGCCCTGGGTGCAGGCGGGCAAGGTGCAGATCCGCAACGTGCTGGTGGCCGTCCTGCGGCCCAGCAGCCTGCCCAAGGCGGCGGCGATCCTGTCGGCCAAGAACCCCGCGGCGGCCCTCATGCACAACGAGAAGCGATACGGGTCCGGCGGCATCCAGGCGGCGCAGCACGTCTCCGGTAAGGTCAGGACGCGCGTGGAGGCCAACAACCGCCTGATGTACTCCCTGGGCCTGCAGGCCACGCCGGTCATCTACTACCGGGACGCGAAGGGGCACGTGGCCTCGACGCAGGGCTTGCCCCCGGCGGGGCGCCTCGCGGCCATCATGGGAAGCCCGCGCCCCCGGTAGCGGCGACTTCCGCCCGGGCGGCCGGCCCGGAAGGCGTCGATCCCGGACCGGACAGCGGCGTCCTGTCCCCGGCAGTCGGACACCAATGCCCGTTCGTCGGCGTAACCGGCCTGTCCGGCCGGAGCCCGGGCGAGAGATCGCGCGGGGCGAGGTAGCCTGAACACGGCCGGTTGAAGGACGCGCCCGCAAGAATGAACGACGTCCCGCCGGCCGGGCCGCCGGCGCCGGTGAGTGCCGCGCGGCCGCATTCGGGGGTGATCATGAAGCGACAGGCCTACGGAATCGCGGCGCTGCTCTCGATGGCGGCTGCCGTCGGGGTGGCGGGCTGGACGACCGGACAACCGCTGGCGTGGCTCACGCTGGCACACTGGCGAGTCAGCGCGCTCGAGCAGGGCCTGATCTTCCTCGCCTTCCTGTTCTTCACCATCCACTGCTTCGTCCGCCCCCAGGGCCCGCGCCGGGTGGACCGGGGTTCCTGGTTCGTGGTGGGCCTGGTCGGCTCATCGGCGACCACCCTGGCGGGGCTCGAGACCTTCGCGTTGATCCTGCATCACGTGCCCTTCTAGGACCGGCGCAACGGCTTCAACCGCCGGGCCTGTGCCTGGTCACGCAGATGCAGCCGGGCCGGACGTCTCGGGAAGGCGTCGATCCGATCGCCCGGCGCCGGGACGCAGGCTTCGACGACCGGCGCGTTGCCCCGGTCCATGAGCCGCCCCCGGAGAAGCCCGAGAGGGCCGCTCGGCCGGCGGAACTGTCCGGCGATGAAGCGTTGCATCGCACCCGCTCGAGCGCAGGCCCCCGACGCGGAATCCGAAGAGCCCGATCCCCGGCCTGTCAGGAATGCCCGGGCGGAGCTTCGCCGCGGCCGATCCGTCCAGCGCGTCGCGGAATGCCGCCGTCGTCGGCCGGGGATCGAACTCCCGGCGGGTTTCCGCGGTCCATCGTCCATCCAGCCCGCGATTCCGGCTGGCCGCGTCCGGGCATGCCGCGCGGAGTGGGCTCCGGCATCGCGGGCACGGCCGGCGAGACGACTGATGAGTTCCTGAAGCCACCCGCATGCGGATACGCGACCATTTTGCCGAGCGCCGACTGTTCCTGCGTCGCCTCGGGATCGCCGGGAGCGTCGTCCTGGTCCTCCTGGGCGTCGTCGTCGGGCGGCTCTATTACCTGCAGTGCAGCCGGCATCAGTACTACGCCGGGCAGTCGCTGGCCGACGGCCGGCGGATCCAGCCGGTGCCGCCGGTGCGCGGCCTGATCTTCGACCGCACCGGCCGCCTGCTGGCGGGGAACCGGCCCTCCTACAGCCTGGTGATCACCCCGGACGAGGCGGGCAACCTGAAACAGACCCTGGCGCGGCTGCGCAAGCTGCTGCCGGTCAGCGCATCGGACCTGAAGCGCTTCCACGCCCGGCTGTCGGATGCGCCCGCGTTCCGGGCGGTGCCGCTGCTGCTGCAGATGAGTCCGAGGGAGGTTGCGCGCTTCGCCGTCAACGACCAGCGCTTCCCCGGGGTGCACATCCGCGCGGGGCTGACCCGGTACTATCCGCTGGGCCCGGTGGCCGCCCACGTGGTCGGCTATGTCGGCAGCATCACCCGGAGCGAGCTGTCGCACGTCAACGCGCGGGACTACCGGGGCACCGAGCACTTCGGCAAGACCGGGGTGGAGCTCGGCTACCAGAAGCTGCTGCACGGCTCGCCGGGCGTCCGCACCATCGAGGTGGCGCCGGACGGGCGCAAGCTGCGCCAGATCTCCCGCAAGCCGCCCCGGGGCGGCGACGATCTCTACCTGACGCTGGACGCCCGCCTGCAGAAGGTGGCCTACCGCGCGATGGGCAAGCAGAGCGGCGCCGTGGTGGCGATGAATCCCCGCACGGGCGCGATCCTGGCGATGGTGAGCACGCCCAGCTTCAAACCCGGCCTGTTCGTCAACGGCATCGGTGAGCAGGCCTTCCAGCAGCTGCGCGGCAACCCGCGCCGGCCGCTGTTCAATCGCGCGATCGCCGGGCAGTATCCGCCGGGTTCGACCATCAAGCCGCTCAT
The DNA here is from genome assembly GCA_035638775.1 of Gammaproteobacteria bacterium. Taxonomy (GTDB): domain Bacteria; phylum Pseudomonadota; class Gammaproteobacteria; order UBA5335; family SLRW01; genus DASQZJ01. Next base: position 6,219 of record DASQZJ010000050.1, read on the forward strand.
GGCCCTGGCCGGCCTGAACTTCGCCGGCGGACGGTACGTGCACCCGCGCTTCGACCCGGGATGGTACAAGCTGCCCGGCCATCCCAACGTCTATCACAACTGGAATCCGAACGGCTTCGGACACGTGGACCTGCACAAGGCGATCGAGCTCTCCGATGACGTGTATTTCTACAGTCTCGCCCACGACCTCGGGATCGACCGGATCCACTCGTTCCTGGCCCGCTTCGGGCTGGGCCGGCCGACCGGCGTGGACCTGCCCGGGGAGAACGGCGGCATCCTCCCTTCCCGGAGCTGGAAGCGGCGCACCCGCGGCCAGCCGTGGTATCCCGGCGACACGCTCAACACGGGGATCGGCCAGGGCTACCTGTCGGCCACGCCGCTGCAGCTGGCGCAGGCGGTGTCGCGCATCGCCATGCACGGGGGCGGGGCGCGGCCGCATATCCTCTATGCCGTGCGCAACCCCAATACCGGCAAGCTCACCCGGGTCCCGATCCACCACCTGCCGCGCATCGTCGATCGCGGTCGCCATGCCTGGCGCCGCGTCATCCGGGGCATGCGGGCGGTGATCGAGAGCCCGCGCGGCACTGCGCACCAGATCGCCCACGGCCTGAGCTTCTCCGCGGCCGGCAAGACCGGCACCTCGCAGCTCGGCGCCGCCCTGCCCTCGGATGACGGCAACGCGACCGAGAGCGACCTCCCCCGGCGGCTGCGGGACGACGCGCTGTTCGTCTGCTTCGCGCCGGTCCGGCACCCGAGCATCGCGGTGGCCGTGCTGGTCGAGCACGGCGGCTACGGCGCCCAGGCCGCCGCTCCGGTGGCCCGGAAGGTGATGAACGCCTGGCTGGGCCCGAACGGCCTGGCCGCGTCCTATCGTGAGCAGCTTCCGGGCAACGGCGCGGGCACCCGGCCGGTGCAGGTGGAGCGCGGCTCCGCCGCGCCGTCGTCGGGCGGGGGGACCTCCTGACGGCCCGTGCCGCGCCCGGCGTTCCGCCAGCGGCTCAGCGCCCGCCGCGGTAGGCCAGCCGGACGGTCAGGTGCTGCCCGGGGTGCAGGTCGGCCCCCTTGGGCAGGTCGTTCCAGCGCCGCAGCCCTTTCACGCTCACCCCGTAACGATGGGCGATGGTCCACAGCGAGTCGCCCTTGTGCACCCGGCACGCGACCCGGCCGCGTTCATGCGGGACCACCAGCTTCTGCCCCGGCCGCAGGGCGGTGCGGTCGCCGGACAGGCCGTTCCAGCGCCGCAGCGAGGCGACCGTCACTCCCAGGCGGTGCGCGATCGTCCACAGGCTGTCGCCCGGGCGGACGCGGTAGTGCCTGGCTCCCCCGTCATGGCCGGAGCCCGGGGAATAGCGCTCGCGGATCAGGGCGAGGCGCGTGCGGCTGGCGCCGTTCTGGCTGGCGGGGACCAGCAGCGTGTGTCCGCTGCGGATCAGGGTGCCGTGCAGGTGATTGATCCGCTCCAGCACGCCGGGCGTGGTGTCGTAGCGCTGCGCGATCCGGCCGAGCGTGTCCCCGTGGCGCACCACGTAGCGCTGCCAGCTCACCAGCTTCCCCGAGGGGATCTTCGCCAGCCGCCGCTTGAAACGGGCCACGCTGGTGCGCGGCAGCACCAGCCGGTGCGGGCCGTGCGGGTCGGTGGCCCAGCGCCGGAACCCGGGATTGAGCTCGCGCAGCCGGCGCACCGGGATCCCGGCCAGCCGGGCGGCGAGATCGATGTCGATCTGCTTCGACAGCTTAACCACCCGCAGGCGCGGCTTGTCGGGCACGTCGGGAAGCTGGATCCCGTACCGGGACGGGTGGTTCACGACCGCCGCCAGCGCCAGCAACTGGGGGACGTACTGCTCGGTCTGGCGCGGCAGGTCCAGGTGCCAGAAATCCGTGGGCAGGCCGCGCCGGGCGTTGCGCCGGACGGCGTCCTCCACGGTCCCCTCCCCCGAGTTGTACGCCGCGATGGCGAGCAGCCAGTGGCCGTGGAACATCCGGCCGAGGTACTGCAGGTAGCTCACCGCGGCGCCGGTCGAGCGCAGGATGTCGCGGCGTCCGTCGTACCACCAGTCGCGGCGCAGGCCGAAGCGCTCCGCGGTCCCCGGCATGAACTGCCACAGGCCTGTCGCCTGGCTGGCGTCGGAGTGGGCGAAGGGGTTGTAGGCGCTCTCGACTTCCGGCAGCAGGGCGAGCTCCGCGGGCAGGTCGTGCTTGCGGACCTCGTGCACGATGCGCCACAGGAAGGGCTGTGCGCGATGGAAGTCCTCCCGCAGGATGCCCTGGCGCTGCCGATAGACGGCGATCCAGTGCTTCACCGCGGGCTGCTGCCGGTGATGGTCGAGCGTGAAGCCCGCGCGCATGTCGGCCCACAGGCTCTGTGGTTCGCCGGAACCGGGCGTCGGGCCGGAGGGCATCTCCAGTGCCCGCAGGGGCGTCCCGGAGAACGGGAATCCCGCCGGGCCGGAAGCCTCGCCGGTTTCGGTGGAGCTGCCCGGGGGTTGCGGCGGTGCCGCGTGGCCCTGGCCGGCATTCGGGGCGGCCGGGCCGGCGGGGCCCGCCACGTGCTGCGTGGCACAGCCGGCCAGCAGCAACGCCGCCACGGCGATCGCGCCTGAGGTCCGGCGGGCCCCGGCCCCGGCGCAGGAGATTCGGGCTGGACGCCCGGGCGGGCGCGCGACGCGGCCGCCGTCCGGGTCCTCCGGTCGCCGCGATGGGAAGCGCAACGTGATATTCATTCGGATTCTGTCGTTGATTCGGTCCGCGCCCTGCACGGGAGGCACCCGCGGGCGTCAATAGAGCTGCTTGAACATCTGGTCCGCGCCGGCATTTCCGTGGAGCCCCGCGTATCTGCTGGCCTTTTCCCGGGGTGGCAGGTTGTTCGCCCGGAAGGTCTCGAACGTGGTGTCCCCGGAGCCCGGGCCCGCGCGCCTGCCCGTCCCCGGGTCGATGCGCGCGACGACCAGCCCCGGCGGCTGCAGTGGCGGGCTCTCCGGGGTCCCCTTGAGCGCCTGGCCCATGAACCGGATCCACATCGGCAGCGCTGCGCGGGCACCCGTCTCACCGTGCCCGAGCGTAGCCGGCTTGTCGAAGCCCACCCAGGAGATAGCTACCAGGCGGCGGTTGAAGCCGTCGAACCAGGCGTCCTTCTCCTGGTTGGTGGTGCCCGTCTTGCCGGCCAGGTCGCTCCGATGCAGCTTGCGCGCGGCCTGGCCGGTGCCCTGCTCGATCACCTGGTGCATCATGCGGGTCATGATGTAGGCATTCTGCGCCGGGATGACCCGCCTGGCGCAACCCGCCTTGCCGCCCGGGTTCTGGCCCGACGGGCAGGCGACCGGCGGGCGGGCCCGGTACACGGTCTTGCCGTCGGGCCCGATGATCCGCGCGATGACGTGGGGCCGGATCAGGAAACCGCCGTTGGCGAACACCGAGTAGCCGCGTGCCATCTGCATCGGCGTGACCGCCGCGCTGCCGAGCGCCAGCGTCAGGTTGTCGGGCAGCGTCTTCTTCGCGAAGCCGAAGCGGGTGGCGTACCGGCGCGCGTTTTCCAGCCCGACGCGCCGCAGGAGCCTGATGGTCACCAGGTTGATCGAGTGGATCAGGCCCTGGCGCATGGGGGTGGGCCCGGAGAAAGTGCGCTCGTAGTTCTCGGGCCGCCAGGTGGCGAAGCTTCCGGCCGGGGCGACGACCGGGGCGTTGTCGATCAGGGTCGCCTGGTTCATGCCGGCGTGCAGGGCCGCGGAGTAGATGTAGGGCTTGAACGAGGAGCCGGGCTGACGGTGTGCCATCAGCGCGCGGTCGAACTTGCTGTAGCCCGGGTCGAAGCCGCCCACGAGCGCCTGGGTCGCCCCGTTGCGCGGGTCGACCGCGACCAGCGCCCCTTCGACGCGGGGCACCTGGGCCAGCTTCCAGTCACCGGCGGACGCGTGCTGCAGCCGCACCAGCTCGCCCCGCTGCAATACGTCCGAGGCCCGCTTCGGCGCCGGGCCGCGCGAGTTGGGGCCGCGGTACGCCCGGGCCCAGCTGAGCCCCTCCCAGCCGACCGACACGATCCCGTGGTCGAGGGTGTAGATCCGGGCGCTGCGCTTGGTCAGCCCGACCACGATCCCGGGCGCCAGCCCGCCGACGGGCGGGTGCTTGCGCAGCACGCGGTCGAGGTGCCGGCGTGGCAGGGGCCGACCCGGCGCGGAGAGCGACACCGTGGCCTCCGGGCCGCGCCAGCCATGCTGGCGCGAGTATCGCAGCAGGTTCCAGCGCAGCGCGCGCACCGCGGCTTGCTGGTCGTGCGCATCGATGGTGGTGACCACGGTGTAGCCTGCCGTCAGGGCCTTCCTGCCGAAACGCTGCAGCAGCCGCTTGCGCGCGTAATCGGCGACGTAGCCGGCAGGGACGGCGGGCTGCTGGCGGTGCAGGCTGGCCGAGAGGGGCTGCGAGAGCGCCTGCCGGTACTGTGCCGCGCTGATGTAGCCGAGGGTCCGCATCCGTTTCAGCACGTAGTCGCGACGTGCACGCGCGGCCTGGCGGTCCGCCAGCGGATTCTCCGCCGACGGCGCCTGGGGCAGGCCGGCGAGCATCGCGGTCTGCGCCAGGGTCAGATCCCAGAGCGGCTTGCCGTAGTAGGTCTGCGCCGCGGCGGCCACCCCGTAGGCGCCTTCGCCGAGGTAGATCTTGTTGAGGTACAGGTCGAGCACCTTGTGCTTGCTGTAGCGCCGGGCGATCCGCAGCGCCAGCAGGATCTCCTTGAACTTGCGGCTGTAGGTCTTGCGGTCCGAGAGGAAGTAGTCCCGGGCGACCTGCATGGTGATGGTGCTGCCGCCCTGGCTCTTGCGACCGGTCAGTACCAGGTGCACCGCGGCACGCGCGAGCCCCTTCACGCTCACGCCCGGGTTGTGGAAGAAGCTGGCGTCCTCCGCCGCGACGAAGGCGTGGATCAGCCGCGGCGGGAGGTTGCGGTAACGCACGGGCGAGCGCCGATCCGGCCCGTAGGTGCCGATCAGCTTGTGATCGGCGGTGTAGATGCGCATGGGGGTGCTGAGGTTCGGGTTGTGCAGCGACGCGACGCTCGGCAGCCGCGGCGCGAACCAGGCGTACGCGCCCAGGAACGCCAGCGCCGCCAGCAGCAGGCCGCCGGCGGCCGCGGTCCCGAGGAATCTGGACGCCTGCTTCAGCGCTCCGTTCCGGCTCATGTCCCGTCCACGATCGCCCCTACGGCCGCGTCCGGCCGGCCGCTGCCGGGTCCGGGAAACGCGCGTCCGCCGTGCGGGCCGCACGTTGCCGTCCCGTGCATCGGTCGCATCCCGGACTTTCGGGCCTGGCGATCCATCAGGATGACGTGGGATTGCTGCAACGCGACGAATTCAGTCGCGGGCGGGTCGATGAATCGTGTCGACAGTCTGCTCCCGAACGAGGTTCCCGGCTTCAGGAAAATTGACCGGCAACAGCCGCTATCGTTCCCGGGCGCGCGGCGGGCACGCTCAGGCGCCCTGCCCGCGCAGCTCGCCGAGCAGCGCCAGCGCTTCCCGGCACCAGGCGATCGAGGCCTGTTCGGACAGGATCCCCATGCGCAGCCCCAGGTAGCGTCCCCGCTGGCGCGGCTTCAGGGTCGACGGCTCGGGGTAATGCCGGTCCCGGATGGCCTCGTACTCGGCGAGCCGCTGCCGGTGCAGGGACAGCCGTCGCTCGACCTGCCGGACCAGGGTCCCGGCGTCCGCGTCGCCCAGCGCGAACAGCTTGACCAGCAGCTCCTCCTTGACCGAGGGCGGGTCCGAGGGCGTGGCGATCCACTCGTCCAGGGCTCGCCGCCCGCCGTCGGTGAGCTGGTAGACGATCCGGTTCGGCCGCTCCGACTGCGGCACGGTCTCGGCGGTGACCCAGCCGTGCCGGGCCATGCGGTGCAGCTCCTGGTAGATCTGCTGGTGGCTGGCCTTCCAGAAGAAGCCCACGGTGCGCTCGAAGCGCTTGCCCAGCTCGTACCCGGTCTGCGGCCGGTCCAGCAGCGAGACCATGATCGCGTGGGCCAGCGCCATCGCGCTCAGGCGACCGAAAGCCGGGCGCGGGTGGCCGCGTACTCGCGCTTCAGCCGGGCCACCAGCTCGCCGGCCCCGGTGATTTCCCTGACCGCGCCGATGCCCTGGCCGCAGCCCCAGATGTCCTTCCAGGCCTTGGACTTCGTGTTGCCGCCGGAGCCGAAGTTCATCTTGCTCGGATCCGACTCGGGGAGATTGTCCGGGTCCAGCCCCGCGTTGACGATCGACGGGCGCAGGTAGTTGCCGTGCACGCCGGTGAACAGGCTGGAATAGACGATGTCGGCGGCGCTGGAGTCGACGATGCACTGCTTGTAGCGCTCGTCGGCGTTGGCCTCGCGGGTGGCGACGAAGGCCGAGCCGACGTAGGCCAGGTCCGCGCCCATTGCCTGTGCCGAGAGGATCGCGTCGCCGGTGGCGATGGCGCCCGAGAGCAGCAGCGGGCCGTCGAACCACTCCCGGATCTCCTGCACCAGCGCGAACGGGGAGGTCGTCCCGGCGTGCCCGCCGGCGCCGGCGGCCACCGCGATCAGGCCGTCCGCGCCCTTCTCGATCGCCTTGTGCGCGAAGCGGTTGTTGATCACGTCGTGCAGAGTGATGCCGCCATAGGAGTGCACCGCCTCGTTGACTTCCTCGCGCGCGCCGAGCGAGGTGATCACGATCGGCACCTCGTACTTCACGCACATCTCGAGATCGTGCTCCAGGCGGTCGTTGCTGCGGTGCACGATCTGGTTCACGGCGAACGGCGCCGCCGGCCGGTCGGGGTTGGCCTGGTTGTGGCGGTCGAGCGCTTCGGTGATCCGCTGCAGCCACCGCTCCAGCGCCTCGGCCGGCCGTGCGTTCAGCGCGGGGAATGAGCCCACCACGCCGGCCTCGCACTGGGCGATGACCAGCTCCGGGTTGGAGACGATGAACAGGGGCGCTGCGACGGCCGGCAGCGAGAGGCGCTCGCGGAGGATGCGGGGCAGTGACATATCGGGGATCCCGTCGGGCTGAGTACGAATCGGCTCAACATATAGCAAGGAGATTGCATATGCAAAGATCTTTATAATAGTGCCGGTTCCGGCCGCGGCAACGCCACGGGCGTCCGGCTGCTGCACGAGCTGGCCGCAACGCCTCCGGAAGATGCGAGGAACGCGGATTCCGCGGCCCCTGGGCCGGTCGCCGAAGCGCGTCTTGCGATCGCCCGCCCCTTCAGGAAATGGGGTCGGAGACCGAATCCTGCTAGATTGAAGAAGAATGTTCCCCGGCCCCGTTCCCGGGGTCGGCGACAGGGGAAATCGTGATGACGTCCCCCGAAGCCAATCGGCAGCTGATCGAGGAGCACTATGCCGCGGTCTGGTCCGGGGACGAGACCGCCGTCCGGCGACAGGTCGCCGCGGATTTCGTCGACCATGCGATGCCGGACGGGACGCCGCCCGGACCCGAGGCGGTGCTCGAGCTCAGCCGGACGTTGCGGAGCGGCTTTCCCGACATGCAGGTGACCGTGTTGCAGGCGGTCGCCGAGGGCGACCGGGTGGCGGTGCACGCGCGCTGGTCCGGCACTCACCAGGGCCGCTTCCGCGGGCTCGATCCCACCGGCCGGCGCGTCGGCATGGAAGGCATGGTGTTCTGGCGCGTGGCCGACGGGTGCATCGCGGAGCGCTGGGCCGTGCTGGACACCGAATCGCTGCAGCGCCGGCTCGGGGGCGATCGGGCCTGAGCGCGGCGGGCGGCACCCCGGGCCCGCCGATGAACCGGATCGAGCCCCACCGGAGGATCGTGCGATGCATCCGGGACCCCGCTCGCAGCGCTGGTCCGCCGAAGGTTACGCCGCCAACGCGGGTTTCGTGCCGGCTCTCGGCGAGCCGCTGGTGGACCTGCTCGACCCGCGGCCCGGCCAGCGGGTGCTGGACCTGGGCTGCGGCGACGGCGCGCTTACGGCCCGGATCGCGGAGCGCGGCGCCCGTGTACTCGGCGTGGACAGCTCCCCCGATCTGCTCGACGCGGCCCGCGCGCGGGGTCTCGAGGTCGCGCGCCAGGACGGCCGGCGCCTCGCCTTCGACGCCGCCTTCGACGCGGTCTTCTCCAACGCCGCGCTGCACTGGATGGACGACCAGGACGCCGTGCTGGAAGGCGTCTTCCGGGCGCTCAAGAGCGGCGGCCGCCTGGTCGCGGAAATGGGTGGACACGGGAACGTGGCGGCGATCGTCACCGCGCTGATGGCGGCCCTGCGCTGGCGTGGCATCGACGGTGCGGCACGGATGCCATGGCATTTCCCGGCCGTCGAGGCGTGCTCGGAGCGCCTGAGGCGGCATGGCTTCGAGGTCGAACGGATCGAGTCGTTCGCCCGCCCCACGCCGCTGCCCACCGGCATGCGCGGCTGGCTGGAGACGTTCGCCAACCCGTTCCTGGAGGGGCTGGAGGCCGCGGTGCGGGAGTCGGTGCTGGAAGACGCGGTCGCGCTGCTGGAGCCGTCGCTGCGTGGGGAGGGCGGGGTCTGGACAGCCGACTACGTGCGGTTGCGGTTTGTCGCGCGGAAGCCCGGGCGGGACCAGGCGGCTTGAGACGCGCCGGGTCCGCGTCGCGTCAGGCCAAATGCTAGACCACGCCGGCCGCCGGGCAAGATGCGGAGCACGGGGGACGGACCTCCCGGGCCGACCCCCGTCCCGCTCCGCGCGTGCTCTCCGTCTCAGCTCTTCGGCGGCAGCAGCACGTGATCGACCACCTGGATGACGCCATTGGACTGGCGCACGTCGTAGGTCGAGATGTGGGCCACGTCGCCCCGTCCGTCCTCGATCACGATGTTGTGGGGACCGTTGGTCCTGGCCGTGACGGTGCCCCCTTCGAGGGTCTGCAGCCGGGCACTGCCCCCGTTGGCGCGGATCTCGCGCCACAGCTTGTGATAGGTCAGGTCGCCCTTGACCACGTGGTAGAGCAGGATTTTCTTCAGCCGGGCCCGGTTCCGGTTCTGCATCAACGCGTGGAGCGTGCCGGACGGCAGCTTGTGGAAGGCGGCGTTGGTCGGGGCGAACACCGTGTACGGACCGCTGCCTTCCAGCGCTTTCGCCAGGCCGGCCTGCTTGACGGCCTTGACCAGGATGGTGTGATCGCTCGAGTTCACGGCGTTCTGGACGATGTTCCTCTGCCGCGACATTGCGTGCCCGCCCACCATCGGGTTGGCGGCGAAGGCCGGCACCGTGATCAGCAGCGCCACGGGCAGTGCGAGAGCGTATTTCAGGAGCCTGTGCATTGGCCTGTTTCTCCTTGAGTCGATGAAACCGGATCGGATGAAGGCGCGATGCCTTCATGGCGCAGTTACGCGGAAAGCGCGCATCCGGATGCATCGACGGCGGCCGCGGGACCCGTCGCCGGACCGTTGCGCTCGACGGGCCGCCGCCCGGCGGCATATGGTGGCCCGACCGCCGGCCCGGGGGGCCGGTCCCGTTCATCCGCCATACCCCGTCGGAGGCAGCCGATGTACATCGCCATGAACCGTTTCCAGGTGAGGAAGGGCTACGAGGAGGAGTTCGAGCGCGTCTGGAAGAGTCGGGACACCTACCTGAGCGGAGTGCCCGGCTTCCGCGAGTTCCACCTGCTGCGGGGACCGGAGCACGAGGAATACACGCTGTACTCGTCCCACAGCCTGTGGGACTCGCGCGAGGCCTTCGAGGCCTGGACGCGCTCGGAGGCGTTCCGCAAGGCGCACGCCTCGGCCGGCGGATCGCGCGAAATGTACCTCGACCGGCCGCACTTCGAGGGCTTCGAGGTGATCCAGCGGGTCGGGGCATGACCGTCCCCGGGTCGCGCTCCGTGGCTCGCCGCCGGGCGCCGGCTCAGGCTCCGGGCGCGATGTTCCGGTTCACGCAGAAGACGTTGTCCGGGTCGCAGCGCCGTTTCGCCTTCGGCAGGCGGGCATAACGCTCACCGTATGCCTACCGGACCCGTCCCGGGGGCGCGGGTGGCGTGTCAGCGTGGCTCGGTGCCGCTCTCACCACCGAAGCGGGGAAGCCCGTCGGCCGGTGCAGTCCATTCCACCCGATCGTCCCAGAACGAGTGAGCCCGAGGCACTGCACCGTGACCAGGGGCGAGCGATGCCACGGCGATGTCGATGATGCCCGGATTCGCCCCATGCCAGCAGAACAGTGAGCTGCCGCAGATGCTGCAGAACGCGCGCGTACCCGCGGCCGAGGAGCGGTACCGGGTCATGGCGACCTCACCGGCGGTGATGCGAACGCGAGCCTTCGGTACCGCGGCCCAGGTGACGAACGCGGCGCCATGGGCCCGCTGGCACATGCTGCAGTGGCAATGTCCGACGCGCTCCAGCGGGTCGTTGACCTCGAAGCGCACGGCGCCGCACAGGCACGCGCCGGATACATGCCGGGCCGGGCTCTTGCCTGGCCTGTCACCCATTTTCACGCTCCCGGTTTAGCACCTTCAGATCGTCGCAGCGGCGAGCAGACGCTCCATGTTGCCGAAGGCGGCGACCTGGTGCTCGCCGAACCGCCGGGTCGCTTCCTGTACCCGGGGCTCGTCCAGGTGCGGCGGAAGATCCCGGAGGGGATTGAGTCGCGATGCCGTGACCCAATCCTGCACGTCGGGTGCCTCGGCCCAGTTCAGCTCGGCCTGCACCTGCAGGAACAGACCCCGCACGAGGTCGACCGGGCGGTTCGGGTAAGTGTGGGTCGGGCAAAGTCGGTTCTTCTCCTCCGTGCTCCCGCGCGTGGCCTCCACGAACCCGGCCAGCGCGGCGCTGAAAGTGAACTGGGCGAATCGGATCGACTGCGGCGTGACACGCCCGTCGCCGAACAGGGCCACGGCGGGTGAGTGATTGAGGCCCGGTGCGGCACAGTGGACGTGCAGGTGCCCCGGGCCGGTGGGAATCTCCCCGCCGTCGAGGAGGATGCGGTCCCGCTCGATGCGGCGGACATGCCCGAGCCGTACGACGTTCTCGATGCGACGCAGTTGCTCGATCTCCGCCTCGCTCACGGTGGCGCCCTTGAACATCGTCGGGGCCACCTCCTGGTCGACGCGCAATACCCAGTCCCCCGCTTCCAGGCGCTCGAATATCTCGCCCACCGACCCGGCTTGCGCGATGGCCTCCGTCACCAGCGAGAAGCCCTCGTACGTTCGAGCGACCATGTCGCCGCCCTGATAGTAGGCCCGGTTGAGCAGCCAGGACTCGCGCGGCTTGATCCAGCAGAGGTCCTCCGGCGGCACCCCGGTTTCCAGCAGCCAGACGCACGCGTCCATGGCGGTCTTGCCGCCGCCGATGATCACGTAGCCGTCGGGCGGCGCGGCCACGCGGGGCAGCTCCCCGACCGGCACGCAGCGCACCGGCGCCTCGAGGTCGAACGGCGGCGCGTAGCTCGCCGGCACGCGCGACTCGAGGTAGCGCGCGTCCACCAGGCTCTTGCGCACCTTCACCCGGTATTCCTCGCCGGACAGGCGCGAGACGAAGCGGTAGCCGCTGGTGTACTCGCACATGGGAAAGTAGCGGACCCGCCCCGACGCCAGCAGGCGCTCGCGCATGACCCGGTCGTAGTAGGCGCACAGCTCGGGTCCGCCGGCCAGCTCGTAGAACCCCCGGTTGAAGCCACGGGCGTCGATGGTCTGGTTGCCCAGCGGCAGCGAGTTCACCCCGTAGAAGGCCGACGGCTGGTGCAGGCGTACGAACGGGTAGGACTCGACCCAGTGTCCGCCCGGCGCGTG
>DASQZJ010000051.1:0-72840 GCA_035638775.1 Gammaproteobacteria bacterium
AACCACCATCGCCTACTGGAACCCCTGGGTTATATTCCTCCAGCAGAAGCTGAGGCAAACTACTACAGGCAACTCGACCGTCAGGCCGCCGTCGCGGCATGACTTAAACCAAACAGCCTCCCCGATTCCCGGGGCGGTTCAATACCCCAGTGCCGCGAGAACTTCCTTCCCTTTTCCTTAACAACTTAACAACTTAACAACTTAATGACTTAATGACTTTTTTGAGGAGAAAGGGGCAGGCGTTGCGCCTGCCCCGAAGAAGGGTCTCTGGCCGCGGGCGGGGTGGCCCCTCACCCGCGACGCTTCCAAGTATAGATCCTCGGGCCCGGTCCTGCCCGGCGACCCGCGGGTGCCGGGGAGCGGTCACTGTCCCGACTTCTTCTCCTTGTAGCCCGGCTCGCCGGGCCCCGGCGCGACCTGCTTGCGGCCGAAGATCACGCTGCTGGGCTGGTTGTTCAGCCGCCGCGTGAGCCGGTCGACGTGTCCCACGGTCTGGTCCAGGTGGTCCGTCAGCCGATCGATCCGGGGCAGCGTCTGGTTGGTCAGCATGTCCATCGCCCGGTTGGACGAATCACCGACCTTGCCGAATACCTTCGCGTCCTCGCGCATGGTCCTGAGCAGCGACTGGCTCTCGTCCAGGGTCCGGTGGGCGCTGTCGATCATCGGCGGCAGCCGCTTCAGCGCCGGCGTCAGCCGGTCTTCGATGGTGTTGAGCTTGCGCGTGGCATCATCCAGCTGCGCCAGGATGGCGCTGAAGTGCTTGCGGTTGCTGTCACTCAGCAGGTCGGAAAGCTGCGCCGCGATCTTGTGGGTCTCGCCGAGGATCTTCGTGCCCTGCCGCTCCGCCTGCTGCAAGGTGCTGGGACGCATGGGGATGACCGCCGGGTGCTTGCGCGAGGTCTTCAGCGGCTTGCCCTTCCTGCCGTCCTTGAGATCGATGTGCGCCATCCCGGTCAGCCCGGTCGAGCCCATCTCGGCGTACGTCGAGCCGGTCACCGGTGCCTTGTGGACCAGCGTCACCAGGATCCGGACCTTGTGCGGGTCCTGGGGGTCCAGCTCGATCTTGCGCACGGTTCCGACCTGGATGCCCTTGTAGTTGACGGCGGCCTGCGGGTTCAGCCCGCCCACCCCGTGCCTGGAGACGATGTAGTAGTAGTCGACCTCCGGGCGCCCCGCCTGCATCCACCATACGGCGAAACCGGCACCCGCGCTGAGCACGAGCAGGAAGGCGACTGCGACCAGGGCGTGGGCTCGATCTTCCATGGCGGGTCACTCCAGCTTGTCGAGCACGGGCTGGCCGCGCTCGCCGTGAAAGAAGGACTTGATGAACGGATGATTCACCTCCGCGACCTCCGAGGGCCGCCCGATGGCCACCACCTTGCCATCCGCGAGCACGGCCACCCGATCGCTCAACGCCGCAAGGCTGTTGACGTCGTGCGTGACCATCAGCGCGGTGAGCCGCAGCTCCGAGTGCAGGTCGGACAGCAGGTGATCGAATTCCGAGGCGGACTCCGGGTCGAGTCCGGTGGTCGGCTCGTCCAGGAACAGCAGGCCGGCGTCCAGCGCCAGCGCACGGGCCAGCGCCACCCGCTTGATCATGCCGCCGGACAGCTCGGCCGGCATCTTCCATGCGTCCTCGGGGTCGAGCCCCACCAGCTCCAGTTTCACCATCACCAGCTCGTGGATGTAATCCTCGCGCAGCTTCTCCCCGAGCACGGCCATCTCGTGCAGCGGAAAGGCGATGTTCCGGAACACGTTGAGCCCGCTGAACAAGGCGCCCTGCTGGAACAGCACCCCCCACTTGCTGCGCAGCGCCTGGGCCGAGTACAGGTCCACGTCGTAGACGTCCCGGCCCAGCACCCGCACCGTGCCCTGGTCGGGCTTGAGCAGGCCGATCATCTGGCGCAGCAGCGTGGTCTTGCCCGAGCCGCTGGATCCGACCACGGCAAGCACCTCGCCCTCCTCCACGTCCAGGTCCAGCCCCCGGTGCACCCAGCGTCCCCCGAGTCGCTTGTGGAGGTCACGCACTTCCACGATCGCGTTCGAGGTCATCCGCTCAGACTCCGATGTGCGACAGCAGGACGCCAAGCGCGCCGTCGATGGTGATCACCAGCGACAGGTTCACCACCACGGAACGGATCGTGTGCTCGGTCAGGCTGGTGGTGTCCGGTTCGGCGATCAGCCCGTAGTAGCTGGCCACCAGCGCGATCATGCCGCCGAACAGCACGCCCTTGCCGAAACCGATCAGCCCGTTGGCCCAGGGCACCATGTGGGGAAACTGCTCCAGCCACATCATGTAGCCGACATGGAGCTGGTGCTGGGACATGTAGGCGGCGCCCACGATGCCCGCGAAGTCCGTCCACAGCACCAGCAGCGGCATGGCCAGCGCGAGCCCGATCACCTTGGGCAGGACGAGCCGCAGCGTGGGCGAGATGCCGAAGGCCCGCAGGGCGTCGATCTCCGCGGTCATGCGCATCGCGGCAATCCCGGCGGTAAACGCCGAGCCCGCGCGCCCGACCAGGATCAGCCCCACCAGGAAGGGGCCCAGCTCGCGCAGGAAGGCCACGCCCACCGAGCCGATGATGGCGGTGTTGGCACCGAAATTCTTGAGCTGCACGCCGATCTGGTAGGACATCACGAAGCCCACCAGCAGCCCGATGAACGTGAGCAGCGGCACCGACTGGGCCCCCGCGCGGTAGACCGTTGCCGATATCTCGCGCAGCGGCGTGGCGCGGGGATGCCGGAAGCAGTACCAGGCGTCGATCATCAGCTGGCCGACCAGCACCACCAGGTCGCCCATTTCGCGAAACAGCCGCATGATCGAGGCGCCGATTTCCACCAGGATCACGAACCGGCGGCGGACCGGCGCCTCCCGTTCCCGGCTCCCGGTGCGATCGAGGTGCTCGAACAGCTGGCGCTGGTCCGGACGGCACTCCAGCTGGCGCGGCAGGCGGTGCCCCCAGGCGCGCCACAGCAGCAGCGCGCCGGCAGTATCCAGCGCCACCACGTCCCGCAGGCTCCAGGCGTCGGGAACCTGCGAGGCGGCATTGCGCATGCCACTCTCGAGCTTCTGCTCGTCGCTGGCGATCTGCGCCAGCGTCCAGCGCCCGCTCAGCCGCACCCGGCGTACCCCGGACACCTGCGCGATTTCCCAGGATGGCGTCTGGCCTTCCATCCCTGGCACGTCCTCCCGTAGGTGGCTGAATGAACCGCCGGGCACCGCGACGGCATGGCGCCTCCAGCATACTAGATCCGCACACGGGCACGCCGTGCCGCGCGCGGCAGCAGCTCGGCTGTCGGCGTGGCACCGCGGATGACTCCGGAACTCGAAAGCGGCCCGGACGCACCGGCAGGGGGGCTCTCCCGGCTCACGGCGCGAGCCGGACCAGCGCGCCGGATCGGGTGACCTCCGTCTACACCATGTCAGCGGCGCACGCCGCGCGCAACTCGGCGGCTGCCCGGCCGGACCGGCGTGCCGGCGGAAGCGCGGGCGAGGCACGGCGGCGCCTGGTCCGCGCAGGAGACAAATACGAGGATGCCCCGCCGGATCCGGCCCGTGGCCGGACCCGGTCGGGGAAACTGCTGGACTCGACTGGCCCGGACCGGGTCAGTGCCCCGGCATCAGTCGGCGGAGCCGTCCCCCTGGCCCGCACCGCTGTCGCCGTTGTCCTCGTCCATCGGCTGCTCGCCGCCGGACTGGTTCTCCTGCATCTGGTCGGAACCGGACCCGTTCTCCTGCATCTGCTCCGTTCCCGACTCGTCCTGCTGCATCTGACCGTTGCCCGACTGGTCTTCCTGCATCTGGTCGTTGCCGCCATTCATCTGCTGCGACTGCGAGTCCGCCGGCGCGGACTGGCTGTCGCCGCTTTTCTGCTGGCAACCGAGCAGGAGACCGGCGGAGAGCAGCAATACCCCCGCCAGCACGCTGAAACGCATCGACATGGACGTTCCTCCCTGAAAGTGCACGCAGTCTCCCCCGCGCCCGGAACGATCCGGGCACGGATCGCGCCATTCCTGTATAGCGCATCCTCGCCACGAACCAATGACCGCCGTCAATCTATCGGCGCCGGCGTCTCAGCTCCGCGTGAAGCGGGGTTCGCGCTTTTCCAGGAACGCCTCGACGGCCTCCCGGTGATCGTCGCTTGCCGCGAGCACCGACAGCTCGCGCGCCTGCACCCGGGCCGCCTCCCCGGGCTCCAGGTCCAGCGCCTGTCCCGACACGCGTCGGGTGGCTTCCACCGACAGCGGCGCGCGCGAGGCGATCCTGCCGGCCAGCGCCAGCGCCTCGTCCGGCAGCTCCCCGTCAGGGTAGACGCCGGTCACCAGCCCGCGCCGCTCGGCCGTCGGGGCGTCCTGGGGCAGGCCGGTCAGGAGCATGTGCCGGGCCGGCCCGATCCCGATCAGGCGGGGCAGCCGCCAGGCCGAAGCCATCAGCCCGACGTTGACCCCGGCACAGACGAAGCGGGCCGACTCGCTCGCCAGGCGGATGTCGCAGCACAGCGCGAGCTCCAGGCCGCCGCCCACGCAGGCGCCGTTGATCGCGGCCACCACCGGCACCCGCAGGCGCTCGATGCTGTCCAGCAGGCGGGCGAAGCCCGCCAGCGTGTCGTCGCCGCCGCCGGACGCCCCGTCGCGCTCCTCGCGCAGGTCCGCACCGCCGCAGAAGCTGCGCCCGCGGCCCGTGATCACCGCCACGCGCACGTCCAGGTCGCCGTGGGCCTCGTCGAGGGCGCGCAGCAGTCGTGACCGCATCTCGCGCCCCAGGGTGTTCGCGGGCGGATTCTCCAGTGCCAGGAGCATTACGCCTGCCACCGGCCGTGACACGTGGATGGTGCCGCTCATCGCTGCTCCCCCTCGCCGGCCGTCACCGCGCCCCCTTCCAGCAGGGTCCGGATCTCGTCGGGGGCGAACCCCGCCTCTTCCAGCACCGCGCGCGTGTCCTGGCCGACTTCCGCCGGTCCCCGACGCAGCCGCACCGGGGTGCGCGACATCTTCACCGGTGTCCGCACGAAGCGTCGCCCATCGACCTCCGCCAGCATGCCGCGGGCACGCACCTGCGGATCCTCCAGCGCGCCACCGATATCGTTGATGGGCCCGGCCGGTATGCCCTGCGCCACGAGCCGCTCCACCCACCCGCCGGTGGTGTCCGATGCAAGCAGCGCCTCCAGGTGCGCCTGCAGCGCGTCGCGGTTCTCGAGGCGGTCCCGCGGGGCAGCGAAGCGGGCGTCGTCCGCCAGCTCCGGCTCACCAAGCACCTCGCACAAGCGGCGCCAGAGCTTCTGCGTGTTCACCCCCACGACGATGAAGCCGTCGCCGGTGCGCAGCGCCTCGTACGGCGCCGCCAGCCGGTGGCGCGAGCCGCGCGGGCTGGCGACCTCGCCGGTGGTGAGATACAGGCCCGACTCCCACACCGTGTACGAAAGCGCGCTCTCCAGCAGGGAGGTCTCCACGTGCTGGCCTTCCCCGGTGCGGTTGCGGTGGGCCAGCGCCGCGAGGATCCCCACCACCGCGAAGGTCCCCGCGTTGAGGTCGGATACGGGCACCCCGGCGGCCACCGGCCGCTCGCCGCCGGGCTCGCCGGTGAAGCTCATGATGCCGCTCATCGCCTGGGCCACCAGGTCGAGCCCGCCGCGCTCCCGGTAGGGCCCGTCGTGGCCGAAGCCGGAGACCGAGCAGTAGATCAGGCCCGGATTTTCCGCGGCGAGGTCATCGTAGCCCAGCCCCATCCCGGCCATCGCCCCCGGCCGGTAGTTCTCCACGAACACGTCGGCGCCGCGCGCGAGCCGCCGCAGCGTGTCCCGGCCGCCTTCCCGCGCCAGGTCCACCGCGATCGCCCGCTTGTTGCGGTTGACGAAATCGTAGGCGCGGAACGCTCCCAGGCGGGTGCGCGTCACCTCGCCGCGCGGGCTTTCGACCTTGACCACGTCCGCGCCGAGGTCGGCCAGCACCATGGAGCACCACGCCCCCGCGATCACGTGCGTGCAATCCAGCACTCGCAACCCTTCCAGAGAGCCCATCGCCCCTCTCCTCCCGTCGCCGTCAGAGCGCGGCGTCAGCCCCGCTCGAACACGTCCCGGTCGCGTTCTTCCGCGGCCATCTGCCGGACCACGTAGTGTTTCTTCTTGCCGGTGGCCGTGTACGGCAGCTCGTCGATGAAACGGTAGTAGCGCGGCCGCTTGTACGGCGCCAGGATCGCCCGGTCGCTGCAGTGCGCCGCGAGCTCTTTCGCCGTCAGGGAATCGTCCGCCCGGACCACGTAGGCCACCACGGTCTCGCCCCGTAGCTCGTCCGGCACGCCGACCACCACGGACTCCTGCACCTTCGGGTGCATGTCCAGCACCTCCTCGACCTGCACCGGGTGGATGTTCTCCCCGGCCGAGACGATCATGTTGTTCTTGCGGCCGACGATGGTGACGAACTCGTTCTCGTCCCAGGTCGCCATGTCGCCGATGTACAGCCAGCCGTCGTGAAAGACCCGGGCGCTCTCGGCCTCGTTGTTGACGTAGGTGTAGGCGCTCTTGCCGGGCGCCCGGACGATGACCTCGCCCACCTCGCGATTGTCCCTGGCCACCGTCTCGTGCGGCTCGGCGCGGCGGTCCGGGAACACCTTCACCACCGCGACGTCGTCGTCGGTACAGGCCCGGCCCGCGGAGCCGGCCATCTCCGGCAGGTCGGCCGGCCGCAGGAAGGTGTTCCAGAACGCCTCCGACGTGCCGTAGCCGTTGAAGATGTTCGGTGTGAGCGTCTCGTGAAAGCGGATGCAGTCCTCGCGGCCCAGCGGGGCTCCCATGGTGACGATGCCCTTGAGCGCCGACAGGTCGAACGGGCTCTTCTGCTGGGTCGCGCTGAGCAGCTTGAGCATCGGCGGCGCCCCCACCAGGAAGCTGACCCCGTACTTCTCCACGTACTCCAGGCAGGTCCGCGGCGCGAACTGGCGCAGGATCACCATTTCCGCGCCGACATAGAGCGACGGCGTGGGCCCCCCGGCGTGGATCCCGCCCCGGTGGAACCAGGGACTCATGTTCATGGTCCGGTCCGTGGGCGCGAGCGGGAAGTGCATGATCACGTCGTGGGCCGAGAGCACCTCGATCACGTGGTTCATGGGCACGCCCTTGGGCCGCCCCGTGGTGCCGGAGGTGTACAGCCGCGTGACCTCGTCATAGATGTGCGCCGGGCGCTCCCGCTCCGGCTCATCGTCGCGTTCGTGCAGATAGTCGGAGAACCGCACGTGCCCCTCGGGCGGGCGCGCCTCCCCCGCGGGGTCGACCATCACGACCCGACGCGGACGATGGCGCGCCATCGCCAGCGCCGCCTCCGCCGTCTCGCGGCCCTCGGCATCGTAGACGAACACCGCGGGCCGGCTGTCATCGATGATCCAGGCGGTCTCGGCATGCGAGAGCTTGAAGTTGATCGGGCAGTTGATCGCCCCCAGCTTCTGCGGCGCCAGGTAGGCGAACACGAACTCCGGCGAGTTCATCAGCTGGTACATCACCACCTCGTTGCGGCCCACCCCGTCGGCGGCGAGCGCGTGCGCCAGCCGGTTCACGTCCCGGTCGAGCGCGGCGTAGGTCCAGGTCCGGTCCCGCAGGGGACAGGTCATCGCCGGCCGGCCGGCGAAGCGATGGACGTTGCGCAGGAAGCCGTGGATGAACGTGAATCCGTGCTCGAAGGTCTCGCGGAACATCGAGACGTCGTAGGTATGTCCGTCTTCCATAGCTGCACTCTCCCGCGTGAGGGCGCCGCGCGATCGATCGCGGTGCGCCGCCGCACTGCCCGCGCGGCCGGCGCCGTCCCCGACAAGATTGCTCGCAAACGGCGGGTCGGATCAACGCCGGCCGTCCCGCACGGTCCCGGCTCTGGTACCCTGACCCCGCATGCGTGCACCGGCCCGCGAGCCCGCAAACCGACACCCGGAGAACCTTCCCGAATGGACCACCCGACCGCGATCCGCAACCCCGCCGGCAACGCCGCCGGTGCCGACGCCCTGGAAGCCCTGCTCGCCGACCGCTACAGCTGCCGCGGCTTTCGCGCGGACCCCGTAGCGCGGGCGACCATCGAGCGGATCCTGGCGATCGCGCAGCACACCGCGTCCTGGTGCAACGCCCAGCCGTGGCGGGTGGCCATCACCGGCGGCGAGGAAACCGGGCGCTTCCGTGAGGCGCTGTACGCTTACGCCGCCGGCGGCGCCGCGCCGGGCCCGGACTTCGACTTTCCGCGTCAGTACACGGGTGTCTACCGCCAGCGCAGGCGCGAGTGCGGCTTCCAGCTCTATGAAGCGGTCGGGGTGGCCCGCGGGGACCGGGAGGCGGGCAATCGCCAGCGGCTCGAGAACTTCCGCTTCTTCGGCGCGCCCCACCTCGCCATCGTGACCACGGAAGCAGACCTCGGCGTCTACGGCGCGGTCGACTGCGGCGCGTACGTCTCCAACTTCATGCTCGCCGCCCGCAGCCTGGGGGTCGCGTCCATCGCCCAGGCCGCCCTGGCCGTCTACCCGGACTTCATCCGCGACTGGTTCGACCTGCCGCCGGAGCGCCTGGTGGTATGCGGACTGTCCTTCGGCTACGAGGACCGGACTCACCCGGCCAACGCGTTTCGCACGACCCGGGCGCCGCTGGGGGAGGTGGTGACGTGGAGGGGAGAGTTTTAAGTTATTAAGT
Organism: Gammaproteobacteria bacterium; assembly: GCA_035638775.1. GTDB lineage: Bacteria > Pseudomonadota > Gammaproteobacteria > UBA5335 > SLRW01 > DASQZJ01. The sequence continues at coordinate 8,658 of DASQZJ010000051.1, forward strand.
TTTAAGTTGTTAAGTCGGCAAAGCCAGGCCAAACCACATGGCGGGAGTGCACAATTCTTTACTACTTAACAACTTAACAACTTAACAACTTAATAACTTAATAACTTAATAACTTAATAACTTTTCAGATCGGCCGATAAACGACCGTATGCCCGTTCTTCAGCTTCGAGCGCAGCCCCAGCCAGCGGCCGTTGGCGTTGTACCAGAGCTGGGTCGGGCCGTCGCCGGTGTGGAGGCGGTAGCTGGTCGCCCGGGTGTCGGGATCCCAGGGCAGGGGCCTGCGCCCGAGGCGGGCGAGCGAGACTTTCTTGAGCTTGCCCGTCTCGCTGTCGAGCAGGCGCTGCGAGCGAAGCAGCCGCGGGTTCCAGTAGGCGAAGGTGTGCACGCAGGCCTGGTCGAGCGTGTCCTCGCTGCCGTTGACGGTGAGCGACAGACCGGTGTCGACGGCCCGGCCCCGCACCCGGAAGCGGTTGCCGTTGTCGTCGGTGCGTGACCGGATCGTGCGCAGGCAGCCGCCGCGCCAGCGCTCCACCGCCGTCTGGTGGAAGCGGTAGGCGGTGAAGAACAGGAACCGGACCTTGATCCTGGCCTCGGTCGACATCTCGTAGCCGGCCCCGTCCTCCGTGAAATGGAAGCTCTGGGTGCCGATGGGCTTGCCGTCGACCAGGACCCGGAAGTCGTAATCCCGGCGCGGGGCGGCGCCGGCGCCGGACGCACCGAGCAGCAGCGCGATGGCGGCGCAGGCCGCCAGGACTGGACGAATTCTCACTGGGCGCCTCCATCGACGCTGCCGCGGTGCGGACACCAGCGGTCCGGCTGGAAGATCGGTAACTTACCATCCGGCGCCGGCGGGCGCTACGCCGATGCCGCGGCGGACCGCCCGGCGGCGTGAGAAAGCGGACGGGATGTCACCGCGACGCGGGCGCGCGGCGGCACGGCGCAACGGCCGGACAGGGGATCGCCTAGAGCCCGAACGGCGCCACGATGCTGAAGTAGACTTCCCACTTCGATTCGTCGGGGACCACCGTGCGCATGGGGTGGGCCACGTCCACGCGCCAGGAGACCGGTTCGAGCGCGCGGTAGCGCGGCAACCTGCCCTGCAGGCCGACGTCGAAGCTTTCCAGGGCGATGCGGCGCGGATAGGCGGCGTGGAGCGCGCCGTAGCTGTAGCCGACGCCGAAGGCGGTGCGGGCCGGGAGGTGGACGTCCAGGGTCTGGCGGGCATAAAAGCCGCGGACCCCGGACGCGGTTCCCACCGGGTAGCCGGGGACGGTGTTCGCACCGCCGAGCTGGAACAGCTGCGACGGCGGCAGGTCCCGGGCGTTGCTGTACTGCCAGCCCGCGCTGGTGGTGGTGAACAGCGGACCCGGCAGCGCCGCGCGGCCGCTGAAGGTCCCGGGAAGCAGCCAGTAGGCCCGGTCCTGGCTCAGCACCTCGTGGGCAAAGCCGCGCTCGGCCGTCTGCGTGACCAGCCAGCTCTGGCCCGGCCGGTCGTACTCGGCGGTCACCCCGGCCGCGGGCGTCCAGATGTGGTCCGCGTTCAGCGGCACGCCGCTGATGTCGGTGCGATCCCGGGTGTAGGAGACCGAGCCCGCGGTCGTCACCAGCCAGTGCCGGCTGGCCACCAGCGGCCGGGTCAGGCCGAGCTGCCCGACGTCGGCGTGGCCGCGGATATCGAGGTTGCGGTAGGGACCGTCGATGATGTGGATCTCGTTGTGGGCCACGCTGGCGCTGAGCTTGAGGCCCCGCCGGGTCAGCGGCACCTGGTAGCCGAGGTTGCCGTTGAAGGCCCCGCGCGATTTCATCGCGTACAGGGTGAGGCTGTCGCCGCGCCCGAGCGGTCCGAACAGGCGCGCGTACACGCCCCCCTGCACACGGCCGGTGGCGCGGTCGCCCTCGTTGTTGGCCAGCAGGCTCACCTGGTAGCGCGGCGGCTCGATCGCCTCGAGCATCACGTCGGTCAGCCCGAAGCGGCTGCCCGGCTGCAGGTTGGCCTTGAGGGCCACGTCGCTGGTGCGGTCGAACCAGATCAGCTCCCGCTCGAGCTCGGCCGCATCGAGCACCGTCCCCTGCCTGACCGGCAGGCGCGCCAGGATGTATCCGCGCCCGGTGTGTTTGGCCCCGGACAGGTGGACCGCCCCGACCTTGCCCTCGACCAGGCGCACGTGCACGACGCCGCCGGTGACCTTCTGCGGCGGCAGGATCGCCCGGTCGGTGATCAGCCCGCGCTTTGCGTAGACCGCGTTGATCGCATCGAGCAGCTTGTACAGGTCGGCGACGGTGATCGGATGGTGCAGGTACGGGCGGCTCAGGGCCTGCAACGTGCTGCTGCTGAGAAAGCGCGACGGGCTGAACGTGATGTGATTGAGCGTGAACTTCGCGCCCCCGGGAGCCGGCTTGGCGTGCTGCTGTTTCGGCCCCACCAGCACCGGGCCCTTCGGCCCCTTGCGGCGCTGGCTGCGCTCGAGGCGCTGCTGCTCCTGCTGGCTGCGCTGCTGCGCGGCGCCGGCGGTCGTGCTCGGCGGCGGTGCCGGCAGGGCCGAGGCCGCCGCCGGCCAGGCCAGCGCCCCGGCCAGGAGGATGGCCGCGCGCCTCACTGCTCGCCCCGGCCGGACCGGGCGCCGGTGCCGGTGAGGTTGAGCGCACCCCCCGAGGGCGAGCCGACGACCCCGGCGAAGCCGTCCTGAAGCATCTGGAACGTGGCACGCAGCTGCGGCAGCAGCCCGGCAAGGGACGGCTGCCTGCCGGCGATCGCGCCCGAGGAGATGTAGGCGCTGCCGCCGCCGTAGTCGGTCGGGGTCTGCTGGTGGTTCCGGATGTAGTTGGGCACGATCACCCGGTAGCCGGTCATGTAGTGCTCGGTGAAGGCGTTGGTCACGGTGACGTTGCCGTTCTGGGTCAGGTAGAAGCTCTCCCCGCGCTGGTAGAGCTGCACGTCGGCCGGCTGCAGCGCGGTGCTGCCGTTGGTCATCAGCACGTTCGCCTGCGGGGTGATAAAGCGCACCTCGCCCGTGACGTAGCCGTTGCGCAGCGTCCAGGCATCCTGCGCCATGCGCACCGTGCCGTTGCCGGCGCGCAGCGGATCGATGACGATCCCGCCGGGCGCATCCAGCGACAGGTCGACCTGCCCGTCGATGCCGCCCTGCCAGCCGGACAGCGCGATCTCCAGCGGCCCGGTCGCGCGCTTCTGCTGGTCGACGACGGCCTGCAGCGCGCCGGAGTAGAAGCGGATCAGCTTCTCGATGTAGGCCTGGTGCAGGTCGATCCCGTCCCGCGCCGACAGGATGGCCTGGCTCGCGGTCAGGGTGCCGAGGGTCATGTTCCCGCCGGCGGCCGAGAGGGTGACCGCGTCCGGGGCCGACACGGTGCCGATCGACAGGGCGCCCCCGGCGCTGCCGGTGATATCGCCGCTGGTGACCGCCGCATGGCCGCCGCTGACGCTGCCTGTGGCGCTGAAGTCCAGCCCGGAGGCGGGCAGCAGGTCGGTGAAGGTGAGATCGCCGGCCACCCGCAGGCCCAGCGTCCCGTTCGGCGCGTGGATGAGCTGCGTGGTCAGCCCCTGGAGGTCGCCCAGGTAGATGTCGCCCGTGGTCGTGCTGGCGAGTCCCAGCAGCGGCGTATCCAGCACCAGGTAGCGGCTTGCGCTGCCGATGCCGGTGCCGGCGGTCAGCGACACGGACGCCCCGCTCGCCGGGGCGGCGACGTCGGCGCCGGAGGGGCTGTCACCGGTGATCGAGCCGGCCGCCGCCAGGGTGATGGCGGTGCCGCCCGCGGCAGCGCTGCGCAGCCCGTCCAGGGTCATGTTGCCCGACACGGTCTGCAGGCTCACCGGGCCCTGCGCGGTCAGCCCGTGCACGGCCAGGTCCGCGGTCGGGGAAACGACGTTGAGCGCTCCCCCCACCTGTCCGGACAGTCCCCCGCTGCCCAGCGTGACGGCCAGCGCGGTGTCCCCGCCGACCGGGCCGGTGGTATCGAGCACCAGGTGCTGTGCCTGCACGTGCGGCACCGTCGCATCGGTGAAGATCGGCGCGATGCCGCCCTGGTTGACGGTGATCGAGCCGGTGCCGCCGCTGAAGAAGTTGCCGAGATCGAGCGGCCCGCCGCTCTGCTCCAGGTAGACGTCGCTGGAGGCCTTTGCCGAGTCCAGCGGCCCGGTCACCGCGAGCTGGACGGGCGCGCCGGCGGTGCCGATCGTACCGTTCGCGGCGTCGAGGACGACGCCCAGCGCACCCCCGCTCACGCCCTCCCCGCCCGGCGCCTGCAACAGGCTGCCCGCGGCGGACAGGCGGATTTCGCCCTGCGGGTTGACGATGGTGCCGACGTTCAGGTCGCCGCTGCCCGCGGCCAGATAGAGCCCGGCCTGGGCCGCCGCGTCCACGCGCTGCGCGCCCTGCACGTACACCGGATGGTAGCGGTTGACCGTGAGCACCGGCCCGCTCGCATTGCTGCCGATGGTGATGTCCCCGGGTGCCGCGGCCGCCAGCGCGGCCTCTTGCAGCGGCGTCAGGGTGAGCGTTCCGCTGCCGCCCTGGATGGTGATCGGCGCGTCGGTGCTGCCGAGCGTGTCGCTGGCGCCCGCCGTCCCCGCCAGCAGCGTGACCGTGCCGGGCGTGGTGATGTTCGGCGCCTGGGTCTGGTAGCTCGCGGCGGTGCCGAAGACGGCCTGCTGGTTGACCGTGTTCAGCAGCTGGTCCTGGGTCCAGGCGACCCCCTGCGTGACGGTGCTCTGCAGCCCGCCGGTCACCGTCTGCGCGAATCCGCCGGCGTCCTGGGCCGTGAGGTAGGGATCGATCTGGCTGCCCTGGAAGCCGTAGTCCGCGGTGAGCTGGCCCAGCTGGGCGCCGAGCGCCTGGTAACGGCCGACCAGATCGGACTGGAGCACGTTCTGCACGTAGCCGAGGATCTGTGCCTGGGTAACGCTGGCGGGATCGGCGATGCCGTTGTAGGCGGCGGCCGCCGCGCGGTAGTCCGCGTACCCGCTCGCCGTCAGTCCCGACACCGCCATGCTCGAGCCCGAGCCGGTGAAGGTCACGTCGTTCTTGATCGACCAGTACTGGCCGTAGGCGAAGGTGAAGTCGCCGACGATGTGGGTGAGGTTGTTGCTGCCCTCGTCCTGGGCGGCCGTGCCGGTCAGCCCGAAACTGCTCCACTGCTGCTGCAGGGCGGTCAGCCCCTTCTGGTTCGTGGTCTGCGCCAGGGCGCTGACGATCGAGCCGCCCGGAGCGGCCAGCGTGACGTCGCCCCCGGCCGTGATCCGACCCACGCTGAGATCGCCGGCGGCACTGGCCTGCGCAAGATCGACCACGCCGAACGGCGCGTCCACGTTGAGGGTGCCGCCGATGTTGATGCCCAGCGCATCCGTGCTGCCCGTCGCACCGTGGATGCCGCCCTGGCCGGCGTTCAGGCTCAGGTCCGAACCCGCCACGATCACGGGTGCGCTGTCGCTGCCCGCGACGATGCTGCCCTGGGTGTCCATGCGGACGAAGCCCGTCGGGGCGCTCACCTGGCCGAGGGTGAGACCGCCCTGCGCATCGCTCAGATCGATGTTGCCCCCGCTGCTGGTCGCGTTCAGGATCCCGGAGCCGACCAGGCTGACGTTGACCGGATCCGAGCTTGCCAGGGTCGCCTGGCTGACCACCGGCACCGGGAAGTAGAAAGTGCCGAAGAAGGTGACCAGCGGTGCATAGTAGGTGGAAATGCGGGTGCCGACCAGCGCGCCGTCGCCGATGCCGCCGGAGCCGGTCAGGGTGACGTTCTGCCCGGTCACCGTGGCGGTGCGCGAGAGGCTGCCGAGCACGCCGCTGTCGGCCGAGAGGGTCACGTCCCCGGTGACGTTCTTCACGTCGCCCTTGAGCCAGATGCCGGCGGGCGAGGTCACGTTGATGGTGCCGTGGCTCTGGCCGACGAACGAGATGCCGACCGGATAGTCGCCCTCGAACGCGCCGGACAGCGTGTTCCACGCCTGGGTGATGGTTGCCGTGCTGGCCGCGGTGTTCGGCGTCGCGGTGCAGAAACCGCTGCAGAACAGCAGCAGCGGCGAGCCCGCCGGCACGTTGTCGTAGCTGAAGCTGGTGCTGCCAATCGTGTACGTGACCGTGTAGGTCAGGCCGGTGCTGGTCGGCACGGTCACCGAGAGATCCGCGGTGCTCGGGCGATACAGGCCCTGCTGCACCGTGTAGCTCCCCCCCCCGCTCGACAGGGTCACGGGGTTCCGCACGTACCAGACCCCGCCGCCGTTGTTCTCGATGCTGTAGCTGTCGCTGGTGCCGGTGAAGCTGTCGACCAGCGTGGCGCTGTCCGCCTGGCCCGCCGTGCCGGGCGCGCCCGCCGCGTAGTGGTATACGGACGTGACGCCCGTTTGCGGGTCGTAGCGGTACTCGGTCACCTGACTGTAGCCGACCATGTTGCCGGCCTTGTCGGGCGCGTCGATGGTCCGCGCCGTGTCGGTGATCTGCACCAGCCCGCCGCTGTTGGCACTGCCGGCGTCGAGCCCCTGGACCACCAGCGGCAGGTCGGTCTGGTTGTCCACGCTGATGTTCGCCAGCCCGCCCGCGGCGACGATGTTCGATGTCGGGCTGCCGTCGCTCGCCGTCGGACTGGTGTTGAAGATGCTGCCGTAGAGGTACACGCGGCCGGGCTGCGACTGGGCGGCGTTGAGCACGATCTCGTTGGTCGCCGGATCCCAGAACGCCGGGATGATGTCCGGGTTGCTGATGCTCGCCTTGAGCGTGATGCGCACGTAGCCGGTGGTCGGATCGACCGGCAGGTTGTTGTCCACCACGTACTGGTTCCAGCTCGACGTCCCCTGGGCGTACTCGGTCTCCCAGGTGTTCAGCTGGCTGTCCAGGCTGCTCGACAGGCTCACCGCGAGGTGGTCGTGGCCGCTCTGGATCAGGCCGTCCACGTTGAGGAACTCGGCCGCCACGAACACCGGCCCGCCGGCGATCACGGTGGCGGTGTCGGTGATCGGCACGACCTCCCCCGGGGTATGGAATCCGGACTGGTAGCCCTGGAAGTACCCGCCGTTCAGGGCCGCGATGGAAACCGACCCGCCGTTGATGGTGCCCTGGTTGTGGATGGAGCCGGCGCTGTCCTGCACCACCACCGAGCCGAGCGGGTTGTAGATCGTCCCGTTGAGGAAGATGTCCGGGGCGATGTCGCTGCTGCCGGTGGACGGCGTGAAGCTGCTGTCGATGCTGACCGTGGGCGTCGTGCCGGACGCGCCGCCGGTGATGGTGCCGTTGATGTCCACCTTGCCGCCGCTGCCGCCCTCGACGGTGATGTCGCCGACCTGCATGAAGGCGGGCGTCGGGTTCTCGATGCTCACCCCGGTCAACGGCAGCGCCTTGACGGTGCCGGTGATCGACGTGCTCCCGGCACGGATGCTCACGTTGCCCGAACGCACCAGGATCGGATCGACGGTGACGAACGGCACCGCCGTCGCCTCGGCGTACGGCTGCCCGGTGGACGGGTTCGTGATCGCGGCGAGCTCCGCGTTGAGCTTCTCCTGCTCGAAGTACAGCCGGCCGATCAGCGTGGTGTCGGTGGTGTCGGCCATCTGCGTCTGCAGGCTCTGGATCTGGTCCTGCAGGTACTGCGCGTAGTCCCAGGTCGTGACGCTGTAGTGCACGAGCGGTGACGTCCCCGGGCCGGCCACGACCTGGCCCTGGGCGTTGAGGGTGAGCTTGAGATCCTGGGTCCCGGCCAGGCCGGCCTCGACCGTGCCGGAGACGTCCACGCCGCTGCTGGAGTTGTCGCTGCTCGATCCGCCGTGGTACTCCAGCGTGACCGGCTTGATCACCTGCTTGTGGGCGATCTTGTTGATCAGCCCGACGAAGAAGTTGACGATCTCCTCCACGACCTTCTGGTACGAGTTCTTGCCGGTGGCGCTGGCGCTGGCGGCGTGCTGGCCGTTGCTGGCGGCGAGCGTGGCGTTGCCGCCCGCGAGCACGCTTCCGGAGACGGAGGCGTTGTTGTGGTTCGTGACCGAGGCGTAGGCGCTCGGGTTGGTGCCCACCGCGAGCGCCGTGTAGTTGTAGGCGTGGCTGGTGGCGCTGGCGCTCAGGTCGTTGGGGCTGCCATACCGGTCGTAGCCGGCCTCGATGGCGATGTCGTTGCTGGAACGCACCATGCCGGCGATGGCGATGTCCTGGGTCGCGCTGAGCGTGGCGGTGGCACCGCTGTTGGTCACACCCGCCCCGCCCCAGGTGTGCGAGAGCGCGTTGGCGCTGACCTGTCCCGAGCTGCCGGCGTAGATGTAGATGTTGCCGGTGGCGCCGACGGTCGCGCCGCTGGCGACGGTGACGTCGGCACTCATGGTGGCGTTGAAGGTCGCATTGGCCGTCAGGCCCTGGACGACACCGCCCGTGGCGACCTTGGAGCCGATCGCTCCGGTGACGTCGTTGCTGGCGCCGATGACGAGCGTGTGGGCCGACGGCTCGGACGGGTCCCCGACGATCTCGAGGTCGCCCCCGTTGATCTGCGTCTGCGTCGTCAGCGTCAGCGTGGTCGAGGCGGAGATCAGGTTGACGTTGAACGCGCCGCCAGCCGCGCCGTTCGCGTCCCAGCCACCGCTGGCGGCCGGCTGTGCGTACACGTTGCTGGCCGTGATCGAGCCCGAGGCGGCCTGGATATCGGTGCCGGCCCCGTAAAGGGCCTGGACCGTCGAGTCGATGACGTTGCTGGCGCTGGCCGCACCGAAGCCCGCCAGGGCGACCTGCGTGCTGTTGGCAGTCCCGGAGACCGTCGCGTTGTGCCGGGCATCGATGACGAACGTCCCGGCGTGGACGGTGCCGGTGGTGCCGAGCGTTTGCGCGAGCGTGTTCGCCTGCAGGTCGGTGCGCGCCTGGGCGGCGTTGGCGATCCCCCCGCCGCCGGCCCCGGAGGTCGACTGGGCGCTGAGGGAGTCGCTTCCGTTCGCGGTGATCTCCAGATCGCCGCTGCGCGAGGCGCTCGAGCTCGCCTGCGCGCCCAGTGTCGCCGTCACCCATGGCGTCGCACCGGCACTGACAACCACCGCGCCGGCGCCGAGCCCGCTGACGAGCACACCGGTGCCGTCGGCGCCGACGGCGCCCACCTGGCGGGCGCTGATCAGCACCGCGCCGTCGGGCAGACGCACGCCCGTACCGGTGTCGGCGGTGACATGAATGTCGTTGGTGGCATTGGAGACCACCCCCTGCGCGCCGACCAGGCTGCCGGTGCCCGCCACCGCATGGCTGGTGACGGTGGGCGTGCCGCTGGCACGCAGGGCCAGCTGCCCGGAACCGGAGATCTGCGTGCCGCCGGCGACGCCCGCGGATACCGAGCCGCTGCTGGTCGCGTTGGCGACCGAGGCGCCGACGCTGCCGACGCCGACGGAGACCCCGAGCGCCGACGCGTGAACCACGGGAGCCGACGTGGCGTTAATCTGCACACCGTCGCCGCCGAGATTGGTGATGGTCGCCGCCGAGGGCATGCCGGCGGTGACGCTGGCGTCGTCGGTGGCGGTCGCCGCGGCGGCGTTGCCGCTGTAGATGCCGGCACTCACGCCCTTGGCGCTGGCGTCCGCGCTGCCGCCGCCGGTCGCATCGATGCTGATGCCGTCGTACCGGTCGGCGGTCGTGGCCAGGCCCGCGTTCACCGTGCCGCTCTTGTGCGCCGTGACCACGACGGCGCCGACACTGACCGCGCCGGCCGTCGCCCCGCCCCCGGTTCCCTGCACCGATTCCCCGTCGCTGGAGGAAACACTGAGGCTGCCGCTGCCGTCGCCGGTCACGCTGCCGCCGCTGACGCCGGCATTCACCGTGGCGTCGGCCGCGCCGTCCGCAATCGCCGCCCCCAGGCCGAAGCCCAGGCCCGCGGCGCCATCGTAGGCGGTCACCGACACGGCGCTGCCGCCACTGCCGTCGCCGGTGGACGCGGCGACGTTCACGGCCGGTGCCGTGATCGTCGAGCTGAGGATGGTCGCGCCCACGGTGTCGTACACGCGGGTCACCGCGATGCCGGCACCGAAGCCGAAGCCGACCCCCACGCCCGCCGCACCCGCAAGGTTCTGCGTGGTGGTGGTGTCGGTCGCCGTGACCGTGACCGCGCCGGCGCCGACCGTGCTGGACGAGATCTTCGCCGTGGTCGCGTCCGGCGCGCTCGCTCCGACCGCGCCGGCGAGGTCGAACGAGGTGGCTCCCGCGACCTGTCCCTGCTCGCTTGTGCTCAGGTTGCCGTCGGCGCCGGCCGAGTTGCCCGCGTCGCTCATCCGGCTCTGGCCGGACAGGGTCCCGGAACCGTTCTTGTCGAGCGCGTCCATCGCCTGGCCGGAGTCGCCCGAGCCCAGCAGGATCAGGCCGGCGGCGCCGCCGATGCCCGCGGACCCGCCCACGGCCCCGGTTGCCGTGACCATGTTCACGTACTTGTCGGAACTCGCGCTGACATCGACCAACTGGCTCATCGTGACCGTGCTGCCGGTGATCGCGCCGGCCACCGTCTGGTGCAGCACCACGATGTTGGCGCCCGCGCCGACGCCGGCCGTGCCGCCGGCGGCGAGCGCGCCGGCGTAGGCCTCGATACGGGTCGTGTCGCTGGCTGACACGCTCACGCCGCCGGACGGAACCGGGCCGATGCCGTGGCCGACAACGGTGGCGTTGTCCAGATGCGCCTCGGTATCGCCGCGCATGACCACGGCGCTCCCCTCGCCGGCGAGCGCGAGGCCGCCGGCGCCGGACCCGCTGACCGCCAGGGTCCACAGGTCGCTGATCGAGGTCGCGCCGATGTCCAGGTTGCCGCTGCCGAGCTCGATGTCCGTGGCGCTCTGGCCGGTCGGGTCGCCGACCCGGGCCAGCGTCGTGTTGTCGCCGTCGACCACCAGGGCGGTGCCGGCGATCGCGGCAGCGCCGAAGGCGCCCGAGCCGCTGATCAGGTTCATCGCGCTGCGGTCGCGGGCGTTCACGGACAGGGAGTTGGCGGTCAGCGTCAGTCCCTGGACGTACGCCTCGGTATCGGCGCGGAAGACGTCCACCATGCCGGTGCCGGCGGCGCCGGCCAGCGCCGCGGAAAGCCCCGCGCCCAGGCCGTAGCTGTCCTGCGAGGCACGCGCCAGCACCGTGACCGCATCCTGGGGCGAGACCTGCCCGCCCTCGATCCAGGCCCTGGTGGTGGCATCGAAGCTGTTCACGCCCAGGGCGCCGGCGGCGGCCACGTCGGTGGCGCCGGCCGCGGCGCCGATCACCAGGTTGGCGGCGAAGTCGTGCCGGCTGGCGATCACGCTGAGCTCCTGGTTCGTGGCAGCACCGGCGGCGGTGTCGAGATTCGCGCCGGCGCTGTACGCCAGCGTCTTGCCGCCCATGACGTTGGTGACCGTGCTGGCGTCCAGCGCCGCCGAGCCGAGGGGGTCGAACGCGGTGGCCGCGGTCGCGCTCAGGCCCGTGACGATGTTGAGCGATTCGGCGTTGATCGCGAGACCGTGGACCGACGTGGTGGTCTCCGAGAGGGCCGACGGTCCGCTGAAGTTCGTGTAGTCGCCGAGGTTGTCGACCCCCGGCTGCGTCACGAGGGCCCCCGAAGCCACGAGTTCGCCCGACGGACCCAGCGCCAGCGCGTCGACCGAGGTGCCGTCGCTGGCGGCGGTGCTGCCCGCCGGCAGCCCCACGTACGCCTCGGTATCGTCGCCGAGGACGTCCACGGTCACGCCGAGACCCACGCCCGCGCCGGTCGCCCCGACCGCGAACGCGCCGGTCGCGGCGGTGATCCGGTTCTGGTCCGCGGCCGCCACCAGGGCATTGTTGACGGCAAGCACCTGCGCGCCGCCGGTGATGTCGGCGGTGGTGTGCGCCGTGAGCACGTTGGTGACCACCGAGCCCGCGGCGCTGCCGACGCCGGAGACCGCCACGCCGAGCGCGAGCGTGCCGATGCCGCCGCTGCCGCCGGAGCTCGCGGAGACGATCACGTTCTGCGCGTGGATGCTGCCGCCGTCGATGGCCGCGCTGGTGGCATCGCCCAGGCGGTTGACCGCCACGCCCAGGCCTGCCGCGATCTCGCCGCTGGCGGTGGCGCCGATGGCGAGCGAGCGGATCGCCGGATCGTTGCTCGAGGAGACCGTGACGTCGGGGCTCTCGCTGTCGACCAGCGTGTCGCCGCTGGCCAAAGCCGAGACCTGGCTGCTGGTGATGTTGACCCCGACGGCCCCGCCCAGCGCCACCGATCCGGACCCGCCGATCGCGCCGGCGAGCGAGTCGATCTCGCCGGACCCCGCGGCGATGACGTCGACCGCGTCGGTGGCCGCAATGGTCGAGCCGGTCAGGTCGGCGGCGACCGACTGGCCCAGCCAGTTGACCGCCACCGCGCCACCGATGGCCACGCTGCCGCTGCCGGCCAGCTCGCCGGACAGGGCATAGATCTTCGCCGCGTCTCCGGCGGAGAGGTCGAGCGTGGCGAGCGTCGCCTGCGCCGGGGTGCCACTGCCCGTGAGGCCGCTCACCGTGGCGTCCACCGTGTCGTCGGCGACGTTGGCCACGACCGCCAGGCCGCCGGCGGCGTCGCCGCTGGCCTGGGCGCCGATCGCGCCGGCGGCGACGGTGCCGCTGCGCGTGGCCGACACCGTGACCGTCTGCCCGGGGGCCGAGAGGGTGGAGCTCGAAAGTCCTGCCTCGACGTCGTGCAGAGCGACGTTCACCGCCGCGGCGATGCCGACGGCACCGGATCCCGAGAAGGACAGCGCCCCGGCGCCGTCCCAGATGTTGCCGCTGTCGCTGGCGCTGTCGGTCAGGTCTCCGGCGAGCGTGAGCGCGCTGTCGGCGATGCCGGCGCGGGTCGTGCCCTGGTCGAAGGTGACATCCAGCGAGCCGCCCAGGGCGATGTTCGACGAGGCCGCGCCGGCGACCGCGCCGCTGTAAAGTCCGGTGCTCGAGGTCGCCTCGACGGTAGCGTTGCCGGCGTTCAGCGTGACGTGATCGACGCTGGCCTGCGTGGTCTGCCGGTTCAGGTTGAGCGCCATCGCGGCGCCCGCCGCGACCGTGCCGGCACCGGCCAGGCCGCCGGCGGCCGACCAGACCGTGTGCGCGTCGGTCGCCGTCACGGAAACGTCGGGAGCCGGCCCGCCCGATACGCCGCCGATCGTGGTGGTGTCGGTCGTGGCGTTGCCGTCGCCGAGCGCCGCAGCCGTGGTTCCGCCGAGGTTGTTGATGGTGAACGAGCCGACCCCGGCGAGCTTGCCGCTGGTCACGCCCACACCCACCGCCACGGAGATCACGCGCGCGGCATTGTCCGCGCTGACCGTGACCGTGCCCGGCGTCGTGCCGGAGGCCGGGCCGGCGGTGATGGTCGCGTTGGCGATGCTCGCCCGGGTGTTGTCGTCGATGCCGCCGTAGACCGCGGAGATGCCGAGGCTCGCCTTGCTGGAGCCCAGAGACGCGCTTCCGGCGACGGCGATCACGCTCGCGCCCGGCGTGGCGTTCGAGGTCCCGCCGGCGGTCACCGGGGCGCTGCTCTGGTTGTGTGAGCTGGCACCGCCCATGCTGCCCGACAGGGCCGGCAGCGCCGAGCCCGAGAAGTCGAACGGCACCGTCCAGGCGCCGGGGAGCAATGCCCCCAGTGCCGCGTTGTCCTGGCTGGTGGACGTCACGTTCACGCCCGAGGAAACGGTGACGGTCGAGCCGTTGCCGCTGCCGTCGGCACCGATCGTGGCCTCGGTGCTGTTGGCGATCTGGTCGACCACCACCGCACCGGAGAGCGTCAGCACCTGGCTCGAGCCGCCCCAGCCGCCCACGGCGGCCGCGGAGACGATCTGGGCCGGCGCATAGGCCTGCACGTCAAGGTTGGAGAATCCGGTCACGTCACTGCCGAGCACCTGCGCACGGGTGTCGTTCCCGGTCATCGCCACGCTCAGCGCGATGCCGATGCCGGCCTTGCCGCCCGTGTAGAAGGCGCCACCGCCGGTGCCGATGTCGGTGCTGTCGTAGGCCTGCACCACGGCATCGCCGCGCAACGGATTCTGCAGCGTGCTGTCGCTGACCAGCGCCTGGGTGCTATCGCGCGCGACGCTGACCGAGCCCGAGCCGACGATCGAGGCCAGGGAGTTCTGTCCGCTGGCGGTGTTGATCGACACACCCAGGCCCACCGAGACCGCCTGGCCACCGGCCAGCGCCTGAACGTCAACGCCGTTGCCGGCGCTGTTCAGGTCGAGCACGGTGCCATTGACCAGGTTCGCTTCGGTGGTGCTGTCCAGCAGGTTCATCCCCAGGGTGCCGGCAATCGCCGCCGACGCCCCGGAGCTGCTGCCGCCCGTGCGGCTGAGCGCTGCCGCCCCCGCCGCCGCGATGATGCTGGTGTTGCGCAGCGCGGTCACGCTTGCGGTGCCGCTGCCGCCCAGCGTGACCTTCGCGCCGTCCAGGACCGCCGTGGTCGTGATGTGGGCGTCGTTGACGGCCACGCTGCCGGCCGCGGCGATGCTCATCTTGGGCTGCGTGGACGAGTCCGAAGCCGAGCCGGAGGCACTGTCGGCGGCACCGCCCGGGTTGCTCTGGTAATCGTTCTGGAGCGAGCCCTGCGCCTGGTCCTGGGAGCCGCTGTTGCTGTTGGCGTCCCCGAGCTTGCCGCTGGCGTCGGCGGCCGCCGAGGTGGTGCGATGCTGGCCGATCGTGATGCCCTGGCCGGCGGAGGCGCTGTTGTCCGAGGACTGCGACTCGGTCGCCCCCGCAACCGAGCTGGCCCCGCTCTCGATACTGTCGAGCAGGCTGCCGGATCCGGAGCCCGAACCCGATCCGCCGGTGCTGGAGCTGGTGCCGCCGCTCTGGGCGCCGGCCACGGCCAGCGTGACCACCGCACCAGTCGTCTGCGCCTGCACGTCCAGGCCACCGGCACGGATGCAGGCCGTGCTGGTGCAGTTGCCCGAGGTGGCCGGCGTCGGGCCGACCGCGCTGCTGAGCGTCGTCGTGTCGCCGATCCCCGCGGTGGTGGTCGGGTCGATCAGGTTGACGGCCACCCCGATGCCGATGCCCGCCCCCTGGGCGCTGACGACGGCCCCGGAGAGGCTGAACGATTCGAACTCGCTGGTGGCCCCGATATCCACCACGCCGTCGGTCGGGACGGTGAGCGGAGACGTCAGCGAGGACTGGACGGTCGCGGCGTTGTCGATCTCGGCGGTGGTCTGGTCGGCGATGCGGGTGACCGCCACGGCGCCGTTGCCGGCGTAGCCGCCACCCTTGCCGCCGCTGGGTGTGAAGCTGAAGGCACGGTTGACATCGCCCGCGGTGACCGAGACGTCGTTGGACCGGGTGGTCAGGGTGGCGCCGTTGGCCACCCACGCGTTGGTGACGTTGCGGTAGTCGGTCCAGTCGAAGGCCCCGCCCACGCCGACGCTGCTGCTGCTCGCCGGGGTGACCCCGAAAAACTTGAGAAAGCCGTTGCCGGCGCCGTCGAGCACCGCGCTGCCGTTCTCGGCCTGCACGGACAGCGGCGCGTCCCACTGCACGGTCTGCCCGTCGAACGTGCTGCTGGAGGTCTGGCTCCCCGACGCCAGCGTACCGGCGAGGGTGACGTTGGCACCGGGAGCGATCCAGGCCTGCGTGTCATTGGACCAGGAGAGGTAGTTCACGGCCGCGGCGACGCCGAGCTGCGCCGAGCCGTCCGCGGTCGCCATGGCGTAGGCGCTCATGCCCTCCGGCGTGGTGACGCTGGCCTTGATCTCGTTGAGGGTCTTGCCCACCAGGCTCTGGTCCCAGGCGCCCTTGAAGGAGGTGGGAAGCGCGTTGTAGTCGTTGAGCGCCTGCGGACCGAGGTTGCTGATGATGTTGGTGGCGTTGGAGCTGAACGTGCTCGCGCTGCTCCAGTCCGTGACCAGGTTCACGCCGGCGTTGGCCAGGGCCTGCAGGTCGGTGATGAACTTCTGGACGTTGGTCACCTCGTTGGGCGAGAGGGTACTCCAGGCAGCGGCCAGGCTGGTGCCGGAGAAATTGCCGTTGAGTTCCTGCTGTAGCTGCTGGGCGATCGTCAGGGCCTCGTCGAACGGCTGGAGGAACGACAGGGCGGTGTCGTTCTGGGCGCCGACGGCGACCCGGGCCGCGGTGACACTGGCGCCCGCGCCGATGTCCGCGTGGGCGGTGTGCTTCTGCCAGCTCAGCGAGGCCGCCAGGCTCACCCCGACGTTGCTGGTGCCGCCGTTCGTGGTGGAGCTCTCCTCGGTGGAAGCGGCACCGGAGCTTGCCAGGTTATGGAAGCCGGGCGAGCTGTTGGAGGCGTCCACGATCACGTTGCCGCTGGCGTTGATCGTCGTGGCGGGCGCGATCGAGGCGCTTGCACCCTGGCTGCCAAAGCCCAGTGCCAGCGCCGAGCCAAGGTCAAAACCGGTGGTGCTGGTGCCCGATCCGGTCGAGCCGGACGTCGAGCCGGCCGTCGGCGTGCTGTTGTCCGAGCCGGAGGCATCCGTGGCCTTGCTGTTCACGCCGCCGAGCAGCAGGCCCAGCAGTGACTGCAGGGGGCTCTCCGACTGACTGGAGCCACCGTCCGCCGGGGGCTTGGCGGTGCCGCCGGCGTTCGCGTCGGTCTCGGCCGAGGTGACGTTCTTGTCGGTGCTCGAGGCGGCCGTGACGGTCACGTCGGAGGCACTTGGCAGATCCGCGCCCTCGGTGGCCACCGCGCTGGTGTCCAGGTTGGAGATCGCCACGGCAATGCCGGCGTTGGCCGCGCTGCTGCCGCTGGTGGTGGCGCTGGAGCTGGCCTTGACCACGAAGCTCTGCGCGTTCTCCGCGTGCACGTCGACGCCGTAGTCGCTGGCGCCGACGGCCGTGCCGATGGTGGCGCCGGCATCGACCAGGGCGCTGGTGGTCACGTTGGCCTTCTCGTAGGCGAGCGTGATGCTCGGCCCGCTCCCGCTCACGCTGCTGTTGACGGCCAGCGCGGTCGACGGCTCGGCGGTCGCCTGCACGCTGAGCGCGTTGGCGCCGGCGGCCGTGCCGTTGAAGAGGATGCTCGCGCCGCTGGCGATCTCGGCCAGGGAAGTGGCGTTGACCTGCGCTTCCAGGGCCGACAGGTAGGTCCCGTCGGGCAGCGCGTTCTGGTTGGTCAGATCGATGCTCGGCTGCGCGTCGCTGGCCAGGCTGACGCTGGTGCCCGTGATCGACGCGGTGGAATCCACCGTCACCTTCGCCGTCGCGGAACTGCTGAACAGGTAGGCCTGCAGCAGGGTTCCCGTGGGCAGCCCCAGGCTCTGGAACAGCTTCTGGGCGATGGCCTGCTCCTGCGGGTTGCCGGCGAAGCTCGCCGCGGACTGCGCCGAGGCGGAAAGCGTGACGTCCCCGCCGTTGATCGTGCCGGCGATGTCCACGGTGGCGGTCGCGCTCGGCGCCACGTCATTGACGATGACCGGACTGGTGCTCTGGTACACCGTGCTCGCGCTCAAAAGGCCGGCACCGTTGGCGGCCTCCTGCGTGGCGGTCAGGGCGATGGCGCCCGGCGCGGTGCTTCCGGAGGCGGTGCTGTCGAGCGTGGCCGTGGAAGGCAGGCTGATGGACCCGCCGGCGTTGACCGTGATGGCCCCGCCCGCGGTGGTGATGCTGCCGAGCGTCGCCGTGCCGTCCGTCGCCGCGGCGCCCGTGAATCCGGCGCCGGCATCGATCACCACGGCGCCGCCGTCGGTCTCGATGGAAGAACCCGGGTTGAACACGATATCGCCCAGGCCGGTCGCGCCGCTGCTGCTGTCGGTGTAGCCCGCCTCGAGCGTCAGGGTGTGGCCGCCCTGCAGACCCGTGCCGGTGCCGGTCTTGCTGCTGCCGCTGAGATCGAGGTTGGCGCTGGTCGTCGAGGCGGTGCCGCCGATGGTGATCGTGTCGAAGGCCTGCAGGGTGACGTTGGTGTCCCCCAGCCCCTGCAGGGTCGCGACCGTGACGTAGCTCGCGCTCGCCGGCGTGGCGTCGGTGAAATCCCCGACCTGCGCGCCCGAGCCGGTGGTCGCGGGGGTGGTCCCGCTGGCGCCGTTCGGCAACGTGTCGACCACGTAAAGATCGTTCGGGTCGAGCAGCAGGTCACCGGTGATGCCCTGCGGCGCCCGGGTGTCCACCTGGCCGTGGAAGTCGAGCCCGTAACGGGCGGAGACCTCGACCTGGCCGCCGTCGCCACCGAGCGGGCCCCCGCGCGCGGTCACGGTGCCGCCGAAGTCGGTGCCGTTGTCGCTCCAGACCACCACGTGTCCGCCGTCGCCGTCGGAGGTGGCGAAGGCGTCGATGCGCGCGCCCGCGGCCACGGTGGTGGTGTTGGCGCTCGCAAGCGTGCCGTCGCCGTGGGGCCCGCCGCCGATCAGCACCTGCCCGCCACCGGCGCTGCCCGAGCTGTCCACGCGCGCGGTCGATGCAAGATCGACCCGGGCCGCCGTCACGGAGACGGAGCCGCCGTCGCTGGCCAGCGCACGGACCTGCCCGGCGAGGGTGGTCGACTGCGTCCCCACGATGCGCACCACGCCGTTGTGCGCCACCGCGCGGGTGCCCTGCGTGAGGCCATCGGTGTTGACCGTCGCCCGGAACAGCTCGCCGCGGGCAATTTCGGCATCGCCCGCCGCCAGCCGCCCACTCGCGGCGACCAGCACCTGCGCGGCGTCCAGGTTGATGCCGCCGCTGGCGTTGATCTGCCCGGCGATGTCGATGCGCCCGTCCGGCGAGACCGGTGCGTTTCCGTCGAAGAATCGGGTCAGCGCCGTGTTGTCGAAATGGCCGCCGGCATCCAGCATGCGGTTCATGAACGCCTTCGTCGGCGTGGAGACCGTCAGGCTGCCGACGTTGACCACACCGGCGCTGCCCACCACCAGGCCCTCGGGATCGGCGAAGGTCACGTTGCCGCCGATGCTGCCGTTGCGGTAGGCGTTCAGCACGCCGTTGATCACGGTCTGGCCGCCGTAGACCAGGTTCACCAGGTTCCGGGCACCCTGCGGCAGACGCAGGTTGACCGTATTGCCGCCGGCTTCGCGGAACTGGCTGAAGGCATTGAAGGCGTTGGCGCCATGCAGCGTGCCGGTGGTGATGTCGGTGACGCTGCCCCGGACGCTGAGGCGCGTGGCGGTCCGGCCGTTGGGCGTGATGACGTTGCCGGCGGCCATGGCCACGCCGGGACCGCCCGTACCCAGTACGGCGACGACGGCGGCGGTGATGGGGGTCAGGCGCTGCACCGGCGGCGCGGCCCGTTCGGAGACACTACGTCCCTGTCGCCGGCGCGGCCGGCGGATCCGCTTGCTCATCATTCCCCCCGTCCTCCGTGATGTGCGCCTTTCCGGCGCCGGGCCCGGGGCGCGAACGCCGCGGGCCGCGGGTCCCTGTTCAGTGACGCCGGTCGAGCCGCAGCGTCAGGCTGTTGATGTTGGCCAGGGAGATCAGATGCGCGTAGATCCATCCGAGCTCGCCCGCATCGAAGAGCGTTCGCAGGGCAGCGTCGTCCACCTCGCGCAGGCGGGCCTCGTCGACCACGAACACGCCCTGCAGCACGAACGCGGCCGCATCCTTCGGCGCGACCTGGATCACCTTCGGCTGCAGCAGGTCCATCGACGCGAGCCGTTCGACGAACTCCCGGGTCCGCTGCATCTGCCCCTGGAACTCGCCCAGGAACTGCAGCGCACGCTGCAAGGGAGGCGTCTCCTTGCCCTGCTCGTCGAACAGCGGCTCTCCCTCTCCGGTTCCGAGCCCGGGATAACCCTCGTCGACGCACACCGTGAAGTCGCCGGGCTCGGGCTTTTCCGCGAGCACGAACGGATAGCGCCGCACGAAGGCGGGCACGTAGACCGGCTCCCAGCGGCCGTCGGAGCCGACGAACAGGTTCTCGTCGGCCCGCAGGCCCACCAGGACGGTCGGGATGGAGGCTGCCGGCGAAGTACCGGCGAAGACGATGGGGTAGTCTCGGCACGCCTCGGGGAATTCGATCCCGGCCACCGGTATCGAGTTGGTGCAACGGGCGAAGGAGAAGTCACCGGGATGGTCGCGCAGCCGCAGGTCGCGGTGCGTCTCCCGGTTCAGGGGCACGGGCCGCTCGTAGAACAGCAGCGTCCGCGAAATCCGGCCTTCCCCGGCGTCTCCCGGTGCCTCGGCGGGCGCCCGGGACGGCGCCCCTCCGATCTCCCCGGCCGCCTTGGCGGGGGGACTTTCCTGTTTCTTGTTCAAGACCCCGTACCGTGCGTTTTGGCGCCGCCCCGGATCCGTCAGGCGGACGCGATTTTCTGGTGTGACCGCAATCCGAGCTACGACTAGCTATGCCCCTTTCGTCGGCGAGTCAACACCGCCGGTCGGGAAATGCGGGCAGGCAACGCATCGAGATGCGCGGCGGGCATTGAGAAACAAGGCGCTAGGCACACCGCCCCCCCAAACGGGGCGGGGCCGTGCCGGAAGGCGGAATTCGCGCGGTGGGTGACCCCGATGCGCGCGGTCGCAGGGACGGTCAAGGCAGGCGGGCAGGCAAAGCCCGGTTGATGCCGCGCCCGCGCCGCGCAGCTGCCGACAGCCGGCCCCATGGCCGCGACGGCTGCGGCCCCCGCCTGCCGGAGACCGGACCGCGAAACGCGTCCCGCCCCCGCCGCGCCGGGACCGTGCCACCGGGGGAGCGGGTCGCTAGTCTTCGAACTCCTCGGCGTCGAGGTTGTAGGACCCGTCCTCGTCGTGGGTCTCCTTGCCGCTGACCGGCGGGTTGAAGACGCACGCGACCTTCATCTCCCTGTTCGCATGCACGATGTGGCGGTCGTGCTGGTCGAGCACGTAGAGGGAGCCGGGCTTGAGCTCGTGTGTCTCCCCGGTGCCGAGGTCCTTGATCCAGCCCTCGCCGGAGATCACGTAGACGGCCTCGAAGTGATTCTTGTACCAGAACTGGTTGTCCACGCCCTCGTACAGCGTGGTGATGTGGAAAGAGAAGCCGACACCGTCCTTCTTCAGCAGCAGCCGCGAGCTGTCCCATCCCTCGGCGCCGACGCTGCGGTGCTTGTCGGCGTATTCCAGCGTCCGTATCAGCATGCGGTTCTCCTTCGATCCGGTTTACACAACGTTCGGAAGGGGGCGACACGCCCTCGCCGGATCGCGGCGACGCGCGTCGGCGGACTCCGGTGGACGCGCGGGGGTGTCGCCCGGGCAAGTGTTGCCGTGACGTGTGATGGTAGCAACTCGGGCGGGAATTTTCAGGCACGCCGTCCCCTGCCCGAAGGCGAACGGCGGGGGGGGGGGCGGAGCGCCCCGCCGTTCGCCGGCAGACCGCGCGGCCGGACCGTTACCGGGCCAGGGCGAAATGGTAGTTGATGCCGACCGTGAAGTTGTCGTTGGTCACGTGGTCGCCGTCCTGGTGCATCCACTGCGCCTGCAGGGCCAGGTTGGGCTGGATCTTGAACGCGGCGCCGATACCGATCCGGGCCGAGGTGTCGCTCCCGCCGAGATCGCCGGTGCCGCTCAGGTTGCCCATCCCGACCTTCACGAACGGCAGGAAGTCATGCCGGTAGCCCAGCGGCAGCCCCGCGAGGACGTCGACCCCGATGTCGTTGGTTCCGTAACGAACGCCGCGATTGTGGTCGGCCTGGCTGTTGAACTCGGCGAACACGTCCGCGCCGAGGATCAGCGGCGCCCGGCTGCCCTGGAGGGGCAGCGCCACGTTGTACCCGCCCAGGGCCCCGCCGGTCAGCGAGGTCTGCGTGTCCAGGCCGGGCGAGCTCGACTGGTTGAACCCGACCTGCGCGCCGACGTACGGACCGGTCCACTGGCCGCCGTGCGTCTCCAGGCGGGGACCGTTTCCGGCCGCCAGCGCCGCCATCGGCGCGAGGAGGAGCAGGCCGGCTGCCGTCAGCGTAGCGGTTGTCTTCATTTCCATTGAACCTCCAGGTTGTGCGCCGCCAATCCCGGCGACGCGGTATCCGGTTGAGCCGGGCCGGCACGCGCCATCCGTGCCGGACGCACCCGGCTGTCACGACTCACTCCGAGCAAACGGCTCGACGCTCCCCCAAGGCAATGACGCTTCCGGGGGCGGGTTGGTTCCATGTACGTGGGTACATATCGAGTTTTAAGTTTTAGGTTTCAAGTTTTAAGTTAAGAATGGCGCCGGCTCTTGCGGCACACTATCATTCAGCGAGCCCGTCCGAAAGCCTGCTGTAGGTACTCGCACTGGGCGCAGGCATGGAGCCGCGTGAAGGGCGCCAACCCCTCTTCACTTAAAACTTAAAACTTAAAACTTAAGTCTTTCCCCCGACCCCGGGCTCGCCCACCCCCTCCACCGATAGATCACCAGCTCGGCGTACTCGTCCAGCGCCCTTGAGCTGTCGGCGAGCGCGCGGGCGTCGGGGAGCCAGTTGGCCGGGCGGTGACTGGCGGTGCGGGGCGCGACACCGGTCGGCGCGGGGACGGCGTCGATGCCCGCCGCACGGAGGGTCTCCACCGCGCGCGGCATCCGCAGGGGGGACGCGACCAGCAGCACGCGCCGGACGCCGAGATTGGCCAGCAGCGACCGCAGCGCCTGCGCGGTCTCGTGGAGATTCCCGCCCCGCGACTCGAGCACGACGCTTTTCCCGGGGATGCCGAGCGCGACCAGCAGGCGCCGCACGGCCTTCGCCTCGGAAGCCCGCTCCGCGGCGCCGGCGGCGTCGCCTCCGCAGGCGATGACCCGCGGCGCCCGGCCCGCATGGTAGAGCAGCGATGCCTGCCATACACGCGCGGACGCATTGTTGAGCTCCGGGTAGGGAAATCCGCGCGGCACGCTGGACGCGACGGCACCGCCCAGGACGACGACCGCCCCGGCGGCCGGATACTCGCTGACGGGCCGGTCCGGGAACTGCTGCTCCAGGCTCAGGCGGACCGCATCCGAGACCACCGGCAGCGACCAGATCCAGATCCAGGTGATGGCGCCGAGCAGCAGCAGCGACCCCGCGCGCCGGCGCCGCAGCGCAAGCGCCATCCCGGCGAGGACGGCCAGCACGATCGACAGGTCCATCGGCTGGACCAGCTGGGTAATTGCCAACTCGGTCACAGGCAATGCCACGTCTCAGAGGGCGGGTACGATACCGCCGGCGGAGCGCGTGACGGCTCCGGGGCATGACGACAGCCTGCGGAAGATTGGCAGTACGGTCTCCGCGTTCACCGGACCACGTGCCCTCCCTGGTTGGCGGCGCGGGATGCCGCGCCGGCTTGCTCCTTCCGTGATACACGACGCCCGGTCCCTTTCCGTTTCCCGGCATGCTGCTGCCCGATCGTTTTCGCGCGGGCGGCGACGGGGTACGATCCCGGGACACGCGGCCCGCCATGGCCTGGCGGACACCCGGCTCCGGAGACACGCACCATGGCCGACGACAGGACGGCATCCCGCGCGCCGGTATCGGACGAGGCGCGCTGGTCGGCGGTCGCCGAGTGGTACCACGCCTTCTTCACGGGCCTGGTGCTGACCGCGGTGACGCGGCTCGGCACGCGGGAAGCCGCCGAGCTGGTGTTTCGCATTTTCCGCCACCAGCACCTGCAGCGCTTCCTGCCGGGGATCCGCAAGCTCGGGCTCGAGCGCCTGCCGCCCGCGGTCACGGCGGCGCGTTACCACTACCTGTCCAACGCCATCGGCGGCGTGCGCGTGGAATACGTGGAGGAGTCGCCGCGCAAGGTCTGGATCCGTTACCCGCCGCCGCGCTGGGCCTGGGCCGGGACGGCCGTCTGCGCCGTCCCCGGCGAGGTGTCGCGCGCGATGCTGCGGGGCTGGCACGCCCACAACGGGGTGTCCCTGGGCGTGCCGCGGCTGGGCTTCGTCTGCACCGGGCAGACCATGGAGGGGCAGCCGGGCCTGGAGGGTTATTACATCGAGTACGACCGGGACATCACGCCGGACCAGCGCCTGCGCTTCTCGCCCGGCGAGGAGGCGCCGGCCTTCGACCCGGCGCAGGCGCCCGCGCTGCCCACGGCGGACTGGCCCGGCGAGCGGCTCCAGAAAGCCCGGCGCAACTACGCGATGGAATACGTCCGCACCGCCCTGCCGCAGCTGATCGCGCTGCGCGGCCCGGCCGAGGGCGCCTGGCTCGGCAACATCACCGGGCGGCTGATCGGCATGCAGTTCCACGCGGCCACGGCAGCTGCGCTGGGCCTGCCGGACAGCGGTGACGGGACCGATTTCGCCCGCTTCGTGCTCGCCCTGGCCCGCGCGCAGGGGGACCATGCCGAGGCAATCGACGATGGCGGGCCACCCGGGGTGCGGCAATCCACCTGCAGGCTCACGGACGGCGTGCCCCACCCCCATCCGGCAGCATTCGACGCCTGGAACGGGCTGCTCGAGGGAGCGCTGGCCGCCCACGACCGGCGACTCGTACTGAAGGTCACCGCCCGTCCGGACCAGGGCGAACACGCCTTCGAGTGGCGAGTGGTGTCCCGTGGGCCCGCCGGCGCCGGGCCGGGCTGAGCCTGTCGGCGCCACGGTCCCGCGGCAATTCCGTTACCCGTCCGCGAGCCGGACGTGGAACACGGAGGAGTCGAGTGCGGGCAGCAGACAGCGGTCCGCCTCCACCACGATGCGGTCCGCATGACGGTGGAGCGAATCGAGCATCCGCCGGAGGCGGCACTGGGTCCGGTCGGACAGCTCGTGAACCCGCACCGCCACCACCACGCTCGGCACCCTGCGCAGCAGCAGGTGAAGCTGGCGCGCCACACGGCGGGACTCGGCCGTGCCGAGCCTCCCCCGGATCACCAGCTGCAGCCGGGCACCCGGGCCGGCCGACACCGTCAGGGTCCCGGGCGACAGGCGCCGCAGCCGGGCGAGCACCCGCTGCAGGCGATTGTCGTCCCGGCGCTCCGGCAGGGCGAGGCCACGCCGGGCGTAGGCCCGGATGGCCAGTGCATGGGCCCAGTCGCGCAGGACCAGCGGCCACAGCCCGGGACGCGCCCCGACCAGGCTCGCCGCGAAGGCGAGCATCCTGCGCAGGCCGCCGGGGAGGATGCCGCGCACAAGCAGGCGGCCGGTCATGCGCAGGGAGTCACGCCAGGGCGGGAGCTTCACCGGGCCGACCGGCCGAAAATGGCGCTGCTTGTTGCGAATCCGGGCGAGGATGGCACGGTCCGTCACGAGACGACGCCACACCGCCGCGTATCCGTCCATGAGCTGGTCGTGGCTCATGCGCAGCGGCAGGACGTTGGTCCGCCCGCCGCTGTTGTCGCCCGGCGCGACGTCCGGCCGCAGGCGCCCCTCGCGTGCCAGGCGCCGGTAGAGCGGGGTCCCGGGGATCGCGGTCAGCAGGCCCAGCATCGCCACCTGGATGCCGGAATCGACGATGAAACGGTAGAGGCGCTGGAAGGCCTCCTGCGTGTCGTGATCGAAACCCACGATGAAGCCGCTGAACACGTCGATGCCGTTGCGGTAGAACGCGCGCACCGCCTCCAGCAGATCGCCGTGCAGGTTCTGCTTCTTGCCCGCCTCGGCGAGGCTGTCCACCAGCCCGGCGTACGCCTCCGGCGAGATCGAGGCCCAGGCGCCGCCGGCCACCACGTGACATCCCTGCGCACGGTAGTGCGCCAGCAGCTCGCGTTGCCGGGGGTACTGCACTGCCATGCCGCAGACGCCGACGACATCGGCCTCCGCCTCCACGGGCAGCGGGCCGACGTTTTCGTCCAGGATACGGACCTGCCAGTGGGCGGGCGTCAGGGCCGCCACCGTCGCCAGGCCCAGCGGCGGGTTGATCGCCCGCTTGCCGGGCAGCAGCTCGTTCAGGGCCCAGCGAAAGCTCCAGAAGCTCTCCGGAAAACGGGGGTTGATCAGGAGCAACCGGATCGGGGCGGCGGACATGCAAACCTCGCGACCTGTTCCGACGACGGCACCGGCGAATGCGGATCCTCGCGCCCGGGCGGTGCGGCCCAGTCTCCGGCGCGCCGGGATCGTCGCGATTGACCTGGATCAGGTGCGGTGGGGATCAGGCCGGCGGCGAAAATCCGCCGGATCCGGTGCCGGCGCGCACACGCCCCGTCAGCAGCACCAGCGGCAGCGTGGACAGCGCCCGGGTCAGGTAACCGCCCACAGCGTGGGCGCGATCACCGGCCCGACCACCAGGGCCGGGGCCCTGAATCGGTCCGTGGCGAAGGCCCGGCCCCGTGCGGATGCGGCGTCCGACGAGCACACGTCCGACAGCGTCGCAAGCCCCGCGCGGCGGCGACCTGATGCGGGTCAGGAACGCTCTCGGGGCCCGCGCGGCCGCCGCCGGCCGGGAAAGGGCCGCCCCACGCGCGCGGGGCGGCCCGCTCTCATCCCCTGCGGAGAGACCCCGGGGCCGGCCTAGCTGCAGCCGACCGGGACATAGCTCCCCCCGCTGGCCAGGAAGCCCGCCGCCTCGCACTGCATCTCGGCCGTCACGGGCAGGAAGTTGCTGTTCGGCTGCGAGGCACCGGTCACCGAGTCGTCCGGCTCCAGCAATGACGAGTGCTCGCCCTCGGTGAACTGGGTCACCGTGAACCCGGTCACCTTGTGCAATGCCGCCACCGGCGGCGTGACCACGGCGTGAACCAGCCCCATCTGCGAGACCAGCGGATCGGTGCCCGAGAGGGGGCCGGGCATGGTCGCGGTCTGCTGGCTGAGATAGGGCGGCTCCAGCACGTTGTTCGGCACCGTCAGGTCCGGCGGGTTGCCGGCGTTGTTGCCGATCACCTCGATCATGTCGACGGGATGGAAGCTGCGCGGCAGCGGTCCGCTGTAGTTGGGATCGAGCGCGGCCACGTAGTTCACCGGGTCGGCGCTGTCATCCACGGTCTGGTTCAGGCGCAGGAACTGCTGGAAAGCGCGCGTGCCCACGTTCACGCCCACCGATCCGAGGTACGACTTGATCCCGAAGGAGAAAGCCGGCGCCCCGATCAGGAGCCGGGCGAACCCGCCACCCGGGTTGGCGAGCACGCTCGGGAACGAGGCGTTCGCTTCCACCGCGGTGAAGGTCGTACCCGCGATCGCGCCCAGCGAGTGGCCCATGAAACGCACGTCGCTGTTGTTGATCGCCAGCGCCGACGTCACCGGGCTCGCGACGGTCCCCGTGACCAGCGTCAGGCTGCTGCTGTGCTTGAGGATCGCGTAGAGGTCGATCAGGCTCACCACCGATCCGCGATCGTTGTCGCGGCTGACCAGGGGATTGGCCAGGTTCACGTACCACTTGCCGGAGGCGTCGATCGTGCCGTCCTGGTTGACGTCCAGGTTGAAGGTGCGCTCCCCGAAGCACTGGTACGGGACCGCCCCCGAAAGGGGCACGCAGCCCTGGCCCGACGACGGCGGCGTCACGCCGGTCGCCGTGACGGTCTCGGTCAGCTTGTACCGCGTCAGGTAGCTTCCGTTGTCGTCGTCTTCCAGGGAGGCGAAGGCCCCGTTGTCGAACGACGGCGTGATGCCGTGCAGCGGATGATCGATGGCGATGCCCACCAGGTGCTGCTGCGCCAGGCTGTCCGCGACCGCCAGCAGGTTGGTGCGGTTCTGGGTGAGCCCGTGCTGCATGATCACGACCGAATCCCCCGACTCGGGCACGCCGGAGGCGAGGGGTACCGTGGCCAGCACCGGCACGGTGACCCAGGCGGTCTGCTTCGGCAGCGGGTAGCAGTTGGTGGGGCTGGCCGGGACGGACGCCAGGTTCGCGCAGCTCACGCCCGTGGCGGTCACGCCGCTGCCCGGGGTCTGGCCCGGGTCCGCCTGCCACGGCTGCTGCAACGGTGCCAGCGGATCCTGGGTGGTCGGCACGCCCAGGTAGTAGGGCAGCGTCACGGTGCCGATATACACCTCCGCCAGTCCCGCGCCCCCGTAAGTCGATGTGGTATTCCCGGTGTCGAACAGCGCGATCGTTCCGGGCGAGGTCTTCGCGTTCGCCTGCGCGCGCAGCGACTCGAGGCTGGCCCCGACGGACTGCGTGGTGAAGGTCCAGGCGTTGACGATCTGCGAACGGGCGATGCCCTCGTTCTGGCCCAGGTCGTCAAACAGCGGCCGGTAGGCCTGCTGGATCTGCGTGAGGGTCTGCTTGGCCTGTGCCGAAAGGCCCTGGATCGCCGGCACGGTGCTCTGGTCGACCGGTGTCGTCGAGCGTACCGCCTGGAAGTCCGTGCTCGGCGCCACCGTCGCGCCGCTGGCGCCGACCAGACCCGCTTCGACCACCACCAGGTAGTGCGTCTGCGGGGTGAGCGGCTTCAGCGGCTGCACCAGCAGCCGCTGCCCCGGCTGATCGCTCGGATCCGGTTCGAGCCGCACCGCGTAGTCGCCCGCAACGCTGTACTGCCCCTGGCCGCTGACGTCGATACTCCCCGGTGCGAGCCGGGCGGCGATACTGTCGCCGCCCGCGGCCAGGCGGAACACCTCCACGTGCGCCGCGAAATCCTGGCCCTGGGCGAGCGGCGCGGAGAAGTCGACGTAGGCGGAGGCGGTGGTGGAGAACCCGTCCAGCGCGTCGACGGCGATCATGGGATCGGACGGATTGCTGGTCGAGACGGATGCGTTGACGGTGCCGTCCTGGCTGCCGGCAAACAGGAGATCGTTGGGGAACGGGATGTCGGCCGTCTGCGCGACCGGATCGAACTGCGAGATCACGGTGGGTGTCGTGACGCTGTTGGGGGTGTCGCTGCCGAGATACCAGTTGCAGCCGCCAACCAGCGTGGCGATCAACAGGGCAAGCGCGGCTCTGAGTATTATTCGCATGGCGGGTCTCCTCGATAAGCTGCCGGCCGGGGAGCGGTCGGGCCGTTCCCCGCCCGCGACACGCAAGGGTCCATCGCCCGGCGCGGCGCCTTCCGCGAGCCGTGCCTGCCGGGGATCCCGCACACCGGGCCCGGTGCCGGTGGCGCAGATCCGGCATGCGCGCGACGCCGCAAGCGCCACCGACGCATGGCTGTGACCGTGGTTGGCGGGGGGGGGATGTCCGACCTGGCGGTGCAGCCGTTCCCGGTCGACCCCTCTCGACCGGACCGGCCTTCCCGTCGCGTGACGCGTTGCGCGTCGCCTCCCGGCTCATGTGGCAGCGTGACCTCGGTACGGGACCGGGACGCGAGGCCGGAATGCCTCGTCGTCCCGTTCGGGGCCGGCTGTTGCCGGCACCGCGTGCACCCGTAATGATTTGTCGTGCCCATTCAATATAGGCGCTGGCAATAGTCAAAGCCTCCCCCTCTTCGAGGGGGCGCGCAGGTGCGCGACGGGGTGCGGGTGACCGGCAACAGGGGCGAATTGATTCAGATCAAGCAGGGCCGGAGAGAAACGACGGGGTCGACCAGGCGGGCGCCGGAATCGCGCTATAATTTGACAGGAAAGGGGGAGCACCTTCACAAACGGAGGTGACCGCAATGGCCATCCATCCACGAAGCCGGTTCCCCGCCATCGCCCTGCTCTCGCTCGCTGCGCTCCTGGCGGCGTCGTGCAGCTCGACTCCGCAGCAGCGCCAGGTCAGCTTCCAGCACGACGTTCAGCCGATCCTGCAGAAGAACTGTGTGAGCTGTCACCAGCCGGGCGGCATCGGCTACGAGAGGAGCGGGGTCGATCTGCGCAGCTACCAGGGCGTGATGAAGGGGACGAAGTACGGTGCCGTGGTCGAGCCGCGACACGCCTATACCAGCAACCTGATGGTGCTGGTGGAGGGCCGCGCCGATCCGAGCATCCGCATGCCCTACCACAAGCAGGCGCTCGTCCAGGCGGACATCGACACCCTGCGCGAGTGGATCAACCAGGGGGCGAAGGACAACTGACGCGGCGTCGGCCGGAACGCGCCGACCGGTTCACTCCACCTGCGCCGGCGCCTCCGGCAGCTCGAGCAACCGATCCGGGCGGCGCTCGTCCGCCTCGGTCTTGAGATACTTGCCGTTCTCCGCGTCGGCCACGATCACCTTCAGCGGCTGCTCGCCCCGGACCACGAAGAACTCGCAATGGCCCAGCTCGATCGCGTTGATCGCGTCCTGCTGCTCCAGGCTCCAGTCGTCGCCGGCGGGATTCATACCGCCCACGGCGACGATGCGCCGGCCCGGATCCTTGTGCTTGCGCTTTCGCACGAAGCTGATCTGGGCGGTTATCGTCATGCGGCCCTCCTGTGGCGGCATACGCCCTGCCGCTCGCTCAGCGTCGCCATCGCGGGGCCGGGGCATCGTCCCGGTCGCTGGAGGCCCACTCGAGCAGACCGTCGGCCTCGATCACGCGCACCCCGGAATCGCCGGACGCACCGCGGAGGATGACGTACGGCGGCACGCCGCAAATGTCGCGCAGCGCGAGGGCGAGCTTCCCGATCACGGGGCTCGGCGGATCGGGCATCACCAGCGCGACCGGGCTGTCGCGGTCCGATCCGGCGCCGGCATGGCGCAGCGCCTTGCGCAGCACTTTCAGGTGTCCTCCGGCAGTCGTCGGCCACCCGTTCGGCTCCTCTCGCACGGGCAGCACCAGGCCGACCCGGCGCTGCTCGATGGGCGCGCGCGCGGACCCGCGCACGCCGCCGAGCACCCGGCCCAGCCCGATCAGCTCCGCCCCGGTCAGGGGACGATCGGTGTAGTACACGTTCACGCGCGAGCACCATCTCCGGTCAGCGCCTCCCCGGCGGATTCGCACGGTCCGCCGGCGCGTGGCGAGCATTGCCATTGACCCGGTTACACAGTTTAGTTGGCAGTCACGATGCCGTGTCCCCCCATCCGGGGGACAGCGCCCGGCCTCGGAACGTCGGCCGGCGACGGCGCGAGCGCAGCACCGATGAGCGGGGCACCGGCCGCATCGAGCGCCACTGGGGCACCTTCTACCGCCGTTTCGTGCTCTCCGAAAGCGCCGACCCCGATGCGGTCAAGGCGCGCGGCCGACACGGGGTGTTGCAGATCGGGATCGGCAAGCGCGGGACGGCGCGCACGCGCCGCATCCCGGTCGAGGGCTGAGCACCGCGGTCCATCCCCGTGGAGACGGGAGGCGCGGCGGCTCGCCGCGCCGGTGGCCGGCGGCATCTTCTATGCGTCTCACCGGCCCCGCGGGGATCTTCCTTCTGCCGGCAGCGGCCTCGCTGACGATGATGGCGTCCACGCCCCGGCGCGGACCCTGCCGAGCCCGCTGCGCAGGATCCTCGTTCCCATCCCGCAGCCGACCACCTACGCTGCCGCGCGCCTGGACCCGCGGCGCAGCAGCGACTGGACCGAACGCGCCCGCGACCGTCGGGAGTCCGTTCGGCCCGGATCGTCGGCCGACGACCCGCCGTCCGGCACAGCCCCTTGAGTCCGGTCAATTCGACCCTACACAAAGAGGCGGAAGGTGGTCCCGGGCGTCGCGCGGTACGCCGGGCGACGCGGGTTTCAACGGGGAGGTCTCACTCCATGGAAGAGCACCGGAACATCGCGGTCATCGGGCTGGACGAATTCAATCGGGACATGCTCCGCTCGGTGCGCGGCAGCGGCAACTACGAGTTCCACGGCATCATCCCGTACCAGCAGATCGTCAATCCCGAGTCCTACCCGATCGAGGAACTCCTGCACACCGCGCGCCGCGAGCTCGCCGAGATCGACGGCCGGGTGGACGCGATCATGGGCCACTGGGACTTCCCCACCACCAGCCTGCTGCCGATCCTGCAGGGCGAGCTGGGCCTGCGCGGGCCGAGCCTGGAATCGGTGCTGATGTGCGAGAACAAGTACGCCACCCGCCTGGCCGAGTACGAGGCCACGCCGGACCTGACGCCGCCGTTCGCCCTGCTGAACCCGAACGACGACGCCGTGCTCGACGACCCGCCGCTGCCCTACCCGTTCTGGCTCAAGCCGGTGGTCGCCTTCTCCAGTACGCTCGGCTTCCAGATCGATGACCGCGACGGCCTGCACCGGGCGCTGGAGCCGATCCGGGAAGGCATCGGCAAGTTCGCCGAACCCTTCGACACGCTGATGAAACATGCCCGCCTGGGCGGCCGGCGCGCGCTGCTCGGAGGCGGCTTCTGCGTCGCCGAGGGACTCATCGGCGGCCGCGGCTGCACCGTCGAGGGCTACGTGCTCGACGGCGAGGTCCGCTCCTACGCGATCATCGATTCGCTGCGGGGCGCCAACGCCGTCAGCTTCGTCGGCTATCATTACCCGTCCGATCTGCCGCAGCAGGTGCAGGACCGCATGATCGAGGGCACCGGGCGCATCATCCGGCATCTCGGCCTCGACAACACGCCGTTCAACGTCGAGTTCTTCTGGGACGAGGACCGCGACGACGTCAAGCTGCTGGAGATCAACCCGCGCATCTCCAAGTCGCATTCGCCGCTGTTCTACCTCGTGGACGGGGCTTCGCACCACGAGGTGGCGATCGACGTGGCGCTGGGGCGGCACCCGGACTTCCCCCGCGGCGAGGGTCACTACCGCCAGGCGGCAAAGTTCATGCCCCGCTCCTACGGCGCCGCCCGGGTCACCCGCGTGCCGGGGCCGGAGGACGTGGAGCGCCTGCAGGAGGCGTTCCCGGACGCCATGTTCACCTGTCACGTCTCCGAGGGCATGGCGCTGGCCGAGCTGCCCAACCAGGACAGCTACAGCTTCGAACTGGGCGACCTGTTCCTCGGCGGAAACAGCCGCGAGGAGCTCGCGGAGAACTTCCGCGAGGCCATGGCGATCCTGGGATTCCGCTTCTCCCGCGAGGTCGAGACGAACTACGATTGAGTCGCTTCCGCAGGGGAGGTCGAGCCGATGGCAGCACGCGAGGATCACGACACGGGCTTCCGGGTCATCGAGCACACCATGATCCCGATGCCGGACGGGGCACGCCTGGCCGCGCGCATCTGGCTGCCCCGCGACGCGGAACAGCACCCGGTCCCGGCGATCCTCGAGTACATCCCGTACCGCAAGCGGGACTTCACCCGCGCCCGCGACGACAGCATGCATCCGTTCTTCGCCGCCCGCGGCTACGCCTGCGTGCGCGTGGACCTGCGCGGCAGCGGCGAGTCGGACGGCATCCTCGAGGACGAGTACCTGGCGCGGGAGCTCGACGATGGCGTCGCGGTCATCGACTGGCTCGCCGAACAGCCCTGGTGCGACGGCAACGCGGGCATCATCGGCATCTCCTGGGGCGGCTTCAACGGCCTGCAGATCGCGGCCCTCCAGCCCCCGGCGCTCAAGGCCGTGGTCACGGTCTCCTCCACCGACGACCGCTACGCCGACGACGTCCACTACATGGGCGGCTGCCTGCTCGGCGACAACCTCTCCTGGGCCTCGGTGATGTTCGCCTTCAACTCGCTGCCGCCGGACCCGGCGCTGGTGGGCGATGCCTGGCGCGAGACGTGGCTGCGCCGGCTCGAGAACAACGGGCCGTGGCTGAAGACCTGGCTCGAGCACCAGACCCGCGACGAGTACTGGCGCCACGGCTCCGTCTGCGAGGACTACTCGGCGATCCGCTGCCCGGTGATGGCCGTGAGCGGCTGGGCCGACGGCTACACCAACAGCGTGTTCCGGCTGCTGGAGAACCTCGACGTGCCCCGGATGGGGCTGGTCGGCCCCTGGAGCCACAAGTACCCGCACCAGGGCGTGCCGGGCCCGGCCATCGACTACCACTACGAGCTGCTGCGCTGGTGGGACCGCTGGCTCAAGGGGCGCGACACCGGCATCGACCGCGAGCCCATGCTGCGCGCCTGGGTGCAGGAGGGCGTGGAGCCCTCGGCGCAGCACCGCTATCGGCCGGGGCGCTGGGTCGCCGAGCCGGAGTGGCCCTCGGCCCGCGTCGAGATGCGCACGCTCCAGCTCGAGCCGGGCCGCCTGACCCACGACGACCGGGCCCGGGAGCCGGCCGACCTGAGCGTACAGTCGCCCCTGAGCATCGGCTTCTTCGCCGGCAAGTGGTGCTCCTACGCCGCCGGACCCGACCAGCCCCACGACCAGCGCGAGGACGACGGCGGCGCGCTGGTCTTCGACACCGAGCCGCTGCGCGAGCGGCTGGAGGTGCTCGGCGCGCCGGAAGTCGAGCTGGAGCTTTCCTGCAACCGCCCCAGCGGCATGGTCGCGGTGCGCCTGTCCGACGTCGACGAGGCGGGCCGCGCCATCCGCTGCAGCTACAGCGTGTTCAACCTGACCCACTACCGCGGCCACGAAGCCCCCGGGCACCTGGTCCCGGGGCGGCGCTACCGGGTGCGCGTGACGCTCAACGACATGGGTCATGTCTTCGCACCCGATCACTGCCTGCGCCTGAGCGTGTCCACCTCCTACTGGCCGCTGGCCTGGCCGCCGCGGCAGCCGACCCGGCTGACTCTCCACACCGGGGGCTGCCGCCTGCACGTGCCGGCCCGCCGGCCGCGCCCGGAAGACCGGCAGGTCCGCTTCGACCCGCCGCGCGAGCTGCCCGGCACGCGCATCCGGCAGATCGAGCCGCCCGAGCACCGCTGGGTGGTCCACCGCGACCTGGCCACCGACGAGTCCACGCTGGAGGTGATCAAGAACGAGGGCCGCTACCGGATCGAGGACATCGACCTCGAGATCACCGACGACACGCGCGAGTGGTACACCTACGGCACCGGCGACTTCAGCTCGCCCCGCGGCGAGGTGCTCGCCATCCGGCGCCTGGCCCGCGAAGGCTGGGACGTGTATACCCGCACCCGTACCGTCCTGACCGCGGACCCGGACACCTTCCATCTCCACGCGGAGCTGGACGCCTACGAGAACGGCCGGCGCATCTACTCGCGCAACTGGTCCTGCGCCGTCGCGCGCAAGTTCGTCTGAATCATCCGTCCCTGGAAACCCGCTCCCGCGGCGTCCTTTCCAGGACCTTTCCCACCGGGTTCCCGGGGATCCCGTCGAGCACCATCAGCGCCTCCGGCAGCTTGTCGGTCGCGATGCCCTGTCCCCGCATGAAGACGGTGATGTCGGTCAGTGTCGGGGGCCGTTCGGTCTTCGGGGCGACGCACAGGCAGACGCGTTCGCCCAATGGGAGCCCCCGTCGGGAGCGTGTTGAGTTTCAGGAAAAGGCCGGCACGCGCGGCCCGCCTGCATGCATCGAATGGCACTGCCCGGCCCGATTCGGCCGCGGGGTTCGCGCCGCTCAGCGCGGGTCGGGCGATCCGCGGGACCCCTGTGCACACACGGCCCCCGCGCCGTCCATCCCCACGGTCGCTTCTTCGCGCAGCTGCTCCAGCCACGCCTGAAACATCAGCACCCCCCAGAGGTTGTACTGGCGGTCGTGGGTGCCGGCCAGGTGCTCGGCCCAGAGCTGCCGGATCGGACCGGGGTGCAGGAATCCCTCGCGGCGCAGGCGCGCCTCGTCCAGCAGGGCTTCGGCCCAGTCCCGCAGCGGCTCCCGGAGCCAGTGCTCGAGCGGGATGCTGAACCCCTGCTTGGGACGCTCGATCAGCTCCCGGGGCACGTAGCGGTAGAGCACCTGGCGCAGCAGCCACTTCCCCTGTCCGCCGTGGATCCGCAGGTCCAGCGGCAGGCTCCAGGCGTGCTCGGCGACCCGGTGGTCGAGCATCGGCACGCGCGCCTCCAGTCCGACCACCATGGTCGCCCGGTCCACCTTCGTCAGGATGTCGTCCGGCAGGTAGCTGACGAAATCCATCCACATCAACCGCTCGGTGAACCCGCCCAGTGGCGGGGTATCGTCGATCAGCGTGGGCAGCGGCCGCGCACCCGGCACCAGCGCCTCCGGCCGCGCCCACTCCGACGCGAGCAGGGAGTAGGTTTCCGCGGGCGTTTGCGCCTGCAGAACGTCCGCGAGACGGTGCACCTTGTGACCGGGCTGACTCACCTGCAGCGCCTCCGGCAGGACCGGGCTGGCGATGCCGTGCAGCCGGTCCCAGAAGCCCGGCGGACCCAGCCGGAGAGACCTCGCCAGGCCCCGGCGCAGGGGGGGCGGAAGCATCGACACCTTGCGCCAGGTCGAGCGCGCCAGCCGGTAGCGCACGTATCCGCCGAACAGCTCGTCGCCGCCGTCCCCCGACAGCGCCACGGTCACCTCGCTGCGGGCGAGCCGCGAAACCAGGAACGTGGGGATCTGCGAGGAATCGGCGAAGGGCTCGTCGTACAGCTCCGGCAGACGCGGGATCACGTCGAGGGCCTGGTCGGCACTCACGTACAGCGCCGTGTGGTCCGTGCCCAGGTGCGCCGCCACGGCGCGGGCGTATTCCGCCTCGTCGTACTCGCCGTAGTGAAAGCCGATGGAAAAGGTGCGCACGGGACGGCTGGACTGGGCCTGCATCAGGGCGGTGACGGTCGACGAATCGACCCCGCCCGACAGGAACGCGCCCAGCGGCACGTCGGCGACCGTGCGGGATGCGACCGCGTCGCGCAGAAGTCGGTCCAGCGCCGCGCGCGCCTCTTCCGCGTCGCCGTCGAACCGCTGCTCCGCCGCTGCCGCGGCCCGCTCGCGCGCCGACCAGAACGGCGCCGACGCCGCCCGCACGTCGGCGTCCCCGCGCGGCGTGCGCGCGAAATCGGCGGTTGCCGTCAGCACGGTCCCGGGCCGCAGCTTGTACAGGTCCTCGAAAATGCACCAGGGCGACGGCACGTAGTCGTACCGCAGCAGGGCGGCGACGGCGTCGCGGCTCACCGGGTTGTGGAAGCCGGGGCACGCCCGGATCGCCTTCAGCTCGGAGCCGAACACGAACGAGCCGGCCACCCATCCGAAATAGAGGGGCTTGATCCCGACACGGTCGCGCGCCAGTCGCAGGCGGCGTTCCCGCCGGTCCCACAGCGCCAGGGCGAAGGCCCCGTTGCAACGCTCGAGCGCGGGCACCAGGCCCCACTCCTCCACCGAGGCCAGCAGCACCTCGGTGTCGGAGTGTCCGCGAAACGCGTGACCGGCAGCGGCCAGCTGTTCGCGCAGGGGACGGAAATTGTAGATCTCGCCGTTGAACACGACCACGTAGCGCCCGCTTTCGGACACCATCGGCTGGTGCCCCGCCGGCGACAGGTCGATGACGGACAGGCGCCGGTGCGCCGCGGCAAAGCCCGCCGCGGCATCCTCGAACACGCCGTCGTCATCCGGGCCCCGGGCGCGGATGCGCGCAGCCATGTCGCGCGCGACGCGGCCGGGCCCGGTGCAGCGGTGACCGGGTGAGTACACCCCCGCCAGACCACACATATCAGCAGCCCCGATCCGTGGGCGGCCCGCACCGTTTGTCGTTGTATCCGGCAAGACGGGACCCGACCGCGCGGCGCGTGCCGCGGGAAGGACAACCGTGGGCGGTGCCGCGATCAGTGAACCCCTTTGCCAATAGTAGTCAAGGAACGGGGCTGCTGCCCGAGCGCGCCGCCCCGCCCCGCCACACCGCCCGTACGGCGCATCACCGGCGCGATCGGTGCGCCACGGGTCCGGTCTGCGGCACGGAACCCGTATACTGGGCACAATCCGACAACACCGAGGAGAACTTCGATGGGCAGCCTGGACGGAAAGACCGCATTCATCACCGGCGGCGGCTCCGGCATCGGCCGGGGCATCGCCGAGCGCTTCGCCCGCGACGGCGCCGACGTGTTCGTGGTGGACGTCGACGACGACGGCGCGGCGGGCACCGCGGAGATCGTCACCGGCCTGGGCCGCCGGGCCGGGACCTTCCACGGCAACGTCGCCTCCAAACCGCACCTGCAGGAGGCCGTGGAGCAGTGCGTCGGCAGCCTCGGCCGGCTCGACATCGTGGTGGCCAACGCCGGCATCGGCCGGCCCGCCTCGGTGCTGGACCAGGAGCTGAAGGACTGGCAGGACCAGCTCGACATCAACCTGACCGGCGTGTTTCTCACCGTGCAGGTCACGGCGCGCCGGATGGTCGAGCTCGGCGGCGGCGGGCGCATCATCTGCATGTCCTCGCTGGCGGCCGAGAACACCAGCCCGGAGATGTTCGCCTACTCCGCCACCAAGGCGGCCGTGCGCATGATGGTGCGCGCCTGGTCGCAGGACCTGGGGCGGCACGGCATCACCGTGAACGCGATCGGCCCGGGCATCATCGAGACGCCGCTCGCGCGCGGCCTGGCCGGTGACGAGGGCAGCCGCGTTCGCGGGGCGGTGGAGTCGATGACGCCGGCGGGCCGGGTCGGCCGGCCTTCGGACATCGCCGGGCTGGCAAGCTTCATGGCGGGCCCGGACGGCGAGTTCATGACCGGCGCCTACGTGCTCATGGACGGCGGGCTGCGTGACGCCCGCCCCGGCTGGCAGCCGGACGCCGATACGGCACAGGAGATGCAACGCTACGTCCAGGCGGCCGAGGAGCGCCGCCGGCGCATGCAGCCCTGGCTCGACGAGCGTTGACTGCTCCGGCCGCGACGCGGGGCCCGGGGCGCGGCCGGATCGTTCGCCGCTTTGCCGCGTTCCCCTCGCCGCGCCCGGCCGCGTGCCGATGACCGGAACCCTTGACGGGCGAGGCTGCCTCAGGATCATGCCGGCGAGACGACATGCGAGGATCGGGCGCCACCGAAGCAGCTCCCGTGACCGCTTCCGGCGCGC
The DNA here is from genome assembly GCA_035638775.1 of Gammaproteobacteria bacterium. Taxonomy (GTDB): domain Bacteria; phylum Pseudomonadota; class Gammaproteobacteria; order UBA5335; family SLRW01; genus DASQZJ01. The sequence continues at coordinate 46,923 of DASQZJ010000051.1, forward strand.
TCGTCCGGGTACGGCCCCGGCGGGTCCGGACGGGGACGAACCGCACAGCCGAGCTTCTCCATTGATCAGACGAAAGCACAGCGCGCGGCCCGGGCGACTCCCGGGCCTTCCCGAATCGCTCTGCATCCTGCTGGTGCTCGGCGGGTTCGCCGTGCCCGCGCGGGCGGGTCTCAACGCCAGCACGGAGAACTCGATCAGCCAGATCATGATCCAGTCCACCTACGCCCGCAGCAGCGAGGCCGCGGCACAGCGGGCCGGCACGCCCGTCCACACGGGCTCGCACTCGGCGATCCTGCCGCAGGTGGCCGAGAGCGCCTCGGAAGGCCTGCTCGTCGGCTTCGAGTACGCCAACCGCGACTTCACGCCAGCCCACCTGACGGGAAGCGCGGGCGTGGTCTACACCACCGAGGGCCAGCGCGCCTTCGACGGCAGCATGCTCGTGCCCGAGGTGTTCACCCTGGCGGGCCGTCCGGTGCTCAACCTGGTGCAGGTCCAGTATTTCGAGGATCCGACCCAGGAGTACTTCGGCCTGGGCAACAACAGCGTCGGGTCCAACCCGCTGTCGACCCACAGGATCCGGCGCGAGACGGCCCTGGAGACGCTCGGGTGGCGGGTCACCCCGTGGGTGACGGTGGCCCTGGGCGCCGGCGTGAACCACGTCTCCATCGGCCGGGGGGTCCGGGAAAACGCGGCGACGCCCTACACCGTCGACCTGTACCCCAATCTCGTGGGCATCCACGGCGGCATGACCAGTCCGGTCTCGCTCTCGGTCATCTACGACGACCGCAGGAACCTGACCGAGCCGTCGCGTGGCTGGAACGCGTACGTGAAGGTCCAGCACGTGGGACCGGAGCTGGGAAACGACTACCACTACACCCGCTACGCCTTCAGCGCGAGCTACCTGTTTCCCGTCGTCAATGCCGATCACATCATGGGCGTGCGCCTGCGCGGCGAGTACCTGAACGGGTCGGTGCACCAGCTGCCGTTCTACGAGCTGGCATCGCTGGGCGGCGACCAGAACATGGAGGGCTACCACAAGAACCGCTTCCTGGGGCAGAGCGATATCCTGTTCTCCACCGAGTACCGGCAGAAGCTGAGCAGGTTCAACTGGCACGACATCTGGCACGTGCGGATCGACGGCGTCCTGTTCGGTGACGCCGGGCGCGTGTTCATCGATGCAAAGGCCCGGCAGGACCAGTTCCGGGTGAACGGCGACCTGATCACGCGGGTGATCCACAACTTCCGCTACGACTACGGGGCCGGCCTGCGAATCGCGCTGGGACAGGTCCTGGTCGCACGGCTCGATCTCGGCTTCAGCCAGGAAAACAAGGGCCTGTCCTACCTTTCCTTCAGCGAGGTCTTCTAGCGACAATGCGCCGGGCCCGCCGGCTCCGGAGCGCGCGGCCCGCGCCTGCCGCACGAAGGCTCCGGGACCCGGCAGTAGCTTCCGGGCGATTGGCGATCGGAGAGAAACCTGATGCGACGGACGCAGCACGACGAACAACATCGCGCCGGCCGGGCCGGCTGGCTGCGCGCGGCCGTGCTCGGTGCCAACGACGGCCTGGTATCGGTCGGCGCGCTGGTGCTGGGCGTGGCCGCTTCCAGCTCGCCGCCCGCGGGCGTGCTCGTGGCCGGCGTCTCGGCCTGGGTCGCGGGCGCCCTGTCGATGGCGGCCGGCGAGTACGTCTCGGTGAGCACGCAGGCGGACATCGAGAGGGCGGACCTGGAAATCGAGCGCCGCGAGCTGGAGCGCCAGCCCGAATACGAGCACCAGGAGCTCGCCCGGATCTACGTCCGGCGCGGCCTCGAGCCCGAGCTCGCCGACCGGGTCGCGACCCAGCTGATGGCCCACGATGCACTGGGTGCCCACGCGCGCGACGAGATCGGCATCTCCGAAACCCTCGCGGCCAGGCCGTTCCAGGCGGCCTGGGCGTCGGGCCTGAGCTTCACCGCCGGGGTGGCGCCGCCGCTGCTCGCGATCTGGCTGGTCCCCGCGGGCCTGCTGGTCCCGGTGGTATTCGGGGTCTGCCTGTTCTTCCTGGCGGTGCTCGGCGCGGTCGGCGCCTGGACCGGCGGCGCCGGCCTGCTCAAGGGGACGCTCCGCGTATTCCTGTGGGGCACCGCCGCCATGCTGGTCACGACCGCCGTCGGCACCCTGCTGGGCGCCCCGGGCTGACACCCCGGTCCAGCAGCACGTCTCCCCCGAACCCTGCCGTCCGGCGGCCGTTGTCCATTCAGCCTGGATCTTCGTATGTTATTGTTCTTCTGACCTAAAACCTAAGACCTAAAACCTAAAACGGGCGGCGCCCAGGCCGCGGCAAGCACCCGCGCATTGGTGGCCCACGCCGGGTTAGCATGTCCGCCGGGCCCAATTGATGGAGCGCGCCGCCCTTGAACGACGAGACCGTCTTCCTGCTGCTGTTCGTGGTCGCGACCGCGGTCGCCATCGGCGGGCGCTGGCTGCGGCTGCCCTACACCGTCGCGCTGGTCCTGGCCGGGCTGGCGCTGGGCTCGGTGCACCTGTTCCCGGCGCCCGAGCTGACCCGTACCCTGCTGTTCTCCGTGTTCCTGCCCGGCCTGATTTTCGAGGCGGCCTTTCACCTGGACTTCCGCGAGTTCTGGCGCAACCGGACGACCGTCGTTTCCCTGGCGGTGCCCGGCGTCATCGCCTCCATCGTGCTGACCGTGCTGATCCTGACGCCGGTGACCAACGCGCTGGACTTCGTGCACGACTTCACCTGGAAGGAGGCCCTGGTCTTCGGCGCCCTGATCGCCGCCACCGACCCGATCTCGGTCATCGGCATCTTCCGCAGCCTGGGCGTACCGCGGCGCCTGTCGCTGCTGCTGGAGGGCGAAAGCCTGCTCAACGACGGCACCGGCATCGTCTTCTTCACCCTGAGCCTGTCGCTGGTGGCCGGCGCCACGGTCGGCGCCGGCAGCCTGGCCGCCGAGTTCGCCGCGGTGGTCGGCATCGGCGCGGCGATCGGCGCCGTCACGGGCTACGTGGTCTCGCTGCTGCTGCAGCAGGTCGACGACCCGATGATCGAGATCACCCTGACCACCATCGCCGCCTACGGCTCGTTCGTGGCCGCCGAGCAGCTCGGCTACTCGGGCATCATCGCCACGGTGGCCGCCGGCATGGTCTGCGGCAACCTGGGCGCCCGGACCGGCATGTCCCCGTCGACCCGGGTGGCCACGGAGACCTTCTGGGAATACGTCGCCTTCGCCCTGAACTCGATCGTGTTCCTGCTGATCGGCCTCGAGGTCCGGCTCGACTCGCTGCTCTCGTCCTGGGTCGCGATCGTCGTCGCCTACCTGGCGGTCACGCTCGGGCGCGGCCTGGTGATCCTGACCGTCTGGGGCGGCATGGGCCTGACCCGGGAGCGCTTCCCGGGACGCTGGGCGATCGTCCTGACCTGGGGCGGGCTGCGCGGGGCGCTGCCCATGGTGCTGGTGCTGAGCCTGCCCCAGCACTTCCCGTTCCGGAGCCTGCTCGTCTCGATGACCTTCGGCGTGGTGCTCCTGTCGATCCTGGTCCACGGCCTGACCATGTCGCCGCTGCTTCGCCGGCTGGGCATCGCGCGCGACTCCGGCAAGCGCAACGCCTACGAGCTGCGCCGCGCCCGGCTGCTGGCCGCCGACACCGCCCTGGCGGAGATCGACCGCATGGCCGCCCGCGGCGTCGCCTCGCCGGAGGTGCTGGAGAGCCTGCGCGGCGAGTACCGCCAGCGCGCGGACAAGGCCCGCCAGTCCCTGGCCGACCTGCACATGCAGGACCGGCAGTTGCGCGAGGAAGAGCTCGCGCGCACCCGCCACGAGGTGCTGCAGGTGGAGAAGAAGGCGATCATGGACGCCCAGCAACAGGGCCGGCTCGGCCACGAAGCCGCCGCCCGCCTGCTGGCCGACATCGACGCCCGCCTCCTCCAGCTCGAATCCGGCCTCCCGCCGCAGCCCGAATCCCCGGCCGACCCGCCGGAATGATCAAGTCCTTAGTTCTTGCTTAAAACTTAACAACTTAACACTTAACAACTTAACAACTTAACAACTTAACAACTTAATAACTCAATAACCTAAAACTCACCCTCTACCGTGCCACCAGCTTCACGTCCGAACTCTGCGCCCGCGTCCAGGTCAGCGGCTTCCGCCCCGCCGGATAACCGTTCTCCCGCAGCAGGAACGCCATCAGCTCGACGTACTGGCGGTGGCTCAGGCTGCCCGGGTCGTCCATCGGCATGTGCGAGGAGAAGAACCCGAAGATCGAGCCCACCGTCATGTCGTCGCCCGGCGAGGCGAACCCGGAGCCCTTGAGCGGCGGGCCTACCAGGCCGCCGAGGTTCGCGCCGTGGCACCGGGCACAGTGGGTGGCGTAGATCCCGCTGCCCTCGCGTGCCTGCTTCTTCGTGTACAGCCCCGGCGGGCCGTCTCCGCCCGCCTTGCCGCCGGCCACCCGTATGCTGAGCGCCTTGCCCGCCGCGGCGGGGCGGACCACCTCCACGCTGGCCAGCGCCTTCCCGAAGCGGCGCGCCGTCGCGCTCGCGCGCGGGGCGTACAGCGCCACGATCTCCCAGCGCGCGTGCGCCATCGACAGCGGCGTCGACTTCCAGGGGCCCGCCCGCGGATGCGTGCGCTCGTACTGCCGACCGGCCAGCTCCCACACCGCGGCCGCGTCCACCCGGCCCCTGGCCAGGGCATCCAGCACCTGTTCCTGGGTGTTGAACACGCGCAGCCGGTGGCTGCCGCCGTCCAGGTAGAGATCCGGCGGGCTCAGGTAGGTCACCGCCACGCTGGCACCGGCGGGGAGCTGCGAGAGCCTGCTGCCGCCGGAGCTCATCAGCACGTAGCCGGTGTGCAGATAGGCGGGCGTGTGCTCCAGGCCCGAGGGCACGGAGGGCGCCGCCGGATCCAGCGGGAAACCCATGATCAGGTCGCAGCGCTTGCGCGCCAGGCGGCGGTACGCGGCGGGGCCGAAGCCGTCCTCGCCGCGGTCGCCCGAGTCGACGCGCGCGATGTGCAGCCTGGCGGAGACGACCTTCGCCACCGCCCGCGCCACCGCCCGGTCCACGTGCGCCGAGGGGCTCGCGCGGTCGATGCAGACGCGCATCGGGGCCTGCGCCCGCGCCGGGCGCCAGGGCGCCGCGGCGAGGACGCAGGCCGCCGCCAGGACCAGCAGCGCCCTAGTCGAGCTTGAAGACATACAGCTCTCCGCCCCGGGGCATCTGGTGCTTGCCGTTCGGCGAGGTCATCTTGTGGGCGAACAGGCCCAGCACGCCGCCGAAGCCGGAGTAGACCGCCACGTACTGGTGGCCGTCGACCTCGTAGGTCGTGGGCACGCCCACGATGCCCGAGTGCAGCTTCGGGCTCTTCCATAGCACCTTTCCGGTGTTCGCGTCGAAGGCATAGAAATGCCCGTTCAGGCTGCCGCTGAAGACCAGCCCCGAGGCGGTGCTGAGCATGCCGCCGTTCCAGGGCATCTTCGAGTGGTGCACCCAGACCTGCTTGCCGGTCTTGATGCTGATCGCCTGCACCGCGCCCCAATCCCTGGTGCCGGGCTGGTGATGGAACTTGCCGGTCTCGCCGTAGTACGGCATCCCGCGGCGGTAATGGATCGCCTTGCCCTCGAGCGTGGCGCAGGCGTGCAGGGTCGGCACGTAGGCCATGCCGGTCTTCGGGTCCACCGACATCGGCCACCAGTTCTTGCCCCCGAGCGGGCTCGGGCACACGAACGACTTCTTGCCCACGGTCGGGCGCAGCTTGTCGTTCTCCACCGGCGTGCCGTCGGGCTTGATGCGGGTGATGGTGTTCGTCTTGACGAAGGGCTTCGCCCACAGGAACTTGCCGTTACTCCGCTCCAGCGCGTAGAACCAGCCGTTGCGGTCGGCGTGCAGCAGCGCCTTGACGGTCTTGCCGTGGTACGGGATGTCGGTCAGCACCGGGGTGTTGACGCCGTCATAGTCCCAGCCGTCGTGGGGCGTGTACTGGTAGTGCCACTTGATCTTGCCGTTGTGCGGGTTCAGCGCCAGCAGCGAGTCCGTGTACAGGTTCTTGCCCGGCCGCTTGCTCGCGAGCCACGGCGAGGGGTTGCCCACGCCCCAGTAGAGGGTGTCGCTCGCCGGGTCATAGGTGCCGGTGTTCCAGGCCGGTCCGCCGCCGTGCTTGTAGGCATCGCCCTTGGGCCAGGTGTCGCCGCCCGGCTGGTTCGGGCCCGGAATCGTGTAGCGCTTCCAGTCCAGCTTGCCCGTCTCGGCGTCGAGCGCGGCGATGAAGTCGCGGGCGCCGAACTCGCCGCCCGACTCGCCCACGATCACCCTGCCGTCCACCACCAGCGGCGCGACCGTCATGGCGTAGCCCACGCCCGCCTTCTCGAGCCCGGTGTTCCAGACCACCTTGCCGGTGGTCGCCTTCAGCGCCACCACGTGGTTGTCCAGGGTGGTCAGGTAGACCTTGTCTCCGTACAGCGCCACCCCCCGGTTGACGAAGCCGCAGCAGACCGTCTTCAGGGCGCCCCTGGCCAGCTTGCGCTGGTACTTCCACAGCACCTTGCCGGTGGTGGCGTCGAGCGCGATCACGTGATCCTTGGGGGTGGTGATGAACATGTAGCGGCCGTTGACGATCGGCGCGGCCTCGTGCCCCAGCTTCATCCCGGTCTTGTAGGTGAAGGCGATCTTGAGGTGAGAGACGTTCTTCGGCGTGATCTGCGTGAAGGGCGCGTACCCCTGGCCGTTGTAGGCACGGCGATACATCAGCCAGCCGCTGTCGCTCTCGGCGTGCAGCAGCCGCTGCGCGGTCACCGGCTTGTATGCCGGCGGCCCCGCGGCCAGCGCCTCGGGCCCGGGCGCGAATGCGAGCAGACAGAGGACGGCGGGCAGCACGAGCCGGACCCGTGCCAGGACGGTACGCAACGTGATCATGGTCTCCCCCCTTGGGGTTGTTCTTCCGGAAACGCGCCGGGCCGCCACGGGACGGACGACCGTCCGCGGCCGGGGGTCATGGGCCCCCGCCCCGCGGAACGCTCCGGCTGCATGGCGGCAGAACCGACGAAGATTGGGCAATTCAAGCAAGCGCTTGTTCCGGGCGCAAGCCCCCCTGCCCGAAGGCGGCTCCTGCCCCTCCCCGCGCGGCCGGAAACCCGTCGGCGGGCACGATGGAACCGCAGCGCAGCGCGCGGACGCGCGAAAGCGGCGCGCGCGGCGGGCACCGTCCGGGGGGCCGCGATTACGTCGCGGCCTCCGGTCGGCCGTCAGACGCCGCCCGTCAGGACCCGCTCGAAACGGCATGTCGAGTGCCTACACTTGCCCGGAACCGGCAAAGGAAGAGTCCGTTGGCGAGCATTCCGAAAAAAAGACGCGGACACCGGAGTGCGGCCGCGGTCGACGGCGACGTCGGCCGCCTGCAGCTGCGCGGATTCGCCCGCACCGTGTCCGAGATCGAGTGGCTCCTGCTGTGCCTGATCCTGGTCTACCTGGTGGTCGCCCGCATCCCCCGCGCGGCCGAGCAGGAGATCCTGCTGGGCGCCGGCGGGTTCGCGGCCGTGCTGGCGGGCTTCCACTACCTCAACTTCTTCCAGTCCAACCGGCGCTGGAAGCTCGCGCTGGAGACCTGGGTGATGATCGGCTTCATCACCTGGGCGCTGTGGTGCACCGGCAAGGCCGACAGCCCGCTGCTCAACGTTTACCTGCTGGTGATCGTGATCAGCGCGCTCACCCTGGGCAAGCTGGCGACGCTGCTCGAGGTCGCCATGATCACGGCCTGCTACCTCTACCTGGACGTCGCCCAGCTGGGACCGGCAGCGTTCGGCGGCGTGCACCTGACCGCCATGGCCGAGCGCCTGGCGCCCTTTCTGCTGGTGGCGTATCTGACCACGATGCTGGCCGACGACATCCACTTTGCCAACCACCGGCTGCGCGAGCTGGCCCGCACGGACGCGCTCACCGGCCTGTACAACATGCGCACCTTCCTGACCGTGGCCGAGAAGGTCTACGCCCAGGCGCTGCGCAAGTCCACGTCGTTCTCGGTGGTGATGTTCGACGCGGACAACCTCAAGCGGATCAACGACCAGTACGGACACGAAACGGGGAACGCGCTGATCCAGGGCATCGCCGACGCGGTCCGGAACAACCTGCGCGCGAGCGACCTGTTCGCCCGCTACGGCGGCGACGAGTTCGCCGCCCTGCTGCCCGAGACGGACAGCCGCGGCGCCCTGCGCCTGGCGAGACGCATCCTCACCCAGGTCGCCGGACGCAGCGTCACCCTGCCGCCGGCCAACGTGCCGGTGACCATCGGCCTGAGCGTCGGCATCGCAAGCTACCCCGCACACGGCACCACGGTCCTCGAGCTGATCAACAAGGCCGACCGCGCCATGTACACGAGCAAGGAATCCGGCAAGAACCGCGTCACCGTCTTCCAGCTGACCGACGTCGCCTGACCGGCAAGCCCGTGCCTGACGAGTCCTCCGGAAGGTATTCAGTGCCGGGTCTCGGCGCCCATCCGTGCCGCCGCGTCCGCTTTCGACTCGGCCAGGCAAGGCCCCGGCCCCGCCCGGACGGCACACTGCCGGCCAGCGCCACGGCGCAATCGCTTAAAACGCAACACCCAAAACTTGAAACGTAAGACGGGCGCCGCCCTACCCCAACCGAAGCAGCTGATCCAGCAGCTCGTCGGTATTGATCTCCTCGCCGCTGAGCGCCATCGCCAGCAGCTCGCCGCCGATCACCGGCAGCGCCAGCACGACGTCGGGACGCACGTGGCGTACCCGGCCCATGTTGCTCGCGTCGCTGACCGCCACCACGGTCCGCACGTCGGGATTGACCTCCTTCGCGGCCAGCGCGACGAAGGCGTTCTCCGAGTCGTCCTCGCCCAGCGCCAGGACCGCGCGCGCCTCCTCGGCGTTCGCGCCGCGCAGCACGTTGACGTCGACGCCCTCGCCGATCACGAGGTCCCCGGGCACCTCCACGTGCTCGGGCGGTGCCGACTCCCAGATGGCGGTGACGTGGATGCCACGCTCCGTGAGCGCCCGGCCGGCGTTGCGGGCCAGCGGGTTGTCCCCGACGACGATGATGTGATCCTTGCGTCTCACCGGCCTCTTCCTCGGCTGCAGCAGACTCATCATATGCTCGTTGAGCAGCGGCCCCGCAATGGCCGTGACCGAGGTCGCGAACATGGCGAGACCGAACACGATCAGGGAGGCCGTGAACAGCCGGGCGTCACCGGTATGCGGCGTGATGTCGCCATAGCCGACGGTGGACACCGTGATCACCGTGAAATACAGCGCCGAGCCGAAATCCGTGATCGGCGGCGAGAAGCCCGTGCCCAGCGCGTAGCTGCCCACCACCCCGTACCCGATGGTCAGCAGCAGGCCGACCAGCGCGAACAGCGTTCCGGTCGCCAGGCTGGGGCGGTGGAACGCGGGCCGGGCCAGCAGCAGCAGGACCAGCAGCGCCCCGTAGAACGCCAGGCCGGCCGGCTCGACGTGCCCGTGGGGCGTGAACTGGATGCCCACCGCGGCGGCGATCAGCAGGACGGTGAGCACCCAGGCCAGGCGCGAGCGCCACAGCAGGCCCAGCGACAGCAGGATCAGCAGTGCCCCGACCAGCTCCTGGGGCACCCCCTGGATGGTCAGCCCGTGCAGCCCGCCCCCCGCCTGGCCGGCGACCGACACCAGCGAGATCAGGCTGCGCAGCGACCCCAGCCAGCGCGACAGGTCCACGGCACCGGTCAGGGCGACCGCCAGGGCCAGCGGGACGTGGGGGAACCACAGGTCCATGCGCAGCGCCTGGTTGACCCGGGCCCACAGCATGCGCCCGCGCCGCAGGGAACCGACCGAGACCCGCCTGCCGGCCTCCGCACCACGCGTGGATTCGTTCATTCGGCGGCCTCCCCAGGTGGATCCGGACGGCCTTCCCCCTCCGGCAGGACACGAGCGAACCTGCGCAACACGAGCCTGCCACGAACCCGCCCCCACCAGGTAGCGCGGTCGGCCCATGCCCCCAAAACCCGCCCGGAAGGGACAGGTATCTCTTTGTTTCTATTACTTAAAACTTAACAACTTAAAACTGGCCGGATCCCCGCCCCGCAGCTATCCACTGCACCAAGACCCGTGAGCACAAAAACATCCGCAGGCCACCCGCGCTTAACAACTTGGAACCGGCGTTCAGCGCCACGCTGAACGCTGTAAAGAGGTAGATGATTCGGGGCCGCGTTATCGGGAGCCGCCGCGATCCACTATCCGGTCCACGGCCGCCGCGAACTCCTGAAACACCCCCAGCCCTTCGTGGGTGATCGCAAACACGATATCCCAGTCGATGGTCTGATAGTTGTGAACAGCGATATTGCGAAAGCCCACGGCGGATTTCATGCGGGCCGCAAGAGACGGGGCGATGACACCCAGGTGCGCGAGCGCGTCGAAGGCTTCGCCCATGGTTTGCGGGGCGGGCTCCTCTGACTCCGCGATAATGTGCGTTGCCATATCAACGCAAAGCTGGACCGCGCGAGTCAGGTTGAGCGTGAGGATATCCTGGCGATCCGGATCCGAGCGCAGCTCATCTGCGGAGTGCGTCCGCCGCTGCTCGACGCGCACCACGCAGTGGCGCAAGGCCTCGAGCTTCTCCTCCAGGATCAAGCGATCCATGAGCGTCGGCGCTCGCGCAGCAATCGCTCCCGATACGGGAGAAAATCGGCGCTGTCGATGAGCATACGCGAGAGCAGCCCCGCGTAGAGTGCGTTGTCCCGGCACAGAATGCGCTTCCCGCCGATAAGGGCGGAGCGCAGGATCGGCACACCAGCCGTGCGCAGATCGATCAGGTCGACGGCACGCCCACTGATCCGCGCCAGCAGTTCGATCAGCTCTCTCTTCCGTTCCGCTCCGAACGGTTGCCCTGCAAGTACCGCGATATCGAGATCGCTGTCCGGGCGGGCTCGACCGGAGGCTACCGAGCCAAACACCACCGCCAGCTCCAGATCAGGTTGCCTGGCCAACTCGGTTTTCAGGCGCTCGATCAGCCTGTCAGTGGAAGTACTCTCGGCCATCGCGAAACGATCACTCCGGGCAACTTCGCTTTGTTGTCAGTGTACTGGACTGCTCACGTCGGTGGCGACAGTCGGCGAAACACGCCGTGGAAGGAAAAGGCAGCGGCCAGGAGCCCCGCCCCAACGGTTCCCCGCCGCCATACAGCCAGCTCCGGCACCGAAACCTGTCACGTTATCGGGCAGCACCCCCAGGCTCTCTCATCCCAAGACTCATCGCTCATGACCAATCTTCCCGCACCGAATCCGCCGTTCCACCCCACTCCCGACAGCGCAGCAAATGCCGCGCAACCTCCTGTTCTTACTTAAAACTTAACAACTTAACAACTTAACAACTTAACAACTCAAAAATGGCGCGCGCTTCAAACCCCGAAATACGCATCCCGCACAACCTCCGAATCCCGCAACTCCGCTCCGGCACCCTCAAAAACAATGCGCCCGCCCTCCAGCACATACCCCCGATCCGCCAGATGCAAAAAGGCCGTGTTCTGCTCCGCGATCAGCAGCGACATGCCCTGGCCGTGCACCCGCTCCAGGCTTTCGACGACCTGCTTGACGAACACCGGCGCCAGCCCCGCCGAGGGCTCGTCCATGACCAGCAGGCGCGGGCGCGACATCAGCGCCTTGGCCACCCCCAGCATCTTGCGCTGGCCGCCGCTTAGGCTGGCCGCCAGCTCGCGGCGGCGCCCGGCCAGGTCCGGGAACATCTCGTAGAGCTCCGACGCGCGCGCCCGCGCCTCGGCGCCACGCAGGAAATAGCCGCCCATGCGCAGGTTCTCGCGGATCGACAGCGTCGGGAACACGCCGAGCTCCGACATGAACGCGACGCCCCGGCGGATGCGCCGGTCCGCCCGCCAGCGGGTGACGTCCGCGCCGGCCAGCTCGATGCGCCCGCTCCAGGCCGGCAGCAGCCCCACCACCGCGCGCAGCAGGGTGGTCTTGCCGGCGCCGTTGGCGCCCAGCAGCAGCACGCTCTCGCCCTCCCCGACCGCGAGGTCCACGCCCCACAGCACCTGCAGCCGGTCGTATCCGGCCTCGAGCCCCGCCACCTGCAGCAAGCTCATCTCACCCTCCAATGAAAGCCTCGACCACCTGCTCGTCCTGCGCCGCATCGGCCAGCGAGCCCTGGAAGATCTCGCGCCCGGCGCTGAGCACGATCACCCGGGGCGCGATGTGGTTGAGGAAGTCCAGCAGGTGCTCGACCACCAGCAGCGCGATGCCCTCCTCCCGCAGCGCGAGCAGCCGCTCGGCCATGGCGTGCAGTTCCTCGGGATTGAGGCCGGCGCCGATCTCGTCGACCAGCAGCAGCCCGGGATCGGTCGCCAGCGCGCGCGCCAGGTCGAGCTGCTTCTGCTGGCCGGTGTTCAGCGCGCCCGCCTCGCGCGCGGCCAGCGCCGCCAGGCCGGTGCGCTCCAGCACCGCGTCCGGGTCGAGGCGCCCGCCGCTGCCGAAGATGGCCGCCACGCGCACGTTGTCGCGCACGCTCATCTCCTTGAAGGGCCGCGGCACCTGGAAGGTACGGTTGACGCCCAGCCGGGCCAGCCGGTGGGCGGCCATGCCGGCCACCTCGCGCCCGCGAAAGCGCACCGTGCCCTGCTCGGGCCGGTGCACGCCGGAGATCACGTTGATCAGGGTGGTCTTGCCTGAGCCGTTCGGGCCCACCAGGCCCAGGACCTCGCCCGCGTTCAACTCGAGGCTCACGCCGTCCAGCGCGCGCATGCCGCCGAAGCGCTTGACCACGCGGCTCACCTCGAGCAGCGGCTCAGAGGACATCCCGGACTCTCCGCCTTGCCAGCGAGGCCAGCCCGTCCGGCAGGAACAGCACCAGGGCGATGATCAGGATGCCGTAGACGAGCTGGAAGTACTCCGGCGAGGAGATGCCGATCGCGTCGTACAACCCGTACAGCAGCACCGCCCCGATGACCGGCCCGATCACGGTGCCGGCGCCGCCGAAGAGCACGAACACGATTGCGAAGATGCTGATGCGCAGGGTGAACACCGACTGCGGGTAGAACACCGATACGTGCCAGCCGTAGGCGCCTCCCACCAGCCCCGCGATCAGCGCGCTCAGCAGCCAGGCCACCAGGCGGCCGCGCACCGGGTCGACCCCGGCCGCCGCAGCGCTCACCGGGTCCTGGTTGGTCGCGCGCAGGGCCAGGCCCAGGCGCGAGGTGCGCAGGTAGATCGCCGCCCCGGTCGCCAGCAGCAGGATCACCCACAGCACCGCGTAGCTGAGGTTGGGGGCGAACACCGAGGTCAGCTTGATGCCGTAGGGCCCCCGGGTGATGCCGGCCAGATCGGGGTTGGCCACCACGTAGTAGAGCGCCTGCGAGGCAGCCAGGTTGGCGATCGAGAAGTAGGCGCCCGACAGGCGCAGCAGCGGCGCCAGCACCACGCCGAAGACCATCGCCAGCACCCCGCCGCCGAGCACCGCCGCCACCGGCGGCCAGTGCAGCGCGGTGATCGCCAGCGCGGTGCCGTAGGCGCCGGCGCCGAAGAAGCCCACGTAGCCGAACGGCAGGTAGCCGGTGAAGCCGTAGGCCACGTTCAGGCCCTGCGCCAGCGCCACGTAGGCCATCATGCTGAACAGCAGCGACTGGTTGCCGTACAGCAGCGGGCTCACCCCGAAGCCCAGCGCCAGCAGCGCGAGCAGCGCACCGCCCTGGAGCGCGCGCGTGTTACGCATGGCGCACGGTCCTCCCCAGCAGGCCCGCGGGCTTGATCAGAACGATCACGATCAGCAGCAGGTAGGGCAGCAGGTTCGACCAGGACGGCAGGTAGGTCTGCATCAGCATGATCGCGATGCCGTAGACCAGGCCCCCGATCACCGTCCCGAGCGGCTGCCCCAGCGAGCCGATCACCACGATCGCGAACGACACGGTGGTCAGGTCGACCCCCATGTTGGGGTCGATCGCCCCCAGCATGTAGGGGGCGAACACCCCGGCCAGCCCGGCCAGGCAGAAACCGGCGACGAACGCCGTCGCCGAGATCCGGTGCACGCTGATGCCGGCGGTCAGGGCCTCCTCCCGGCTCGCCATCACCGCCCGCGTCGCGTAGCCGAAGCGCGAGTGGTACAGGTAGACGTACAGCGCCAGGATCGCCGCCACGCTCACCCCCGCCGCCACCACCCAGGCGACCGGAAAGGACTGCCCCAGGATGGCGACCGAGCCGTGACCCAGCGTGCTCGCGGGGACCGAGCGCTGGTTGTTGCCGAAGCCCAGCACCGCCGAGGCCTCGATCACCTGCGACAGGCCGAAGAACAGGATGAACGAGAGCATCTCGGGATCGCGCGTGCGCAGCAGCCGCGGCACCACCAGGTAGTACAGCGGCACGCCGACCGCGATGAAGCCGACCACCTCCAGCGGGATGCCGTAGAGCGGGCTCAGGCCCCACAGGTGGAACACCCAGTAGGCGCCGAACGCGCCCAGCATGATCAGGTCCCCGTGGGCCAGGTTGATCATGCGCATGACGCCGAAGATCAGGTTCAGCCCCACCCCGACCAGGGCGAAGAACAGGCCGTACAGCACCCCGCCGATGAGTGCGTATTCGAGTAAGCCCATCTCCCGTTCCTGTCAGCCCGCGAAGGTTTCCCGCACGGCCGGCCCGCGCCGTGCGCCTCGCGCTCCGGGAATGCGGCGGCCGGCCCCGGCCCGGCCGCCCGCGACACGACCGTCAGTCGCCCGGCGCCGGATAGACCGCCTTGCCGGTGGCGACATGCGGTGGATACACCACCACCATGCGGTTGTTCTTCTCGCCCTTGCGCGGCTGGAACTGCCCCACCGGCAGGGTCTCGCCGACCTGGGCGCCGTCACTGCGGATCCGGAACCGGCCGTCGAGCGTGAACATCTTCCCCGAGGCCTGCCCCATGGCGTGGCGCAGCGACATCTGGGTGAACTTCGGCGCGGTGTTCAGCGCCTTCTGCACCGCCAGGCCGGCATTGTAGCCGGCCACGGTCAGGAAGTTCACCGATTTGCCGGTGGCCTTGTGGTAGGCCTGCTCGAAGGCGCTGATGCCCATGCCGAAGTTGACCTTGTCATAGCGCAGCAGCGGCGGCGTGGGATAGGTGTAGGTCCAGGCCAGCCCGGCCGGCCCCACGTTGCTGCGCAGCAGGTCCAGCAGCTGGCCCGGGAACACCGTGAACACCATCCTGAAATGCAGGCCGTTCGAGGACAGCGCCTGCAGGAAGGCGATGTCGTTGTTGGGATAGCCGAACTCGATCAGCGCGTCGGGATGCTCGGCGGCGATCCGGTGCAGCAGCACCGTGTAGTTCGACGTGTTGGACGGCACCGCGTGGTAATACACCGGCTTGTCGCCCGCCTGCGCCAGCCGGCGCTTGACCGTCCCGGCCTGCGACTGGTCGAAGTCGTTGGAGTCGTACAGGATCGCCACGCGCTCGATCGACTTGTGCTTGAGAAAGGCGGCGAGCTGGTCCGGCCACACCCCGGAGGTCGGCAGACTGGTGAGCACGACGTACGGGTTGTCCTTCGTGAAGAACTGCGCGCCGGTGCCGGTCACGTCGAACAGCAGCCGGTGATGCTCCTGCGCCAGGGGCACCGCCACCGAGGTGAGCACCGAGCCGAAGTCGGAGACCAGGATGTCGACGTGATCCTGGGTGATCAGCTGGTTGTACAGCGTGGTGGCGGTATCGGTCGAGCTCTGGTCGTCGTAGGCCACCAGCTTGACCGGGATCTTCCGGTCGAATGCCTTGACGTAGACGCCGCCCTGCTGATTCACGTGGTGGACCCAGAACTTCAGCCCGTCGTACTGCGACCGGGACGGCGTCGCGTACGAGCCGGAGCCGGCGTACAGCGTACCCACCTTGATCCGTTTCGGGGCCTGGGCCGCCCGCGCGGGCAGCCGGGCCGCAAGCCCGACCACGCACAGCAGCGCCAGGCCGACGAGCGCTCCTGATTCTTTCGTCTTCATGGAAAGCTCTCCTCGGGGATTACCCTCGGCCCAACCGGGCCGTCCCTCGCCCCCCGAATCGCGGCCATGCCGGTGCGCCCGCGACAGGCCCTGAACCGGTCAGGGCAACGACAAGCCAATTCTGGCTGAGGCGGGCCCCGGGATAAAGCTGGGGGTGATACGCCGGCGGTACCGGGCACGGGCACAAGGAATCGGCCGGAGGCGGGGTCGACAGGAACGGCGAGTCCGCGTGGAGCCGCCGACTCGGTCAGGGGTAATGCCACAGCTCAGAGGACACGTGAGTGGCGCGGGCAAGGCGCGCGAGTGAAGACGCAGTGGTGCTGCGTCGAGGGAGCGCAACGCAGCGATCGCCGCTCACGCGCCCTCCCGGCGGGCAAAACGGGGGATCGGCACGAAGCCCCACGCCGACCAGCCACCCACTTAATAACTTGACAACTCAATCACTTAACCCTGACTCCTCCCCCCTTGGCTTCCCCCGATTCCCCAACACCGGAAAGCACCCAACCATCCCGAGCCTCCGGCTTGACGTGACCACCTGTCGCGCCTATAGGTTTTGTTAACAAGAAGAGGCCAGCCGCCGCGCCGACCCCCGGTGCCGCGACCGACCGCAGCTCAGGGAGGAGTCGTCATGCACGACGTACGTGCTCGCGGACCGGTCCCGGTCCATGTCCCGGCCGGCGCGCTTTCGCTCGCGGCCCTGTCCGTATTCGCCGTCATCATCCTGGCGTTCCCGGGTCGAGCCACGGCCAACGAGATCGGCCACGGTGCCTGGTTCCGCATCGGCGCCGCGGTCACGGACTTCACACCGCCGCTTCGGGGGCAGCTCGCCTCCGACCCCGCCGACTGCGCACCCGCGACGGACACCACCTACACCGGACCCCGCGAGTTCGCGTTCGAGGAGCCCTACGCGGACCTGCAGGGAACCGGACACTACGACCCCGGCGACCCGTATCTGGACTGCAACGGCAACGGGCGCTGGGACGGCAACCTCCTGGGCGGTGGCAGCCAGACGCCCCGCTTCTACGACCACGTGGCCGACCCGGTCACCGCTCGCGCCATGGTGGTCTCCAACGGCCATCGCACGATCGCGATCGAGGTGACCGACCAGGAGGGGCTGTTCAGCGCCTACCAGGAGCGCATCCGGGCCCGGGTGCGTGCGGACGGCTACCACCTGGACGGCATCTTCATCTCCGCCACGCACGACGAATCGGCACCCGACAGCCTCGGCCTCGGCGGCGTGGATCCGTACATCTCCGGCACCAACGACTACTTCGTCGACTACCTGGTCGAGAAGTCGGCACGGGCCATCGAGAAGGCCTACCGGCGCATGCGGCCCGCGCGGATCCGTTACGTCGAGGCCCGCGAGCCCGACAAGCTGCGCCAGTGCTGGTCCTCCTATCCCTACACCGACAACCGCCTGATGCCCACGCTCCAGGCCGTGGGGCGGGGCGGCCAGGTGATCGTCACGCTGACCAGCGTCTCGCAGCACGTGGAGACGTTGGGCTTCAACCCGGATCCGGCGCAGCGGCTGTGGGTCACCAGCGGCTGGCCGCACTTCTTCCGCAGGACGCTCGAGCAGCGCTACGGCGGGGTGGCGATCGAGATGGCCGGCTCGGTGGGCAGCGTGGAGTCGCCCCAGGTGTTCGACCAGGCGCTCTCGCAGATCCCGCAGCGCTACGTGGACGCCAGCCACCCGGCCGGCTGCCGCACGCTGTTCGAGGCGCCGGACGCCTCGGAGACGCCGCTCGGCTACGACCAGGAGACGCGGGCCTACGGCGAGACCGTGGCCCAGGCCGTGATCGATGCGCTGCACCGCGACGCCCGGTGGTCGCGCACGACCGATATCTGGGGCGGTCACCGCGACGTCTGTCTGTCGGTGCAGAACATCCTGTTCAAGGCCGGCGGCCTGGCCGGAGTGTTCGCGGCCCAGCCGTTCTACATGGACCAGTGCTCGGTCAAGCTGGTGCCGCCGCCGTACGTAAACGCGACCGCGGGCTCGCTGCCCTCGCCGGCCACCACCGACCCGACCACCGTCGCGCTGGAGTTCAAGACCCGGGTCTCCGCCTTCCGGGTGGGCGACGCGTCCTTCATCGGCCTGCCCGGCGAGGTGTTCCCGTTCACCTACCTGCGCGGCTTCCAGGGCCCGCAGGACATGCCGCGCCCGGAGTACGGCCTGCCGGCCTGGCCGCTTCCGCACATGCACACGCGCTACCGGTTCTTCGACGGTCTCGCGGGCGACATGATCGGGTACATCTTCCCCCGCGGGAACGCGGTCGGTATCCCGGGCGAAGACCCGGCCAATCCCTTCCCGAGCACCCGGGACCGCTTCGGCTGCGCCCATTCCGACGATCCGGAGGCCACCTCCGAGCACGCCGCCGACGCCCTCGCGGGGCCGCTGATCGCCATCCTGGACGCCCACGGGGGCCGGCCCGAAAGCATCGTCGGGGGCCGCTACGTGCTGCCCGACGGGCGGCTCTCCCGGGACCCGCTCGGCGGCCCCGAGATCAAGTGCAACACGGACACCGTGTTCCAGTACGCCGGTCCAGCCGTGGCCGTCTGGACACGGGACCGCGGCGTCATTCGCCCGCGCGCCTGGATGTCGCTCTCGGGCCGCGCGCAGCGTGAGCCGGACCGCGATACCCGCGGCTACATCGGTTGGCGCGGCCGGCGTCACTGGCTGGATGTGTTCCCGCCGATCGACGGCGCACCCGCCCGGGTCGAGCTCGGCCCGCCGACCCAGAGCCGCGGCCACCACCGGTAAGGCACGATCGAGTGCAAGCGAAAAAACGGTCTCTGACCCCCTTTTTCCGAGGCAGCCACCACCGATGCGCCAGCCAACCGCTGCCACAACTTGACAACTCACCCGTCCCATCCCCCCATCCGGGGCGGGTGCTCCACTTGCCCCGCTAATCAGGTTAGGACTAGTCTGGAGACAGCCGAGTGTCCGGTGCCGCGCGCGGGCGGCATCCGGCCAGTCGATGTCCGCGCCGGGGGGCGGGAGTAGCGACATGCGGGAGCCCTGCGCCCTGGGGATCGACCTCGGAACCAGCGCCGCCAAGGCGGCTCTTTACGGCATCTCCGGCCGCCTGCTCGGGGCCGCTTCCACGCCCATCACGACCCTGCGGTCGCCCGGGGGACACGCGGAGCAGAATCCGGAGCAGGTCTGGCAGGCGGTCGCCTCGGCGATCACCACGGTCGTCCGTGCCGCGCCGGTGTCGCCGGAGGACATCCTCGCGGTCGGCTGCTGCGGGCAGTACTCCTCCATCGTGCCGGTGAACGCGGAAGGCCGCGCCGCCGCCAACATGGTCCTGTGGATGGACAACCGCGGCGGCGATCACACGCTGGCGATCCACGAGCGGCATCCCGAGGCCTTCGAGACCTTCCTGGCGCACCACGGGATCCCGCCCCTGGATTCGGGCAACGACTCGCTCGCCCACATCCTCCACCTGACGCTCGACCGCCCCGACCTCGCCCGCCGCACCCGCGTGTTCCTGGAGCCTGTCGACTACGTCAACCTGCGTCTTACCGGCCGGGCCGCGGCGACGCAGTGCACCATGTTCATGTCCCTGCTGTGCGACAACCGGACGCTGTCGGCCACCGGCTACGACCCGGAGCTGGTGTCGATGGCCGGCGTGGACGAGCGGATGCTGCCGGAGCTGCTGCCCATCGACGCCACCGTGGGCACCGTCCTGCCGGACGTGGCCGACTGGCTGGGCCTCTCGCGGGCGACCGCGGTGATCGCCGGCGGCAACGACACCCAGGCCGCGTGCCTGGCCACGCGCGCCGGCGAGCACGGCCGCGGCGGCCTGTGCGTGGGCACCACCTCGGTCGTGGTGGACCAGGTCGACTTCAAGCACACGGACATCGACAACCAGGTGCTCTCGATGCCCGGGCTGCTGCCGGGCAGCTACGCCGTGATGGCCGAGAACGGCATCGGCGGGCGCGCCCTCGACCACCTGCTGGGATCCCTGCTGCTGGCCCGGGACGCCCTGGGAGACCACCACGTCGAGCAGCCCTGGGGCAGCGTGGACGCGCTGGTGGGGGACGTACCCGCCGGAAGCGACGGCCTGCTGTTCCTTCCGTGGCTGAACGGTTCCCTGGCCCCGGACGGGAATCCGGCCATGCGCGGGGGCTTCCTCAACCTCAAGCTCGACACCACGCGGGCCCACCTGGTGCGCGCGGCCATGGAGGGGGTCGCCTACAACCTGCGCCGGCTGCTGCCCGCGGTCGAGGCGTTCGCGGGTCGCCGCTACGAGTCCCTGGTGATGTCCGGCGGCGCGGCCCGCTCCGACGCCTGGACCCGGATCCTCGCCGACGTGCTCGAGCGGCCGATCCGCCGCGTGGCCGAGCCGACCCACGCCAACTGCCGGGCCATGGCCGCCCTCGCGCTGGAGCGCCTCGGGCGTTCCGGCGCCGACGGTGCGCTGGCCACGCCGGACACGTCGGGCGTGGTCGAGCCCGACCCCGCGGCCGGCCGGGTCTACGCCCCGCTGTTCGAACAGTTCCAGTCCAGCTTCGAGCGGACCCGTCCGGTGTTCGAGGCGCTCAATGGCTGAGCGCGTCCGTGCCGGACCCGGGCCCGCTCCGGAGGATTCCCCATGAGCGGTGACCATCCCTACGCGCAGCGCTACGGCGTGACGCGCGCCATCCCCGGACACGGCCGGTCCCGGGACGAGATCCTCGCGGAGCTGACCACGATGGCGGCGGAAGAGGACGCCCTCTGGGAGACCGGCCGGTGCTCCGGCACCATCTACTGCGGCGACCACGACCACTACGCGTTCATGAGCCGGGCGTTCGGCCTGTTCGCGCACATGAACGCGCTGCAGCGCGACATGTGTCCCAGCGCCTCCCGATTCGAGGGCGAGATCCTGGCGATGGTCTCCGACCTGCTCCACGGCGACGCGGTCGCGGACGGCGGCCCCTGCGGCGTGGTCACCTCGGGCGGGACCGAGAGCATCCTCACGGCGATGCTCGCCTACCGCGAGCACGGCAGGCGCCTGGGCATCCGGCGCCCCAGCATCGTCAAGCCCGAAACCGCCCACCCGGCCTTCAACAAGGCCTGCGAGCTGTTCGGCATCGAGCTGCGCGTCGTCCCGGTCGATCCCGGGACCACGCTGGCCGATATCGACGCCATGGCCGAGCGCATCGACGACAGCACCGTCGCGCTGATCGGCTCGGCCTGCAACTACGGCTACGGCACCGTGGACCCGATCCCGCGGCTGTCCGAGCTGGCGCTCGAATGCGGCGTCGGGCTCCACGTCGACGGCTGCCTGGGCGGCTTCATCCTTCCGTGGGGTGAGCGGCTGGGCTACGACATCCCGCCGTTCGACTTCCGCCTGCCGGGGGTGACCACGATCTCGGCCGACACGCACAAGTACGGCTACGGCTTCAAGGGCACCTCCACCCTGCTGTTCCGCGACCCCGCCCTGCGGCGGGGCGTGTACTTCTTCGAGCCCGGCTGGTCCGGCGGCAAGTACATGTCGCCGGGCATCGCGGGCAGCCGCTCGGTGGGGCTGCTGGCGGCCACCTGGGCGGCCATGGTCGCGTACGGCCGGGACGGCTATCTGGAGCGGGCCAGGCGTATCTTCGAGACCAGCGACGCCATGCAGGCGGCGGTGCGGCGTCATCCGCCGCTGCGCATCATGGGACGGCCGACGTTCTGCTTCAGCATCACCTCGGACGAGTTCGACATCTACCTGGTCAACGACGTCCTCCGGGAACGCGGCTGGCGCCTCAACGGACAGCAGTACCCGAACGCGATCCACATGGCGGTCACCGGACCGCAGACGCAACCCGGCGTGGTGGAGGCCTGGGAACGCGACCTGGCCGACGCCGTCGACTGGGCCCGGACCCACCCCGACGTGACGCCGTCCACCGGCTCGGTCTACGGCGGCATTCCCGGCGGCCTCACTCCCGACGCGGAGGCCTTCATCGTCGAGGTGATGGCCGACCTGCTGGACCGCCAGCAGTCGCTGCCCCCGCCCGATGCCGACCCCGGCTCCGCCGCGTAGAGCGCGCCGCACTTTCACTTTCCAGGCAACGGTACGACCCGAAAATCCGGCGAACGGCGGCCCGTCGGTTATGCAAGCGGTGCCGGGATTAACACGTAGCACTATCGCAGCCTGCGTCTGCTGCTGCGGCACGCGCGGCTAGCTCTTGCCGGCGACGCTGCCCTTTCCGGCCGGGGCGATTTGCTGCTGGATCCGGGCCTGGGTCACCTTGCCGGCCGACCCGCCCCCGCCGCTGAGGTGCGCGATGACGCCGGCGAGGATCGCGAGGACCACGGCGAACGCCATGATGGCCCCGATGAAACTCAGAATACGACGCGCCGCCCTGGCGTCGGCCTTGGCGTCGGTATCGGGCTCGGACATGTTCACCCCCTGTCTCTCGGATGGTGCCAACGGGGCGACGGACCGTACCGGAACGATCATCGACGACTCGCGCACACGGCTCGCCGCGGACCAGGCACCTGCCGGTCGATCCGTCGACGCCGGGCCCGGAAATGCGGCGGACCCGGTGACTCTGGTACAGACAGGACGCCGTTTGCAGAGGTTCCTGCTCCTCGCGGCTCCCGTAATGGCGGTGATCCCCCTTTCCCCGCTCATTGTCGTAGCCGACCAGCCGTGCCTGACACCCTAAGAACCCAACAACTAGAAAATCCGCCGAGCGTAGGCGAGACGGTTATGTACCCTGTCCCCGAATCTCGCTTCCCTGTTCCGGGTTCAGGGCTCCCGGCGGGGATTCCTTCACCCGCCCTTGCGCGGTCCCGGGGCATCATCGCGTGCAGGCGGGCCGGCACCCGGCCCTTCCTTCGCGGTCGGGATTTTTGACGCCCCCCGAACCGTGTTCTATAGCTTATCTAACGATCGTTAGATTCCGGGGCCGACCAATCACTCACGAAAAGGCTTCCGGGAACACACGTCGTCAGCCCCCGAAGAAAGAACAAGGGACCGCTGGCATGCACGCAAGGGACTGCTCGCACAGGCGCCGCCATGGGTCGACCCGATCCGGGGTACGGGGTGTCCTGACAGCCACGCGGTCCCGAGGGGGAAAAGATGAACAGGTCACATCCGCTTCTCAGGGACGCATTCATTCTTCTCGTCGGCGCACTGATTCTCGGCACCGCCGGAACCTGTCTGGCCGATGATTCTCTGCCGGTGGCCGTCGGGCAGGTGGGGCCGATCGCCAGCGACAACCCGCGTCAGGAGCCGTTCGCCTGCGAGGTCCAGGACGCCGGCCTGGGCCAGCCGGTGGTCGACAATCACGACGGGATCGGCTACCCGGTCACCTCGGGCGGCGCCGTGGTCGGCTACAGCGCCGACTGCGGCGCGCCCACCCGCGTCGACTACTACTACCGCGCGAAGGGGGACGCGGACACCGCGCCGCTGCATCCGTGGAGCCCCTCGGTCCCGCCGTCCGGGGTCGCCGCCGTCAAGGTGCATGGCCGGCGCCGGCCGTTCATCGTCCGGTTCGAACGCGGCACGATCAACCGCTTCATCTACTCCATCGCGGTTCTGGCGCCGCATCCGCACTTGCACACCCCGAACCACCCGGACTTGTCCGGCTGGAACCACGAGCTGGTCTTCTACTTCATCGGCGGCACCGGGATCGGTCACACCCAATCACATGCCGGCAACGCCCTGCGGGCCGTTCATACCCCGGGCGAGCAGACCGGCGCCCTGGCGCTGCTCGCACGCGGCTACGCCGTGGTCAATTCCACCGGGGCGGCGACCGCGACCACCTACAACCTCGTGCTGACCGGTGAGACCGCGCGCATGGTCAAGGAGCAGTTCGTGGGCCGCTACGCCCGGCCGCGCCACACCTTCGGCCTGGGAGGCTCCGGCGGCGCCGTTCAGCAGCTGGTGTACGCGCAGAGCGATCCCGGGCTCCTGGACGCCCTGATTCCGGTGCAGCCGTTCCCGGACATGATCACCCAGGTGAACCCGGTCGGAGACTGCGAGCTCCTGCAGTACTATTTCGACGTCACCGACGCGCGCGTGAACGGCACCGGCCAGGTGGATCCGAAGTGGACGACCTGGGCGAACCGCCAGGAGGTGGTCGGGCTCCACGGGATCGACGGCTACGCGACCAACAACGCCATCGGAACCTCGGCGGGACCCGGCTCGGACGTGTGCATCGAGCAGTGGCGCGGCGCGATACCGCAGTTCTTCAATCCCCTGTTCGGCTCCGAGGGCAGCTTCCGTTACATTGATCCGGCGGTGCTCGCCGCCACGCCGTTGAGCTTCTTCGACGACCTGGTCGGCATCTTCGGCCCGATTCCCGGCACGAGCCCCCCGCTGGGCCGTTCCGTGTACGACAACGTCGGCGTGCAGTACGGGCTGTGGGCGCTGCGCGACGGCGACATCACGACCACCGAGTTCCTCGACCTCAACGCGCACGTCGGTGGCTGGAAGCCGCGCCAGGACTTCGTCGCTCCCGGTTTCCCCTACGAGGGCGACCCCGTCCCGGGGAACATCGATCCGTGGAGTGCCCGCAACGCCACCGCCGAGGACCACATGGACCCGAGCGACGTGGCACCGCGTAGCCACGGCAGCCTGCAGGCGATGCAGCGCGCATACGAAGCCGGGCTGGTGTTCCGCGGCGATCTGCACCTGCCGATCATCATCGTCGAGCCCTACCTGGAGCCCGAGCTGAACGAGCACGCCACGCGCGAGCCGTTCGCCGTCCGCCAGCGCCTGATCCGCGCGCGCGGCGATGCCAACAATCTCGCCATCTGGATGATCGGCAACGACTCCGACGCCCTCGAGACACGGTTCGTGCTCAAGGCGCTGAGGCAGGAGCACCGCTGGCTGACGACGGGCCGACGGCCCCGGCGGGTGCAGGACGCCTGTTACGACGGCACCGGCGCGCTGATCGCGAAGGGGGCCTCCGTATGGAACGGCGAGGTCTCCCCGGGCGGCGGTCGCGTACTGGCCGACACCGCGGACGGCGGCGCCTGCACCCGGGTGTATCCGATCTACAGCGATGCCCGCGTGGTCTCGGGGGAGAACGTCATCGACGACATCTTCGCCTGCCAGCTCGAGCCCGTCGACACCGCGCTCGCCGACGGCGCGTATGGCAACGTGACGTTCACGGACGCCCAGAAAGCCCGCCTGCGCCAGATATTCCCCACCGGGGTCTGCAACTACGACAGGCCGGACCAGGGGCTGCCACCGGCGTGGCAGCAGGCCTTCCATCGTCGCCCCGGTCCCTGGCGCGGTCGCTCATGGCGCGGCGGCTACCACCACCGGGAGGGTCGTCGGGAATCCGGGCCGCCCGGATACGCGTACGCCGGGGAGTAGGAATGCGTGTCCGGCGCCACCCGTCCGGCCCGAAAAGCCGGCCCCACGCAGCCCGGAGCACGTACGGCAGGGGGCGAAACGCTGCACACACCGGCAAGGCCCGCCCCGGATCCCCCCGGGGCGGGTTCCGATCCGGTATGAGCGCCACACTCCCCGACGTCCCGGGAGCCACTCCGCCCGACCGCGTGATGTACACCAGCAAGGAGGCAGGCAAGAACCGCGTGACCGTCTTCCGGCTGGCCGGCGTGGCGTGACGGGCGCCACCAGCCCGTCGCCTATGTAAGGTGCCCCCGAAATTGGATAACTTCTTGTTCTTGCTTAAAACTCAAAACCTAAAACTTAAAACTGGCCCAGTGCCGCCCCGAGCCAACCCACCGCAAAAGCGCCCTTGAGCACCCCAACACCCTGCCCCCGGCACCCGCAAAACCCGCATTCATCGAACATTCAGCAATCGTACTTATAATGGGAACCAGATTTTGACGCGGCGCAGAAAAAAGGCTTGAGCCCGCAGGACCCAAGCCTTTCCAGCTCTCCCCCCGAAAGGACTCCCCCGTCCTTTCAAGCCCTTTGCCCCCTGCCCCCAGGGGGCTTCTTTTTGTCTGTTGTTGTTATTTACCGGTTCGCCCGGTCGCCCCTGCAGGGCCCACCGCGCGAACGTCCGGGTCAACGTA
>DASQZJ010000052.1:0-2728 GCA_035638775.1 Gammaproteobacteria bacterium
TGCGTCTTGGTAGACGCAAGGCGTTGATCCTCCTGGTGCCGGCGAGAGGAATCGAACCTCCGACCTACTGATTACGAATCAGTTGCTCTACCGACTGAGCTACACCGGCCGCGGAAACCGCGGAAGTATAATGGAATCGCCCATTCCGGGAAAGGCGGGCGGGCGCTCAGGCGTAGCTGTGGCCGCGCACCCGGATGATGACGTCGACGCCGTCCGGCTGGGTGCCGTCGGGCAGGCCCGGCAGGCGCTCGAAGGAGACCGAGTCGGCCGGGACGTCGGTCAGCTCGCCGGTGTCCACGTTGTAGAAGTGGTGGTGCTGGCTGACGTTGGAGTCGTAGAACACCCGCGCCGGATCCACCAGCACCTCGCGGACCAGGCCCTGGCGGGCGAACAGGTTGAGAGTGTTGTAGACCGTGGCCTTGGAGACCGGCACGCCCTGCTCCCGGGCCAGGCGCAGCAGGCGCTCGGCCGAGAGGTGCTGCTCCTGGGCGAACAGGATGCCGGCCAGCGCCACCCGCTGGCGGGTGGGGCGAATGCCGCAGGCCTCGAGCCGCTGCTTGTTGAGATCGTCGTTCATTTCTCCAGCACAAATCACCGTGGCTGTCAATGTGGGCCCAGTATATCGGTCTGGCAGGCCCTGAGTCCATCCGTGAGGCCTCTTTCCGGGCCGCGCCCGGGAACGCATCCGGCCGAGACGGGGCTCAGCGGACGGCCGTCTGCTCCTGCTCCTCGCCGGGGTTCTCGGTGCTGAATACGCCCGAGTCGTAGTCGTAGGCGAACAGCTCGGCGTAGCGGCCCCAGTCGATCATGACCTCGAGCACCCGCTCGGCCTCGTCGTCGCTGAGGTAGGCGCCGATTTCCTCCAGGAAGCGGCTCTCCGGCACGCGGCTGCCCGGGGTGCTGTCCAGCACCCGGACGATGTGGCCGGCCAGCGGAATGCGCCGCATCAGGTGGCGCCCGAAGACCACCTTGCGCTGCTGGATATCGCCGTCGAGGAAGGCCACGCCGTGCTCGGTGAGCTGGATCTCGCCCCCGGAAACGCGGGCGAAGTCCAGCAGCTCCAGGGCCTCCAGGATCGGGAACAGCTCGTCGACCTCCATCTGCAGCTCCTCGGCGAGCTCGGAGAGGCTCCCGGACCGCCGCCCGCTGCCGCCGTCGACCTCGTCCAGCACGCCCACCATCTGGGCCACGCCGGCGCTCGGCAGGCGGTAGCCGATGTGGGCGGCCCGGCGCGGGCCGGTGGTGGTCGCGGTCATGGCCTCGTAGATGCGCTCCATCATGCGCCGGAACGTCGGCGACTCGGGGTCGCGCGGGTGTCGGAACGGAACCGGCAGCTCCATCTTCACCCGGCCCGGGTTGCTGTCCAGGATCACCACCCGGTCCGCCAGCATCAGCACCTCCTCGATGCTGTGCGAGACCATGAGGATCGCCCGGATCGGGATGCGCCGCTCCAGCCACAGGTCCAGCAGGTCGTCGCGCAGGGTCTCGGCGGTGGGCACGTCGAGGGCCGAGAAGGCCTCGTCCATCAGCAGGATGTCGGGATTGACCACCAGTGCCCGGGCGAAGCCGACTCGCTGGCGCATGCCGCCGGACAGCTCCTTGGGATAGGCGGACTCGAAGCCGTCCAGCCCGATCAGGTCGATCGCCCCGATCGCCCGCCGGCGGCGTTCCGCCGCGGGCATGCCCTGGGCCTCCAGGCCCAGCTCCACGTTCTCCAGCGTGCTCAGCCAGGGGAACAGGGCGAAGGTCTGGAACACCATGCTGATCTCGGGCACCGGGCGGCGCACCCGGTCACCGCGGTAGAGCACCCGGCCCTCGGTGGCCAGGGTCAGGCCGCAGATGATGCGCAGCAGGGTGGACTTGCCGCAGCCGGAGCGGCCCAGGATGGCCACGATCTCGCCGTCGCGGATGCGCAGGTTGATGTCGCGCAGCACGTCCACCTCGCCCCGCCCGGGCACGGGCAGGCGCTTGCCGACGGCGCTGAGCTCGATGAGGGTGTCCGCGCTCATGGGTTGTCCGGTCACTCCGCAGCCATGCGCTCCTGGGCGAAGAGGTAGAGCCGCTTCCACACCAGGCGGTTGAACAGGATCACGTACAGGCTCATCACGGCGATGCCGAGCACCACCCGGCGCTGGTCCCCCTTGGCCGTCTCCTCGGCGATGTAGGCCCCCAGGCCGGTCGCCGTCAGGGTGGTGTGCCCCCAGCTCACGATCTCCGCGACGATGCTGGCGTTCCAGGCCCCGCCCGAGGCGGTCAGGCCGCCGGTCAGGTAGGCCGGGAACACCGCCGGCAGCAGCACCCGCTTCCACAGCAGGCGTCCGCGCAGGCCCAGGTTGGACGCCGCCTGGCGCAGGTCGTTCGACAGCGAGGAGGCACCCGCGATCACGTTGAACAGGATATACCACTGCGTGCCCAGCACCATCAGCGGGCTGAGCCAGATCTCCGGGTTGAGGTCGAAGCGCAGGATCAGCACCACCGCCAGCGGAAACAGCAGGTTGGCCGGGAAGGCCGACAGCACCAGCGCGACGGGCTGCACGCGCTGGGCCACGCGCGGGCGCAGGCCGATCCAGATGCCGACCGGCACCCAGACCAGGCTGGCCAGGAAGATCAGCACCACCACCCGCACCAGGGTGAAGAAGCCCAGCACGAACACCCAGCCGATCTCGCCGTAGCTCGCCTCGGAGAGCACGAAGTGGGTGAACAGCAGCACGCTGCCGACCGCGGTCAC
>DASQZJ010000053.1:0-17772 GCA_035638775.1 Gammaproteobacteria bacterium
CTCCATGGCGAGAGCTACAGAAAGCGGGCACACACCGAGCAAAGCAGGAAAGCGAAAACCGCCTCAGCGGTCTGACGACAACTCCCGCCAACCGGCCAAAATAGTTGTCGCTGACCGGCCAAAGTAGTTGACGTTAGATACACAGGCGTCTAACGCCGCCCGACGAGATTGTTCGCCTAACTTCTTGAATTTGGTGGGCTGCCTGGGACTCGAACCCAGAACCAATGGCTTAAAAGGCCACTGCTCTACCATTGAGCTAACAGCCCGGATTCGGGCGGGACAAGGCCTCGCGGGGCAGCCGGATGATAACCCACCTGCCGCAAATCGCAACCCGGCCGGGTCAGCCCCGGTAGCGCGTCGGATCCGGCACGCCGGCCTCGCGAAAGCCCTGGGCACGCAGCCGGCAGGCGTCGCAACTCCCGCAGGCGCGGCCTTCCTCGTCGGCCTGGTAACAGGACACCGTTCCCGCGTAGTCGACGCCCAGTTCGGTGCCGCGGCGCACGATCTCGGCCTTGGACAGGTCGATCAGAGGTGCATGGATCGTGAACCGGCCGCCCTCCACGCCCGCCCGCGTCGCTAGGTTGGCCAGGGTCTCGAAGGCCTTGATGAACTGCGGGCGGCAGTCCGGGTAGCCGGAGTAGTCGACCGCGTTGACCCCGATGAACAGGTCCCGTGCACCGAGCACCTCCGCCCAGCCCAGCGCGAACGAGAGGAAAATGGTGTTGCGGGCCGGGACGTAGGTCACCGGGATGCCGTCGGAGGGAGCCGTGGGCACCTCGATGTCGGGATCGGTCAGTGCCGAGCCGCCGAAGGCGGCCAGGTCGATCTCCATCACGCGGTGTTCCCGGGCACCCAGCTGCTTCGCCACCCGGGCGGCCGCCGCGAGCTCCGCGTCGTGGCGCTGTCCGTAGCGGAAGCTCAGCGCGTGGCACCGGAAGCCCTCGCCCCGGGCCACGGCCAGCGTCGTGGCCGAATCCAGCCCGCCGGAGAGCAGCACCACGGCGGCGCGCTGGTTAGCGTCCCGGGACATCGCCCCAGAGGTACTTGTGCAGCTGGATCTGGAAGCGTACCGGCAGGGCATCGCCGAG
The DNA here is from genome assembly GCA_035638775.1 of Gammaproteobacteria bacterium. Taxonomy (GTDB): domain Bacteria; phylum Pseudomonadota; class Gammaproteobacteria; order UBA5335; family SLRW01; genus DASQZJ01. The sequence goes on from DASQZJ010000053.1 coordinate 1,089, forward strand.
TATCCAGTCCGCGAGCATGGCGGCGTCGAGCACCCCGTGGCTGGGCGAGAACAGCACCTCGCAGCGATCCGCGAGCCCGGTGCGCCCGACCAGGTCGCGGGCCCACTCGTAGTCCCGCCGGTCGCAGAGCACGAACTTGACCTGGTCGTGCGGCGTGAGCTGGCCGAGGTTGGCGTAGAGGTTGCGGCGGACCTCGCCGGAGCCCGGCGTCTTGATGTCCACCACCCGGCTGACGCGGCGGTCGACCACGGAGATATCCATGGCGCCGCTGGTCTCCAGGGACACCGCGTAGCCCGCGTCGCACAGGCGGCGCATGAGCTCCAGGCAGCCCGGCTGGGCCAGCGGCTCGCCGCCGGTGACCGTCACCAGGCGCGTCCGCCGGGTGCCGACCCGGCGGATGATCTCGTCCAGCGCCATCAGCTTGCCGCCGTGGAAGGCGTAGGCGGTGTCGCAGTACACGCAGCGCAGCGGGCACCCGGTCAGGCGCACGAACACCGTCGGACGGCCGACGCTGCGCGCCTCGCCCTGCAGCGAATGGAAGATCTCCGTGATCCGCAGCTGCGTGCTGCGACGGGACCTGCCCTGCCGCGGACGTCTTGCCGGTGTCGCCGTCTCGCTCATGTGCACCCGAACCCGCGGTTCAGTGGCCCTCCCGGTCCATGCGGGCGAGCCGCTGCTTGGCCAACTGCGCGGCGCCGCTGTTGGGATACTTTTTGACCACTTTCTGCAGGGCGCTGCGCGCCTTCTTCCAGTCCTTGTCCTGGTAGTGGATGTAGCCGATCTTGAGCAGGGCGTCCGGCACCTTGGCGCTGGAAGGATAGTTGCTCACGACCGCCTGGAACGCCTGCATCGCCGAGTTCATGTCCTCGGAGACGTACTTCGCCTCGCCGATCCAGTACTGGGCATTGGGCGCGTACTTGCTGTGGGGGTGCGCCTCGAGGAACTGCTGGAACGCGCTCACCGCCTTGGCGTAGCGGCCGTTCTTGAGCAGCGTGAACGCCGCCTCGTAGTCCTTCTCGTCGTTGCCGCCACTACCGGCGGCCGCCTGGCCGCCCGCCTGTCCGGACTGGCTGGCGGCGCCGCCCCCGCCACCGGACTGGCCGGGGCTGGCCTGGCCGGTCTCCAGTGCCCGCAGACGCTTGTCCACGTCCACGTAGAGGTCCCGCTGGCGCTGGCGCAGCTCGTCGAGGTTGTGCTGGTTCTCCTCCACCTGGCCGCGCAGCTTGCGCACATCCTGCTGAAGCTGCTGCACCTGTGCGGTGAGGTTGACCTGTCCCTGCGCGTTGACCTGGCGCGACAGCTCGTCGACCTTCTGCTGCAGCTGGTCCACGCGCTGCGCGGTGGTCGGCTGCCCTCCCTGGCCGCCGCCCTGGGACTGAAAGCTCGCGCACCCGCCCAGCGTTGCCAGGACGACGGGGACGAGCCACAGGCGATACCACCGCATCGAAATCACCTCACTGCTGCTGGTAGTCGATCTTCACCCGCCGGTCCTTCGCCCATGCCTTCGGATTGTCGTTGGGCCCGGAAACCGCCGGTCGCTCCTCGCCGTAACTGACCGTGCTCAGCTGATCCGCAGACACACCGTCGCTCATCAGCAGCGACTTGACCGACTCGGCACGGCGCTGGCCAAGAGCCATATTGTACTCGCGCGTGCCCCGCGGGTCCGTGTTGCCCTCCAGCGTCACCTTCTGCTGCGGGTGGTTCATCAGGTACGTGGCGTGCTTCTGCAGCAGCGGAAGGAACTTGTCCTTGATCGTGCTGCTGTCGAAGGCGAAGTGAATCATGTCCTTTTGCGGGGGACCCTGCTGCTGGCTCGCCTGCTGGCCGTTCTGGCCACTGAGCGGCTGCCCCTGCATCGCCCCGTTCTCGCCCACGCCGGAGGTACCGCCGCCGCCGCCCGTCTGCTCGGCCTGGGTTCCGCCCGACGACGGACCGGTGGTGCCGTTGGAAGCGCATCCGAACAGCGCCACCCCCATCAACGCGATCATCGTAACCCTGAGCAAGTACTTCACGGTGTTCTCCCTCTGTTGTCACCACCACACCAGGGAACGGCCGCCGACGCCTTTGCCGGACCTCCGCGGCCTGCCGGGGCCGGGCTCATGCCCGGCCCCGGCCTCGCCCGGTCGGCGACCGACGTCACCGGCCGGCGTTATCGACTCCGGAGCCCGCGCGACGGCCGGCCGATACGCCGGGGCCCGGGCGCACGGAGCTCACTGCTGCTGCCGCTCGCTCGCCGAAAAGGGCCCCCACGCGGGCTCCTGCACGTCCTCGTTCTGCCCGGAGAGCCGCTGCCGGGCACCGCCGTCGAAGGACACGGTGGCCAGCACGCCCCGGTCTCCGTCGTTGCTCGCGTACATGATCATCGAGCCGTTGGGCGCAAAGCTCGGCGACTCGTCCCTGGGACCGTCGCTCAGCACGCGCAGGGAACCGGTCTTCACGTTCAGGACCCCGATATCGAACTTGCCATTCTGCTCCGTCACCAGGGCGATCGACTTGCCGTCCGGGCTCCAGTGCGGCGAGGCGTTGTAGCCGTTCTCGAAAGTCAGGCGCTGCACCGAGTGGTTCGCCAGGGTCATCTCGTAGACCTGGGGCGACCCGCCGCGGTCGGACGTGAACGCCAGCTTCTTGCCGTCCGGCGACCAGGACGGCTCGGTGTCGATCCCCGGATCGTGCGTCACTTGCGTCAACTTGCCCGACTTCAGGTCGAGTATATAGATGTCCGCGTTGCCCTGCGGCGACAGCGTGATCGCGAGCTTGTGTCCGTCGGGGGACCAGGCGGGTGCTCCGTTGAGGCCCTCGCGCTTGGAGACCACCCGGCGCTTGCCCGTGGCCAGGTCTTGCACGTAGATCCGCGGGCGGTTGTGCACGAACTCGACGTAGGCGAGCTTCCTGCCGTCCGGCGACCAGGCCGGCGACAGGATCGGCTCGCGCGCGGTGACCGCGGCCCGGGGGTCGTAGCCGTCGGCGTCGGCGACCATCAGGCGGTAGACCTTGCTGCCGTTCTGGTGCTTGACGCTGACATAGGCGATCCGGGTCTCGAAGGCGCCGGGCTTGCCGGTGAGCTTCTCGTAGATCAGGTCGCTGACGTGGTGGGCCGAGTAACGCAGGTGCCCGCGATCCACCGGGATCTGGTAGGCCGTGACCTGCTTGCCGCGCAGTGCGTCGAAGACGTGGAAGCGCAGCTCGAACTTGTTCTCGGAGGTCTGCTGGATGCGCCCGATGACCAGCGTGTCCACGCCCGCGTTGCGCCACTGCTGGAAGTTCACGTCCGACGCGTGGGTGGGCTGGGCGGGCAGCTGCGATTTGCCGATCGGCGCGAAATAGCCGGACCGCGCCAGGTCGTCGCGGACCACCTTCGACACGTCGACCGGCGCCTTGGCCGCCTTGCCCTGCCAGCCGAAGGGCACCACCGCGATCGGCATCGCCCCGGTCGCACCGCCGGTAATCTGGATCGTGAGAGTCGCGCCCGCCGGCCCGCTGGCCAGCAGCGCGAGGAGCATTGCGAAAGTCAGGGTCAGTCTGCGCACGCCGGTCCCCGCCTCTTTGCGTCAGGGCTTGAAGATGAATTCCAGGTCATTCTGGAACACGTCCTTGTCGGACGGCTGCGGCAGGGGCGAAGCGCGCAGCACCGCGTCCTGAACCGAGCGATCCAGCGCCGGGCTGCCGCAGCTCTTGGTAACCTGGGCACTGAGCACTTCGCCGTCGGGCATCTGCCGCACCTCCACGGTACAGGAGAACTTCTCCGGTGCATTGGGCGGCCGCCGCCAGTTGCGCCGAACCTTCTGCGCGATCGCCGCCACGTACCGGTTCAGGGCCCGCTGGCGGGCGCGCGCCGCTTGCGCCTGCTGGCGCTGCTTTTCCTCCGTCGCCAGCGCCTGCTGAAGCTGCTGCTTGCGACGCTGTTCGGCCTTGCGTTTCGCTTCCTCCGCCTTCTTCTTCGCTTCGGCCTTCTTCCTGGCTTCCTCCTCCGCTTTCTTCTTCGCCTCCGCCTTCTTGCGGGCCTCTTCCTCGGCCTTCTTCTTCGCTTCGGCTTTCTTGCGGGCCTCTTCCGCCTTCTTCTTCGCCTCGGCGCGCTTCTTCGCTTGCTCGGCTTTCCTGCGGGCCTCCTCCTGCGCCTTGCGTCGCTGCTCGGCCTTCTTCCGCGCCTCCTCGGCCTTGCGCCGCTGCTCCGCCCGCTTGCGCGCCGCTTCCTCGCGCTTGCGCCGCTGCGCCGCTTCCCGCTTCTGCTTCAGCGCCTCGCGTTCCTGCTGCAACTGCTGCTCATTGATCGCCACGGCCTTGATCACTTTGCCCCGGGCGGCCGGCTGCACCGGCTCCGGTGACACGTGCAGACCCAGGGCCAGCAGCGTGATCACCACCACGTGCAGCGCGATCGACAGGGCGAGGTAGCGTCGGCGACGGCGACCCTCTGCGCGCACGTCCCCTCCTCTACCCGGAGTGCTTCGGCGGGCGGGTCATGAGTCCCACGCTCGGCGCCCCCGCTTTCTGCAGCAGCACCATCGCCTGCACCACGCGCCCGTAGGGCACGTCGTGGTCACCGCGCACCAGCACCGGCGGCTGCGGCTTCTGCTGCAGCGCGGACGATACCTCCTTCGTGACCTCGCTGTCCGACAAGGACTGTTTCGGATCGGACGCGATATTCAGGAACAGGTTCCCGTTCTTGTCCACGGTCAGCACGATCGGCTTGTTCTTCTCCAGCTCCCTGGCGTTGAGGGGCTGGGCGGATGCCTGCGGCAGATTGACGTGCACCGCCCGGTTGAGCAGCGGCGTGGTGATCATGAAGATCACCAGCAGCACGAGCATCACGTCGATGTACGGGACGATGTTGATGTCGCCCATCAGGCGCCGCTTGGAACCACGCCTCGCCATCGCCGGTCCTCACTGCTGCGCGCGCCGCTCGGCCCTGGGGCCCGCGGCGCTGCGCTGGAGAATGTTGGTGAACTCGTCGCGGAAGCTGTCGTAGCGTCCCTCGAGGCGGTCGATCTCGGAAGAGAAGCGGTTGTAGGCCACCACGGCCGGGATCGCCGCGAACAGGCCGAACGCGGTCGCGATGAGCGCCTCGGCGATGCCCGGCGCGACCATCGCCAGCGTCGCCTGCTGCACCCCCGACAGGGACATGAACGCGTTCATGATCCCCCACACGGTCCCGAACAGGCCCACGTAGGGACTGGTCGAGCCGATCGTGGCCAGCCACGTCAGCCGGTCCTCCAGCCGCTGCATCTCGCGCGCCTGCGCCGCATCCATGGCCCGGCGCGCGGCGTCGGTGACCGTATCCTGGTCGACGCTGCCCTGCTGGCGCAGCCGCAGGAACTCCTGGAATCCGGCGCCGAACACGCTCTCGACCCCTTCCGCGCTCCCCCGCACGCGCAGTTCCCGGTACAGGTCTCCCAGCTCGATGCCCGACCAGAAGCGCTGCTCGAACGCGCCCAGGCGCCCCTTTGCCGCACGCAGCTCGCCGCGCTTGAGGAACATCAGGTACCAGGAGAACACCGAGGCAGCCAGCAACAGGAGCAGGATGATCTGCACCGGTACGGTCGCGTGCGCGACCAGGGAAACGATCGAGATTTCGTTTGGCATGATGCTCCCGTCCGTCCTCTCAGCATTCCTGCATCCGTCGACGCAGCAGCTCCGGCAGCCGCACCGGTCGCTGCGTTTCCCTCTTCATGCACGCGGCACGCACCCGTCCCGTGCACAGCAGCTCACCCGACAGACTGCCACGATAGACCCCCTGCCGGAACGTGAAGGTCACCGGGGTGGTCTCGACCACCTCGGCGGTCACCACCAGGCGGTCGTTGAACACCGCCGGCTTGTGGAATTCCACCGCGAGGTCGACCACCGCAAAGACCTTGCCTTCGCGGGCCAACAGCTCGTCCTGGTCGATCCCGAGGTCGCGCAGCCATTCCGTCCGGGCGTGCTCCATCATGCGGAGGTAGTTGCCGTGATAGACGATGCCGCCGAGGTCCGTATCGTCGTAGTAGACCCGTACGGGCCAGGTGAAGATGCCGCCTTGGTCCATGCTGCCGCTCATCGTCACTGGTTCGGGATGGTCCCCGCCGGGGCCGGGAACCAAGTGGGCACGATCATACTAACCCGATCGGCGGCAATGCCACGTCCCGCACTCCGGCCGGTGCGCCCGGAGTCCGTGATCGCGCGGCGCGGCCGCGTTCACGGCGACCCGGCGCAGCATCGGCCCGACAAGGCGCCCCGGGGATCGGACGGGACACCGGCTGCACCCCGCATCGCGGCAACGTGCCGATTCCGTTCCGGTCCGGGTGCCCGCGCGCTGATCGGAGCCGCGCCCCGCCCGCCCGGGTGACCGGCATCCGCATGGCAAACCCGCAGTCTAGCTGCTCCCCGATGGCAATTCGATGACATCCGCACGCACCCGGCAGGCCCACGCCCGACGCTTGTTCTGCAAAAAAGAGCCCCCCTTTGGCTAGGAGGAGACGGGTCGGGGGGCAAGGGGGTCTTGGGCGATTGCTCGGGTAATGGCGTGCTCCCGAGAAAAGACGGGGCCATCCTTGACCCCTACTCAGCCATCCAATGGGATTGCGTGTCACACAAGCGGATCTCCCGATCCGCTCCGCGCTTCCCGATGCGCACCCTGCTGTAAGCAATTGCCATGCCATGTTCTACAAGACGTTGATATGTACGGCTATTTCCTTGCGCGGCTTCGGCCCGGACGGTCCGCAGCGCAGGAATCTGTCGCCGATCGGCAACGGAAAAACGGTCGGCTAAAGGTAAGTCATTGCGATAACGAGTCTTTTGGCCTGTCGCCGATTAGCGACGGCAAAACGCGACTCCGTGTCTCATTCGGAGGCCTTGAACGCCGAGGGGTCGAGGCTGTGGCGCTCCATGAGCCGATAGAATTCCGTGCGATTCCGCCGCGCCAGGCGCGCGGCCTGGCTGACGTTGCCGCCCGTCATCTGCAGCAGGCGCTCGAGGTAGTCCCGTTCGAACTGGCGTCGTGCCTCGGCGAACGGGACGATCCCGTCCGGTTCCTCCCGCAGGGCCTCGCGCACCAGGTCCGCGGAGACCAGGGGCGTCGCCCCCAGGGTCACGACCTGCTCCACGACGTTGTAGAGCTGACGCACGTTCCCGGGCCACGGGGCGCTCACCAGCTGCTCCAGGGCCTCGGGCGCGAAGCCTTCCATGCGGCGATCGTAGCGGCGTGCGACCTGCCTGAGGAAGTGCCGCGCCAGCACCGGGATGTCCTCGCGCCGCTCGCCCAGCCTCGGCAGGTCCAATGATACGACATTGAGGCGGTAATAGAGGTCCTCGCGGAACTCGTTCTCCTCCAGGGCCTCTTCCAGGTCACGGTGGGTGGCGGAGATCACGCGCACATCCACCCGCACCGCGCGGGTCGAGCCCACCGGACGCACCTGCCCCTCCTGCAGCACGCGCAGCAACTTGACCTGCAGCGCGAACGGCATGTCGCCGATCTCGTCCAGGAACAGGGTGCCGCCGCTGGCCGCCGGGAACAGACCCTCGTGGTCGCTGGTCGCCCCGGTGAACGATCCCTTGCGGTGGCCGAAGAGCTCGGACTCCAGCAGCTGCTCCGGGATGGCCCCGCAGTTCACCGCCACGAACGGGCCTTCGTCGCGGGGGCTGGCGCGATGGATGGCCCGCGCCAGCAGCTCCTTGCCGGTACCGCTCTCGCCGCGGATCAGCACCGCCGCGTCGCTGGCCGCCACGCGCTGCGCCCGTCCCAGGAGCTCCTCCATCAGGGGGCTGGCGGTGATGATGTCCCGGCGCCACGACTTGTCCGGGTCGTCGCTGTCGCCGCCCGTGCCTCCGGAGACCGCCAGCGCCGCGTCGATCTGCTCCATCAGCTCGGAGCTGTCGAAGGGCTTGGTGACGAAGCTGTAGGCGCCGTTGCGCGTGGCGCTGACCGCCTCGCTGATGGAGCCGTGCGCGGTCAGGATGATCACCGGGAGCATGGGGTGCTTGCGCCGGACGTTGTCGAACAGCGCCATGCCGTCCATGCCCTCCATCCGCAGATCCGTGATCAGCAGGTCCGGGCGGTGCCGCGGGATGTTCGCGAGCGCTTCTTCGCCGCTCTCCCGGGTGTCCACGTCGTACCCGGAGGCCTCCAGCCGCATCGAGAGCAGCCGCCGCAGCCCCGGATCATCGTCGACCAGCATGATGCGCTTTCTGTCCGCCATGACTAGTGTCCCCCGGATCCGCCACCGGAGCCGGAACGCAGCTGCATGCTCCGCTCGAGCTGCTTGATCTTGTCCAGCTGTTCCTGCATGTGCTGGTTCTGCTTCTCCAGCTCCCTGGTGTGCTGCTCGCGTGCCTGACGCCGGGCGAGTGCCGCCCGCAGCACGGCCGCGAGGTCACCGGTCGGCGTGCCGTCCACGTCCGGGTTGCGGATGCAGGGCGCGAGCGGATCATCCGGCACCTTGTCCGGAATCTCGGCCGGTGGGGTCGCCAGCTCCAGCAGGCCCAGCTGGATGCGTTCGGCGGAGCATCCCTTGTCAGTCAGCGGCAACAGATCAGCGTACGCCTGCTTGCGCCGAGCGGCGTCCATCCGCGCCGCGCGCCTGCCATAGGCGAGCAGCCGCCCGGTGGTGTTGTAGCTGCCCATCCAGCCGGGATACAGGCTGGCCATGCCGCTGCACCCGACCAGTCCCATCGTTGCCAGGGCTAGGATCACCATCGCCCCGGGCTTCACGCCGCTTCTCCGGCATCGGACTCGAGCGGCAGCCACACGCGCAGGTGGGCGCCGGTGCCGGCAGGCGTATCCATGACTTCGGTGGAGCCCCCGTGGAGCGCAACGTATTCCCGCACGATGGACAACCCCAGGCCGGTGCCCCGGGTAGCGCCCTCGGGACGGTTGGCTCCCTGGTAGAAGGCGTCGAACACGTGCGCCCGGTCATCGGGCTCGATCCCGGGACCGCCGTCGATCACGTCCAGGCTGGCCCAGCCGTGGTGCCGGTGCAGGCGTAGCCGCATACCACCTCCGTCAGGGGTGTACTTGACCGCGTTGGAAAGCAGATTGTCGACGACCAGGCGCAACTTCTCCCGGTCGGCCCACACCCAGACCGGCTCCAGCTCCGTGGACACATCGATGCTTTTCGACATAATACCGGGTTTCTGCGCCTGGACAACCGAGCTCACCAGCTCGGCCAGCTCGAATCGCGTGGCGTTCAGCTCCGGCTTGCGCAGGTAGACAGTGCTGAAGTTGAGAAGGTCCTCGATCAGGTGCTGCAACTGCGCGATGTTGCCCTGCAGGATCCCGACGATCTCCTCCTGGTCATCGTTCAGCGGGCCCGCGACCTGCTCGTTGAGCAGTCCGATCCCTTCCCGCAGGTTCGACAGCGGCGTCTTGAGCTCGTGGGAGACATGCTGCAGAAACCGCGTCTTCTGCCGTTCCACCTGGCGCAGCTGCCGCCGCAGCCAGTCCAGCCTCTGCCCGAGATACTCCAGGTCGCGCGGGCCGCTGACTTCCACCCGCGCCTCGAAATCGGGCTCTCCCATGCGCCGGATCGCCCGGTCCATCTGCCGGATCGGACGTGCGATGGTCACCGTGAAGCCTGCCGCCGCCGCGAGCACTACCGGCGCCAGCGCCGCCACCAGCCAGATCATCACGTGCTGCGCGCTGCTGGCGGTCTCCTGAAGGATGCGCGTCTCCTGGTCGATCAGGCGGTTGCTGCCGGCGAAGATCTTCTCGGCCTGGATCCGCAGCTTGTCGAAGGCGTCGGCGACGGCCGCGTCGCTGGTGGGCGGAGACTTGCCCGTGAGCCGCCCGTACAGCTGCGACTCCGACTGCACCAGCCGGTCCACCCGGCCGCGCAGGGGCTGGTCGAGCGACAGCGAAAGCAGCTTGTGCCCGGTCTTCTGGAACGCCTTGTGGGTGTCGTGGTAGGCCTGTTGCAGGTCCGGGTCCTTGAGGATCAGGTACTGACGCTCGCTGCGCTCCATGCGCGAGATCTGGTCGAGCAGGTTGCGGCTGGTCTGGGTGGCCTGCACCGCCTGGTGCACCGCGTGCCGACTCTGGTCACCCAGTCGCTCCAGCGAGACCATGGCGTAGCCGACCGCGAACATGAACGGCACGATCACCACACCGAAACCGAGGAGCACCAGGCTGCGGATGGATGACGGTCGCGGAATTCTCATGACGCTGGAAGCGCCGGCCGGCCCCGTCAGGAGCTGTTGCCCGGCTCCGGCCCGAACAGGTCCGGATCGCCCGCCCGGCCGTTGCGGCGAACCAGGCCGAGGTGGGTGTAGGCAGCGTCGGCCGCCACCCGTCCACGCGGGGTCCGGATCAGGAATCCCTGCTGGATCAGGAACGGCTCGATCACGTCCTCGATGGTGCCGCGCTCCTCCCCGATCGCCGCGGCCAGGCTGTCCACGCCCGCCGGGCCGCCGCCGAAGCGCTCGATCAGGGTGGTCAGCAGCCTGCGGTCCATGATGTCCAGGCCGTGGACGTCGACGTCCAGCATGTCCATAGCGCGCCGCGCGGTGTCCGCGGTCACCCGGCCGTCCCCGCGCACCTCGGCGAAGTCACGCACGCGCCGCAGCAGGCGGTTGGCGACCCGCGGCGTGCCCCGCGCCCGGCGCGCGATCTCCACGTCGCCCTGCTCTTCCACGGTCAGCCCGAGGATTCCCGCGGCCCGGCGCACGATCGCCGCCAGCTCGTCGGAGGTGTAGTACTCCAGGCGCTGGACGATGCCGAACCGGTCCCGCAGCGGCGAGGTCAGCAGTCCTGCCCGGGTGGTCGCCCCCACCAGCGTGAACGGCGGCAGATCGAGCTTGATCGAGCGGGCCGCGGGTCCCTCCCCGATCACGATATCGAGCTGGTAGTCCTCCAGCGCCGGATACAGCACCTCCTCGACCACCGGGCTCAGGCGGTGGATCTCGTCCACGAACAGGACGTCGCCCGGCTCGAGGTTGGTGAGCAGCGCCGCGAGGTCCCCCGGCTTTTCCAGTACGGGACCGGAGGTCTGGCGCAGGTTGGACTCCAGCTCGTGGGCAATGATGTGCGCCAGGGTGGTCTTGCCCAGCCCCGGCGGACCGAAGATCAGCACGTGGTCGAGGGACTCTCCGCGCTGGCGGGCGGCGCGGATGAAGATGTCGAGCTGTTCCCGCACCGGCGCCTGACCCACGTACTCGTCCAGGCGCCGCGGGCGGATCGCCCGGTCCACCGTCTCGTCCTCGCCGCGTTCGGTGGCCGAGATCAGCCGGTCCCTCTCGATCATCGCCCGCCCCCTCCGAGCGTGGATCGCAGCGCGAGCCGGATGATCTCCTCGCTCTCGCGCCCCGTGGTGTCGACCGTCTTCACCAGGCGGGACGCCTCCGCTGGCTTGTAGCCCAGTGCCAGCAGGGCGCCGTATGCCTCGTCCACCGAATTATGCCCCGCCACGGCGCCGGCTGTCCCGGCCTCACCCGCGGCCTCGCCCTGCTGCAGGCGATCGCGCATCTCGATCAGCAGGCGCTCGGCGGTCTTCTTGCCGATCCCCGGCAGGCGCACCAGCGCCGCCGTTTCGCCGTCGCGCACCGAGCGCGCGAAACCGTCCACGCTGATGCCCGACAGGATCGCGAGCGCCATCTTCGCACCCACGCCGCTGACCCGGATCAGCTCGCGGAACAGGCGCCGCTCGGACTCCGTGGCGAAGCCGTACAGCGCGAGCGCGTCCTCCCGCACCGCCAGGTGCGTGTGCAGCAGCACCTCCGCACCGGTCTCCGGCAACTCGTAGAAGGTGGACATGGGGGCCTCCAGCTCGTAGCCGACCCCCTGCACGTCCAGCACCAGCGTGGGCGGATGCTTGGCGTGGATGCGGCCCCGCAGCATCCCGATCATGCGGACCCCCCGGAGGTGGCGGTCGCCCGTGCCAGCGCACCGCCGATGCGTCGATGATGGGCATGGCAGATCGCCACCGCGAGCGCATCGGCGGCATCCGCCTGGGGCGTGCCCTCGAGCTGCAGCACGGCGACGACCATGTGCTGGACCTGCCGCTTCTCGGCGCCGCCCCGGCCGACCAGCGCCTGCTTGACCTGGCGCGCGGCGTATTCGCTGACCGGGAGCTCCTGCAGCGCCGCGGCGCACACGGCGACGCCCCGGGCCTGCCCGAGCTTGAGCGCGCTGTCCGGATTGCGGGCGACGAACACGCGTTCCACGGCGACCTCGTCCGGCCCGCTGGCGACGATGACCTCGCACAGCTGCTCGTGGAGCAGCCGCAGCCGCGCACCGAGGTCGGATCCGCGCAGCCGGATGCAGCCGCTGTCCACGTACGTCGCGCCCCCGCCCCCGGCGTCGATCACGCCGAAGCCGGTGATCTGGGAACCGGGGTCAATGCCCAGTATGCGCGTCATGTGCCTCCGGCGGGATCGGCCCGCTTGCTTGAAGTCCCCGGCCCGGGCCCGTCGTCCGGACATCAGAGCTCGGCCAGAACATCCTCCGGAATATCGGCGTTGGAGTATACGTTCTGCACGTCGTCGAGGTCCTCCAGCGCCTCCAGCAGCCGCACCATGGTGGAGGCCGTGTCGAGATCGAGGGTCACGCTGGAAGCCGCCCGCTCGGTGACCTCGGCATTCTCCGGCTCCAGCCCGGCCTCCTGCATGGCCTTCTTCACGCGCTGGTACTCCTCGGGGCTGGTGAGGACGTCGAAGGAACCGTCGTCGTTGGTCACCACGTCCTCGGCGCCGGCCTCCAGGGCGGCCTCCATCAGCCGGTCCTCCCCGACGTCGGCGGGATAGCTCAGCACGCCGGTGCGATTGAACAGGTACGCGACCGAGCCGTCGGCCCCCAGGTTACCGCCGAACCTGGAGAAGGCGTGCCGCACGTCAGCCGCCGTCCGGTTGCGGTTGTCGGTCATGCAGTCGACCATGATCGCGACCCCGTTCGGGCCGTAGCCCTCGTAGCGGATCTCGTCGTAGTGAACGCCTTCCTGATCGCCGCTGCCGCGCTTGACGGCGCGCTCGACCGCGTCCTTGGTCATGTTCGCCGCCAGCGCCTTGTCCATCGCCAGTCGCAGGCGCGGATTCATGGCGGGATCCGAACCGCCCTCCCGCGCGGCGACCGAAATCTCGCGGCTCAGCTTGGTGAACAGCTTGCCCCGCTTGGCGTCCTGCGCCTTCTTGCGGTGCTGGATATTGGCCCACTTGCTGTGTCCTGCCATCGGCTCCCCTGTCTGTGTGACGCAATCGGCCGATCCCCGGGCTGGATGCGGTGCCGTGTCTAGAACAGCAGCTTCAGCCCCACCATCAACCCGGAATCCAGGGTATAGGTGCCGGCGTGGCGGTAGCCGACCTTGATCTGGCGGTAGCCCAGGTACGCGGTTGCCTGGCGCAGGACCTGGTACTCGGCGCGCGCGCTCCATTCCAGCAAGTGCTCCGCGTCGGAGAAGGCCAGCACGCGCGGCGCGTAGTCCGCCGCCAGGGTGAAGCCGAGGCGGTTCTGGCGCGGCGGCGTGACGGTCACGTGTCCGCCCACCGCCAGGGCCGTCGCGCTGAGGCTGGAGTGCGCCCGATTGACCCAGTAGAAACGGCCGCCCACGCCGGCGGTGATGGGTACGTTGCGCGCCCCGGCGTCCCCGGTGACCTGCAGTCCGAGCGTGACGGCGTCCCCGCGGTCGCGACGGTGCAGGTAGCTGGCGCCCATCTTCACGCCGCCGACCTGGCCGGACTGCAGCGGCGCGGTGTAGAGGACGCGCGCGGCGTTGTTGTTCAGGTTCAGCCCGAGCGTCTGGGCCTGTGCGGCGGTGCAGGCAAGCCCGGCCAGCAGGCCGGCGAACAGCAGTCTCACGCGCATGTAGCGATCACCTCCAGGTCACGGAAAGTACGGGGACGCCTGAATCCGGAAGCGTGTATCATAACCTCATCAGCCCGCTGTCAGCATCCGCCGCCCGCTTCGATTCCACCGTGAACCGCACCGCCCACCCCCCCGCCGAAACTCCGCTCCTGCCGCAGGACGCGGAGAACCTGGCGGCGTACCTGCGGCCGTTCGCCGCCGACCGGGAGCATGCCGAGGAGCAGGCCGCGCTGGCGCGCGAAATCCAGTCCCTGGGGCTGGGCAGCGACGCCGCGCTGGCGGCGGGCCTGTTCCCGTTGTGGGAAGCCGGGCGCCTCACGCTCGACGGTGCAGAGACCATGCGCCGCGAGCGCCTCCAGCACCTGCTGGAGGGTATCCGGCAGCTGGGGGTGATCGACGAGCTGGACCCGCAGCGGCTGCGCGCGGACGACGACGGCGACCAGCCCGAGCGCGTGCGCAAGATGCTGCTGGCGATGGCCGCCGACGCGCGCCTGGTGGTGATCAAGCTGGCCAGCCGCGTGCGCGAGCTGCGCCGGGCGAAGCTGCTGCCCGACGCGGAGCGCCGCCGGCTGGCACACCACACGCTCGAGATCTACGCGCCGCTGGCCAACCGCCTGGGCATCTGGCAGCTCAAATGGGAGCTCGAGGACCTGGCGCTGCGCTACCTGGAGCCGGAGACCTACCACCGGATCGCGGCCTGGCTGGCGGAACGGCGCGACGACCGCGAGGCCTATATCCGCCGCGTCGTGCAGGAGCTCGACCGGGCGCTGCGCGCGCAGGGCATCACCGCCAGCATCTACGGTCGTCCGAAGCACATCTACAGCATCTGGCACAAGCTCCAGGACAAGGACATCGGTTTCGATTCCCTGTTCGACGTACGGGCGGTGCGCGTGCTCGTGAACAGCATCCCGCAGTGCTACGCGGCGCTGGGCGTCGTGCACAGCCGCTGGCATCCGGTTCCGGGACAGTTCGACGACTACATCGCGGCACCCAAGGAGAACCTGTACCAGTCGCTGCACACCGCCGTGCTCGGCCCCGAGGGCAAGCCGCTCGAGGTGCAGATCCGCACCCGGCGGATGCACGAGCATGCGGAGCTGGGCGTGGCCGCGCACTGGCGGTACAAGGAAGGCTCCCGTCCGGACCCGGAGTTCGATCGCCGGATCAACTGGCTGCGTTCGCTGCTGGAGAGCCACGACCACGACGACGCCGGGCAGGACTTCCTCGACAGCTTCCGCTCCGAGGTGCTCGACGAGCGGGTCTACGTGCTGACGCCGCAGGGCGAGGTGGTGGACCTGGCGCGCGGCGCCACGCCCCTGGACTTCGCCTACGCCATCCACACGGAGGTCGGACACCGCTGTCGCGGCGCCCGCGTGAACGGGGCGATCGCGCCGCTGACCCGCAAGCTCGCCAATGGCGACCGCGTGGAGATCCTCACCGGCCGCGAGCCCCGGCCGAGCCGTGACTGGCTCGTGCCCCAGCTGGGCTACCTGGCCACGGCCCGCGCCCGCGCCAAGGTCCGCGCCTGGTTCCGGCAGCAGGACTACGAGGCGAACGTCGCCCACGGCCGGGTGATGCTGGAGCGGGAACTGCAGCGCCTCGGCGCCGCCGAGCAGCCGTGGGAAGGGCTGGCGGGGAAGCTCGGCTACCAGCGCGTGAACGATTTCCTGGCAGCCCTGGGCAACGGCGACCTGACCACCGCGCAGGTCGCGGGCTGCCTGCAGCCGCCGGCACCGCGCCCACCACGCCGGCGCGCGCCCTCGCGCCCGCCGGCGGACAGTGCGGCCAATGCCGTGCGGATACAGGGCGTAGGCAACCTGCTCAGCAGCGTCGCCAACTGCTGCCGGCCCGTACCGCCCGAACCCGTCACGGGCTACATCACGCGCCTGCGCGGGGTCAGCATTCACCGGGCGGACTGCCGTAACCTGCTGCGCCTGGCGCGGCACGCGCCCGGGCGCATCATCGAGGTGTCCTGGGGCGAGGAGCCGGCCGGCCGCTACCCGGTCCGGATCCGCATCACGGCACACGACCGCGCCGGCCTGCTGCGCGACATCACCACCATGGTGACCGGCGAGGACATCAACGTGCTGGGCGTGGCCACCGCGACCGACCCGGATACCCGCATCGCCCGCATGGACATGACCGTGGAGGTGTCCGACGTGCTGCAGCTGAGCCGGGTGCTCAACCGGCTCGGCCAGCTGCCCAACGTGATCGACGCGCGCCGGCTCAGCGATTGACGGTGTGGATGGCCCGCTTGTCCACCGCCAGCGCCGCCTCGTGTACGGTCTCGGAGAGGGTCGGATGGGCATGCACGATGCGCGCCAGGTCCTCGCTGCTGGAACCGAATTCCATCGCCACCACGGCCTCCGCGATCAGCTCGGACGCCTGGGCACCGAAAATGTGCACGCCCAGGATCGCGTCGGTGCGGGCGTCGGACAGGATCTTCACCACGCCCTCGGTGTCGCCGAGAGCGAGCGCCCGGCCGCTGGCGGTGTAGGGGAAGCTGCCGCTGCGGTAGTCGGTGCCGGCCGACTTGAGCTGGGCCTCGTTGCGCCCCACCCAGGCGATTTCGGGATGCGTGTAGATCACCGACGGGATGGTTTCGTAGTTCACGTGTCCCTGCCCGCCGGCGATCGTCTCCGCGACGGCGATGCCTTCCTCCGAGCCCTTGTGCGCCAGCATCGGGCCACGGACCACGTCGCCCACCGCGTATACGCCCGGAAGGTTGGTCCGGCACTTGTCGTCGATGTTGATGTAGCCCTTCTCGTCGAGTTGCAGCCCCGACTCGGCCGCGAACAGGCCGTCCGTGTTGGGCCGGCGTCCCACCGCCACGATCAGCCGGTCGAAGCGCAGCTGCTGGTCCTCGCCGTCGCCGTCCCTGAAATCCACCGTGACCGTCTTCTTGGTGGTGCGCGAGCCCATCACGCGGGC
>DASQZJ010000054.1:0-35284 GCA_035638775.1 Gammaproteobacteria bacterium
TCAGGGCATGGGTCCCGGGCACCAGCAGGCCGACATAGCTCGGCAGCACCGCGAGCAGGTCGACCACACCGAAGAAGCTGACGGCATAGCGCAGCGGGCGTTGCACCGTGATCAGCCGCAGACCGTATTCGATGGTGAACAGCAGCGTGAACAGCCACTCGACGACCCGCAGCCACAGGCCCCACTCGGCGCGGACCGAGGCCACGCTCTCCAGGCATACCGCCAGCACGCTGGCCATGATCGCCACCAGCAGCGCCAGGTCGAATGTCTTGCCGGCGGGGGTATCCGCCTCGAAGATCACGCGCCGCGCCCGCGCGCGCCAGTGCCAATGGTCGGGAGGGAGGGAAGCGCTCATGGCCCGCTCCGGCGATGGGATCCGGTGCCATGTTGACACCTGGGCAGCGGCGCGCCTTGAGCCGCGTCATCGTTCCGTGGTGGGGAAGCACGCGGGGCTAGTCGGAGACTTCCAGCACCTCTTCCTCGCCGGAGCCGCCCGCCGTGTGCAGGCGCACCGGGCGTCGCCAGACGCGCTGGATGTACTCCAGCACCTTGCGCGCGCGGGGCAGGTCGAGGCCGCGCCCGTCGATGCCGGCCTCGTGCCGCAGCGTCAGGCTGCCGTCCACGGCCAGGTGCTGCACGTATACGCGCGGCGCCCCGTAGTTGAACTTGGGCGCGAGGATCAGCTCGCGCAGCTGGTGGATGTCCCGGTCCTCCACCACGTAGCGGTCCTCGCCGGCACGCGGGCGACGGTGGGTGTAGGCGAACAGCTGCAGCTGCCGCGCGAGGTCCTCGTCGAGG
The DNA here is from genome assembly GCA_035638775.1 of Gammaproteobacteria bacterium. Classification (GTDB taxonomy): domain Bacteria; phylum Pseudomonadota; class Gammaproteobacteria; order UBA5335; family SLRW01; genus DASQZJ01. Next base: position 799 of record DASQZJ010000054.1, read on the forward strand.
TAGTTGCGGATGAAGCCGTAGTCGTCCTCCTCGGTCCGGATGCGGAACGCCGCATCGAGGCCCCGGTCCTCGATGATCTTCTCCCAGATGCAGAAGCCCACGTGGTAGGGATTGATCGACAGCGATACCGACTCGCTGCCCGCGTAGGGCCGGACCACGTCCGAGTGCGCCTTGATCGCGTCCAGGTACAGCTGCTGGGGCAGGAAGTCGGCCTCGCGGAGCAGGCGCGCGTGCCAGTAGCTGGCCCAGCCCTCGTTCATGATCTGGCAGGCGAACAGGGGGTAGAAGTAGAACGACTCCTCGCGCACCGCCAGGAAGACGTCGCGCTCCCAGTCCTCCAGTTCGGGCCCGTAGCGGGCGATGAACCAGAGCAGGTCGTACTCCGGCTGCGGAGGGACGGGGGACCGCCGCAGGCCGTGCTCTCCGCCGGCCTGGCGGTCCTCGCCGGGCAGGTGCGCATAGCGTCCCCGGAATCCCCGCGTGGGTGTCTCGCGATCGTGCGCGGCCGCGTACACCGGGTAGTCGCTTCGCATCAGGTCGCGGTCGACGTCGATGTTCTGCTCCAGCGCCAGCGCTGCGTCCAGCACCGCCTCCACGTGGCGCTGGCCGTGCTCCTCGATCGCCTGCTGGATCCGGTGGGCGCGCTCGGCCGCCTGCTCGACGATGCGGAAACCGACCTGCGACTGCATGCGGCCGAACAGGGCGTTGTTCTTGGAGAAGTCGGCGTGCCCGAGCACGTGCGCGGTGACCAGGGTGTTCTCGGCCAGCTTGTTGTCGGTCACCAGGTAGGCCCGGTTGGGGTCGCCGGGGAACACCACCTCGAAGATGCGCGAGTGGCCCATCCGGTGCTGCACATACTGATAGATGTAGCGCACCCCGAAGGACCAGTGCGGCATCCGCACCGGCAGCCCGTAGACCGCCACCTCCATCATGAAGGTGTTGGGCACCAGCTCGAAGTCGACCGGATAGTAGTCGAGCCCGTAGTCGCGCGCCATGCCCTCGAGCCGGGGAGCGTATTGCGAAAGCTGCTGGTTGCTCATGCCGGAGTCCGCTCGCTGTAGCGCGGGGGAGCGCCCGCCTGCCGTGCGCCCGCCGCTGTCAGGCCGCCTCCTGCTGTTGCCGGAAGAAGGCCCGGATCGCGTCCCATATGTCGCCGTCGTTGTGCACGGTGTAGATGCCGACCGGGTAGTTGCGCACGCGCAGCGCGTTGAACAGGCGTCCCATCTCCGACTTGGACGACTCGAAGGGATTCTGCGGCGTTTCGACGAACCCCATGAAGTTCATGCCGTCGCCCAGCTCGCAGAGACTGCGGTCGGCGGAGTCGCGGTCGTCCCCGAAATTGTCGCCGTCGGAGGCGTAGAACAGGTACTGGTTGTAGCGCGCGGGGTCGTAGCGCTCGGCCAGGATCTCGCTCGCCAGGCGAAAACCGGTGGAGGCCACGGTGCCGCCGGTCGCGGCGACCTGGAAGAATTCCTCCTCGGAGAACTCCCAGGCCTCGTTGGTGTGGGCGATGAACACCGTCTCCAGCTCCCCGTACTGGCGCCGCAGACCCTGGGTGGCCCAGAAGAAGAAGGCCTTGGCCAGCTTGCGCCGGGTCTCGTCCATGCTGGCCGAGACGTCCAGGATGAACACCACCACGGCGTTGATCGCGGGACGCTTGCGCCGCGCCAGCTGCCGGAAGCGCAGGTCGTCGTTGGTGAACGGCACCGGGTCGCTCTGGGCGGCCCGGCGCTTGATCGCCTCCTTCACGGTCCGGCGGCGGTCGAGCCGGGCGCGCGGTCCGCGACGGTCCCAGCCCTCCTGGACCAGGTCCTCGTCGGTCAGCGCGTCGGTGGTCTTGGGCTTGAGGTCGGGCAGCCGCAGCTCTTCCCAGATCCATTCCACGATGTCGTCGACCTTGAGCTCCAGCACGAACTGCAGCTCGCCGTCGCCGCTGCCGCCCTCGCCGGCCTTGCCGCCCTCGCGGCCGCGCGCGCGCCGGTACACGTCACCGGGCTTGCCGGCACCCTGGCCGACTCCCTCTTCCGCGTCGTTGTCGCGCAGCCGGAAGCGGTAGTGCTCGAGGAAACGCACCGGCACCTGCACCGTGCGATCGCCGGGGCGCGACAGGATGTCGGTCCCGGCGATCAGGTCCGGGAGCTGTTCGCGCACGGTTTCCCGGACCTTTTCGTTGTGCCGCAGCCAGTCCCTCGCGCCGCGGGAGAACAGGTCGTACCAGCGATTGGCCGTGGCCATCCTGGAGACCGGACGATTGCTGTCGGTGCCGCTCATCGCGCCTCACCCGTTGCGGGTCGCGTGGCCGGGCCCGCGCCGCGCGGGCCCGGGACATTCCACCGCCGTCACTCCTGCGACAGCAGCGTCGTCACATAGTTGAGGGCCTCGCGGGCACTGTGCTCGTCGTATCCGTACTCCTCCACCAGGCGGCGCTGCACCGCCGAGACCTTCTCCTGCGCCTCCTCGTCGGGACGCGCGCTGGAGGTGACCAGGCGCAGCACGTCGCGCCGCTCCTCGAACAGATACTGCTCGATCGCCTCGTGCAGGCGCGCGTGGCTGGCCAGGGTGAAGTGGTCGCCGCGCTTGTAGGCACCCATGGCCTTGCGCACCACCTCCTGGCGGAACGACTGCTTGCCCGAGTCGGAGATGCTGATCTTCTCCTCGACGCTGCGCAGGAAGCGCTCGTCGGCATCGCGCTCCTCGCCGGTGATGGGATCCTTGACCTTGCGGTTGTCCAGCACCGCCTCGACCTCGTCGAGGTACTTCTCGAGCAGCTCCTGGGCCTCCTTCTCGAAGGACACGAACAGCGCCTTGTGCACGTCCTCCTTGACCCAGCGGTTGTAAAAGTCCTTGCGCGCGGTGACCAGGAAATCCACCCACTTCTTCTTGGTCTTGCTGTCCATGCGCGCGTCGGACTCGATCGTGTCCTTGAGCGCGAGCAGCACGTCCATGGACGTGAGGCTCTTGTTCTTGCTGCGGCTGATCGCGCCCGCGAGCGCGTTCACCACGAAGCGGGGGCTGACCCCGTCCATGCCCTCGCCGGGATTCTCGTTGCGGATGCGTTCGACCTCGGAGGCGGAGATGCCTTCCACGTCCTCGCCGGCATGCAGCCGTGCCTTCTTGGACAGGTCCAGGTCCTCGCGCTGCGACGGCTGCAGGCGGGTCAGGACAGCGAACACCGACGCCACGCGCAGCGCATGGGGATCCAGGTGCACCTCCCGGAACGTGGGGGTGGCCGAGGTCAGCTTCTGGTAGATCCGGGCCTCGTCCTGGTAGCGCAGCGTGTAGGGCACCTGGACGATCACCATGCGGTCCAGCAGGGCCTCGTTTTCCTTCTCCTGCAGGAACTTGCGGAACTCGGCCAGGTTGGTGTGGGCGACGATCGACTCGTCCACGTAGATCAGCGGAAAGCGCGAGACCTTGACGTTCTTCTCCTGGGTGAGGGTCAGCAGCAGGTACAGGAACTCCCGCTTGACCTTGAGGATCTCGATCATCTCGAGCAGGCCGCGGCTGGCGGCGTACACCGCCCCGGACCAGGACCAGGCACGCGGGTCGCCCTCGTCGCCGTATTCGGAAACCTTCGACAGGTCCACCGAGCCGACCAGGTCCGCGATGTCCGCCGTCGTCGGGTCGTGCGGCGCATACGTGCCGACCCCGGTGCGCGCGGCCTCGTTGATGAAGATGCGTTCCACCGGGACCCGGGTGAAGTCGCCGTCGTACTGCTCGTCCAGCATGGTCCGGGCGTACGGCGAGAGCTCGCCCTCGATGCTCACGCCATAGGTCTCGCGGAACTCGGCGCGCTTGCTGGGCGGGATCAGGAGCAGGGGATTCTCGTGGATCGGGCTGCCCTTGATGGCGTAGATGGCCCCTTCGTCGGTCAGGCTGTATTCCTCCAGCCCGCGCTTGAGCAGCGTCACGAGGCTCGACTTGCCGCCCGAGGGTGGCCCCAGGAGCAGCAGCAGGCGGCGCCCGACTTCCGAGCCCTCGCTCGCCGCCTTGAAATAGTTGGCGACCCGTTCCAGCGCCTCGTCCATGCCGAACAGGTCCTTGCCGAATAGCTTGTAGCGAGTGACCGCCCCGCCCTGGTCCGAAGCTTCCCAGCCGTACCAGCGCATCATGTCCCAGGTGTACTCGTGGGCGTTGCGGGCGACCGCGCCGGGATTGGCGGGCAGGATCTGTTCCAGGAACTCCGCGAACGTGCCTTCCCAGCGTTTCGCCTTGTGCTCCTGGGTGTACTGGGCAAGCGAGTCGAGGAACCGGCTCTGCTTGTCCGAACCCGTGTTACCGCTGTTACGTGCCATGCAGCCCTCTCATCGACGTCCGTCTTGCTGGAGATGGATCGTCTGTACTGTTCAGTTGTTTCCTCTGCGCCCTCCTTTCACGAGGGTCCCGAACCGCCTTGTCACCGTCACGCTTCCCCCGGTCCATCGAACTGTGATCCATCGCCGTGGCGCCCGCGGCTCGCGCGTACCCCGGGACCCGGTCCTCCGGCCGACATCGGGCCGTTGCCTTCATAATAACGCCATTGCAAGCCTCGTAAACAACTTCTCAAAACCTCCTCGTAAAACCGTGACGCGGGTCATATTTCCCGGTCTTGCGCGGTCCTGTCACGCCCCGGGTTGCGCCTGATCAAGGAATAGCACAGGTTCCGCCGGCGGGGCCCGGATCGCCGGGGATCCGCCGACGGGAGGTCGCGAAAGGATGCCGGACGGAAGCGGCGGGTGGAGCACGGCAAGGGATGACGCGGGCCGGACCGGCCGGCCTATACCCCGAGCAGCTCCCGCAGGTAGGGGGTGAGGAACGTGCCGTCCGGATCGAGCTGCTCGCGCGCCTCGAGGAAGCGGTCCCACTGCGGGTACAGGGGCCGCAGCGAATCGGCGGTGCGGGTGTGCATCTTGCCCCAGTGCGGACGCCCGCCGTGCTCGAGGAAGATCGGCTCGATCGCCGAGAAATACTCCCGGTACGGCATGCCCTTGAACATATGCACGGCGACGTAGGCGGAGTCGCGACCGTGGGCCGGACTGATGGTGATGTCGTCGCCGGCCACGTAGCGGCACTCGACCGGGAAGTGCACGCGGATGCGGCGCTCGCGGATCGTGTCCCGCACCCGCCGAAGCACGTCGGGAAGGGCGTCCCGCGGGACGTTGTATTCCATCTCCCGGAAGCGCACCAGCCGCCGGGTCGCGTAGACCCGGTGGCTGGCGTCCACGGTTTCTCCGACCGGCACCATGCGTCCGCTCAGGCGGCTGACCGGGGCGGTCAGCGCCGGGAAGACCCGGCAGGCCTGGCTCAGGCACCAGAACGCACCGTTTTCCAGCACCATTTCGTCCAGGAAATGCGCCACGCGGCCGGGCGGCGCCGGCGGGTCATCCGTGGCATCGCTCAACTTGAGCTGCACGAAGTCGGAGTGCGGGAACCAGTAGAACTCGAAGTTGCGGTGCCGGTCCCGGTACTCCCCGGCGCGCTCCAGGGTTTCCTCCAGCCGGGCCCGCTCGGAGCGGTACCGCAGGCGATAGGCGGGCACCACCCGCAGCTGCATGCGCGTGATCACGCCCAGCGCGCCCAGGGAGACCTGGGCCGCGCGGAACAGCTCGCCGTCGTCCGGGGTCAGGTGCCGCTCGGCGCCCCGACCGTCGATCAGGGTCATGCCGGCAAGCTGGGTGGCCAGGATGCCGAAGTGCGAGCCGGTGCCGTGCGTGCCCGTGCTCAGTGCCCCGGCCAGGCTCTGCACGTCGATGTCACCCAGGTTCTCCTGGGCGAGTCCCTCCGCCGCCAGCAGCTCGCCCAGGCGATGCAGCCGCGTGCCGGCCTGCACGGTGGCGCGCCCCCCCGCCGGGTCGGTCGCGATCAGCCCCTGCATCCGATCCAGCGATACCAGCACGCCGTCGGTCTCGACCAGCCGCGTGAAGGAGTGCCCCGCGCCCGCCACGCGCAGCTTGCGTCCCGAGCGGGCACAGCGGCTCACCAGCTCGGCCGCCTCCTGCTCGCTGGCGGGCTCGGCCCGTTGCGCGCGGCTGCGTACCGTGTCCGCCCAGTTACGCCATTCCATCGAAGCCCTCCCCGTGCCCGGCCTCCCGTCTCCGGCGCCGGCAGCGCCGGACGATCAGAAGAAGCATTGCCCCTCCCCCCGATAGGTTGCCGCCTCGCCGCGCACCGCGCCGTCCGAGACCAGCAGGATCTCGCGGAAGCGCTCGCAGACCTCGCCGGCCTTGGCGTGCCGGAAGAACACCGGGTCGCCGATGGCCGGGCGGATGCCCGCGGGAAGCCGCAGCGGGGTCTGCACCTCGCCCGCACCTTCGCGCTCTTCCAGCGCCAGTCCCTCGGGCAGGACCGGTCGCGGCAGGCCCAGCGGCCCCCCGCCGCCCGAGGCCACGTAGCCGCCGCCGGCGCAGGTGACGTGCCCGGGTCCCGGGCGACGCACCACCTCCAGCGCGAACAGCATGGCCGGCCGATGCCGGAAGCGGTGGTAGTAATCGAACAGCAGCGGCGAGTAGAACCCGGAGCCGGCCGCGATCTCGGTAACCGCGGGATCCCGGGAGGTCGTCTCCAGGCTGCCGGTCCCGCCGCCGTTGACGAACCGCAGCCGCGCGCCCGCACCGCGAAGCGCGTCCACCACCGCCCCGCGGCGCTCGGCGACGGGAGCGAGCGAACGCCGCTTGAGCAGGCGCACCAGCCGGTTCTGCAGGGCCTGTCCCGGCGCGGCGTCGCCGACGCCGGCGATCTCCGCTTCGTAGCCCATCACGCCATCCAGGCGCAGATGGCCGCAGGCGGCGATTTCCCGGTACACGGCAAGGGCGGAGGCGGCGTCGGTGACCGGCGACCGGTGCACGCCGAAGTGGATCCCCGGAAAGTCCACCGACATGTCGACGTCCAGGCACAACGGCAGCACGGTGTCCGCCCGCGCGGCCGCATCCTCCAGCCGGCGGACCTGCTCCGCGTCGTCCACCATCAGGCAGATCGAGGCGCCGCCGGCGACCCGTTCGCAGACCCTGGTGACGCTGTCGGCCTGGGTGGTCGGGTAGGCCACCACCAGGTCGTCGAAGCCTTTGCCCGCAAGCCAGGCCGCCTCGTCGGCGCTGTAGCACAGCAGGCCCCGGAAACGCGGATCCAGGTCCAGCAGGCGCCGGAGCACCGGGGCGCTGCGCACCGACTTGGAGGCGATGCGGATGTCCCTGCCGTCGGCCCGCTCGAGCATGGCGCGCGCGTTGGTCTCGAGCAGGTCCAGGTCCAGCAGCAGGGCGGGCAGGTGACGCCCGCGAATCGCGTCGCGATAGTACTCGTACGGTTTCGGGACGGGCATCGGGCAGCCTGTATCCGTTACAATGGGCTCGATCCTGCAAACGTGATTCGTTATCACGTTATTGTCAACCATTCGCCGCCATGCACCTCGCACCGGAAGCCGCCGACCCATGAGCTCCTCGACCCCCAGCCGCGTCCCCGGAGCGCGCCGCACACCGGTCCAGGCCCGCAGCACCGAGCGCGTCAACCGCATTATCGCCGCCACCACCGGGCTGATCGCCGAAGCCGGCGTCGACGCCGCCACCACCTCGGCCATCGCCCGGCGCGCACGCATCTCGCTGGCCTCGCTCTACCGCTACTTCCCCAACCGCAACGCGGTCCTGGTGGCCGTCGCGGAGCGCCAGTTCGAACGCCTGTCCCGGCGCCTGGAGGAGTTCCTCGAGACCTTCGACCTGAACCGGGGGCTGGACCGGCTGCTGGATGCCTACCTCGAGTTCTACCGCCTGGAGCCCGGTTACGCCGAGCTCTGGGCGGGGCTGCAGGCAATCCCCGAGCTGCACGAGCTCGACCTCCAGGACCTCTACCGCAACGCCCGCGCCATCAGTCGACGCGCCCGTCGCGACTTCCCGGGCATCGGCGAGGAGCGCCTCTGGAATATGGCCGTGATGCTCACGCGCGCCTGCGGCGCCGTGCTCCGTCTGGCCATGACCATGCCCGCGGAGCAGGCGGAGCCGCTGGTGCAGGAGCTCAAGCGCATGGTCCGCTGCTACCTGCAGGGCGAGGCCGACCGGGCGCAGGCGGGGACCGGCTTGCGAGGCGCGCCGACCGGCGGTTAGCCTGAAACGTTCACCCGAAGCAGTTTGAGGGGCATGAGCGAGAGCGATCTCAAGAAGGACGACGACCCGCGGCGCCACCGCGGTCCGGCGCATTCCTCGCCGTACCCGGTGAGTCGCCTCTCGGGGCCGGTCGAGCTGGTGGACGTCGCGCGCGAGATCGAGCGCGCCGACGAGATGATCGCCACGCGCACCAATGCGCGGCTGCAGGGCATCGCGCGCCAGATCCGCGCGCTGCAGGAAGAAGCCCGCTCGGTGCTGGAGGAGACCCGGCAGGACCAGGCGCTGCACCGGGCACGCTGCAATTTCCGGCGTCGCCCCGGCCACGTCTACCACCTGTACCGCAAGCCGGACGGCAGCCTGTACTTCTCCATGCTCTCGCCGGAGGACTGGAACGGCGATCCGCCCGACGAGTTCCGCGACTCCTACCGCCTGGAGGCGGACATGTCCTGGACGCCGGTCGGCGAGATCGGCCGCGCCGAGGCGAACGCCGAGGATGTCCGGCGCATGCTGGGCTTCGGCGGCGACGACTGAGAGTCCCTTCCGGCCGACGATCCGCGGACGGTCAGGATGACTGCCGCATGCCGAACGCGGTGACCTCCGGGATCGCCTCCCCGGCAACCGCCTGCATCCACTCCTTGCGCGCCATTGCACGCTCGAGGTGGGGCGCCAGCGCCTCCATCTTGCGCCGCTCCCGCTCGGCTTCCCGCTCGGCGAACTCCGGCATCACCTCCCGGGCGAACAGCTCCAGCGCCTCGCAGATGTGCTCGTGGCGATTCCTGCCGCACTGCTGAAGGAACGCCACCTGGTCCACGCCCGCCTCGGCGAAGCCCCGCAGGTGCTCGCGCAGGTGCTCCGGCGTGCCGATGCCCCGCGGGCCAGGCTGGTCCTCCATGGCGGCGCGCGCCTGCTGAAATTCGTCCCAGACGCTGGTATGCCCCGGCCGGTGTCCGGCGAAGGCGTAGTAGTGACCCAGCGCGTAACCGAAGAAGCGGAAGCCTTCCTCCCCGCGGCGCAGCGCCTCTTCGCCGTCGCGGTGCACCGAGAAGCCCGACACCATGCAGATGTTGGGATTGATGGCGTGACCGATCGGCACGCACTCCTCCCGCAGAATCCGGTAGTAGTCGTCGACCCACTGGCGGGCCTCCGCCGGGTCCACGAAGGCGAAGGTGAGCGCGCCGATGCCCAGGCGTGCGGCGTCCCGGATGGTCTCGCGATTGGAGCAGGCGACCCACAGGGGCGGATGCGGGCGCTGCACGGGCTTGGGCACGACGTTGCGGCAGGGCATGGAGAAATGCTCCCCCTGATAGCCGGGATACGGCTCCATGGCCATCATGTTGGTGCACTGCTCCACCGCCTCCAGCCACATCGCGCGCTTCTGTCCCGGCGGGATGCCGAATCCCTCCAGCTCCATCGCGGAAGCCGACTCGCCGGTGCCGAATTCCACCCGGCCGCCGGAGACCAGGTCCAGGGTCGCGACCCGCTCGGCCACCCGTGCCGGGTGGTTGTAGGCCGGGGGCATCAGGCAGATGCCGTGACCCAGTCGGATCCGGCGGGTGCGCTGGGAGCAAGCCGCCAGGAACACCTCCGGGGCCGAGGAATGGGAATACTCCTCGAGGAAGTGGTGTTCGACCTCCCAGGCGTAATCGATCCCGAGCCGGTCGGCCAGCTCCACCTGTTCGAGTGCCTCGCGGTAGATCCGCGCCTCGTCACCGTCGGCCCAGGGCCGCGGCGTCTGGTGCTCGTAGAAGACCCCGAATTTCATTTCCTGCGACTCCTCGCACTCCGGTTGCCACCACGGGCCGCTGGCCCGAAAATCGAACGGTCGCCGGTCCAGGCACCGGGGTCCCGCGGGGCGCGGATGCGCCCGACGTGACGACCGCCGGCATACGGGACCTGTCGTTCATGCCTTCCACAAGCGATCGTGCAGAGGAGAATCCCGTGGCGCAAGCACCCGAGGCCGCAGCGAGGACCGGCGAGGAGCGGGCCGCGCGCCCCCCGGAGCGGCTGTCGCTGTCGACCATGATCATCTTCGGGGCGCCGAGCTTCGTCGCGGCGGCGATGGCGGTGCCGATCCTGGTGTTCATGCCGCAGTTCTACACCGACGTGGTGCTGGTGCCGGCAGGATTCGTCGCGCTGGCGATCGCGGCGGCGCGCTGCTTCGACGCCATCACCGACCCGGTGATGGGCTTCTTCACCGACCGCACGCGCTCCCGCTGGGGCCGGCGCAAGCCCTGGATCGCCCTCGGCGCCCCCTTCCTCGCGCTGTGCTTCTACCTGCTGTTCGACCCGCCCGGCGGCATGCACGGGGTGGACGCGGGCATCTGGTTCGCGCTGTTTTTCTCCACCTACTTCCTGTTCACCACCGTCGTCTACATCCCCCACCAGGCGCTGGGCGCCGAGCTCAGCCTGGACACCCGCGAGCGCGGCGGCCTGTTCGGCATCAACGCCGCGTTCATCGCGCTGGGCACCATCATCGCCTCGATCCTGCCGACCGCGCTGGCCGCGCACGGGGTATCGGACCCCCGCGCGCGTTTCCACCTGATGGCGGCGATGTACGCCGTCGGCGTGGTGGTGCTCTACGGCCTGTTCCTGTGGAAGGTGCGCGAGCGGCCGGAATTCCGCGACCGCGGGCACAATCCGCTGGTGCCGGGCGTGCGCCGGGCGATGCGCAACCGGCCGTTCCGGGTGATGTTCCTGGCGGCGATCTGCTACGCCATCCCGCATGCCATCCCGGCGACCCTTATGCCGTACTACACGCTGTACGTGATCCATCCGCCGCATCCGATGCGGTGGCTGGGGATGTTCCTGCTCGCCTACCTCGGGTCCGGCTTCCTGTTCCTGCCCCTGTGGGTCTGGCTGTCCCGCCGCATCGGCAAGCTGTGGGTCTGGATCATCTGCAGCGCCATCGGGGTCACCGGGGGGGTGGCCCTGTTCTTCAACGGACCCGGCGACCAGCTGCGCGTGCTGCTGCTGGAGCTGTACGTGGGCGCGCAGTTCGGCGCCTTCTTCTTCCTCGGCGGCGCCATGCACGCGGACGTGATCGACTACGACGAGTTCCGCACCGGGCAGCGGCGCGAGGCCCAGTTCCTCTCCTTCTGGACCCTGATCCCCAAGTTCGCCACCATCCCCGGGGCGGCCATCCCGGTGGCCATTCTCGCCTGGGCCGGCTACGTCCCGAACCAGGCGCAGACCCCCGAGGTGCTCCTCACCATCCGGTCCCTGTTCGCCCTGCTGCCCGGCGTGTTCAACCTGCTGGGCCTGCTGGCGATGCTCTGGTATCCGCTGTCGGAGGCGCGTCACCGGGCCATCCGGGCGGGGATCGCCCGCCACGAGCAGGGACTGAGCGCCCTCGACCCGATCACGGGGCGCGACACGCCGCCCCCGGAGGAGCGGGACGTGCCCGCCGGGACCGCCTGGTTCCTGGACAATTTCAGCCGCCGCGAACTGGCCCGCCTCGCGCGCGATCCCCGGGCCGGGCTGCTGGCGCCGGTATGGCGCGCGGTGGGCGTCTCGGCACTGGTGCTCGCCGCCTGCGTCGCGGCCGCCATCGTCTCCTTCGACAGCCTGGCCCACCGTCCCGGCCCGCTGATGGTGGCGGCGGTCGTCGCGGCCGGGTTCGCTCTCACCGCAGTGCTGTTCCAGCTGCTCCGGGTCCGCCCGGCGATGCGCCTGCGCGCGTCGCCGCCGACGCGCGCCGACATCGAGCGCCATCTCGCAGCCATCCGCCGGATGGACTGACGCGCCACGCCGGGCCGGCGGGGCGGCTCCCGGCTCATCAGAAGATCGCGTAGCCGCCGTCGATGACGAAGGTGTCCCCCGAGTGGTAGCGCGACGCGTCGCTGGCGAGATACACGGCGATCCCGCCGAAGTCCTGCGGCTCCCCCCAGCGCCTGGCCGGCACGCGCTTGATCACCTTGGTCTCGAAGGTGTCGTTGCCCTGGGCGCGGGCCGTCATGTCCGTGGCGATCCAGCCGGGCAGCACGGCGTTGGCTCGGACACCGTAGCGCGCCAGCTCGACGGCGCAGGCCCGGATCATGGAGATCACCGCACCCTTGGTCGCCGCGTAGGCCTGGTTGTGCGCGGCCCCCTCGATCGCGGCCAGGCTCGCGGTCGCCACCAGTGAGCCGCCGCCCTCCCGCGAGCTCATGTGGCGCGCCGCCTCGCGCAGGGTGAAGAACACCCCGTCCAGGTTGACGCCCAGCACCTTGCGATACAGCTCGGTGTCGAACTCCATGAACGAGGGGGCATGGCCGCCGATCCCGGCATTGGCGAACACCGAGTCGATGCGACCCATCTCCGCCAGCGCCGCGCCGAACGCCTCGATCACCGCATCCTCGTCGGAGACGTCGACCTGCCGGGTCGACACCCGGGTGCCGTGTGTGCGCAGGCGCTCGCCCGCGCGCTCGTTGCGCTCGGGATTGCTGCCCCAGACGACCAGGTCGGCACCCGCCTGCGCCAGCGCCTCGGCCATGCCCAGGCCGATGCCGCGATTCCCGCCAGTGACCAGCGCGACCTTGCCGTGCAGATCGAACGGTGGATAGGCCATGACTTGAGTCTCCTCCGGTTGTAGGGAAAGATGCGGTGCCGATCCGGGGCCCGCTTGCACCGGTGCGGCCGCCAAGAATACAACAGGACAACGTCCCGGTCGCCACGACACGGCCGACCGCACCCGCAAGGAGACTCGCATGTCGGCACCACAGCCCCCCTCCGGACCGGCTTACGACACCCTGCGCCTGGAACGGCATGAAGCCGTCGACTGGCTCACGCTGAGCCGGCCGGACCGCATGAACGCTCTCAGCAACACCATGATCGACGAGCTGCAGGACTACTTCGGCCGCCTGTCGCAGGACCACGCCACCCGCGTGGTGGTGCTGCGCGGCGCGGGCAGGGCCTTCTGCGCGGGGCTGGACCTGAAGGATCCGCCGCCCACGGGCGAGGGCCCGGCGGGCGGCATGCGCGGCCAGCGCCGGATCAGCGAGATCATGATGCGCATGCGCCGCTGCCCCCAGCCGATCATCGCCCTGGTCAACGGCGCCGCGAGCGGGGGCGGCTTCGCGCTCGCGCTCGCGGCGGACGTGCGCATCGCCGCCGAGGATGCGCGCATGAACGTGGCCTTCATCCGTATCGGCCTGTCCGGGTGCGACGTCGGCGTCAGCTACTTCCTGCCGCGCATGGTGGGCGTGTCGGTCGCCGCGGAGCTGATGCTGACCGGTCGCTTCATCGACGCGCAGCGCGCGCTGCGCACCGGGCTCGTCTCCGAGGTGGTCCCGGCCGCGGAGCTGACCGCCGCCGGCGAGGCGCTGGTATCCGACATGCTGGCGACCTCGCCGCTGGGGCTGCGGCTGACCAAGGAGGGTCTCAACATGAGCGTGGACGCCTCCAGCCTGGAGTCCGTGGTGGCGATGGAAGACCGGCAGCAGATCCTGTGCGCCGGCGGCGGCGATTTCCGCGAGGGCGTCGACGCCTTCCTGGAAAAGCGACAGCCGCGCTACCGTGACGACTGATCCCGTGCAACCGGAGAATCCCTCGCGATGATCAAGCTCGTATACTGCGTCCGGCGTCACCCCGACGTGACGCCCGAGGCATTCCGGCGCTACTGGCTCGAGCAGCATGGCGCCCGGGTGCGGCGCCTGGCACCGGCGCTCGGTGCGCGCCGCTACGTCCAGAGCCACACGCTGGAGACGCCGCAGAACGCCGCCATCGCGGCCGGTCGCGGCACCCGGCCCGCCTACGACGGTGTCACCGAGCTGTGGTGGGACAGCCTCGACGCGCTGCAGGCCGCGCTGTCGACCGACGCCGGGCGCGCCGCCGATCGGGAGCTGCGCGAGGACGAGTCCGGCTTCATCGATCTTTCCGATTCCAGCGTGTTCCTGACCCAGGAGCACGAGATCTTCTGAACACTCCGCCCGGGGAGGGCCCGCAACATGGATCTGAAAGGAGCCGCCGCCATCGTCACCGGATCGGCCACCGGCGTCGGGGCCGCCACGGCCCGCATGCTGGCGCAGAAAGGCTGCAATGTCGTGATCAACTATTCCCGCAGCGAGAAGGAGGCCCGGGAGACCCGGGCCGCCTGCGAAGAGGAAGGGGTCGAGACCCTGCTGGTCCGGGCCGACGTCTCGAGCGACCCGGACTGCCGCCGCCTCGCCGACCGCACGCTGGAGCGCTGGGGGCGCATCGACGCGCTGGTCAACAATGCCGGCACCACCAAGTTCGCGGCAGCCGCGGACCTCGACGCGCTGAGCGCGGAGGACTTCCAGAGGATCTTCTCGGTCAACGTGGTGGGCCCATTCCAGATGATCCGCGCGGTGACCCCGGCGATGAAGCAGGCCGGCCACGGGGCCGTGGTCAATATCTCCTCGCTTGCCGGCATCATGGCAATCGGCAGTTCGGTCGCCTACTGCGCCTCCAAGGCGGCACTGAACAACATGACCCTGTCCCTGGCACGGGCGCTGGGCCCGGAGATCCGCGTCAACGCCGTCTGCCCCGGCTTCATCCAGTCCCGCTGGCTGCGCAACGGCCTCGGCGAGGAAGTCTACGAATCCCTGAAACGGTCACAGGAGGAGACCACGCCCCTGCGCACCGCCGGCACGCCCGAGCAAATGGCCGAAGCGGCGGTCTGGTTCATCGAGGGAGCGAGCATCGTGACCGGGGAGACGCTGCTCGTCGATGCGGGGCTGCATCTCGGAAGATAGTTTTGGGTTTTAAGTGTTAAGTTTTAAGTGAAGGGTGCAGTGAGGCTGGCGATGCAAGTCCGGTGGAACGGCGCGCTTGCTGGCGACGCTCCGGCGCCGCGGAAAGCAATGCAGCGAAGCTGGAAGCGGTGGCGGGTCCGGCCGTAGAATCCGGGGCAACCACCGTATTGAATCTCACCGCATCGATCCGCCGGAGGCTGCTCCCCCGGGTCGATTATCCGTTACCGCCGGAGACTGGCACGGAGCCACTCTTGACTTAACACTTAAAACTCGCCCACCCGCGGGGTGGGCGCTACTCGTCACCCGACCGCCGCTTCCCGAACCCCCGCCCCATAGCCAGTCCGGCCAGCAGGGCCGCGATCATCAGCTCGGCGCCGCCGCCGGACGGGGCGCCTTCGCCGGATGGCGCGGCCGGCCGCCGTCGGGGGCCGGCGCTGTGACGGGCCGCCGCGGCCAGGCCCGCGGCGATCAGGGCGGCCGGTGCGGCGGTCAGCAGCGCCGCCTGCCACGGGGCCATCAGGCTCGCCAGCCACAGGTACAGGGCGGCCAGCAGCAGCAGGACCGTGACCAGCGCGGTAGCGGCCGCCAGCCACAGCAGCACGGCCGCCGCCACGACCCGCCGGGCACGCTCGCGCGCCCGGCGCCGCTCGGCCTCCACGCGCTGCGCGAGGACCTTCAGCACGAGATCGGAGATCAATGGCGGCGGTCGAGGATCAGGCCGACCAGGAACCCCACGCCGAACGCGGTCAGCACGCTGGCCATGGGGCGCTCCGCGATTTCGTGCGCGGCGGCCTGCTCGGCTTCGCTCGCGCGATGCCATGCCTGCTCTCCGGCCTGGCGCGCCCTGGAGTACGCCTGGCGGCCCCTCTGTTCACCGGCCTGGCGCACCGCGCCGGCGAGGTCGGAGATGTCGCTGCGCAGCCTGGCGACATCGGCCTTGAGCGCTTCGAACTCCTTGTTCAGGTCTTCGGCCATGGCGATCTCCTGGGTTGGCGGCTGTCCATGAACTGCGCCCGCCCAGCGGGAGCGGACACCATCCTACGATAACAGGGAGCGCAACCGGCCGCTTGACATGGGTCAACGCCCCCGGGTCACAGACAGGCATAAACGGCCTCGATGAGCGCCTGCGCCGCCGGACTCTGCCAGCGCGGCCCCATCCGGTTCATCACGTAGCCGAAGCCCACGCCCGCGTCCGGATCGGCGAACCCGAGCGAGCCCCCGGCACCGAAGTGGCCGAAGGAGGACCGTCCCGGACCGAAATCCCGCCCCGGCTGCGGCAGCTGGAACCCGAGACCGAAGCGGGTCTCCCGCGCCAGCACGGCATCCATGCCGACGGAGGCCTCCCGCGTGGCCTCGCAGAGGAGATCGGTCCCGAGCAGCCGCCCGCCGCCGGCCAGGGACGCGTAGATGGCCGCCACGCCGTCGGCGGTGGCGTGGGCATTGGCCGAGGGGATCTCGGCGCGGCGCCAGGCGCCGCTGTTGACCACCCCGTGACCGGACAGGCCGGGCGGGTTGAAGTAGGTGCTGTACAGCATCCGCGCCCGGGTGTCGGGATCGGAGGGCGAAGGCGGCTGCGCCGGTGCGCTGCCCTGCTCCGGCCACAGGAACTCGGCGATGCGCCCGAGCTGGGCTTCCGGCACCCCGATGTGGAAATCCGCTCCCAGCGGCCCGGCGATCCGCTCACGCACGTATTCCCCCACCGACTGCCCCGAGGCCCGCCGCACCAGCTCGCCCACCAGGAAGCCGAAGGTGTTGACATGGTAGCCGTGACGCGTATCCGGCTCCCACCAGGGCGCCTGCGCCGCCAGCGCGCCGCACATGCGCTCCCAGTCGAACAAGGCCTCATCGGGCAGCGGCGGGCCGATGGCCGGAAGCCCGGCCCGGTGCGCGAGGATCTGGCGCAGGCTGACCTCGCCCTTGCCTTCCGCGGCGAAAGGCGGCCAGCGGCGCGCAGCCGGCGAGTCGAGGTCCAGCCGGCCCTGCCCTACGAGCATCAGCGCCGCGGTGGCAACGATCCCCTTGCCCACGGAAAACACGTTCACCAGCGTGTCGGGGCACCACGGGTGCCGGCGCGCGGCGTCGGCATGGCCGCCATGCAGGGTCACCACGCGGCGGCCGTCGACGTAGACCGCCACCGCGCCGCCGTGCTCCCCGCGGCGAAGGAAATTCTCCCGGAAGACCTCGCGCACGCGGGCGAAGCGCGAATCGCAGTCGCCGCCGACCGGCGGCTCGTCGAAGCTGTCGCTCATGTCACCGCCACAGGTGAGCTTCCCACGGTGCCAGACGCCTCGCGGGACGCCCCGACCGCCACAGACGTTCCTGATAACCCAGCCACCTGACAACAACTCGATAACTTGGCAACGCAAATCTCTCGTCGACCAGTGACCCAGCTTCTCACCCGGGCCGCTCTAATCTACCATGGTGTCTTCCCCGCCCCCGCCGGAGCCGGAGTCGCCCGATGGCCGCAGATGACAGCTTTTTCAACCTGTATCGACACGGCTTCGTGCGCGTCGCCGCGGCGATCCCCGAGGTCCGGGTGGCGGATCCGCAGTTCAATGCCGGGCAGATCGCCGAGCTGGCCGACCAGGCCTGCCGACGCGACGCCATGGTCGCGGTGTTCCCGGAGCTGGCACTGAGCGGTTACACGTGTGACGACCTGTTCCACCAGCAGACCCTGCTGGAGGGCTGCGAAACGGCGCTGGGCACACTGCTCGAGGCGTCCCGGGACTGGCCGGCGATGATCGCGGTCGGGCTGCCGCTGGCGGTCGACAACCGCCTGTTCAACTGTGCTGCCCTCCTGCACCGCGGGCGCATCGCGGGCGTGGTGCCCAAATCCTACCTGCCCGGATACGCGGAGTTCTACGAGGTCCGTCAGTTCCAGCCGGCAGCGGCGGCACTGCGTGACCGCATCCGCCTTTGCGGTGCCCCGGACGTGCCGTTCGGAACCGACCTGCTGTTCACGGTGCCGGCCCAGCCGCGCCTGGTGCTGGCGATGGAGATCTGCGAGGACCTGTGGGTGCCCGCGCCGCCGTCCTCGGCCGCCACGCTCGCCGGTGCCACGATGGTGCTCAATCTGTCGGCGTCCAACGTGATCATCGGCAAGGCCGACTACCGCCGTCAGCTGGTCTCGGCCCAGTCGGGCCGCTGCATCACCGCCTACGTCTACTGCGGGGCCGGCACCGGCGAGTCCACCACTGATCTGGCCTGGGATGCCCATGCCATGATCTACGAGAACGCCACCCCGGTAGCCGAGTCGGAGCGCTTCGCCGGGCACCGGCAGTTGATCGTGGGCGACATCGATCTGGATCGTCTGGCCCAGGACCGCCTGCGGCACAACACCCTGCACGAGGCGTCGCGCAACCGGGCCGGCGAGCCGCCGCGCTATCGGCGGGTCGCGCTGGAGGCGGAGCTGCCGGATCGCAGCCGTCTGCTGCTGTCCCGGCCGCCGGCCCGCTTCCCCTACGTGCCCAGCGATCCCGCCGGCCGCGACGAGCGCTGCCACGAGGTCTACGCCATCCAGGTCCAGGGGCTGGTCCAGCGCCTGCGCGCGACCGGGCTGGAGCGGATGGTGATCGGCGTCTCCGGGGGGCTGGACTCGGCCCACGCGCTGCTGGTCTGCTGCCGGGCCGCCGACATGCTGGGGCTGCCGCGCAGCCACGTGATGGCCTACACCATGCCGGGCTTCGCCACCGGCGACGCCTCGCTGGACGCGGCACGCCGGCTGATGGAGGCGCTGGGCTGCAGCGCCGCCGAGATCGACATCCGCCCGAGCTGCATGCAGATGCTCAAGGACATCGGGCACCCCTACGTCGATGGCCACCCGGTCTACGACGTCACCTTCGAGAACGTGCAGGCGGGCGAGCGCACCAGCCACCTCTTCCGCCTGGCGAATCACCACGGCGCCCTGGTGGTGGGGACCAGCGACCTGAGCGAGCTGGCGCTGGGCTGGTGCACATATGGCGTCGGTGACCACATGGCCCACTACCACGTGAACGCCAGCGTACCCAAGACCCTGATCCGGCACCTGATCCGCTGGGCCGCGGATACCGACCAGCTGGGTGCAAAGGCCAGCCCGGTGCTGCGCCAGGTGCTGGAGGCCGTGATCAGCCCGGAGCTCCGGCCCGCCGACGCGAGCGGCGAGATGCAGCGCAGTGAGGACGTCGTCGGTCCCTATCCGCTGCAGGATTTCAGCCTCTACTACCTGCTGCGCTTCGGCTATACGCCGCCCAAGGTGGCCTTCCTCGCGTACAACGCCTGGCACGACGCGACCGCCGGCGACTGGCCACCGGTGTCGGAGGAGGACCAGGTCGCATACGGGATCGGCGACATCCGGCGCTGGCTCTCGGTGTTCCTGGACCGTTTCTTTCGCGCCAGCCAGTTCAAGCGCAGCTGCATCGCGAACGCCCCCAAGGTGGGCTCCGGCGGCTCCCTGTCCCCGCGTGGCGACTGGCGCGCGCCCAGCGACTCCGAGTCCCGGACCTGGCTGGATGCCCTGGCAGCGGTGCCCGAGCGCGAGCCGGAGGACTGAGGTGGCCCGCGACCACGCGGACCAGCGCGGATCCGTGGCCCTGGTCACCGGGGCGAGCCGGGGCATCGGCCGCGCGATCGCCCTGCGGCTCGCCGCTGGCGGCCTGGCCGTGGGCGTCGGCTACCATCGTGAGCGCGCGGCAGCGGAGGCCGTCCGCGACGAGATCCGGGGGGCGGGCGGCAGTGCGGTCGCCATGGGCGGAGATCTGGCGGAGGTCGGTACGGCCGAAGCGATGGTGGAGTGCGTGGAGGAAGAGCTCGGCCCGGTCGACGTGCTGGTATCGAACGCCGGGACGGCGGTCTCGAGGTCGCTGGAGCAGCTCGACGTGGCCGAATGGGACCGGACCATGAATGCCCACCTGCGGGCCGCCTTCCTGCTGGTGCAGCGGGTGGCGCCGGAGATGCAGCGCCGGGGCCGGGGTCGCATCGTGGTGATTTCGTCGGTGGCGGCATTCTCCGGCGGCATCGTCGGCCCCCACTACACGGCGGCCAAGGCGGGGCAGCTGGGGCTGGTCCGATCGCTCTCGGGGTCACTCGCACCGCACGGGATCACGGTCAACGCGGTCGCCCCCGCGCTGGTCGACACGGGAATGCTGGCACAGCTCGACGGCGGGCACCGGGCGCGGCTGGCGGGCCGCATCCCGGCGGGCCGGTTCGGGCGGCCCGGGGAGGTCGCGGAAGTGGTCTGGACGGTCGTGGGCAACGGCTACCTGACGGGACAGACGATCTCCGTGGACGGCGGCCTGCATCCGCGCTGATGTCGCATGCACCGACATGCTGCTAGATTGGTCCTTTCCGTCGCATACCTGACCGGATCGGGGCGCATGAGCGAGTCGGAACGTTCCCTGGGCTATCTCCTGATCGCCGTGGCGGCGGTCGTCGGCCTGGCAATCCTGGGGTTCGACTTCCTCGTGCCGCTGGGCGTGGCCGCGGCCGTGCCCTACGTGCTGCTGGTCCTGCTGGGCCTGTGGATGCCATGGCGCAGCGCCTCCTGGCTGCTGGCCGTCACGGCCACGGCGCTCACGATCCTCGGCTACGCCGTGTCCTACCGGGGCGGCGAGCCGCACTGGGTGGTCTTGACCAATCGCCTGCTGGCGCTCACGGCGATCTGGATCACGGCCGTGCTGTGCTACATGCAACGGCGCGTCACGGACACCCTGGAGGACGACGAGGAGCGCCTGCGCGGCCTGATCGACACCTCGAACGACACCATCGTCGCGATCGACACCCGCGGGACCATCCGCATGGTCAATCCCGCCTGCCGGGAGATGTTCGGGTACCGCGAGGACGAACTGATCGGGCGCAACGTCAAGATGCTGATGCCCTCGCCGCACCACGAGCAGCACGACGAGTACCTCGACCGCTACCTGCGCACCGGCGAGCGCCGCATCATCGGCATCGGCCGCGAGGTGGATGCCCGGCGCAAGGACGGCTCGCTGTTCCCGGTGATCCTGGCGGTGGGCGAGGTGCGGCTGCGCAACGAACGCCTGTTCACCGGCTTCCTGCACGACATCAGCAGGCGCAACAGCTACGAGCAGCAGGTGCGCCAGCTGCAGTCCGAGCTGTTTCGGGTCTCGCGCGTCACCGAGCTCGGAGCCATGACCTCGTCGATCGCCCACGAGACCAACCAGCCGCTCGCGGCGATCTCCACCTATCTTTACGCCCTGCGCCGCCTGTTGCAGGGCGGCGAGGACGGGGCCTCGCCACGGATCGAGGAGATCATCGACAAGGCCCAGGCGCAGACGCAGCGCGCCAGTCAGGTGATTCGCCAGATCCGCCAGATGACCCGTGCCGGGGACGACCGGCACGAGGCCGAAGACCTCAATGCGCTGGTCGAGGAAGCCATCGAGATCGGCCTGATCGGCCTGGCCGACGAGGAGCTTGCGGTCGAACGCGCGCTCGACCCGGACCTGCCCGCCTGCCGCTGCAACCGGATCCAGATCCAGCAGGTGGTGATGAACCTGGTGCGCAACGCCGTCGAGGCCATGAGCGACTCCCGGGAGCGCCGCCTGACGGTCCGGACCTGGGCGGACGGCGGCACCGCCCACGTGAGCGTGTCGGACACCGGCCCGGGGATCCCGGAGCAGGTGCGCGAACGCCTGTTCCAGCCCTTCGTGACCAGCAAGAGCGACGGCATCGGGATCGGCTTGTCAATCTGCCGCAGCATCGTGGAGAATCACGGCGGTCGCCTGACCCTCGAGAGGCCGGAACACGGGGGCACCCGCTTCGTGTTCACCGTGCCGCCCGCCGGGGAAGGCAAAGACGAGGCTTCCGCGGGGACCGGCTGAGCCGCCGGACCCTCGCGGAAGCGGCCGGCGGCTTCCGCGCTGTGCGCAGCGCCCCTGAGTGCACAAGGAGCACCCGATGATCCGCTTTCCCGTCCTCTCCCGCGTGATCCTGGCCGCCGCGCTGGTCGCCACGGCCGGCTGCACCACCATGAACCCCTACACCGGCGAGCAGCAGACCAGCAATACCGCCAAGGGCGCCACCATCGGTGCCATCGCCGGCGCCGTGCTGGGCCTGGCCAGTGGCGGAAACGCCACCGAGCGCCGCCAGCGCGCGCTCATCGGCGCCGGCATCGGGGCCCTCTCCGGCGGCGCCGTGGGCCACTACATGGATCAGCAGGAGGCCGAGCTGCGCCGGCGCCTGCAGGGGACCGGGGTGAGCGTCACCCGGCAGGGCCAGAACGTGATCCTCAACATGCCCGGCAACGTCACCTTCGCCACCGACAGCGCGGCGCTGAACGCGAACTTCTTCGACGTGCTGAACTCGGTCGCGATCGTGCTCAAGCACTATGACAAGACCCTGGTGCACGTGGCCGGCTTCACCGACAGCACCGGCAGCGCGCAGTACAACCTGCGCCTGTCCCAGCAGCGGGCCGAGGCGGTGGCGAAGTACCTGGAGTCCCAGGGCGTCAGCACCGCGCGCCTGATCGTGCGGGGCTACGGCGAGCAGTACCCCGTGGCCAGCAACAAGACCGCGCAGGGGCGGCAGCAGAACCGGCGCGTGGAGGTCACCCTGGCCCCGATCACGCAGAACGGCTGAGGCGGCCCGCCCGCGGCCCCGGCGGCGGGCACCATGATCGGCCCCCGCCTATACTGTTCATGGGCACCGATCGAAAGAGGGGTGCACCATGCAACGCCGATGGCAGGAGGGGGCGGGCTGGCGCTCGGCATCTGGCTGTTCCTCTCCCCGTTGATCCTCGGCTTCCACGGCCCGGTCGCGGTGCACGCGCACGCCTTCGGGGTCGTGATCGCGGCACTGTTCGGCCTGGCGCTGGCCAGGCCGCGGATGTGGGAGGAGTGGCTGAACCTGGCGCTGGGCCTGTGGCTGGTGCTGGCGCCCTTCGCGCTGGGTTTCACGATCGGGTTCGACGCCGCCAACAGCATCGCCGAGGCACCGGTGCCGACCGACCGCGACCACCACCAGGGCGCCTGACAGCGGGGCGGGAGCCTGCCGGGTCCGGGGGTGCAGCGGCGGCGGGTGCTGCCGCCTCCCGACCCGCACCCCCGGCACGGAACATTCCGGCGTCCCGGACGCGGGTGCATCCGGAATCCGGGATCTACCCGCTGCGCCACGCCGGACCCGCTCAAACTTAACAACTTAAAACTTAACAACTTAAAACTCCCGGAAACGCCCGCCGGACGCTTCCGGGATAAAAAAAGGGCGGCCAGGCGGCCGCCCCAAGGCACAACGGCAGAGAGTGGCGGGGTCGGGTCCGGGAGGACCCTCGCCGCCATACTGCCGTCCGAGGTCACTCGGACTCGCGGGCCGGGTTCCCGGCCCGCCTTCGGTTCCTCCTTCTGTCCGGCGGGCCGGGCCGTGGCCCGGCCCGCCGGTACTCCTACTGCTGCAGGTTCGACGCGTCGCTCACCGTCACCTGGCAGCCGCCGCTGTTCAGGAACGAGAGGACTTCGCTCTGCAGCTCCTGGGTCACCGGGGTGCTGGTCTGCGGCTGCGGGGTCTGGCCGGTGGCGTCGTCCAGCAGCGAGCCGTGGTAGCCGGCGGTGAACGCCGAGTACGCGTGGATGCCGCCGCTGAACGGCGCGCAGCTCGCGGTGCCATAGGTCTGGGCCTGGGTGAGCTGCTGCTCGTTGTTGAGCCTCGCGTACGGCTCCGTGCCGGCCAGCGGCGAGGTCAGCGCCAGCTGCTCGCTGATCGGGAACGGCGGGCTGCTCGGGTAATAGACGCCGTCGAACAGGCTGGTCCACTCCTGCGACCAGAAGTGGTTGTAGTCCGCCTGGTTCTCCGTGTTGTTGGGGAAGTCCAGGTCCGGATGGTTGCCGCCCGAGCTGGCGGTCCAGTTGCCGGCGAACTCGCTCAGGAACGTCGGCGTCCCCTGGGTGTTGAGATCGTCCACGAACGCCAGCGGGTCGGCCGGGCTCATGGCGGTCTGCAGCAGCAGCTTGAACTGCTCGTAGGTGTACGCGCCCGGCGTCTGGCCGCGGGCGGCCACCGCGCTGGTGTTCTTGGTCGCCTGGTAGACGCCCTCGACCACCTTGGGCCCGATCGCCGGCGCGCCGTCCAGCAGGTCCGCCCAGTCACCGCCGAACGCGTTCAGCACCGCACCCTTGATGGGCGCGCCGGATGCGCTGGTGACGCCGTGGTTCTCCACGCTGGTGAAGATCGAGCCGACCATGCCGCCGAGGCCCATGCCGACCACGTACACCTTCGACATGTCGAACTTGTTGGCCACGCACGTGGCGCTCAGCGTCCCACCGGACGGCGTACACGTCGTGTTGCCCGACGGCGGCTCGTAGATCGTCATGCCGCCCATGGCCTTGTACAGGTACATCAGGTCGGAGACCGCCTGCCGGACGTTGTCCCGGAAGTTCAGCATGTAGGTCGGGTTGAGCAGGTGAATGCCCGGTGGATCGGCGATCGAGTCCGGCGTGCTGCCGGTCTGGGCTTCGCCGGAGTTGTCCGCGTAGCTGGCGAGGTTCAGCCAGAAGTGGCGCTCCAGCGCCGGGAAGCGCTTGAACAGGTCCCAGGTCGAGGCGTTCCCGTAGTGCGCTGTCAGCCCGTGCAGCGGCAGGTCGATCGAAATCGTCGCATAGCACTGCTGGCCCAGCTGCCCGGCCAGCGCCAGGGCATCGCCCCGGTTGCGGGTCAGGTCGTGGACGAAGATCACCACCGGCCAGCCACCGCTCGGCGGCGTGCCGGAATCGGCATTCGAGCAGCCCGACGAGCCCGTGGGGGCGCCGCCGTTGGGCAGGGTCACGACCACCGGGAAGTCGACCGTGCCCGCCGCCGGGACCTGGCCGGGCTGGGTGCCGCTGCCCGTGGCGCTCGGGTCCGGATAGGCCTTGGTGCCATTCGCGTAGTCGGCCGACCCCGGCATCTGCGTGGTGGTCTCCACCGGCATCGGGTTGAAGCGGGTCACCGGCGTCGCGAGGCTGGTGGAGGTCGCGTTGTGCTTGGCGACCCACTCGCTGGTCACCGCGGCGCTGGTCTGGTTCTCGACAAAGTTGGTCCCGCCGCCCGGCTGCGGTCCCAGCGGCTCGCCGGAGCTCTGCCCCGTGGGGATGCCCAGGTAGTAGGGCACGTTGTCGATGGTGCCGTCGAATACGTCGGCCCCGGCCTTGACGTCGGAGTTGCCGTTGTTGGCGAAGCCGGTCGTGAGCTGCTCGCTGCAGCCAGTGGCCGGCTCGGAGATCAGCTGCTGGTACTGCACGCAGGTGGCCGCCCCCAGCGAGGTGCCGTTGGCATTGAGCTGGATCCAGGTCGGCCAGGCGTGGCCGACCACGTTCGAACCAGGTGTGCCATTGACGCCGTTGTTGAGCACGTCCAGGTACGGCTGCAGCGTCGATTCGGTGGTGAAGTTGGTGCTGTCCACCACGTTGTCGAGGTTCAGCGAGCCGCCGTGGTTGGCCTCCCAGGTCCTGGCCGCCGCCAGGCCGCTGGCCACGATCTCCCGGGCCGGCTCGATCTGGCCGTTGTTGTTGACGTTCTGGCTGCTGAAGGTCGCGTAGGCCAGGTTGGCCATTGCGTTCTGTCCGCCGGTGTCCTTGAGGCCGTTGGTGACCAGCGCCACGTAGCCGTAGCGGATGGACGGCGTGGACGCCGTGAGCGGGTGCAGCGGCTTGACCACCAGGATGTCCGGGTCGTACCCGGCCACCGTCGCCTGGTAGTCCACGCCCGGGGTGAGCTTGGCCACGATGCTGCTGACATGGGCGTTGCTGTCGATCTTCGCCTCGTAGACGCGCACGTCCTGCGCGTCGATCGAGGACGGGTCGATGGCCTGGTTGAACTGGAACTGGACCGGCGACATCGTCGACCAGCCGTCGATCTGGTCCATGGCCACGTAGGGGCTGCCGAGATCCGTCGGGCTCGCACCGTCCAGCGGCAGATTCAGCGTCTGCGAGTCGCTCTGGCCCGTGGACTGGTTCAGGAAAACCAGGTCGTTGGGCAGCGGGACCACGCTGTTGAGCGGATCGTAGACCGGCTCGAAGGTGCTCGCGGCCTGCGAGGCGTTGGGCGTCGGCCCGCCCTCCGGCGTGGTGCCCGGCGGGATCACCACCGGCGTGGTCTTGCAGGCCGCCAGCAGCAGGGCCGCGACGACGATCGTGATGTGCTTGCGCTTCAGCATTGGTTCCTTACCTCCTCGGGAGCGGGCGGGTGGGCGGCGGCGCCGCCGGCCGGGCGATGCCGGATCGCCCGGATCTACGCCTGCTCCGTGTGCTCCCCTCGTGCCGGCTTCCGACGGGTTGCCGGCTTTCTCTTCCGGTGGCCGCTCCGTACGCGCCCGGCCCGTGTCTCGGCTCGACGCCTTTCGGCGCGGTCGCGCTGGTGCAGTCGGCGGCGATCACGCTGCTCCCTTCCGTCTCAGAACGAGTACGCCACGCTGGCGTCGACGTAATTGCGGTCGCGCAGGTAGTTGCGGCTTCCCCAATAGGCGTTGTAGCCGACCGACACCTCCCACTGGCTGTGGTAGTCGAAGATCGCGTGGAAGGCCGCCTGCTTGTTGCCCTTGACGAAGTTGCGCATCGGCCCCGGCGTGGTGCCGTTGATGTCCCAGCTCAGGAACAGCGTCGGCTTGAACGCCCACTGGCTGCCCAGCCAGGACTGGTAGGTGCCCTGCAGCAGCGAGCGCAGGCCCCAGGCGAACTGGTTGGGGAACGCGTGCTTCGGCGAGGTGACGGCGTTGGCCACGTTGTCGCCGGCGAGCTGGCTGGTAAAGCCGCTCTCGACCGTGAACGGGGCATTGAACGAGAACACGTTGCGGTCCGGCAGGTTGGTGACGTAGTCCGCCCCCAGCTCGACCACCGTCAGCAGCGAGTTCGAGCGGATCCAGTTGCCGGGACCGTAGATCTGGATGCCGGTCAGGTCCAGCTGGTAGAAGTCGTGCAGCCGGTAGCCGGCGATGTATTCGCCCGGGTTGGCGTCCCGGCCGGTGGTGGCGGCATTGCCGAAGATCATGTTGCGGAAGTAGCCCGGAGGATAGAAGCCGGCCCGCTCCAGCGGCGACAGCTCGGCCAGGGTCTCCTCGTTCTCGTTGATCTGCATGGGCTGCTTGGGCGTATAGGACAGCTCGCCCGCGATCGACCAGCCGCGCGGGCCCAGGGTATTGAAGCTCACCCCGAAGGTGTTGATGTCGGTCGGGTAGTCCAGGAAGTAGCGCCCGGTGGTGTAGCCGGCCGCCGGATCCGCCGCGTGGTAGCTCACGAACGGCACCGAACTGTTGTGATGTTCGGCGTAGCCCGCCACCTCGGTCATGTCGGGAAAGGTGTAATCCACCTTGAAGCCGTACATGCGGCGGTTGTCCGGGGTCTTGCTGGGGCTGCGCGGGACGTAGGCGTACTGGCCGTCGCGGAAGCGCCCGGTGCTGAGATTGATCCACTTGCCGCCGGCGCCGGCCGGGTCGGCGGTGGAGAAATAATAACCGCCCGGTCCCGGGTAGGTCTTCTTCCAGTTCCACTGCCAGAAGCCGGCGACCGACAGGTTCTGGGTGATGCCGAAGCTGGAGAAGATCATCGGCACCGGCTGCAGCACGTCCTTGACCTGGGCGCCCGGCTTCATGAAGGCGGCGACGTCGTAGGGATTGTTGCGGCTGATGCCGAACAGCAGGAAGGTGCTCTCGCCCCAGTTCACCACCTGGTTGCCCACGCGCACGTTCAGCGGATGGCTGCCGATCTGCCAGTTGCCGTAGACGTAGGAAGCCAGCAGCTGGCCGCGGTGGCCGACGCGCTTCTCGGCGGCGGCCGAGCGGTAGGGCTGGCCGTGCTGGGCGGCCGAGGTCAGCGGATTGTTCCGGAAGTTGGTGTTGGCGAAGTCGTAGAAGTAGTAGCCCTGCACGTAGACACCGTAGTTGTGCCACTGCAGGGACAACTGCTCGTTGACCTTGAGCTCCTGCGAGATCCAGCTGTGGTTCGGGTAGTTCAGGTCGCCGTCGTCGGCGTTGATCTGGTAGGTGCCCGGGCCGTTGATGTAGGCATCGAACTGCGGCGTGCCGGGCCCGGGCTGGGTGCCGGAGGTCGGTGCCACGCCCAGTGGGCTGTTCGGCACCGGCGGCACCAGGTTCGCCTTGCCGATCAGGCTGTTGTCCCGGGGCTCCGTGCGGTAGGCCAGCCCCAGGCTGATGGTCGTGTCCAGGCTGCCGCTCACGCCGTATCCCGGCGTACCGAACTGCACGGCGTGTGCCGGCTGGCTGCCCAAGCCCAGAAAGAGCGCGCCGATTCCTGCCAGAACGGCGCCTAGCCGCCAACCGGCGGTCCATGTATGCCCTGAAGCCATCGCTCTCCTCCGATCGATTCTTATGCGGCCCTTCCAAGCCGGGCTCGTCTGCCGGACCATCATCCCTTCGGCGGCCGGAAGCCTGCTCGTTACGCTCCCGCCCGGAGCCCGAGCGGGCCCGGCACCGCCCCGGCCAACCACGCGCAAGGGAGCGGGGCGGGCTGCGGCTCCCGCACCGGGGCGGGAGACGCGCTCCGGTGCAGCGCGTGCACGCGGCGGACCGCACCTCCAACCCTATTCCTTGCTCGAATGATCCGCATTACCGCTTCTCCGGTGGCTGGCACCGGCCGTCAATGCCCACACGCGCCGTGCGTGGCGACCCGTTCTGCTCGCCGGCGTACGCGCCGGCCCGCCTGTCCAACCGCCCGCGTCATTGCGGCCGGTGCATTGCGTCAGCTCTCGGGGGATAAGCTGCTGAAGCCGCCTCCCGGGCCCCGGCGCCGCCTGGTTCCCGGCTCTTGCCCGCATTCCAGGCTTGCCTGGCCCGCTCGCTCTTGTTGTCTCCTGATCCCTCCATGGCGGTCAGGACGGTGCCCTTGTCCCGGTTTTGCCCTTCCGCTGGCCGGGTATACAATGTATTTACGTAAATGACTTGTATACGCACTGCGCCCGATTGTCAACACCGCGTGAACTTGACGGAGATCAAACTGGTCGTTAACAGGACATGTTGTTATGATCGTTATCGCCGGCAAGGCAGGAAGGCAGGTGTGTACGCGCGCGGGTTCTATACCTGATGTATACGCCAGAATGGTCAGGCTCCCCGACGTGAGCCAGGAGAGCGTTCCCGATGGTACAACGAGCAGCTAAGGATGCCGGCGCAACGCGCGATCGGCAGGGAGGACCGGAGCGGGGTGAGCTCGGCAACCGCTCCCTGGCACAGATTCGCCTGGGAGCCATGACGCTGATCCGCAACATGGGCGAGTTCTCTCCGGCCGCCGCCATGTTCGTCCAGGACGGCGCGGAGGCGCACGAGCCCACCCGGCGCATGGGGCTGACCCGCGAGCAGGCCCTCGACCTGATCACCCAGGTCGCCCAGAGCATGGGGGCCAATGCGAGCTATGCGCGCATCATCCGGGGAGCGGCGGACGTGTTCGGGGCGGAAGGCTTCGAAGAGCCCGGGGTCGAGCGCATCCTCGAGGCTTCGGGAGTCTCGCGCCGCACCTTCTACCAGTTCTTCCGCAACAAGTGGGAGGTGCTGGGCGCCCACCACGAGCTGGTCTCCGCAGTCTGGCTGGAAGTGGTCCGGCTGGCGCTCGATTTCGATATCCCGGCCGAGGAGAAGCTCCGGCGCGTGGTGCGCGTCTACGTGTCGGCCTTCGCGCTGGCCGGCTGGTTCTTCCGCGTGGTGATCACCGAGGCGATGCGTCGCCACTCCCCCCTGGCGGGCCACCACGACCGTTTCCAGACCAGCCTGACCGACCTGGTCCACCCGATCGTCGAAGAGGCGGCCGGACATCCGGTGAGTCCGCTCATGGTCCGCTGTCAGCTGGGGGCGCTGCTGGGCATCGCGATCGACCAGGGCCTGTGCCCCGACACCGACCGCAACCGGCTGCAACAGGTCGAGGAGGTCATGTTCTCGATCATGATGGCTCCGTTGCAGGAGCTTCCCGAGACGGCAGGCTGAGCCGCGGCGGAGCACGCCCCGTTGCAGGGGCGTTCTTTTTTGTCTAACATTTAAACATCAGTTCAATTGTTCAACTGTTTGTCATGCCCATCCCTGCCGACACCAAGGCCGCCCTGGGTGCCGAAGAGGCCACGCAGCTGGCGGAGATCTTCCACCTGCTGGGCGACGCCAACCGCCTGCGGCTCGTGCATGCGTGCCTGCACGAGGCGATCTCGGTGCAGGACCTGGCCGGACGCTTCCACCTCTCGCCGTCCCTGGTCAGCCACCATCTGCGCCTGCTGCGCGCCGCACGCCTGATGCGGGCCGAGCGCCGGGGCAAGCGCGTCTTCTACACGGCGGCGGACGAGCACGTGCGCACCGTGCTGGAGGACATGACCGCTCACCTGCAGGAGCATCCCGAGGACGAGTGATGGGTGCCGGACACGACCACGGCAGCGACAATCCGCGCCGGCTGCTGGCGGCGACGGCGCTGGCGGCGCTGTTCGTGGTAATCGAGGCGGGCGGAGGCTGGATGGCCCACTCGCTGGCGTTGGTGGCGGACGCCGGGCACATGCTCGCCGACACGGCTTCCCTCGGCCTGGCGTGGTTCGCGGCCGTCGCGGCACGACGCCCGTCGGACGACCGCCGCACCTACGGGTACCACCGCTTCCAGGTGCTGGCGGCGTTCGTCAACGGCGCGCTGCTGATCGCGATCACGGCCTGGATCGTGTACGAGGCGATCGGTCGCCTGTTCTCTCCACTGCAGGTGCACAGCATCCTCATGCTCGCGGTGGGCGTGCTCGCCGTGCTCCTGAATCTGGGACTGCTGGCGCTGCTGCACGGGGGCGACCGGCACAACCTCAACGTCCGGGGCGCGATCCTGCACGTCATCGGGGATCTCCTCGGCGCCGGCGGCGCGGTCGCTGCCGCCCTGGTGATCCGTTTCACGGGCTGGGTGCCGGCCGACCCGCTGCTGTCCATCCTGGTCGCGGCGCTGATCCTGCGCAGCGCCTGGCACCTGGTGCGCGAGTCGGTGCACATCCTGCTGGAAGGCACGCCGGCGGACCTGGATCCCGACGAAATCCGGCGCGCGCTGGCGAGCGGCATCCCGGCCGTGCAGGACATCCATCACCTGCACGCCTGGTCGCTGACCGAAAACCAGCCCATGGTGACCCTGCACGCGCGCATCGCCGCGGAGACCGACACGTCCGGCGTGCTCGATCGCATCCATGCGCTGCTCGCCGAGCGTTTCGGCATCCGCCACGCCACCGTGCAGATCGAGCACGGGAGCTGCCCCGACGAACCCGACCGGTCGAACGCGGGATGAGCGCGGCCGCCACCCTGCCCGGACCACGCAGCCGGCGGCCGGCCGGCAGCATGCCGGATTTCCGCCGGGATCCCCTGGGATTCCTCGAGGATCTCGTGGCCCGCTACGGTGATCTCTGCGGGTTCCGGCTCTACAACGTCCCCTGCTGCGTGGTCAACGATCCCGCGCTGATCCGCGAGCTGCTGGTCTCCCGCAACACGCGCCTGCGCAAGCCCTGGGACGTCCGCCAGCTGCGCCTGGCATTGGGCGACGGCCTGCTGACCAGCGAGGGCGAGCGCTGGGAGCGGCACCGGCGGATGATCCAGCCGGCGTTTGCGCATGCCCGGATCCGGCGCTACGCGGGCGCGATGACCGCGCGCACGGCGGACCGGCTCACCGGCTGGCACGGCGGCGAGGTCGTGGACGTCCACGCAGAGATGGGCGTGCTGACGCTTTCGATCGCGGCGGATGCGCTGTTCGGTACCGATCTCTCGGATCTCGCGCCGCAGGTCGGAGTCGCGCTGGCCGCCTTCATGGACGCGTTCGAACGGATGATGACGGCGGCCTTCCCGCTGCCGCTGTCGCTGCCGACGCCGGCCGGCCTGCGTGCACGGCGGGCGGTGGCCACGCTCGACCGGATCGTGCACGAGCTGATCCGGCGACGCCGCGGGGAAGGCCCCGGAGAAGACCTGCTCTCGGATCTCCTTGCCACTCACGACCGGGGCGGAACGCTGGACGAACGCGCCCTGCGCGACGAGCTGGTAACCCTGCTGCTGGCGGGCCACGAGACGACCGCGCTGGCGCTGACCTGGTCGCTGTACCTGCTCGCCACCCACCCGCGCGAGCTCGCCGCGGCACAGGCCGAGCTCGACACGGTGCTGGCCGGCCGCACACCGGCGGCCGCGGACGCCGGGTCCCTGGAGCGCATACGGGCGGTGGTGCGGGAAGCGCTGCGCCTCTATCCGCCCGCCTGGGGCGTCGGGCGCGAGGCCCTCGAACCTCTGGAGATCGGCGGCTGCCCCCTGCGACGCGGCACCCAGATCTTCATGCTGCAGTATCTCACCCAGCGCGACGCGCGATACTTCGACGACGCGAACAGCTTCCGCCCCGCGCGCTGGCTGGAGGGGGAACGGCAGCACCCGCGCTACGCCTACTACCCCTTCGGCGGCGGCCCGCGCGTCTGCGTGGGCAGCAGCTTTGCCGAGCTCGAGGCCAGCCTGGTGCTGGCGACGATCCTGCAGCGCTTCGGCATCAGCCCTGCCACGGCCGATCCGCCGGAGCTCCAGCCCGCGATCACCCTGCGCCCACGCCACGGGCTGCGGCTGCGCCTGGTCGACCGGTACTGACCCGGGCACCGGGGCTCGCCCGACGATGCCGCGGCGGGCATACTGCAGCCATGGGGCGCGGCCTGCCCCCCTCTCCGGCAGACGAGCGCATCGACACGCATGCTCCAGACCGCACGTACCAGCCTGCTGCTGCTCCTGTTCGCGATCGCGCCGCTGGCCAGTGCCGCGGACGGGCTCGCGGTGCGGGATGCCTGGATCCGGCACCTGCCCGGGGACCTGCCCGACGCCGGCTACTTCACCCTGCACAACGCGGCACGGGCTCCGGCGCGGCTGGTGGGCGCCCGCTCCCCGGCGTTCGGGCGGGTGATGGTGCACCGCAGCGTACGGCGACCTGACGGCCGCACCCGCATGCTCCCGGTCGCGCGCATCGACGTCCACGCCGGCGGCGAGCTGCGCTTCGCGCCGGGCGGTTATCACCTGATGCTGACGCGGCCGCATCACCCGGTACGCGTGGGCGACACGATCCCGCTCACCCTGATCTTCGCCGACGGGCGCGAGGTGACCGTTTCCTTCCGGGTCCTTGCCGCCTCCGCGAACGGACCGCGCTGATCCTCTTGCGGAGTGCCTCGGGTGCCGGATCAGCGCGCATTCACCCTCGCATTCACGACCAATCCGGGCCTGGAAGACCTGGCCTTCGACGAGCTGCGCGAGCGGCTCGGCGCGGACGGGGAGGCCGTACTGCGCCTGCCCTCGCCGGTACGCGGGCGCCTGCAGGTGACACTGGGCGTGTCGCCGGGGCGGGCCCTGCGGGCAGCGTGGCGCATGCGCTCGGTGCACCACGTGCTGCGCCCCCTGGCGGAGCTGTCACTGCCCGTGGAGGAGCCGCTCGCGAGGCTGGAACGGATCCTCGCCGAGGTGCCGGTTCCCGAGCTCGGTCCGGCGGTGCCGTTTCGCGTCACGGCGAAGCGCCACGGCACGCACGGCTTCGGCAGCCCGGACGTCGAGCGCCGCGCCGGCGCGGCGCTCCGGCGGCGCTTCGGCGCGCGAGTCGACCTCGAGGGCTACGCAGTGGAGGTCCTGATCACGATCGTGGGGGCGACCTGCCTGGTCGCGCTGCGCCTGAGCCGGCGCGGGCTCAGCCGGCGTTTCCGGCGCGTCTACCATTACCCGGCGGCGTTGCGCGCCAACGTGGCCTACGCTGCGCTGCGCCTGGCCGGCGCGGGGCCGTCGACGCGCCGGGTGCTGGATCCGTTCTGCGGCTCCGGCACGCTCCTGCTGGAGGCCGGCGCCCTGGCGCCCGGGGCCGAGCTCTGGGGCAGCGACTGGCGCTCCCGCGCGGTCACCGGCACGGGCGCCAACCTCGAGGCGGCAGGGCTGGCCCCGCGCGCCACGCTCCGCCAGGCCGACGCGCGCCGGCTCGCCGAAAGCTGGCCGGAGTGCTCCGTGGACCTGCTGGCGGGCAATCCGCCGTTCGGCCGCCGCCTGGGAAGCGGGATGGACTTCCGGGATTTCTACGGGCGGGTGCTGGAGCAGATCGACCGGATCCTGGCCCCGGCCGGCAGGGCGGTGTTGCTGGCCGATCACCGGGTGGCGCTGGAGCAGGCCACGGCCCGCCAGGGGAGCTTCCGCGTGACCCGCACGCGGGTGGTCGACGTCGGCGGCATATTCCCCGGCATCGTGCTGCTCGAGCGCGTCCGTCCGGCCGGCGCCGCGGCTAGCCCAGGGTCAGATACTGGCGGCTCATCCGGTTGAGCGCGGCGACGTACTGGTCGAACAGCATCGCCAGTCGGAAGAACACGTCCTCGAGGTGATACTCCCGGGCCAGGGGGTGGCGCGACGCCTCCTGGTAGTAGGCCCGGCCGAAGTCCTTGTAGAACCCCGGGTCCACCGGCCGGCGCCGGTAACGGTGGCGGTGCTCGATCCAGTGCGGGAACAGCCCGCTCAGGAAGAGCGCGTAGTTCCCCACGTGCGCGTGCACCAGGAACCGCCGGCGGGAGTCCGCCTCCGCGGCGTCCTCCAGCAGCTCGACGATGTAGCGGTGCGGCTCGCTGTCGCCCGGCGCGACCCGGCAGAGGCGGTCACTGCGCACGAACAGCGCCAGCAGGTTCGCGAGGTAGTTCACGACGCGTCGCTCGCGCCGGCCGCGGTGATCCGCCAGGGTCCTGCGCAGCAGCACGTTGAAGAGCAGGAACGGCGAAACCCGCAGCAGCTCGCCGCGGCGCCCCAGCACGGCACGCATGACGAACTCGCTCTCGAGCATCGTCTCCAGG
>DASQZJ010000055.1:0-20042 GCA_035638775.1 Gammaproteobacteria bacterium
ACTCCATGGCGAGAGCTACAGAAAGCGGGCACACACCGAGCAAAGCAGGAAAGCGAAAACCGCCTCAGCGGTCTGACGACAACTCCCGCCAACCGGCCAAAATAGTTGTCGCTGACCGGCCAAAGTAGTTGACGTTAGATAGGCCTGCACGCGTTGCATTCTTTCCCCTTTTTTCGTTGCTTATCCGTCCAGGGGTGAATCGGATCGGGATGACGCCGACCCTTTGCGATACTAAATCTTCCCGGGCGCGCAGGCATAGTGCGCGCACGGCGCGCAACGCGGCTCCGGCCGGCGCCATGGCATTGGCACGGGGGTCGCCTCTTGGGCTCCTCGCGCGCCTGTGCCGACCGCTCTCCTCGGGGCCGCCCGCGCGGGCCCATCCGCTACTCATAGTCATCCAACCGCAACGCGTCCATCAAGTCACGTCATACCGTGCCCCCGCCCCTTTCTCGCGGATATCGGTGCCGGCCGCGAACCGGACCGACCGAAGGCAACCGGGTAGCAAGCGTCACGAACGTCTACAGTGGATGAAAGAGACGTCATGTCACCGGCGGCCGCACCCTGTCGCGACGCGCGGGTGCGGCGGCACCGGCGGCGGGAGGTTGTCGATATGCCACGCCTGATGCAGGGAGCCGGTGATCCGCCCCCGATTCGCCGCCAGCTGATCCGCTGGCTCGCGGGAGCGGTGTTCTTCGGCACGGCGCTCGTTCTCACCGTGCTCCTGGACGCGCCCGACCGGCCGGACCCGCTCACGCTCACCCTGGTCTGGCTCGCATTCCCGGTGGGAGCCGTATTCCTGGTCGGCCTGGTGCGCCTGGCCAGCCCGTCGTGACCCGCGAGCGGGTCCCGGTCAGCGGCGCAGGCGCGGCCCCGCGCCGCAGGCGCGCACGGCAGCGTTGAA
Source organism: Gammaproteobacteria bacterium (assembly GCA_035638775.1). Classification (GTDB taxonomy): domain Bacteria; phylum Pseudomonadota; class Gammaproteobacteria; order UBA5335; family SLRW01; genus DASQZJ01. The sequence continues at coordinate 902 of DASQZJ010000055.1, forward strand.
TTCCCCCAGCAACTCGCTCCAGTGGGCCAGGACCCCGTCTCCCCCGGCGCCCGCGGACGGGTCGATCCGCACCCGGTAGCCATGCGCGTTGCGCGGCGCCGGACCGCTGAGACGGGTGATGTCGTCCCGGAAGGCCCAGTCCCGGTCGGCGTGGCCGTCGAACCGGGTACTCCGCAGCACGAAGTGGCCTTTCACCCACATCGGCACCTTCCCGTCGTGATACGGGAATATCATCGCGTCGACGCGCCCGTCGAAATCGTCGTCCGCCGCGTAATAGAACGTCATGCGCATATGTTCCAGCGCGAACCTGAGCTGGTTCATGTTCAGGGCCGGACGCATGCCGCCCGGGAACCCCTCGGGCAATGCACCTTGCGTGACCACCATCTCGACGCCCAGGTAGTACACCAGGTAGTCGATCTTGCCGTCACCGTTACGATCCCATGCGTATGCCCAGTCCCGGGTGGCACGGGGGTTGTTCTTCGGGTCCAGCAGCGAGCGAACGTTCTGCGGCTCCTCGCGACTGATCGCCACAAGTACCACCGCGCCGCTCGTATCCGCCACCAGGGATACGTAGGCACCCCCCGTAGCCGGCCGGGTGCACACCAGCTGGTACTGGTCAAGCGGATGCCGCGTGTGCGCCTCGTGCAACGCGAGGGGATAGAAGCTGACGAAATCTCCGCGGGTCGCCGGAACGGCCGCCCCGGCGGAAGCGGCCAGCGCGAATACCGCCAGACCAGCCAGGACCCGAAACAGCTGTCGTGTCCACCTGCCCGACCACTCCCCGCCGCCGACCATCTCCGCGCACCTCGCATCAGGCCTGCCGATCACCGGGGCCCCGACCGGACAGCATAGTCGGGGCGCGCGCGGCTGCACTGATCGCCGTCAGACGTTCGTCAGGCCGCGTACAAGGCGCGGCACTCGGCCTCGCGCCCGCGCACCACGCGGTGGCCCGCCATCGGCCCCCGGGTCTCGGTAACGACGGTGTACTGTCCCTCCTGGTGGTCGTCGTCGTAGAAGTAGATCACCACCCAGTCGCGGGTCCGGCCCAGCTCGTGCGCCCGGGCCGTGTTGGAGTAAAGAGCGGTGAAATGCCAGTCGTCCCGTCGGGTGTGAAGGATCGGCAGCCAGGCTTCGCCGGTCGGGTTGAACCGCCTCGGGATGATGGTCGGCAGAGCCCCCGAGGCTGCCTTGTCACGGTACTCGCGATCGACCGCGAGCAGCACGTCGACCCCGGGACCGGGCCCGGCCGAAGGCCCGCGCGCCCGCAGTCGCCGCACGCGTCCCAGCATGTTCTCCAGCAGCGCGCGGATGGCCGCCGCCCGGCGCGGCCCGATGCCCCGAACCCCCTCCAGCCGTCCGTCGTGCGCGGCGACCTCGAGGGCTTCCAGGGTGTCCACCTGCAGCTCGTCGTGGATCGCCCGCGCCAGCTGCGGACCGATGCCCGGCACGGTCTGGAACAGCCGCACCGGATCCAGCGTCCCGCGCAAACGCTCGAGCTGGGCCCAGCGGCCGGTGCGCAGGATCTCTTCGATCGCCGTGGCGATGCCCCGCCCGATCCCCGGCAGCGCCAGCAGGGCCTCGACGCCCCGCTCCGCGATTAGCTCGCGCAGGTCCCGATCGAGGCCGGCGACAGTCTGCGCGGCGCGCCGGTAGGCCCCGACCCGAAACCGGTCGGCGCCCTGCTGTTCCAGGATGTCCGCGGCGTCGCGCAGGCGATCGGCCACGCGCGGATTCGTGGTCGGATTCCTGTCCATGCAGACAGGGTAGCTCACCGGCGCCGGGATACCGCCGGCGTGACTATCGGGCCGCCTTCGCCGCCTCCTCGCGGGCCTTGCGCACCTTCTCGCTGGTCTGGTTGAACAGCAGATCCCGGCGGCGCTTTTCCTCTTCCTCCGTACGCTCACGCTGCGACCACTCGCGGCCGAGCCTGCGGCCTTTCTGCACCGCGGGCCGCTCGCCGATCTCGTCGACCCAGCGCTTGAGGCTGGGGAAGGTCTCCCAGATCTCCTCGCCCATCAGGCGTCCGGCGAGCATCGCCCAGGGCCAGGTGATGATGTCGGCGATGCTGTACTCGTCGCCCGCCAGGTAGCGGTTGGCCAGCAGCTGGGCGTCCATCACGCCGCACAGCCGGTCGACCTCGCCGGTGAAGCGACGCTCGCCGTACTCGAGCTGCTTCGGGTCGTCGACGATGTTCTTCGCGTAATTGCGAAAGTGATTGGCGTTGCCCATCATCGGTCCGAGGTTGGCCATCTGCCAGTGAACCCACTGCAGCACCCGGTACCGGTCCGGCGCCTTCGCCGGCAGGAACTTCCCGGTCCTGTCGGCCAGGTACTCGAGGATCGCGCCCGACTCGAACAGCGACAGCGGCTCGCCGCCGCCGAGCGGGTCGTGATCGACGATCGCCGGCATGCGGTTGTTGGGGCTGATCCTGAGGAATTCCGGCTGAAACTGCTCTCCTGCCCCGATGTCCACGGGGATCACCTGGTACTCGAGGCCGCACTCCTCGAGCATGATGCTCGCCTTCCAGCCGTTCGGGGTCGTCCAGTAGTACAGATCGATCATCGGCCGCACCTCCGGTGTGGATTCGGAAGGATGAATCGCAGGCCTTGGAGGATACGCGACCGCGACCGCGAAGCGCCAACCGCGGCGGGCTCGATCCGCGGCCGGCTGCGTCCGCCCCGTCGCCGCTTCAGGAGGAATCCCGTGTTGCCTCCGCCCCTGCCCGGTCAACGGGCGGCCCTGCCTCGATCTGCGCGATGCGGCCCAGATCGTCGCAGCGAACCCACGCCACCCGCGCCCGCCGCAGGCGCCTGAGCCGCGTGATCTCCAGGCCGACCGCGGACGCGAGCGCCGCTTCGCTGACGGTGGGCGGCGGAGACCGGCGGTCCTTGCCGCGGAAGCGCAGCAGATTGTAGATCGCCCACAGCACCAGGGTCAGGCCCGCGGCCACGATGATGACGGCGTAGACCGACAGCGTGAACGCGGACACGCCCACGCTGCCGAGCACGTACCGGTCGAAGCGGTGCACGCCGAATGCCCAGGCCAGCACGGTGAGTAGCGGCACGAAGAGGTAGAGCCAGGCCAGCCAGCCCAGGAGCGACAGCACGGCGAACGCGCCGCGCTGGATCGGCGTCTGGAGGTCCGGCCGATGAATGGGCTCGGGGATCTGAAGGTCCGTTTCGGGTGCCTGTGCGGTCATTTCGCCTCCGGGTTTTCCGCGTGGATTCCGCGGTCCACGTGTGCCCAGCGCGCCCGCGTGCGCCGGCGCGCCAGCAGCGTTCCGGGGACCGCCACGACCACGGTCAGCATCGAAAGGACCCAGTAGAGCAGCGGATACCATATAACCCAGAAGAAGTTGCGCAGGAACCCCGAGGCTTCGTAGATCCGGTCGAGCCACAGGCTGACCAGGAACTGGATCAGACAGGTCATGCCCAGCAGCACGCCGGCCCAGGTCGGCAACAGTGTCGGGATGCGCCACTCCGGCGGCAGCGGCACCACCAGGCCCAGCAGGAACAGCACCACGACGATCAGCATCGCATAGGACCAGGTGACGCTCGCCAGGTGCTCCAGGGCCACACCCCAGAACCGGCGCGCCCGCCAGCTGAGCAGATCACGGCCATAGCGGAGCAGCACCTCCACCCCGCCGCGCGCCCATCGCAGCCGCTGTCGCCACAGGCCCGGCAGGGTCTCCGGCATGTAGATGTAGCACAGCGCCTTCGGCTCGTAGCGGATGTCCCAGTGGTCCATCTGCAGGCGCCAGGACACGTCCACATCCTCGGTGGCCATGTCGTCGTTCCAGTAGCCGACGCGCTGCAAGGCGGCCCGGCTGAACGCGGCGATGACGCCGGATACGGTGAAGATGCGGCCGTAGGTCCGCTGCGCTCTCTTGATCAATCCGATGATCGAGGAGAACTCCCCCACCTGGACTTTCCCCAGCAACGAGGAGCGGTTGTGTATGCGCGGGTTGCCGGTCACGGCACCCACCCGCGAGCCGTGCACCAGGTGCTCCATCATCCAGCGAACCGCATGCGGATGAAGCATCGCGTCGCCGTCAATGCAGACCAGGTAGTCGTGCCGTGCCGCGGCGGCGCCGACCCGCAGGGCGACGGCCTTTCCCTGGTTCTCGGTCAGGTGGATCACCCGCAGCCGGGAGTGCGTCCGGGCGAGCCGGTCGAGCATCGGCCCGGTAGCGTCGCTGCTGCCGTCGTCGACGGCGACTACCTCGAACTCCGGGTAGCGGGTCCGCAGCGCGTATGCGACGGTGTCCTCCAGGTTCTCCTCCTCGTTGAAGCACGGGATGAGGATGCTGCAGGGCGGCGCCTCGTCCAGCGGCGGCGGCCTTGCCGGGCCGCCGGCCGCGGGCCGTTCGTGCCGCAGGTAGAACCACAGCCCGCCCACGATCCACACCCAGGCCATGAACAGCGGGTAGTAGAAGGTAAAGCCGAGCAGCACGTCGCTCGCGTGCAGGGAGGCCAGCCGCGGGAGGTCCGGCCACATCACCGGTCGCCCCCCCGATGCGGGAAGTCGTTCAGGCTGATTCCCGCGAAGGTCGGTGCGAAGGCGGGCCGGTTCCCGGCAAAATCGTCGGGATAGTAGGCCAGGTTGACGGCGCCGCCGCGGACCAGTTCATCCATCCAGCGCCGCAGCCGGATTCCCCCGATCCACTTGCCGCTGCGCCAGTCGCGTGCCTGCAGCTCGAAGACCACCTTGCGCAGACCGTCCGGATGCGTCGCGACCCGGGCCCTCAGTCGCTGCAGCCAGCGCGCCGGCGGGACGCTGGTGCCGTCCAGATAAGGCATCGCCATCAGCGCCACCTCGTCGTAGCTCTTCAGGAACGGTCCCAGGGCCTGTGCGAAGCGGTCCTCGGCCGCCGGATCCATGACCACCCGCGCGTAGAGGTTGCGTGCCACGCGGAAGCCGTTGCTGAGATCCACGTAGTCGCGCATGGGCGCGACCGCCGCCCGGCCGAATGCGATCAATGCACGGGTCTTTTGCCGTGCATCCAGGTGGCAGTCCGGCAAGGAGCGGCCGGTGCCCGGCCAGCGGGCATCGGCGCGGCACGCTGACGCATCCTCGTCACCGGCCAGGTAGGCGTCGTCGCCGATCAACACGCCATCGACGAAGCTGGCGTTGCGAGCCAGCTCCGCGTAAATCCCCTGCGCGATACGCTGCGACCGGGGCAGGAACGGACTCAGCCGGCGGTACGCGTGCGCAGACGGGACGGCACCGCCCCCGTGGTCCGGGACGGTAACCGCCAGGCGCCGCTGCAGCGCCTTGTCCGGCAGGTCGAATGCCAGCAGTGGCAGCCAGGCATAGACCTCCACGCCGGCACGCGTCTTCAGCTGCCAGGCCACCCGGTTGAACAGGTCCGCGCGCACCGGCAGGTAGCGGTTGGGGAAGTACAGGGCGGAAGCGGTGCCGTCCCCATCCGGATCGGCGAAGGCCTGCAGGTACACGGTGCGCACGTGCATGGCCTTGATCCGGTCCAGCAGCTTCCCCAGGTTGCGGTTCGCCTGCGCGGGGTCCGGGTCGTAGACGTCGTCGAGGTCGACCTGGATCGCCCGCTGTACGCGGGGACGCGGAGCCACTGCCCGGTCGATCCGGCGCATGATGTCGGACGGACCGGCACCGTCGGATACCAGGAATCGCCCCAGTTGATCCAGCCGCGACGGCGAGGAGACCCGGCTGTCCCCGAGCCCGAACGAAAGCGTCAGTCCCAATGATCGGGCGATGCCGATCACCTCCCGGTTCATCGCACCGTAGGGCCAGACCACCACGCGCGGGCGCCGGCCGGTATGCCGGCGAATGCTCTCGATGCTGCGCCGGAGATCGTCCCGGATGCGCCGGCGGAATTCGGCATCGGTCTCGTAGCTGCCGGTGCTCGCATCGTACCGGCGGGTGATCGCCGCCGGCTCCAGGTTGCCCTGCGGGTTCGCCCGGATGCCGTGGTGCAGATGGTCCGTGTGAGTGGCGAATTCCACCAGTCCGGACGATGCCATCTCACGGACCTGCTTCCAGGACAGGAAACCGGCCGCCCCGCGCTCGGCGCCGTTGTAGAACACCTCGCCCGGTTCACGCCTGTTGGCGGACCGCGGCACCTGCCGCCCACCCGTGTTTCCGGGCGAATCCAGGACCTCGCCGTGGTAGACGACGGTGGCCCCGCCGTGCACGCGCCGCAACCAGCCGGTTTCCAGTGCGAACAGGGCCGGGTAGTCAAAGGCCCGGAGCAGGGGGTACACCCGCGTATAAGCACTCTCGAGGCCGTCGTCGAAGCTCAGCAGGACCGCGTTGGGCGGCAGCGCGTTGCCGCCATCGTGGGCCGCGACGATCTGTTGCACGGATACGGGATGCCAGCCGTGGGCATGCAGCCAGTCGAAAATCTGCGCCAGACGGCGGGTGCTTATCGCGAACGGGTCGCGGTCCCGCGCGGGCCGGACCCCGTCACGCACGTCGTGGAACGCCAGCGTGACGAAGTCGCCCTTCGGCAGCCGCAGGGCCGGCGGCGTCGACGCCGCCGCCGGCCCCCCCGGTCCGACCCAGAACGCCAGGAGAAGCAGCATCATCAGGACATGCCGGGACCGCATCAGAACACCCCCGATATGCCGAAGGTGCCGAACAGGCGATGCTCCCGGGCGCCGTCGTAGACGTGACTGCCCCAGCCCAGCGCATAGTCGAGAGTCCAGGTGCGGGAGAGCGACCAGGTGTGCCCGTAGCGCAAGTCGTAGCCGGGAGCGGAGCCGTAGCCGGACTGATGTTCCGCGGCCAGCACGAGGTCGAAATTCTGCGTCAGGGAACGCCGGTAGCGGCGCCAGCTAACCCAGTCGTGGTGCACCCTGACGCCCACGGACGCGAGGTTCGCGGGATTGAAATAGGGACCGCCCGGCCGCGAGTTGCGGTCGTAGCCCAGAGATACGCCCGCTCGGGTCAGATGGTGCGCGCTGGCCTGCAGGCGCTGCGAGAAGTCGGCGCTCCAGGACTGGCGCAGGTTGCCGTCGCTGATGTCGAGAAGGTCAAGCCCGGCGGACGCCGAACGCGACTCGCTGGCCCGCCAGGCCAGCCGTCCCCGCAGCAGTCGGCCGCGCAGGCCCGCCCGCTCGGCCTGCAGCGGAGTCTCGACCGAGTGGGTGTCGGCGCTGACCAGATACTGCCAGTAGTCGTCGAGCCACTGCGACCAGCCGATCTGGACGCCGGTCTGCTCTCCACTCAGCTGCCGGTCGCTGACCCGGCCCCATGCATGCCGGCGTCCCCAGCGCCATTCGGCGCCGACACCGACGCGGCTGAACGACGCCGCGCCCGCGTCGTAGTCGCCCCACCGGTAGTCGTGGGTGGCGAAGGCGCGCCAGCCGGCGGCATTCCAGGGCGAATTGAGCCGCAGGACCAGCTCCCGGTCGCGGGTGCCGCTCACCACGTTGTTCCCGTGGCTGCGGCCCGCCTCCAGACGTGCGCTCATTGAAGGGCGCCCGCGGTCGTCCCAGGCAGCCAGGCTGTCCCGGACCGTGGTGTCGTGGGGAAACTCGCGCGCCAGCGGCGCAATGGCGGCGTGCCAGCGGTCGTATTGCTCCAGATCCCGGGCATCGTCCGCGAGATTCAGGCGCGTCGCCTTGTCCCGCGGTGCGTAGGCAGCGGCGAGAGCGGTCTCCTGCGCAGCCCGGCGCGGCCAGCCGCGCCAGCGCAGAACCGTCGCACAGGTGTTGATCAGGTCGGTGTTGAACGGGGCCTTCGCGCTCAGGAGCCGCGCGCGCCGCTCCGCCAACGCTTCCCGGTTGCGGTAGCCGGCGTCCAGCACCCGCAGCCGGTCCACTTCCACCCGCTCCCAGTTCGGGCTGCGGCCCGGACGGGGACCGGGACGATGAAGCCAGACGGGCGTCTCCCGCTCGATCCGGGCGAGAAGCTTCCCCGCGTCCCCGTAGTCTTCGCCGTCGACCAGGGCGTAATACCGGCCGATGAACACATCGACGTCGGCCCCCGGGTCATCCTCGATGATCCCGGCGTACAGCGCGGCCGCCCGATGCGGATGGTGCTGCACGTAGAGGGCATGCGCGGCAGCGGCCCGCACGTACGGAGGCTGAGCCCCGCCCTCCCGCCGGAGCGCCTGCCAGGCCGCGACCGCCTCCCGGCTCCGCCCGAGCTGATCCAGCAGGAACAGCCGGTCGCGCTGCGCGCGGCGACGCGCGACGCTCCCCGCGGGGAAGGCCGACAGCTCCGCGTCGATCTCGGGCAGCACCGCGCTCAGGGGATCATTGCGCCGGGCATACTCGAACTGCCGCTCGAGCCGGCGCCGCTCGGAGAGCGCGTCGCGGAGGTCCGCAGCCGCCTTGTCCGCGCGCAGCCGGTCCAGGTCGGCACGGGAGAACAGCGAGGAATGCGCCCGTGCCAGCTGCCAGGCCCGCCGCGCCGCGCCCAGGTTGGAGAGCGTGCTCACCTCGGTCTGTATCGCCTGGACATTGCCGGGCGAAAATCCGCGCACGCGCGTGCTCAGGTGCAGTGCCGCGGCCAGGTCACCCTGCTCGCGAAGGCGCGCCGCGAGGCCGGCCAGGTCCTCGGCGTTCGGGTGGCCGTGTCCGCCCCGGACGGCGGAACCGTACGCCGTGGCCGGTGCGTTTGCCGGCGGAACCTGCCAACTGCCCGCCGCTACCGTGCCCGCGTATGCCAACCCGGAGACAAGGAGACACGCTGCGGCCAGTCCACGCAACCACGTGGGCGATCCTTGCCCGCGATGCCCTGGTCGTGGCTCGGTCACCGCTCTCTCTTTGTGTCGCGGATAACGTGGGCCGGGCGGATGCCCTCGCCGCAGGCAGCGAGATCGCTTCGCCACGAGAGGAATCGACGCATCCCCGCATCCTGCATCCCCGGCCCCGTCTCCCACTGTGTTTATTGTTCGTCCCCCGATGCTCACAAACTAGCAGCGGATCGGGTGCGGGAATTGCCCCGGATCAATCATCCGGCCCGCTACGGAGACGTCGCGAAGGCCGCCTGTCCCTGTTCCGATAGCGCGTGGGCCCCTGCCACCGGCCTTGCAGGGCTTTGGGCACCCTTGCCGGTCTTCCGGAACCTGTTGTCAGGCCTCAGCAGCTGCCTGTGCCGTCGTGACAAGGCGCGAGCAGGAAGTTGCAGTGCCGCTGCACGAGCGACGAGCAACGTCGTCCATGACGCAATAAACGGGGTCAGACTCCATTTTCTCCCGACATGGAACGCTTCCGTGGCCGGCCCGGCCGCCCGGGGCGCACGCGGATACCGGTCGAAGCCTCGATGCGATTCTTGAATTCCTCCGACCCGTAGACCAGGCCCCGTGCGATCGCGCCTCGAATTTCGGCCCAGGCACTGCCCTCGCCATTGTCGGGAAAATACTCCCGGTAGACTTTGGGTCGCTCGCTCCCCTTGTCGGCGAGGCCCAGGTACGTTTCGTGAGGCGTTACCACCGGGTCCGCCTCACCCAATGCGTTGTGCCGATAACTCGACCAACGGTATCCCTCTGCCGCCTCGACCATCCGCGCTCGTACGGGATTCATCTCGATGTACCGGTAACAGTTGAGCAGGTATTGCCCCGAATCGACGAGACTCGACCGAAAGCGGCCTTCCCAGAGTGTTCCCGTGCGCTCGTAGCGGGTATTGACGAACCGCACGTAGCGGCGACCAAGCGACTGCATCAGAGCCGATACCGCACCCTGCTCGTCCGGCGTTACCAGCAGATGCACGTGATTAGTCATCAGGCAGTAGGCATGGATTCTGATGTCGTGCTTGCCCGCGGCTTTCTTCAGGGCATGGAGATAGTAGCGGTAGTCGTCACCCGTGAAGAACGTCCGTTCACGATTGACCCCGCGCTGCACCACGTGCTGGGGGATTCCGGGCAGATCGATACGCGGCTTCCTTGCCACGGCATGCACCCTTGTAAGATTCGTGCGCCTGGAGGATAGCGCGCCGTGAATGTGGTACCAACCTATGTCTTACCGATACCAGGCACAACGAGAGGATAAGGAGTCGTTGTTTCGGACTTGACGAAAAAGGGTGTCTGACCCCGTTTTTCAGACCCCTTGGTCCAGGCCAACTGTCAGGGCATCAGCAGCTCGTGACCTGGCCGGCGCGCACGGCAACGACCCGGCCCTTCTCCATCTCGAGCATCAGCCAGTTGAGCCGGTCGTAGCCGGCCGGCTCGCAGCTGCCGGGAAGCTGCGAGCGGTGCTCGAAGGCCTGCCACCAGCCGTACTGCGAAGCGGGCTGTCCCAGGATGGCCCGGGCCGTGTCTTCCGCGGTGCCGATCCAGACCTCCCCGTTGACCGAAACCGGCTGCAGCGAATCCGGCAGCTCGGGACAGCCGTCGACCGGGCGGACATCCTCGATCCGGTCCGCACTGACCTCCGTGACCCTGTGGTCCGGGCCGCCCGCCGTACCGTCCGAGACGACCCAGACACGCTCCTTCGCGAGCGTGTAGCACAACCAATGCTCGGTCCCGTCCGGATTGGCCTTGTGCTCGATCTGTCCACGGCCCGCGGCCCGCCGGACTTCATCCAGCGTGCTCTGCTCGAGCACCACCGGGACCGCCCCGAACGCGACATAGCGCACCGGCGCCGTGGCCGACTCCGGTCCCTGCGTCGCGCTCGAGTATCCGAGCCCGGGGGGAGGAACGCTGGCTTCCGCCAGGCCGGAGAGCATCAAGAAAAGCAGGAGAGCCCCGGTCAGCGGTCCCGCCAGTTCCAGGGCGCGAACGGTCCAGCGCCGAACGGGTGCCTTGACGATACGCATGCAATGTCCTCCCGAATGTCTCGATTCAACCTAGGAAGATTCCCGTCTGCGTCCCATACGGCGCCCGATACGCGGTTGCCAGCAGTCGACGACCGTGCCGATCATGGGGCCCGCTGCCGCCCTGACGTCACATCCATGTCCGCTGAAGACGAGATCCGCACGCGCAACCGGATGATCCGCGCCCGACCGGGCGACGGCTCAGCCTGTACGGTGCTGCACATCGGGAAGGAACGGACCGGTCACGCTACCGGCGGTGCGGCCGGTCCGGAAGAGCCCATCATAGCGCATCTCGGCTCCGTTTCCAGTGCGACCCGCTATTTCCATCATGCGCCGCCGACGCCGGGGGAGCTGCAGCAGGCGCTCCGCGGCGTGGAAGACGAGCTGCTGCGCGCCGTGACCACGGACCCCGCCGACCGGCCGTTGCTGACCGCAGACGGGGGCATCCGCGCGATCGCCCGCGCGGCCGGTCTTCCCCCCGGGCGCGCGCTCGAGCTCTCGCGCGAGGCGGTCGAGATGACGTTCGAGCGCCTGGTCCGCGTCAGCGCGGGGCGGCCGGCATCCGTGGAAGGGCTGCCGCAGGAGCCGGGCTTCGGCGCGACGCTGCTGATCCTGCGGGAGCTGATGCATCATGGCGGATACGCGGCGATCCACATCCGGAGCCCCGCGTACGCCGTGGCCCGCCGCTGAGCTGCCCGCTGCTCAATCGCCCCGGCGGCTGACCGCCAGGGCGCGTTCGGCGCGCAGGCGATTCCCGGCGTATGCGCGGGCCCCCAGGAACGTGGCCCACGCGAAGAAGAAGCTGAACCAGGGGACCGGCAGCGCCCAGCGGCCGTGTGATGCCGGCATGCGGACCGCCTTGCGGGCGGGATCAAGCTGCACCTCGGCAACCGCCAGTCCTTCGCCGCTGCCGAGCTGACTGACGACTCCGCCATCGGCATCGGCGATGGTGGAAAGCCCCGGGAACGACGTGTCCTGGAACGGCATCGGTCGCGGCATCGCTGTCACCAGCGGCCCGCACTTGTTTGCCATGGCCACCGGGACACCGAGGGCCCGCGCGTGGTGGGCGGCCAGGCCCGCGAGCATCGCGTTGTAGCCCCGGAGACTTCGGCGGCCGATCGGGAACACGGGCGCCGGAGTCGCCGCCGACGCCGGCACCAGAAGCAGGTCGATGCCGTTGCGGTAGTGCTCGGCGAGACGCTCGTACAACAGCGCCTCGTAACAAATGCTCACCCCGAGACGCCCGATCGGTGTATCGATGAAGTGCGGGTCATCCCCGCCACGGTAGAAATACGCCTCGGCCGAGGCGGGCGGATTCTTCCGCACCCGTCCCGCGATCTCTCCGTCCGGGGTGGCCAGTACGAAGCTGTTGTAGAAATCCGACCCCTCGGCTTCCAGGAAGCTCATTCCCAGATACACCCCGAGCCGGTTCGCCGTGGCCCGGAGCCAGGACACGCTCTGTCCCTTCATGGTCTCGGCGGAGCGCCAGAGATCCTCGGTCAGGACGTATCCACCCGGCGTGAGCTCGGGCAGCAGGATCAGCCTTGCGCCCCGCTCCGTCGCCTGGCTCACCAACTCGCCGGCGTGCGCGAGATTGGTCGCAATCTCCCCGGGCTCCGCGCGCAGCTGGACCGCCGCAACCGTCAGCGCCGAACGGAGCCCGGAAGATCCTCCGCCGCCAGGGACCGGACCGGACGCGAAGCTCATGCTAGCGGTCCACGTAACGCTTCCAGCGCCGCCACAGGGCGTGCTTGCGCGCGCTGTCGTGAGGCGACGGTCTCTCGCCCCGGGTAAGCATGATCGCGAGATGGGGTCTCTTCACCCCGATCTCGTATCGGCGCGGCATGGACGGGGACTCCTGGACCATCCACGCGAACCCGCCCGTACGACGGAAGATCTGGCCCAGGTAAAATCCGATGGCATGCGGCACGGAACACCCGGCGGCGGCGAACTCCGGCCGGCCGTTTCCGAGGAACCAGGCTTCCAGGCGCTTGAGGCTCTTCCCGGAGAAATCGAACTTCAGCACGGCACCGACGTCGGCGAGCAGTGCCACGAGCGCCTCATCCCGCCAGGCGAACAGCGCTGCTTCGGCCTCCTGCTGGCAGGAGAACTCCGGCAACTGCGTTCCTGACGCGACGGCGGTATTCGTTCCCTGACCTGCCATCCCCCCTCCCGCACGATGGCGTCTGAACCGCGTTATGGCCTTGTTTTCCGTCCAGGGAGCGCCGAATAGCTCACACGATGTCTCTCACTCTAGAGGAAAACACCGTCCAACCCCAGTCCGGGCCCGCCCGCCACCGTTGGCAGCATCGGCAGGCGGGCGCTTTGCGGCGGCGTGCCCGGTACACGGTGTTGCCGCGAATGCGGGCCCGGGTAGTGCCGTCACCGAGCGGCCGCCGCCGGCGCGTCCAGTGCCGAGAGCACCTGCGCGTCGCGGCCGTAGATGTCGCGACGAAACTGGATGCTGCCCGAACCGCCGACCCAGGCCGTGCGGTAGACGATGAAGATCGGTACGGGATCGCGGAGATCGATCCAGCGGGTCTCCCCGCCGCTCGCCGCGTGAATCAGGTACAGCCCCGGGTCCTCTCTCCCGTCCAGCCGCAGCAGCGCTGCAGCGAGCCGCATGGCGTGCTCGACGCGTATGCACCCGTGGCTGAACGTCCGGCGCCGGGAATCGAACAGCCAGCGTGAAGGCGTATCGTGCATGTACACGTCGTACGGGTTGGGAAACATGAACTCGACGGCGCCCAGCGGGTTCGTCGGTCCCGGCGGCTGGCGAAAGCGGTACGGCATCCGGGATGGCGATATACGCTGCCAGTGGATCCGGGCGGGGTCGACGCGATGCTGGCGGGCGCCCCACCCCTCCAGCACCTCGAACCCCTGCCGCTGCAGGTACCGGTGATCACGCCTGACGGCGGGGAGGATCTCCTTCACGGCGATGCTCTCCGGTACGTCCCAGGCGGGGTTGACCACGAGGTAGCGGACGGCGCCGCTGAACTCGGGCGTCTGCCGATAACGCCGGCCGACGACGGCCCGCTCCGACATCACGGCAGCGTCGTTCACGTAGAGAGTCACGCGGAAGTCGGCGATGTTCACCACCAGGCGCGTACCGGGGAGTTTGCGCGGCAGCCAGCGGATCCGTTCCAGGTTGACCCGCAACCTGTCGATCCACGCCCTGGCCGGCCGGTTCAGCACGGCGAGCGTTACCGGGCCGGCGACGCCGTCCGGTCGGAGTCCGTGCCGCGCCTGGAAGCGTATCACCGCGGCGCGGATGTCGACGTCGTACACGTCGTCGCCCCGCGTGAATCCCGGCAGATCACCGGTCTCCGCAAGACGCGCTGCCAGTGCCTCTACGCGTACGCCGCGATCGCCGCGAGACAGGACGTGCCCGGCGGGAATCCGCGACAGCCCTCCCTGCGCCGCGATGGCGCGGTAGCGGGCCAACGCGTCCCGCAGCCTGCCGTAGCCGTCCCGGTCGGGGGCGAGCCGACGCATCACGGTCACCGGAGACGCCCCTCCGAGCACGTCCGCAAGCCCGGCTTCTGACGGCCCGGCAGGGTCGCTCGCCGGCGCGCGCGGCGCGAGTGTCGCCGGATCCACCCGTCCGCTGCGCTGGTCCCGGGCCAGGGCCAGGAAAGCGTCGCTCAGCAGCAGTTCCAGGGATGCCAGGCGCCGGTCCCGCGTGCCGGCCGGGAGCGCGGCGAAATTCTCGCTGACCAGTCGAGCCAGCGCCTCCAGATGGTAGTGATCGGGATTCAGGCCGTCCGCGCGGCTGGCCCGGAGCGTGCGCAGCAGGGCCCGCGCTTCCGGTCGCGGCCCCTGGGCACCCACCCATCCGGGCCGGTTTTCGCGCGCGGCATAGAACCGCCTGAGCAGATCGACCGAGTAAAGCCGCGCGCCGTCTTCCGTGAACGCCGGATTCGACCGCGCGAGCGCCATCCGTATGTCTGCCGACACCGGGGCGGGGGACGCTGCCCCGGTCGCGCCCGCGGCCAGGGGCAGGAACAGCAACATGATTCCCGGCACGGCGCACCCGAAACGCCATCGCCGTGTCCCCTTTCTTCCCTGCCCCGTGCAGCACCAGCCCTTCATGCAGGGAGTGTAGTTTTGCGGCTCCCGGGGCCATTGACGAACGTCACACCGCATCGAATTTCTTCGCGCAGCAGAGGGAATCCCGCGTGCTCATGCGGGCCCGGGCAGACCCGGAGCGGCTGGCATGACCGCCTGCGGACGCCCCCCGCTCCGGCACGGCAGGGAGCCGGAGGCTTCTATCTGTTAACCTCGTGGGATCCCCGTGCCCGGATCCGGAGCGACTCGTCCCGCAACCACGCGGGCTTGCGAACTGTCCAATCCGGACAGTTGGGCATCCGGTTCATCACCCCGGATCCGACCACCGACAACTCGAGGAGCCCGCAGATATGGATGACAGCCAGACCTATACGCCGCCGAAAGTGTGGACCTGGGACCGCGAGAGCGGAGGCCGCTTCGCCAGCATCAACCGCCCCGTGGCCGGACCGACGCATGACCGGGAGCTCCCGGCAGGCAAGCACCCGTTCCAGCTTTACTCACTGGCGACCCCCAACGGCGTCAAGGCCACCATCATGCTGGAGGAGCTGCTGGCGCTGGGACACTCCGGAGCGGAGTACGACGCCTGGCTGATCAACATCGGCGAGGGCGACCAGTTCTCCAGCGGTTTCGTGGCGGTCAACCCGAACTCCAAGATCCCGGCCATGGTGGACCGCAGCACCGAGCCGCCGACCCGCGTGTTCGAATCCGGCTCGATCCTGCTCTACCTGGCCGAGAAGTTCGGCGCGCTCATCCCGGCGGATCACCACAAGCGCACCGAGACCATGAACTGGCTGTTCTGGCAGATGGGTGCCGCGCCCTACCTCGGCGGCGGCTTCGGCCACTTCTACGCCTACGCGCCCGAAAAGTGGCAGTACCCCATCGACCGCTACACCATGGAGGTCAAACGCCAGCTGGACGTGCTGAACCGCAACCTCGACGATCGCGAGTACATGGCCGGAGACGAGTACAGCATCGCCGACATCGCGATCTTCCCCTGGTACGGGGCGCTGGCGAAGGGATGGCTCTACGACGCCGGCGAGTTCCTCGCGGTTCACGAGTACCGGAACGTAATTCGCTGGGCGGATGCCATCCTGGAGCGGGATGCGGTCCAGCGCGGGCGCATGGTCAACCGGACCTGGGGCAACCCCGCCAGGCAGCTTCGGGAACGCCACGACCCCAGCGACTTCGAGAACCGGACCCAGGACAAGCTCGAAGGCGAGTGAGTCCCGGAATCGGGGTCAGGGAACGATTTCTTCCAGACCAGCGGGAAATGCTCTCTGACCCCGTTTTTCAGTCGCGGCCCATGGCGTAGAACTCTTCGTTCGGCCGCATGCTGGTCAGGTTGGCCATGCGGTTGGACAGCGCGAAGAAGGCGCTGATCGCGCCGATGTCCCAGATGTCCTCCTCGCTGAAGCCGTGGGTACGGAGCGCCTGGTAGTCGCCGTCGTCCACCTCCTCGGCCCGCCGGGAGACCTTGACCGCGAAGTCCAGCATGGCACGCTGCCGCGGCGTGATATCCGCCTTGCGGTAGTTGGCCGTCACCTGGTCGGCGATGTACGGATTCTTCGCGCGGATCCGCAGGATCGCGCCGTGGGCCACCACGCAGTACTGGCACTGGTTGAGCGCCGAGGTGGTCACCACGATCATCTCCCGCTCGGCCTTGGTGAGCCCGCTGTCCTTCTCCATCAGGGCGTCGTGGTAGGCGAAGAACGCCCGGAACTCGTCCGGGCGGTGCGCCAGGGCCAGGAAGACGTTGGGCACGAACCCGGACTTCTCCTGCACCGCCTCGATCCGCTCGCGGATATCGTCCGGCAGCCCGGCGATATCCGGCACCGGGAACCGGCTGATCGGTTTGTCGCTCACAGCGTCTCCTCCAGCAGCGTGAACAGCCGCTTGTAGTGCCGCGCATCGGCTTCCTCGTTGTAGACCGGTGCGTCCTTGGCCGTGTAGCCGTGCGCCGCGCCCTTGTACAGCTCGGTGGTGAAATGCACGCCGGCGGCGGACAGCGCCTGGTCCAGGCGCGCGATCTGCTCCGGCGGCATGATCTCGTCCTTGTCGGCGTGGCCGAGATAGACCTGCGCCCGGATCCTTTCCACGAAGTGCACGGGGCTGTTGGCGTCGCTCTCGTCCCCCAGCCGCGCCGAGTGGAAGCCGGCGGCCGCGGCCACGCGGTCGGGATGATTGGCGGCCATGCGCAGGGCGAACGCCCCGGTCATGCAGTAGCCGACCACGCCCACCGGTCCGTCGGCGAACTCGGCCTCGGCGTCGATGCAGCCCAGCAGGGCGGAGAAATCCCGGGCCTGTGCCTCGGGAGTCAGGTGACCGGCATACTCGAACAGGGTCGGCCGGACGTCGGGATCACGGAACGACTTGCCCTCGGGCACCGCCGGGCCGGTCACGTCGCGGTAGTACACGTTGGGCATCAGCACCGCGTAGCCGCCATCGGCCACCTTCTGCGCCTTCTCGTGGTAACAGGGCCGCAGGCCGCCGATATCGGTGAACAGGACCACGGACGGCCGCGGGCCGTCGGCGCCGTCGGGGGTGAAG
Source organism: Gammaproteobacteria bacterium (assembly GCA_035638775.1). Lineage (GTDB taxonomy): Bacteria > Pseudomonadota > Gammaproteobacteria > UBA5335 > SLRW01 > DASQZJ01. The sequence continues at coordinate 18,254 of DASQZJ010000055.1, forward strand.
ATGTGCGCGTCGATCGTGCCGTCACTGGCGTTGATTTCGATGGAGCGGGACATTTGCGGACTCCCGGTATTGGAGTGAAAGTCGTGGCGTCCCCGTTTCGGGCCCGTCCGGGCCACGCCGGCCCGGGCCGGGCGCCCTGCACGGGTTCGACGGGGCACGTCGTCGAACGGTGGATACGCGACCTATTCTAGGAACCCCGCGTGGCCGCGTCTAAACCCGGCGTGCCCGTCGCCGCCGGCTCAGCTCTCGCGGGCGGGGTAGACCGCCGTGATCTCCGCTCCGAGCTTCTGCGCGTAGCGCACCGCCTCTTCCACGCCGCCCCGGTCGACACCGCCGGCACAGCTGAACAGCGGCCCCCAGAATTCAACACGGGTACCGTCGTCGAAGACCAGGAAGGCCTGGTTCTGCGGCCCCGCGTCGTTGCTGGCAACAACGACAGAGGTGATGGTTCTGCCGACGATCTGCTTCGGCCCGTCTTTCACGAGCGCCCCCTTCGCGGCGCCCGCCGGGCGCCCGTCACCACCGCAGCACGATGGCGGTGGTGATCAGCAGCACCATCGCCTGGTGGAAGGCGACGATGGTGCCGGGCGCGCGGGGACGCAGGTTGACCGCGTGGAACAGGAAGAATCCGACCGCCGCCTGGGTCAGGGCCAGGGCGAACGCGACCGGGTAGGCAGGCATGAACCAGCCCAGCGTGCCGATCACCAGCAGCGCCGATGCCCCGTGGGCGACGAACACCCACTGCGAGGCCTTGCGCGGCCCGTAGAACGCCCCGATGGGCTGTCCGAAGCCGCGCTGGCCCGTGACCATCCCGCCGACGAACACCGTCAGCAGAAGTGCGTGCAGCGGCGCGGCGTACTTGAGGTACAGCCCCAGGTGCACGCCCGGGAAGATCAGCGCCACCAGGTAGGTGAGGAACACGGCGTAGGCGAGCAGCCCATGCGTCCCGTGCACGAACGCCGGGGCACGGCCCGCCAGAACGTACAGCACGCCCATGCCGAACAGCGCCGTGGCGACGATCAATCCCAGCCCGAGAAAGGTCATGTAGCCGGGATCCAGGATCGCCAGCGCCACCGCCACCAGCGACAGGCCGGTGGCGACCACCCGATGCGCGGCCTCCGGGTCGCCGCGGAGCATCAGCACCAGGATGTTGCGCGTATAGGGCCAGCGCGTGCCCAGGGCCAGCCCGAAGCCGAACCCTTCTACCATGCTGCCCAGCATGATCAGGGCCGCCGCCAGCACCACCTGGGCGAGCTCGAGGCCCTGGGCTGCCGCGGCAGCACCCGCCAGCGGGCTGGCCAGGCCCCGCCACACCCCCAGGGCAGCCGCAAGAAGGATCAGGGCGGCGATGAACGCCCCCGCCAGGCGCACCGTCCAGGTGATCTCGCCTTCCACGACATGCTTGTCCGCCGCGGAGGCAACCCCGGGCGGGGCGTCGGACTGGGACACGGCATTCATCCTGCGCTGTGGCTGAAGCGCTGAATGATACTAAGCCGACACCCGGCTGCGCCACACTGCCGTGTGGCAAGCGCGCGCCCGGGAGCTCCCTAGAACGCCCGGTCCCCCCGCGGCGCTTGCCCGGCAGAAGTCCCTCACCTGCCGAGCGAGGCCCGGGAACCCGGCCCTCCTGGCGCGCCCCCGGCCCCGGGCAGGCCTACCCCGCTAGGTCGGCAGCTTCTCGGCGCTGACCATCCAGGAGCTGGACATCATCACCACGGAGCCGTCCGGGTGCCGATACCGGGCAAGCTGCTGGAGAAGCGCCTCCTCGATCCGATCTCGCCGACTCGAT
>DASQZJ010000056.1:0-57465 GCA_035638775.1 Gammaproteobacteria bacterium
GTTCATCCTGTTCTACTTCCTGCTGATCCGGCCCCAGGTCAAGCGGGCGAAGGAACACCGCAAGATGGTGGAATCGCTCAGCAAGGGCGACGAGGTGGCCACCAACGGCGGCCTGCTGGGGCGCATCACCGAAATCGGCGACAACTACATCGAACTCGAAATCGCCGACGGGGTCGTGGTCAAGGTCCAGCGCCAGTCGGTGTCCAACCTGCTCCCCAAGGGAACCATCAAGAAAGCCTGATCCAGCGGCCGCCAGGCCCCGTTACAGCGGAACCAGCATGATCAACCAGTATCCGTGGTGGAAGTATGCGCTGATCATCGTGATCGTGGTGATCGGCGCGATCTACGCGCTGCCGAACCTCTACGGCGACGATCCCGCGGTGCAGATCTCGAAGTCCAACTCCGCGCAGGTCGGGCAGCAGGCCGTGCAGAAGGTCCGCCAGACGCTGAAGAAGCAGAACATCCGCTACAAGAGCATCACCCAGGGCAAGGGCCGCGTCCTGGTCCGCTTCTACGACACCGACGCCCAGCTCCAGGCCAAGGACGATCTCAACGTCGCCCTGGGTATGCCCTACGTGGTGGCGCTGAACCTGGCTCCGCGCACCCCCGGCTGGCTGCGCGCGATCGGCGCGAAACCCATGTCCCTGGGGCTGGATCTGCGCGGCGGCGTGCACTTCCTGATGCAGGTGGACATGAAGGCGGCGCTCAAGCAGGCGGCCGACAACTACCGCAACGAGATCCGGCACCTGCTGCGCAAGAAGGGCCTGCGCTACACCTCCGTGGAGGTCAAGGGCGAGGCGGTTCACGTGACCATGCGCAGCGCGGGCGACGTATCGGCGGCCAGCAGCGCCATCGGCGCCGAGTACCAGGGACTGCAGGTGCAGCAGGCATCCGGAAGCGGGCACGAGCTGGTCGCGCAGATGACGCAGAAGAAGCGCAACTCGCTCGAGGAGTTCGCGATCAAGCAGAACCTGACCACCCTGCGCAACCGGGTCAACGAGCTGGGCGTGTCCTCCCCGGTCATCCAGCAGGAAGGCAAGGACCGGATCGTGGTGGAGCTGCCCGGGGTGCAGGACACCGCCCGGGCCAAGGACATCCTGGGCGCCACGGCCACCCTCCAGTTCCACCTGGTGGACGAGAGCGGCAATCCGCAGGCGGCGGAGCAGAGCGGACAGGTGCCGCTCGGTGACGAGCTCTACAAGACCAGGGACGGACGCCCGGTGCTGCTCAAGCGCGACGTGATCGTCACCGGCAACGAGCTCACCGACGCCCACTCCGGGATCGACAACCAGAGCGGCACGCCGGCGGTGTTCGTGACCCTCGACGGCAAGGGCGCGAGCCGCATGGGCAAGGTCACGCGCAACAACATCGGCCACGCCATGGCGGTGCTGTTCATCGAGCGCAAGACCGAGACCGAGCACCGCTACGGCAAGGCCGTGCAGGTCCATCACACGAGCAAGCGGGTGATCAGCATCGCGACCATCCGCGGCGCCTTCAGCAAGCGTTTCATGATCACCGGCCTGGCCAGCCAGGAGGCGCACAATCTGGCCCTGCTGCTGCGGGCCGGGGCCCTGGCGGCACCGATCGACATCGTCCAGGAGCGCACGGTCGGCCCGAGCATGGGCAGGCAGAACATCCACCAGGGCTTCATGGCCACGGTGATCGGCTTCCTGCTGGTGGTGGCCTTCATGGTCGTCTACTACGGGGTGTTCGGGCTGATCGCGGACGTTGCGCTGTTCCTGAACCTGGTGCTGCTGGTGGCGCTGCTGTCGATGCTGCAGGCGACGCTCACCCTGCCCGGCATCGCCGGCATCGTGCTCACGGTCGGCATGGCGGTGGACGCCAACGTGCTCATCTTCGAGCGAATACGCGAGGAGCTGTTCAACGGCAACACGCCCCAGGCCAGCATCCACGCCGGTTACGAGAAGGCCCTGTCGTCCATCGCCGACGGCAATATCACCACGCTGATCGCCGCGGTGGTGCTGTTCAGCTTCGGCAGCGGTCCGGTCAAGGGCTTCGCCGTGACCCTCTCGATCGGCATCCTGGCGTCGATGTTCACCGCCATCATGGTCACCCGGGCGATCGTCAACCAGCTCTACGGCGGGCGCACGGTGAAGAAGCTTTCGGTATGAATCGCCACCGGACGGACGCGAGAGACGCATGAAATTCTTCCCGCACAAGCCGAACATCGACTTCATGGGCAAGCGCCACCTGTGGCTTGCCATCTCCGGCTTGATGGTCGCCGCGGCCGTCGTCGGCCTGTTCGCGCGCGGCCTGAACTTCGGCATCGACTTCACCGGCGGCATCCTGGTCGAGGTGGGCTATCCCGCGGCGGTCAAGCTCGACCCGATCCGCACCGACCTCAACAGGGCCGGGTTCGGCGATGCCGTGGTGCAGTACTACGGCAACACCAAGGACATCCTGATCCGGCTGGCACCGCGGCACGGCGCCACCTCCGACAAGATCGGCAACGAGGTGACCTCGGCGCTGCAGCAGAGCAACAGGAAGGTGCAGCTGCGGCGGGTGGAGTTCGTCGGTCCGCAGGTGGGCAGCCAGCTGGTCGAGCAGGGCGCGCTGGCCGTGCTCTACACCATCATCGGCATCCTGATCTATGTGGCGGTGCGCTTCGAGTGGCGCTTCTCCGTCGGCGCGGTGCTGGCCCTGATCCACGACGTGACCATCACCATGGGCTTCTTCGCCTGGTCGCAGCTCAATTTTGACCTCACGGCGCTGGCGGCGGTGCTGACCATCCTGGGCTACTCGCTCAACGACACCATCGTGGTCTACGACCGGATCCGGGAGAACTTCCGCAACCTGCGACGAGCGGGCCCCTACGAGGTCGTCAACGCCTCCACCAACCAGACGCTGTCGCGCACGGTCATGACATCCCTGATGACCCTGGTGGTCGTGGTGGTGCTGGCGATCGCCGGCGGACAGACCATCCATCCGTTCTCGCTGGCGCTGATCGTCGGGATCGTGGTCGGAACCTACTCGTCCATCTATATCGCGAGCACCTTTGCGCTGATGCTTGGCGCCACGCGCCAGAACCTGATCAGTCAGCCCAAGGAGAAAGCACAGGACGGGCGGCCCTAGGGGCGCCCGTGCCGCGTCGGTGGATCATCCGTTCGCGGCGCCGCCGGCCCCGCGCAGGGCGGGCGTGAGGAATGGGCCGATCTCCCGCACCAGGGCCGCGAAGACCCGGGGGTTGCCGGAAACGATGTTGCCGCTGCCCATGAAGCGCGGTTCCCCCTCGAGGTCGCCGTTGACGCCGCCGGCTTCCTGCACCAGCAGTGCGCCGGCCGCCATGTCCCAGGGCTTGAGTCCGATCTCCCAGAAGCCGTCCAGTCGTCCGGCCGCCACGTAGGCGAGGTCGAGGGCGGCGGATCCGGCGCGGCGGATGCCGGCGGTCTTCTGCGTGACCTGCTTGAGCATGCCGAAGTAGGCGTCCACGTGGGTCATGTCGCGGAACGGGATGCCAGTACCGATGACGGTCTCGGCCAGCGACTTGCGCGGCCCCACGCGTACGCGGCGTCCGTCGAGTTGCGCGCCGGCGCCGCGGCTGGCGGTGAACAGCTCCTGGCGGATGGGGTCGTAGACCACGCCGTGCTCCAGCCGCCCCCGATGCCGCACGCCGATGGATACGGCGTAGTGGGGGATGCCGTGGATGAAGTTGGTGGTGCCGTCGAGGGGATCGATGATCCACACGATCTCGGCGTCGCCCTCGGCGCCGCTCTCCTCGGCGAGGAACGCATGGCCGGGGTAGGCCTTGCGCACGACCTCCTTGATCGACTCCTCGGCCAGGCGGTCGACCTCGGTGACGAAATCATTGCGCCGTTTGGCGGTGACGGTCACCTCGTCGAGACGCTGGCTGTAACGCGCGATGATGTCGCCGGCGCGCCGCGCCGCGCGTACCGCGATGTTGAGGTGCGCATGCATAGCTCTGGCTTCCGGTTGAGGCGGCCGTTCGAGAACGGATGCGGGGGCAGGCAAAGATACCAGAGGAGGCGTGCCGTCACCACGGTACCGCGGTGGCGTATCATGGAAAGGCGGCACAGAGCGGAGAACCGATGGCCGACGACATACGCATAGTGCTGGTGGAGCCCTCGCATCCGGGCAATATCGGCGCGGCCGCGCGCGCGATGAAGACCATGGGCCTCAGGGACCTGTGCCTGGTGCGCCCCGGGCGGTTTCCGGACCCGGAGGCGGCGGTCCGTGCCACCGGCGCGGACGACGTCCTGGACGGTGCATCACTGTACGACTCCCTGGACCGGGCGGTGGCGGACTGCCACCTCGTGATGGGAACCACGGCCCGGTCACGCCGGGTGGCGGCCGAGGTCTGCGATGCGCGCGAGGGCGCACGCGAGGCCGTTCGCTGCCCGGGGCGCGTGGCACTCGTGTTCGGACGCGAGCGCAGCGGGCTGACCAACGGCGAGCTGGACCGCTGTCACCTGATGCTGACCATCCCCACCGACCCGGGCTACAGCTCGCTCAACCTGGGGGCTGCGGTGCAGGTCCTCTGCTACGAAGTGATGATGGCGCACCGGGAGCACGGCCCGGTTCCGGCCCCGCCCGCGTCCGCACCCGGCAGCGAGCCGGCGCGTGCCGCCGAGCTGGCGCACTTCTACGATCACCTGGAAGAGGTGCTGGTGGAGACCGGCTTCCTCGATCCGCAGCGTCCGGGACAGGTCATGCGGCGGCTGCGACGGCTGTTCGGACGTGCCCGGCCCACCGGGCGCGAGGTCCAGATCCTGCGCGGCTTCCTGAGCGCCGCCCAGGGAGCCCGGTCGCGGCCGCGCCGCCCGGCCGGTGCGCGGAGTATCAAACAGGACGACCAGGGGATATAATCCCGACGCATTCGCTCGGGATTGTGCCGGCACCACGGACGCGGGAGTGCGCGAGGGATGCTCAAGGGGATGAGACAGGACATTCGCTGCGTGTTCGAGCGGGATCCCGCCGCGCGCACCGCGTTCGAGGTACTGACCACCTACCCGGGGCTGCACGCGCTGATGCTGCACCGGCTCAGCCATCGGCTGTGGCGCACGGGGCTGAAGTGGCCGGCACGCTACCTGTCGTTCCTCGGCCGCTGGCTTACGGGCATCGAGATCCATCCCGGCGCACGCATCGGACGCTGTTTCTTCATCGACCACGGAATGGGCGTGGTGATCGGCGAGACGGCCTCGATCGGCGACGGCTGCACCATCTACCATGGCGTGACGCTGGGCGGCACCAGCTGGAAGAAGGGCAAGCGGCACCCGACCCTCGGCGACAACGTGATCGTCGGTGCCGGGGCCAAGATACTCGGACCGATCAGCGTGGGCGACGGCGCCCGCGTGGGCTCCAATGCCGTGGTGCTCAAGGACGTGCCGGCGGGCGCCACCGTCACGGGGGTGCCGGGACGCGTGATCCAGCGCGACAGGGGCGTGCCCAGCGCAGAGCGCCAGGCCATCGCCCGGCGCATGGGATTCGACGCCTACGGGCTCACCCGGGAGATGCCTGATCCGGTGGCGACCGCGATCAACGGCATGCTCGATCACATCCACGTCATGGACCGCCGGGTGCAGGAGCTCACCGAGGTGGTGCGCGGACTGACCGGGGTTCGCGAGGGTTTGCCGGGGATCGAGCCCTGCGACGTGGAAGCGATGGAGCCGGCGACGACGTCCGGTGAGGGGGAGACTCCGCCGGAGGCGGAGCGGCCCGCAGACGGGCCACGCGCCGAAACCCCGGAAGGCGAGTGAGTCCCGCCCGCGGCCGTCCCGGCGTGCCGCGGCCCGGACCCGCTGGCGAGCAGTGCGGGAGCGACCATGAAGCTGACGACCCGAGGACGCTACGCCGTCACGGCGATGCTGGACCTGGCGCTGCACCAGGGTGAGGGGCCGGTGTGCCTGAGCGACGTCGCGCGTCGGCAATCGATTTCCCTCTCCTACCTGGAACAGCTGTTCGGGCCCCTGCGCCGGGAAGGACTGGTCCGGAGCACCCGGGGACCGAGCGGGGGATACCGGCTGGCCCGCGAGGGTGGCGACATCAGCATCGCCCGGATCATCAACGCGGTCGACGAGCCCATCGACCCGACCCGTTGCGGCGGCGCCCGCAACTGCCAGGACGAGCAGAGCTGCCTCACGCATGAGTTGTGGGCCGAGCTGGGCGACCACATCCGTTCGTTTCTCGAGCACACGACCCTGGCCGACCTGATGCGGAAGGAAGGCGTACTGGCGGTGGCGCGCCGGCAGCACCGCGCCGAAAACGGCATGCCCTGCGTGCGCATGGCCGTGCCCGGATCCGGATGAGCGGCCGCGCAAGGAGGCTGCCCCGGAAGCGATGCGCGACATGCCTTTGCCCGCCTACCTTGACTACGCCGCGACCACGCCGCTCGATCGGCGCGTTGCGGAGGTGATGCGCGAGTGGCTCGGCGAACGCACCGGCTTCGGCAATGCGGCGTCGGATCACGCGTGGGGCCGTACGGCGGCCGCGGCCGTGGCGCGCGCCCGCGAGCAGGTCGCCGCACTGATCGGAGCCGAGCCGCGCGAGATCGTCTGGACCTCGGGCGCGACCGAGGCGGACAACCTGGCGATCCGGGGCGCTGTCCGCTTCCACGCGCCGGACGGCGGGCACGTGGTCACCGCGCGCACCGAGCACCGGGCAGTGCTCGACACCTGCCGGGCGCTGGAGAGCGAGGGTATCCGGGTAACCCGCCTGGTACCGGACCGGGGCAGCGTGATTCGGCCGGAGCAGGTACGCCGGGCCCTGGAGGCGGATACCGTGCTGGTCTCGCTGATGCACGTGAACAACGAGACCGGCGCGGTGCAGGACATCGCGGGGATCGGCGAAATCTGCCGGGAGGCCGGGGTCCGGCTGCACGTGGACGCCGCCCAGAGCGCCGGCAAGCTTCCGCTCGACGTGCGGCGGCTCGCGGTCGATTACATGGCGCTGTCCGCCCACAAGGTGTACGGGCCCAAGGGGGCGGGTGCGCTGTACGTCCGGCAGCGGCCGCGCGCCGGCCTTGCGCCGCTGATCCATGGCGGCGGACACGAGCGCGGCATGCGCTCCGGGACGCTCGCCACCCACCAGGTCGTCGGCATGGGGGAAGCGTTCCGGATTGCGGCGCGGGAAATGCAGAACGACCGGCGTCATGCGGAGGCGCTGATGCAGCGGCTGCAAGACGGGCTCGGCGGGATCGAGGCGATACGCTTCAACGCGGCCGCTGACGAGCGGGTGCCGTGGATCCTGAACTGCACCTTTCCGGGGGTTGGCGGGGAAAGCCTGCTCGCGGAGGTCTCCCGGGGCATCGCGGTCGCCAGCGGGGCGGCGTGCAGCAGCGCAACGCGCGAACCCTCCTACGTGCTGCGGGCGCTGGGGCTCGCCGACCACGAGGCGGAGAGCTCGCTGCGATATTCGCTGGGGCGGTTCTCGAGCCGGGAGGACATCGACACGGCGGTGACGGAGACCATGCGCGTGGTGGCACGCCTGCGGGCCCTGTCGCCCCTGTGGGAGGCACGTGAGCATGCACCCCGCGTACAGTGATAGAATATGGCAACACTTTGAAAAGCCGGTAAATGTCGGCAGGCTGGATGCCGATGCGGCGCGGGTCGGAACCGGCTGCGCCGGCGAGGCAGCGCACGGTGAGATGGTTCGCGTGCAGGTGCGCGTGAACGAGGCCGGGGCGGTCGAAGCCGCCCGGTTCAAGGCGCAGGGGTCGGTGGCACTGATCGCCTGCGGGTCTCTCGCAACGCAACAGCTCGCCGGCGGCGGTGCCGAGCCGGACGCCGGGTGGCTCAGCGAGACCCTCGGGCTGGCGCCGGTCGACCGGACCGCCGCGCTGCTGGTCGAGGACGCCTGGCGCGAAGCGCTGGCCGACGCCCGTGGCCGCGCGGACGGGGCCTGCGACAGGACCGGCACGGAACACTGCGGAACGGGAGAGTGAAAGAGATGACTATCAGTCTGACCGAGGCGGCCGCGGACCAGGTTCGCACCCACATCCGGAAGCGTGGCCACGGCATCGGGCTGCGCCTCGGCGTGAAGAAGACCGGCTGCTCCGGTCTGGCCTACGTGCTCGACTACGCGGACGACGTCGGCAGCGAGGACGTGGTGTTCGAGGATCACGGGGTCAAGGTGGTGGTGAACCGGTCCAATCTCGACGTGCTCGACGGCACCGAGCTCGACTTCGCGCGCGAGGGCTTGAGCGAGGCCTTCAAGTTCCGCAATCCGAACGTCAGGGAGGAGTGTGGCTGCGGCGAGAGTTTCAACGTCTGACGCGGCGCAGCCGGGCCAATTGCTGCCCGGCGGGCGCGACTGTACACTTTTCTCCTTTCCGATCGATTCATCGGCGGGCCCGCACGCGCGGGCCCGAAATCTTCAGAGCCCTTTTGGAGTCGTGGAATGCCCGTGGAACGCACCCTCTCGATCGTCAAGCCCGATGCCGTGGCGAAGAATCTCATCGGCGAGATCTACAGCCGTTTCGAGAAGGGCGGGCTGCGCGTCGTGGCCGCCAGGATGATGCAGCTGACGCGCTCCCAGGCCGAAGCGTTCTACGACGTCCACCGCGAGCGTCCGTTCTTCCACGACCTGGTCGCGTTCATGACGTCCGGGCCGGTCATGGTGCAGATGCTCGAGGGCGAGAACGCCATCGCGCGGAACCGGGAGCTGATGGGGGCGACTAACCCGAAGGAGGCCGCCGCGGGCACGATCCGGGCGGATTTCGCGGAGTCGATCGACGCCAACGCGGTGCACGGCTCCGACGCCCCCGAAACGGCTTCCCGGGAGATCGCGTTCTTCTTCGCGGAGACCGATGTCTGCCCCCGGGGGTGAGCCCCGGAGCGGGAGCGCCGAATGAGCAGCGTGGAGCCGATCAATCTGCTGGGCCTGGATCGGGACGGGCTGGCCGAGTTCTTCCGGGGGCTGGGCGAGCAGCCGTTCCGGTCCCAGCAGGTGATGCAGTGGATCCACCAGCACGGGGTGGCGGATTTCGAGGCCATGACCAACCTGGGCAAGGCCCTGCGGGCACGCCTGGGCGAGACCGCCGAGGTTCGGCCGCCGCAGGTCCTGGCCGAGCGGGAGGCTGCGGACGGCACGCGCAAGTGGCTGCTGCGCATGGACGGCGGCAACGCGGTCGAGACCGTGTTCATACCGGAGGCCGGCCGGGGCACCCTGTGCGTCTCGTCCCAGGTCGGATGCAGCCTGGATTGCGCCTTCTGTGCGACCGGTGCCCAGGGTTTCAACCGCAACCTGTCCGCGGCAGAGATCCTGGGACAGGTCTGGGTGGCGAACCGGGCCCTGGGCTTCCGGCCGCGCGACCGGCGCGGGATCACGAACGTCGTGCTCATGGGCATGGGCGAGCCCCTGCACAACTTCCGCGCGGTGGTCCCGGCCATGCGCGTGCTGCTGGATGACCTGGGTTACGGTCTTTCCCGGCGGCGGGTGACGCTGTCCACGTCCGGCGTGGTGCCCAAGATCGACCAGCTCCGCGAGACCTGCGACGTGGCACTGGCGGTTTCGCTGCATGCGCCCGATGACGCGTTGCGGGACCGCCTCGTGCCGATCAACCGCAAGTACCCGCTGGCGGAGCTGCTGGCGGCCTGCCGGCGTTACGTGCGGGGCCGCGGCAGCAAGACCAGCATCACCTTCGAGTACGTGATGCTGGACGGGGTCAACGACTCTCCGGAGCACGCGCGGGCGCTGGTGCGCCGTCTGCAGGGGATCCCGGCGAAGGTCAACCTGATCCCGTTCAACCCTTTCCCGGGCTCCACGTTCCGCCGGTCCCCGGACGCGGCGATCCAGCGCTTCAGCGAGATCCTGCACCACAAGGGCGTGCGCACCACGGTGCGCCGGCCCCGCGGGGACGATATCGAGGCGGCGTGCGGCCAGCTGGCGGGCCGGTTCGAGGACCGTACGCGCCGGCGGGGCCGCCAGTTCCCGGAGGTGCAGCACGCATGAACCGTCGCGCCGCCCTGCGCCTTGGCGCCTTCCTGGTCGTGCTGGCACTGGCCGGATGCGCCACGCAGGGCAACACGCCGTTTCCGGAATCGGTCAAGCAGGCGGCGCGCCTGAATACCCAGCTGGGCATCGGCTACATGCAGCAGGAACAGTACGAGCTTGCCAAGCAGAAGCTGATGCGCGCGCTCAGCCAGGCGGACCTGCCGGAGACCCACGTTGCCCTGGCGGAGCTGTATCGGCGCATGGATCGCGACAAGCTGGCGGAGAAGCAGTTCCGCAAGGCGCTGGACCTGGCCCCGGACCGGCCCGAGACCCATAACAACTACGGGGTGTTCCTGTGTGACCAGGGACGTTACAAGGATGCCGTGTCACAGTTCATGCAGGCGGTGAACAATCCCGCTTACTCGACGCCGGCCTACGCTTATACCAACGCGGGGCTGTGCGTGCAGCGCAAGGGCGACAGCCGACAGGCCGGGAAGTACTTCCGCCAGGCACTGCAGGTGAATCCGCGCTTCGGACAGGCGCTATACCAGATGGCGGCCCTGAGCTACAGGAAGGGCAAGTACATGAATGCGCGCGCGTTCCTGGAGCGCTATGCCCAGGTCGCCCCGCCGACGCCCGACAGCCTGTGGCTGGCCGTTCGCACGGAACGGAAGCTGGGGAACAAGCAGGCCGCAGCGAAGTACGCGCAGAAGCTGCGCAAGCAGTTCCCGGACTCGGATCAGGCGAACAAGCTGAACCCGTCCAGGTGAATGCTGCGCCGCCCCGGCACGGGGACAGGGTGATGAGCGAAGATACGCGCGAGGACAGGTCCGAAACGCCACGGCTCGAAACCCCGGAAAGCCCGGGGCAGCGGCTGCAACGGGCACGCGAGACCGCGGGCCTGGAGGTGGCGCGCGTGGCCACCGAGCTGCGCCTGGATGCACGCGCCATCGAGGCCCTCGAGCAGGACCGCTACGATCGGCTGCCGCCGCCGATCTTCGTGCGGGGATACCTGCGTGCCTACGGCGAGCTGCTCGATCTCCCGGTGGACGAGCTGCTGGAGGCGCATGCCCGGCTGCAGCCGGAAGAGGAAAAGCCGCTGGTCGCGGGCGAGCCGGTCGAGCGCGGACCGGGCAACGGGCGCATGGGTCTGCGCGTGATCGTGCTGGTGCTGTTGCTGCTCGCCGTCATCGGGGCCGTGGTCTGGTGGTTCGGCAGCTCGCCGGGGCACACCATGCTCGCCCCGGCCAAGTCCGGAGGCAGCGCCTCCGGGGCGAAGCATGCCGGCGACAGCGGGACGGATCCGGGGGCGGCGAAGGCGGCGGTCGCCCGCAAGATGACCGTGCGGCACCTGGCGGCACCGGCACCGGCGGCGGACAATACTGCCGGCACGCCCGAGGCCGTGCCCGCGGCGGCAGCCGGGCCGCAGCATCCAGTCGCCGGCGCGGAGGAACAGCCCGGGGATGCGGCGCCGAACGCAGGGCAGGGCGCGGCGCAACCCGCGACGGTCCCGGGCGGGACGCGGACACGGGCCGCGCCGCAGTCGGGGGCCGCGAAGTCCGACGGTCCGCCTGCCGCGGAGCGGGGCGCGATGGACAGCCGGGAGGCGATCCCGCCCTCGCGACGGGTTCAGCTGGCGCTCACGTTCCGGCAGAAGTCCTGGGTCGAGGTGCACGACGCGCGCCGGAAGCGGCTGCTCTATACGCTGGTTCAGGCGGGCCAGCGGCGCACGCTGGTGGCGGAGGCCCCGGTGCACGTGTTTCTCGGCAACGCGCCGGGGGTCAGGGTGACGGTCAACGGACAGCGTTATCCGACCGACTCCCATACCCGCCCGAACAACACCGCGCGCTTCGTACTGAAGACGCAGTAGGGTCGCAGGCGGCGCGTATACCGGGGATCTGCCGGACCTTCGGGCGCTTGCGCGCGGCGGTCCCGGCGCCGTGCCCCCGGGAAATCCATGCTGCCGCGCCCCGGTGTCGGAGCGGCAGCCCGGCGGGCCCTGGCCGGCCACCACAGTGAAAACCGAGGACGGGATCCCGAAGTGTCGCAGCGCATCCAGGCCATCCGTGGGATGAACGACATACTGCCGGACCGGACGCCGGTATGGCAGTTCATCGAGCAGACCGTGCGGGATACCGTGCACGCCTACGGGTACCGGGAGATCCGCATGCCCCTGCTGGAGAAGACCGAGCTGTTCCGGCGCTCCATCGGCGAGGTGACCGACATCGTCGAGAAGGAGATGTACACCTTCGAGGACCGCAACGGCGACAGCCTCACGCTGCGCCCGGAAGGGACGGCCGGGTGCGTGCGGGCCGGGATCGAGAACGGCATCCTGCACAACCGGCAGCAGCGGCTGTGGTACGCCGGTGCCATGTTCCGGCACGAGCGGCCGCAGAAGGGGCGTTACCGCCAGTTCCACCAGATCGGCGTCGAGGCCTTCGGGATGGACGACCCCGGGGTGGATGCCGAGCAGATCCTGATGTCGGCGCGGATCTGGCGGGGCCTGGGCATCGGCGGCGCGGTCACCCTGGAGCTGAACTCGCTCGGGACGCCGGAATCCCGGGCGCGTTTCCGCGAGGACCTGGTCGCCCACCTGCGCCGGCACGACGGGCGCCTGGACGACGACAGCCGGCGCCGCCTGGAGACCAATCCGCTGCGGATCCTGGACAGCAAGAACCCGGACGTGCAGGACGTGCTTGCCCGCGGTCCCTCGCTGCCGGACTACCTGGACCCGGATTCGCGGCAGCACTTTGATTCGCTGTGCGCGGTGCTGGAAGATGCGGGCATCCGTTATCGCCTGAACCCGCACCTGGTGCGCGGGCTGGACTACTACACGCGGACGGTGTTCGAGTGGGTCACCGATCGCCTGGGCTCGCAGAACGCCGTCTGCTCCGGGGGGCGCTACGACGGCCTGGTGGAGCAGCTCGGGGGCCGGCCGGTGCCGGCGGTCGGCTTCGCCATGGGGCTGGAACGGCTGGTCGCCCTGCTCGAGCAGGAGCCGGCGGCGCGCGCCCCTTCCGGCCCGGAGGTGTACCTGGCACACACCGGCGCGGCGGCGGCGGGGCACGAGGCGGTGCGCCTGGGCGAACGGCTGCGCGATGGCATCCCCGGGCTGCGACTGGTGGTGAACTGCGGCGGCGGCAGCTTCAAGGCCCAGCTGCGCCGCGCGGACCGCAGCGGCGCCTCGCTGGCGCTGGTGCTGGGCGACGACGAAGTCGCACGCGGCGAGGTCCAGGTCAAGCCGCTGCGGGCGGATCGCCCGCAGCAAGCCGTGCGCCTGGACGGGATCGTGGCGGCGGTGCGCGAGGCGCTGTCCGGAGTGGCGGCACGGGATTCCAACTGAGTCGGGGGAGAACGCGTGGCGGAGTACGAGACCGAGGAAGAACGGGCGGAAGCCGTCAAGGCGTGGCTGCGCCGCAAC
This sequence comes from Gammaproteobacteria bacterium, assembly GCA_035638775.1. GTDB lineage: Bacteria > Pseudomonadota > Gammaproteobacteria > UBA5335 > SLRW01 > DASQZJ01. The sequence continues at coordinate 13,331 of DASQZJ010000056.1, forward strand.
GGCGGGCCGATCCTGGCAGGCATCGTCCTGGGTCTGGCGCTGCTGTTCGGCTGGCGCTGGTACCAGGGACATCGGCAGCACCAGGCCGAGCAGGCCTCCGTGCGCTACGAGCAGCTGCAGAACGATCTGCAGAACGGCAAGCTGAGCCAGGCACGGCATCTCGGTGAAATGCTCACCTCGAACTACGGCGGCACGCCGTACGCTTCGCTCGGGGCCCTGGCCGTGGCGAAGGCGGATGTCGACAGCGGCAATCTCACGGGTGCCGAGAGCGAGTTGCGCTGGGTGCTCAAGAACGGCAGCCCGAAGGCGCTGATCCCGGTGGCGAACATGCGCCTCGCCCGGGTCCTGATGGCCGACAAGAAGTACGAAAGCGCGCTCAAGCTGGTCGGCAAGGCACCCTCCAAGGCGTACCGGCCGCTGTTCGCGGAAATCCGCGGAGATATCGAGGCGGCCGCGGGACACGACCGGCGGGCGCGCAAGGACTATCAACAGGCCCTGCAGGCGGGCAACGACGATCCGCTCCTGCAGATGAAACTGAACGACCTGGGCGGGGCCGGCTCGTGATGCGCAAAAGCCTCTGGATCCTGGCGGCAGTCGCCGCCGGCGCGACTCTTCTTGCGGGCTGCAGCGGCGAGAAGGTGACCCCGCCGATGCCGCTGACGAAGATCAGCAAGCCCATCCGGATCAAGTCCGTCTGGCGCCACCATCTCGGCAGCGGTGCCGGGAAGCTGGACCTCAACCTGGTGGTCGCCGCCGACCAGGGCAACGTGTATGCGTCGACCGCCAACGGCGACGTGTACGCGTTCGACGGAAAGACCGGGAAACGCGCCTGGGAGACGCGGACGGGGCACCACGTGGACGCCGGCCCCGGGGTCGGCGGCGGGCTGGTGCTGATGGGGGCCGCGGACGGTACGGTGCTGGCGCTGGACGAGAAGGACGGCAGGAAGCGCTGGTCGATCCGGCTCGGGAGCTCGGTCCTCGCGGTGCCGGAAGCCTCCAAGGGGGTCGTGGTGGTGCGTACCGTGGACGGGCACGTGTACGGGCTGGACGCCTCCGACGGCAGTCAGCTGTGGTCGTACAGCAGCGATGAGCCGTCCCTGACGCTGCGGGGCCAGAGTGCGCCGCTGATCGCGGGCGACCAGGTCGTGGTCGGCTTCGACAACGGCAAGCTGGCGGCGCTGAGTCTGTACGACGGCACGGCCCAGTGGGAACGCGTGGTCGCGGCGCCCAACGGCAGCTCCGAGATCGCGCGCCTGGTCGACATCGATGCCGATCCCGTCCGGGCCGGGGACAACGTGTACGCGGTCGCCTATCACGGGCGCGCGGTGGAGGTCGCGCTGGACAGCGGGTCGATTCTCTGGTCGACCTCCATGTCGGCCACCGCCGGCATGGCCGCGGGTCCGCAGAACCTGTACGTCACCACGGCGGACTCGGCCGTGGTCGCGCTGGACCGGACCACCGGGGCGTCGGTCTGGTCGCAGAATGCGATGCTGCGGCGTTCCCTGACCGGGCCGGCGGTGGTGGGCGACTACGTCGTCGTGGGCGATTACCAGGGATACGTGCAGTGGCTCTCGCGCAAGGACGGCGCGATCCTTGGGCGGGTCCAGGTCGACTCGGACGGGATCGAGGCCTCCCCGGTGGCGGTCGGCAAGCGCGTGTACGTGTACAGCCGCGGCGGGGAGCTGGCCTGCCTCGAGAAGGCGGAGCAGTAGGGGCGGCCGTGCCCCGGGGGTGAGCGTGCCATGCTGCCGGTGATCGCACTGATCGGCCGTCCCAACGTCGGCAAGTCCACCCTGTTCAACTACCTGACCCGCAGCCGCGACGCCCTGGTGGCCGACTACCCGGGCCTGACGCGGGACCGCCAGTACGGCTTCGGCAGGATCGGGACGCGCCCCTGCGTGGTGGTCGACACCGGCGGCATCGGGACCGGTGAGGAGGGGGTGGCCGCCGCGATGCGTCGCCAGACCATGCTGGCCATGGAAGAGGCGGACTGCGTGTTGCTGCTGGTGGATGCGCGCACCGGGGTCACGGCCGCGGACGAGGAAATCGTGGCGACGGTACGCCGGGGCGGCAAGCCGGCCCGGCTGGTGGTCAACAAGGCCGAAGGCCTGGACGAAAGCGTGGCTGCCGCGGAGTATTTCGCCCTCGGGCTGGGCCGGCCCTGGCCGATATCGGCCGCGCACGGACAGGGGGTCGCCCGGTTGATGGAGGACGTGCTGGAGGTCCTCCCTGCGGACACGGCGCCCGGGACCGGCGCTGAGGCCGATGATCGGGTCCGGATGGCGGTGGTGGGGCGACCGAACGTGGGCAAGTCGACCCTGGTCAACCGCATCCTCGGCGAGGAGCGGGTGGTGACATTCGACGTCGCCGGGACCACGCGCGACGCGGTGGAGATCCCGTTCGAGCGGGACGGCCGCGCGTGGGCCCTGATCGACACCGCCGGCATCCGCCGCCGCGCCCGGGTCCGCGAGGCGATCGAGAAGTTCAGCGTGGTCAAGACCCTGCAGGCCATCGAGCGGGCACACGTGGTGGTGCTGCTGGTGGACGCCCGCGAGGGCGTGAGCGAGCAGGACGCGTCGATCGCGGGCCTGGCGCTGGATCGCGGGCGCGCGATGGTGCTGGCGGTGAACAAGTGGGACGGGCTGGCGCCCGACCAGCGTGACACGGTGCGCCGGCAGCTCGACCTCAAGCTGACCTTCCTGGACTTCGTCCCGGTGCACTTCATCTCCGCCCTGCACGGCAGCGGAGTGGGCGAGCTGTTCGATTCGGTCGCGGCGGTCCACGCGGCGGCCATGCGCGAGCTGCCCACCGCGCAGCTCACCCGGGTGCTGGAGGATGCGGTCGCCGGCCACCAGCCGCCGCTGGTGCGCGGGCGCCGCATCAAGCTGCGCTATGCCCACCAGGGCGGGCGCAATCCCCCCGTGATCGTGATCCATGGCAACCAGACGGCACGTGTGCCCGCGGCCTATCGTCGCTACCTGGCAAATGCCTTTCGCAAGGCCTTCGAACTTGCCGGGACGCCCGTGCAGATCGAGTTCCGCACCGGTGAGAATCCGTATGCCGGTCGCCCGTCCGGCAAGCCGACACGGCGCCAGGCACGGCGGCGCCAGCGCGTGATCCGGCACGACCGTCGCAAGTGAGCCCGCCCCGGCCGGCGCTCGTCACGGTGCACGCTGGCCGGTCCCGCGCGCCCGACCCTGGCTGCGTGGACGCACCGGGCCGGTCAGGAACAGCTTCGGGTCGACCATGGTGCCGTTGAGGGCGATCCCCCAGTGGAGGTGCGGCCCGGTGGCGAGTCCCGTGGCGCCGATCCGGCCGATGCGCGTGCCGGCGGTCACGTGCTGCCCGCGCTTGACGGCGATGCTGCTCAGGTGCAGGTACAGGCTCATCAGGCCGTCCCCGTGATCGATCACGACGGTGTTGCCGTCGTAGAAGTAGTCGTGCCCGACCAGGGCGACCGTGCCCGCGGCGGGGGCCGCGACCGGGGTGCCGCGGGGCGCCGCGATGTCGAGCCCGCCGTGCGGTGCGCGCGGCTGGCCGTTGATCACGCGGCGCAGGCCGAACCCGCTCGATACGATGCCGTGGACCGGGGGGCGGAAGCCGAACGCGGGCGTCGCGCTGCGCCACTGGTTCAGGACCCGGTGCACGCGCCGGTGCTGGCGATCGATGGCCCGCACCTGGGACGGATCCGGGTCGGCCAGCTTCGGCGCGACCCGGATCTTCTGCGTCGCGTAGTGAGCCGGCTTGACGGAGAAGGTCACGGGGTGAGCATCATCGCCGCGCGGGCGCACGGAAAGCCGGTGGCGCCCGGGCTGCAGCGACAGCGGCAATCCGACCAGCGCATACCACTTGCCGCCGCGTTGCAGTGTCAGGACCCGGTGCCCGCGGAAGCGGACCCGGCCGTGCCCGGCGTAGCCGCTGCCGGCGAGCGGCACCCGGATCACGCCGCCCGGCACCGGATCGGTGTGCGGCAGGGTCCCGGCCGCGAGCGCGGGGGCCGCCGCGACGAGGCAGCCGATCGCGAGCCATGCGGCGGCACGGCTCATCCGTCTTCCCCGCTGTCCGGGTGGCTCTCGCGCACCTCGCACAGCAGCTCGCCGCGGGCGAGGCGCACCGAAACCGCATCGCCCGCCGCCGCCATGTCCGCCCGGCGCAGCACGGTGCCGTCGGGGATCCGGCGCGCGACGGCGTAGCCGCGTTCCAGGGTGGCCAGCGGACTGACCGTGTGCAGCGCCCGCGAGGCCTGTTCCAGTTGCTGCCGCTGCCGGTCGAGGCGCGTCCCCTGGGCGCGCGCGAGGCGCGCGGCGAGATGTTCGAGCCGTTGCCGCAGCCCGTCCAGGCGATACCCGGGTGTGCGTGCCCGCAGCCGGGCACGCAACGTCTGCAGCCGGCCGCGCCGGGTCTCGACGGCGAGCACGGCCGCGCGCCGAAGGCGCTGCTCGAGCTCGTCGAGGCGCTGCATGCGCTCGCCGAGACGGCGTCCCGGATGACACTGGTCCAGGCGCCGTGTCACGCTGCGCAGGTGGTCGCGGCTCCGCTGCAGCCGCAGCTGCTGGGCCCGCTGCAGTCGCTGCGCGAGCCGCTGGAACCCCTGGACGAGCTCGGCAGCGTCGGGCGCGACGAGCTCGGCGGCGGCCGAAGGTGTCGGTGCGCGCCGGTCGGCGACGAAGTCCGCGATGCTGAAATCGACCTCGTGGCCGACGCCGCTGACGACGGGGACGGGACAGGCGGCGATGGCCCGTGCCACGCCTTCGTCGTTGAAGGCCCACAGGTCCTCCAGCGAGCCGCCGCCACGGGTGACGATCAGCACGTCGCACTCGGCCCGCTCGCCGGCGGTGCGTATCGCCCGCAGGATCTGGCCCGGCGCCTGCTCGCCCTGCACCTGTACCGGATAGACGATCACCTCTGCCGGGGGATAGCGTCGCCGGAGCACGTGCAGGACATCCCGGATGGCCGCACCGGACGGCGAGGTCACCACGCCGATGCACCGCGGAAAGGCCGGCAGGGGGCGCTTGCGCTCGGCGGCGAACAGGCCCTCGGCCTGCAGCCTGGCCTTCAGCGCCTCGAACTGCTGCCGCAGCGCGCCTTCGCCCGAGGGCTCCATGTGCTCGACGACGAACTGGTATTCGCCGCGTGGCTCGTACAGGTTCACACGCCCCCGCACCAGCACTTTGAGCCCTTCCTCCGGGCGGAAGCGCAGGAGCATGTTGCGCTGGCGGAACATGGCGCAGCGCACTGCGGCACGTTCGTCCTTCAGCGAGAAGTACCAGTGTCCGGAGGACGGCCGCTTGAGGTTGGACAGCTCCCCCTCGACCCAGAGGGCAGGAAAACCGTGATCCAGCAGGTCGCGCACCTCGCGGTTGAGCTGCGAGACGGAGTACACCAGCGCCCGCCCGGCGGGCGCTGCGGAAGCCTGGTCGGGGCGCGCGGTCGCCATACGGACCATGATACCCACGCCCCGGCGGCGGGAGCCACCTCGACTCGCGCCGCCGGGGGGCGGCGTTTACCGGTGCCGGGCGGAGGTCTATAATCGGTCGACCAAGTCAGGGAGGCCCGGGCCAGTCCGGGTTCCCGAAACAGCCGGCTCGATCGCGGGAACTCTACATGCGAATGACCGAGGAAGCGCTCACCTTCGACGACGTCCTCCTTCTGCCTGCCTACTCCGAAGTTCTGCCCCGCGAAGTCGACCTGAGCACCCCGCTCACCCGCGACATCCGGATTGCCATGCCCCTGGTGGGCGCGGCGATGGACACCGTCACCGAGGCGCGGCTGGCGATTGCCCTGGCCCAGGAGGGCGGCATCGGCATCGTGCACAAGAACATGTCCATCGAGCAGCAGGCGCAGGAGGTCGCGACAGTCAAGAAGTACGAGAGCGGCGTGATCAAGGATCCGATCCAGGTCTCCCCCGAGACGACCATCCGGGAAGTGCTGGAGATTACCCGCTCGCGCAAGATCTCCGGCGTCCCGGTGGTCGACGGCGAGGACCTGGTGGGAATCGTCACCAGCCGCGACCTGCGCTTCGTGACCGCGCTCGACCGCCCGGTATCCTCGATCATGACCCCGAAGGAGCGACTGGTCACGGTCGAAGAGGGCGCCGATACCTCCGACGTCATCGCACTGCTGCACGAAAACCGTATCGAGAAGGTCCTGGTGGTGAACAAGGACTTCAAGCTGCGGGGCATGATCACGGTCAAGGACATCCAGAAGGCGACCGACTATCCGCACGCGAGCAAGGACGAGCACGGCAGCCTGCGCGTGGGCGCCGCCATCGGCACCGGCGGCGACTCGGAGGATCGCGCCGAGGCGCTGGTGGGAGCCGGCGTCGACGTGCTCGTGGTGGATACCGCGCACGGCCACTCGCGCGGCGTGATGGAACGCATCCGCTGGATCAAGAAGCGCTTCCCGGACGTGCAGGTGGTGGGCGGCAATGTCGCCACCGCCGACGGCGCGACGGCGCTCGCCGAGGCCGGTGTGGACGCGGTCAAGGTGGGCATCGGCCCCGGCTCGATCTGCACCACGCGGGTGGTCGCCGGCGTCGGGGTGCCACAGATCACCGCGGTGCTGAACGTGGCCCGCGCCCTGGAGGGGACCGGCGTACCGCTGATCTCCGACGGCGGGATCCGCTTCTCGGGCGACGTCGCCAAGGCGGTCGCCGCCGGGGCGCACACCATCATGATCGGCAGCCTGTTCGCGGGTACCGAGGAAGCGCCGGGCGAAGTCGAGCTTTACCAGGGGCGCTCCTACAAGTCCTACCGCGGCATGGGTTCCATGGGCGCGATGGCGCGCGGCTCCAGCGATCGCTACTTCCAGGAGGACGTGCAGGAGGTGGAGAAGCTGGTGCCGGAGGGCATCGAGGGTCGGGTGCCGTACAAGGGCACCGTAGTGACGATCATCCACCAGCTGATCGGAGGCCTGCGGGCCAGCATGGGCTACACCGGGTGCCGTTCCGTCGACGAAATGCGCACCCGGCCCCGCTTCGTACGGATCACCGGCGCCGGGGTACGCGAGAGCCACGTGCACGACGTCAGCATCACCAAGGAAGCACCCAACTACCGGGTGGACCCGAGCTGAGCGTTCCCGCCCGGCTACATCTGCCGCCAGCCGCGTCATGACGGACATCCAGGCCCATCGCATCCTGATTCTGGATTTCGGCTCCCAGTACACCCAGCTGATCGCCCGCCGGGTGCGGGAGATCGGCGTCTATTGCGAGATCCGCGACGAGGACGTGTCCGACAGCGCGATCCGCGCATTCGCGCCCAGCGGCATCGTCCTCTCCGGCGGGCCGGCGTCGGTGACCGAGCCGGAGCCGCCGGCCGTGGCCGAGGCCGTGTTCGCGCTGGGCGTTCCGGTGCTGGGCATCTGCTACGGCATGCAGACGATGGCGAAGCAGCTCGGCGGCGAGGTGGAGCCGTCCGCGCATCGCGAGTTCGGCTACGCCCAGGTCCGCGCGCGCGGCCATTCCCGCCTGCTGCGCGATATCGAGGACCACACCAGCCCGGAGGGCTACGGGCTGCTCGACGTCTGGATGAGCCATGGCGACCGCGTCACCCGGCTGCCACCGGGCTTCCGCGCGATCGCCACCACCGAGGCCAGCCCGCTGGCCGGCATGGCCGACGAGGACCGCGGCTTCTACGCGCTGCAGTTCCATCCGGAGGTCACGCACACCCGCCAGGGACAGCGCATCCTGGAGCGCTTCGTGCTGGAGATCTGCCGCTGCGAGCCTCTCTGGACCGCCGGCAACATCATCGAGGACCACGTCGGACGCATCCGGGAGCGGGTCGGGGACGGACGGGTGGTGCTGGCGCTGTCGGGAGGGGTGGACTCCTCGGTGGTCGCCGCCCTGCTGCACCGCGCGATCGGCAACCAGCTCACCTGCGTGTTCGTCGACAACGGCCTGATGCGCCTGGACGAGCCGGACCACGTCATGGCCACTTTCGGCCGGCACATGGGGGTGAAGGTGCTCCGTGTCGACGCCGAGGACCGTTTCCTGGAAGCGCTGGCCGGGGTCACCGATCCGGAGCGCAAGCGCAAGATCATCGGCAACCTGTTCATCGAGATCTTCGACGAGCAGGCGGCCGGAATATCCGGGGTGGAGTACCTGGCGCAGGGCACCATCTACCCCGACGTGATCGAGTCCGCCGCCAGCAGGACCGGCAAGGCACAGGTGATCAAGTCGCACCACAACGTGGGCGGCCTGCCGGAGAACATGCGGCTCAAGCTGATCGAGCCGCTGCGGGACCTGTTCAAGGACGAGGTCCGGCGGATCGGGGTCGAGCTGGGCCTGCCGCACGACATGGTCTACCGTCACCCGTTTCCGGGGCCGGGCCTCGGTGTGCGCATCCTGGGCGAGGTGCGCAGGGAGTTCGCCGACAGCCTGCGGCGGGCGGACGCCGTGTTCATCGAGGAGTTGCGGCGGTCCGGCTGGTACGACCGGGTCAGCCAGGCCTTCGCCGTGTTCCTGCCGGTCAAGTCGGTAGGCGTAATGGGGGATTCGCGGCGCTACGACTACGTCATTGCGCTGCGGGCGGTGGAGACGGTCGACTTCATGACCGCGCACTGGGCCCATCTCCCCTACGATCTCCTGGATACCGTCTCGCGGCGGATCATCAACGAGATTCCCGGCATCTCGCGGGTGACCTACGACGTTTCGGGCAAGCCGCCCGCCACCATCGAATGGGAGTAGGGCCGGAAAGCGCGGCGACCGATGACGCGGAAGACCGTCACTGGATGCGGCGTGCGCTCGAGCTTGCGCGGCGCGCCGGAGAGGAGGGCGAGGTCCCGGTCGGAGCGGTGCTGGTGAGGGGCGGGGAGGCGATCGCGGAAGCATGGAACGAGCCGGTCTCGCGGCACGATCCCACCGCCCACGCGGAGATCCTCGCGTTGCGCCTGGCAGGCGAGCGACTGGGCAACTACCGGCTGGTCGGCACCGACCTGTACGTGACGCTGGAGCCCTGCCTGATGTGCGCCGGCGCCATGGTCCATGCCCGCATCCGCCGCCTGGTATACGGCGCGGTGGATCCCCGTACCGGGGCCGCGGGGAGCGTCTACGACGTGCTTTCGGACGGGCGCCTGAACCACCGCGTCCGTTGCACGGGCGGGGTGCTCGCCGAGGCGAGCGGGACGCTTCTCAGAGACTTCTTCCGGCGTCGGCGGGGAGGGGCGGGATCGTCGCCCTGACCTTGGCCAGCAGCTCCCGCGCCGGGGACTGGTCCGGCATGTTCTCGGTCATCCACACCAGCACGTCGTAGTAGCCACGGATGTTGGCCACGTAGGCCACGGCTTCCCAGCCGCGCGCATAGCCGTACCGGGTCTGCTTGTACCAGTGGGGCTTGCTGAGCTTGAGCAGGTACTTGCGCACCGTCATCCAGCTGTCGGCGTTCTGCCCCTGCTTCTTCGCCAGCGCCCGCGCGTCCTGGACATGTCCCAGCCCGACGTTGTAGGCGGCCAGTGCCATCCAGGTGCGGTCGGGCTCGGGAATTCCCGAGGGCAACTGCTCCTCGATCTGCTTGAGGTAGCGCGCGCCGCCGTCGATGCTCTGATCGGCGTCGCGCCGGTTGTCGACGCCGACATCGCCCGCGGTGCCGCGGGTGAGCATCATCAGACCGCGCACCCCGGTGTAGGAGACCGCGTGAGGATTCCAGTGGGACTCCTGGTAGCCCATGGCCGCCAGCAGGCGCCAGTCGATGCCCGTGTCGGCCGCGGCCGCACGAAACTGGGGCAGGTACTTGGGCAGACGCGTGAGCGTGTCGCGGGCGAACATGCGGGCGCCGACGGGATTGAGCTCCTGCGCATGCGCGAAATAGCGGGCGTGCAGGCGTTTCAGCTCGCCGCTGGACCGGATCTCGTGGAAGAAGCGCTGCGCGGCCTGGCGCAGGCTGCCGTCGGAGCTGTCGCGGAATCCCCATGCCAGCCCCTGCTTGTCGCCCAGGTCGAAGGCGACCCGGATGCCCGGGTAGTAGCGCCGGGCGAGCAGGACCTCGTTGGAGTCAGCCACCGTGTACGCGACCTTGCCCTCGGAGACCGCGTGCAGGAGTCCGTCGATCCCCAGCGACCCGGTCTGGTCCCAGCGCAGCTTCGGATGCGTCTTCTGCAGATGGCGGAGGAGACTCGCCTGGCTGGTGTCGGCGATCACCTTGACATTGCCCTTGTCCAGCTTGGACAGCGAGGACGGCGGTGCTTCCCCGCTGTGATAGACGAGCTGCGGCGTGGTGTGACCGAACACCGGGCCGAATCGCAGCTTGCCCTTCCAGGCGGGACTGACGGTCAGGCCCGCGGCGATCATCTGCGCACGGCCGTCCGAGAGCATCGGCAGCCCGTTGCCGAACCGGTCGGGAATGATGACGTCGAGCTTGACCCCGAGATAGCTCGCGAACTGCCGGGCGAGATCGTACTCGAACCCCGCCGGCCCATGCGCCCCACGGTAGTACACGGTCGGACTGTAGCGCATCACGACGCGCAGCTGTCCCAGCTGTTTCACCTGGGACAACACGTTCGGTACCTGCGAGCACGTGGTCAGCATGAGCGCCATGCTGACCCCCGCGATCGCCCGCACCGACCGCGCGCCCGGCTTGCGCAGCGCAGTCAGGTCCAGGTACATGACGGCCCTTCGGTCAAGAACGGATTCCTCCTGAATCCTCGCAAAACTCCGCACCCCGGACCGATCCGTGATCCGCGACGGGGGCGGACAAATCGAGCTAAATACCGTATTATACCACTCCAGTCCGGAGAGGTACCGAAGCGGTCATAACGGCGCCGACTCGAAATCGGATGGGGGCTTAGCGGCCCCACGTGGGTTCGAATCCCACCCTCTCCGCCAGCGTCTACCCGAAGGCCCCGCGCGCGGGGCTTTTCCCTGCCTGGGGAGGAACCACGTCCCCGGAGAGGGTGGGTGAGAACCCACGTCATGGGTTCGAGCCGAGCGGCGCGTGAGCGCCGTGAGACAACGCCGGAGCGGAGCGACGGCGGCCCCGGAGGGGCGAGGGCCGGCAGGCCCGAGTCATCCCACCCTCTCCGCCAGCGTCCACCCGAAGGCCCCGCGCGCGGGGCTTTTCCCCGCCTGGGGAGGAACCACGCCCCCGGAGAGGGAGAGCTATAATCTCGTTCGCTGGTGGCCCCGCGTTTTGGAACAGGCCGAAGGGGTCTCTGGCGGAGCTGCCTGCCTCGTACCGTGGAAATTTAGCGGCAAAGGGAGATTCAAGCAGCCGTGAGCTGGTCGCTCGGCCGGGGCTCCTCGACCAGTTCGGGGTTCATCCAGTCAGACCATCCAAAGTAATTCAGCCAAAGCAATTCAGATCGAACAGGTCGCGCTAGGAGCGCGGGCCGCGGGTAGGAAGGCACCGCGGGAGACGCGCTAAGCCAGGGAAGCAAGCCGGCCATCTCGATGCTCCAGCCACTCGACCAGGTCAGCCAGTGGCATGGGGCGGGCGATGAAATAGCCCTGCGCCATGTCGCAGCCGAGCTCCCGCAGCAGGTCAAGCGCTTCCTCCGACTCTACGCCCTCGGCGACCACAGCCAGCCCGAGGCTGTGCGCCACCTCGATCGTGGCCCGGACCAGGGCGGCGTTGCGCTCGTTGCGGCCGATGTCACCGACGAAGCTCTTGTCGATCTTGATGGCGCTCACCGGCAGCTGCTGAAGGTAGGCCATCGACGAGTAGCCGGTGCCGAAATCGTCCAGGTGGATGGGCACGCCAAGATCAGTGAGTTGTTCGAGCATGCGCAAATTGCGCAGCCGGTCCTGCATCACCGCGGTCTCCGTGAGCTCAAGCTCCAGCCAGGGATGCCGCTGTCCGGATCCGGCCAGCAGGCCGGCGACCTCGCCGAGCAGCCCTTCCTGGTGCAGCACCCGAGCGGAGAGATTGACTGCTATGGGCACCCCGAATCCGTGCGCGGCCAGCCGCATATGGTCCTTGCGCGCCTGGTGCAGCCCGAATGCCGTGACCGGCTGGATCAGCCGGGTTTGCTCTGTCAGGGGGATGAACTGGTCCGGCGGGACGTTGCCCCACTGCGGGTGATGCCAGCGCAGGAGCGCTTCGGCGCCGCAGATCTGCCCGGTTTCAAGGTCGACCTTGGGCTGGTAGTGCAGCTGCAGCTGGCGCTCGTCGATGGCCGACATCAGGGCCGCCAGGACCTCCAGGCGGCGGCCCGCCTCGTGCTCGGGCTCGCCGCGGTGCACCTGGTAGCGCGCCACGCCGGCCGCGGCCTGGTCCGCCGCGGCCCGCGCCCGCACCAGCAGGGTCTCGATGTCCGTGCCGTGATCCGGGTAGACCGCCAGGCCGATGCTGGAATCGAGCTGGACGTCAATCTCGCCGGCGCGCAGCGGCTGGTCGGCGAGCTCGTGCACCGCCGCCGCAAGCTCGCCCGGTCCCCGGGTCGCGTCCAGCTCGCGCATCAGTGCGATCTCCGCCCCGCCCCAGCGGCCCACGAGCACGGGCGCCGGCCGCATCCGCCAGAGCCGCTCGCCCAGCTCCCGCAGCACCCGGTCGCCGGTGGCCGGGCCGAAGGCGAGGTTCACCGAGTCGAACCGGTGCAGACGCAGGATGGCGACCGCGAGCCGGCGACCGGCCGGCCCGCGGCGGCGCTCCCACCGTCCGAAGCGGCGCAGGAAGCGTGGCCGGCTGGCCAGGCCCGTCACAGGGTCGGTGGCCGACAGGCGGCGCAGCTCGCGACGGACCTCGAGATGGCGACGGCGCAAGCGCATCTGCGTCAGCGCGTAGCCGATGTCCATCGCCATCTCCTCCAGCACCGCTATCTCGTCCTCGCCGAAGGCGTCCGCCTGGCGCGTGTGGATCAGCAACACCCCGCCGACACGCTCCTGGACGCGCAGGGGCAGGGAGAGGATCGAGTGGACGCCCGCCTCGGCAAGCATATCGCGCCACGGGTCGAGATCGGGGTTGCTATCGACCTCGCGAAGGATGACCGGTCTGCCGGTGCGGATCGCCGCACCCGCTGAGCCGTGGCCCTCCGGGCTTTCGTCCCAGCGCAGGGTGAGGCCGCCTGCACGCTCGTCGAGCCGGGGATCGCTGCTGTGATGCGCTTTGATGCGGATTGACCCGTCGTCCCCGGCGAGACCGATCCAGGCGGCCAGGTAACGCCCGTTGTGGACCGGGATCTCGCACATAGTTCGCAGAAACGAGTCCTCTCGCGCGGCACGCACGAGCGCCCGGTTGCTCGCGCTCAGGGCGCGCAGGGCGCGGTTGGTGCGCTCGATCTGGCGCTGGCGCACTTCCAGGTTCTCCGCCATGCGATCGAATGCGGCGCCGAGTTCTCCGATCTCGTCCCGCCGCCGCCAGTCGACGCGCTGGCGAAGGTCACCCGTCCCAAGCCGCGCCGCGGCCCGGGACAGTTCATGGATCGGGCGCAGCACGGACCGCTCTTCGCCGAGCCAGACCAGGCCGAAGACCAGCAGCGCGACCGCCGCCCCGCCAGCTGAGGACTCGATCAGTCGGTGCTCGATCGGTGCGTATACCTGTCGCGATGGTAGACCAACCAAGGCCGTGAGCGAATCGCGCAGCCCGGCGACGTGGACCGGGGCGTGCGCGTAAAGCCACGCGCGGCCATGCCGGTCGGTCAACCGGACCAGCCCGTGGTAGCCGGATACATGACCGGCAGACAGGATCGCCTTCAGGGGCGCACGTCCGCCCACGTAGCTGCGCGGATTCGGGTAGCGGGCCAGCAGGTGTCCGCCGGATCCGACCAGCGCCACGAACGCGTCGCCGTGCAGCGACGGGTCGCGCGTCAGCAGGCTGAGCTGATCCAGACTGATCGCCACATACGCAACGCCGACGATCTTTCCCGAGGCCGCGTGGACGGGATAGCCCATGTTGAGGCTGGGCGCATTCGTGACCCGGCCGACTTGGTAAGTTCCGACGGCGAGACTGTTGTGGGCGATCGCATTGCGAAAGTAGCGGCGGTCGCCGAGTTCTGTAATCCCCACCGGCGGCGGCAGGCTGCTACAGGCCAGGGTGCCGTCCCGGCGGATATAGCCGGCGTTGAGATAGTCGGCGTTGCGCTCGAGGAAATGCCGGAACGGCGCGCAATCGGCGTGCCCCGCACGACTGAACCGGAGGCTGTCGGCCAGCGCCCGGACCCTGTGTCCCGCCTGGCCCAGCGCCCGGCCCTCAGCGCTCGCTACTTGGCCCACCATGTGCGTGGTCCCCCGCAGCATCTCCTCGCGGCGGGCGTGGTACTCGGACGCAGCCATGGTGACCAGCGCCGCCATGCCCGGCACGATCGCCAGCGCGAGCAGCAGCACCAGCTTTTTCCTCAAGCCCTGCGCATGCGTACCGCTCATGGCGGAGCCTGCTTTCCCTTCGCGAGACGCCTCCATCCAGACACACCGTATAGGGTCCGATCCTATGGAATTGGTTCACACACTAGCAAAGACATCGAAACAGTGTTCCGGAAAACGACGAAGCCGGGCGATCGCTCGATGAGCGGATCGATGCCAGCTCAAACAGGCAGTTCCAAGCCCTTGGAACGAAACACACCATGCAGCTAGCTAGCCCTCGGCGTGGTGGCAGGCCGAGCGCCGTGCGTGGTGGCCCGCGGGGACGGTGCCAGACCGAGAACCAGGCTGGTGGATGTCCCGGGATTAGTCTGCTGGCTTCGGATCGGAATGGGTGGTAGCCCCTCAGCCGGGAAGTCTACCCGGTCGAGAATCTGCGTGCTACTTATTGGCAGCATTGCGGGTGCCGATTACCGCTCGAGTCGCTCGCGTATCCAGCGATCAATTACGGGCGGCTGCCGGTCAATCCACGCTATCCGTGTCCACCAACCTGCCGGAGAACGTATAGCGCAATGAACGACCATCGGGATACAAAAGAGAGATGGTCTGTCCGTCCTGGCCGAACTCGCAGTCGGCTGGCCAGCCGGATTCCGGTTTCCAGGAGGCAACCGCGGCAGCCCGTTCCAGATCGAATATCGTAAGAGCACCACCGCCGTGTTCGTCGGGCGAGCTGCACGACTGGCAGGCGGCAAAGCGCCCGTCCCGAGAGAGCCCATTGCTGAGCAGGGCGGTCCTGAAGTCATGGCTCAGGACGGTCTGTCCGTCGCGGCGAAAGCCATAGAAAGCTGCCCGAAGACCCTGTGCCAACGGCGCTTGGTCGTGGAGCACGAAGGTGCCCGTGTTCGCAACCTTTCCTTGGGCAGGCTGCCCCATGCGACCCTCGACAACAAGGTCGCCGTCATCGAGCAGGAAGTAGTGGGCGTCGGCCGGAGCGGCGGTGCCATCCCCCATGACCGAGCCATTGGCCGCTTGCCACCCCAAGATATAGCGACCGTTTGGAGAGGATACACAGGTAGCAAGGAATCCCTTGGCCAAGTCGCGCCGGGAGGGGTGCTCTGCCTTGCCGAACAGTGACGAGATCAATTGTTTCAATGGTTCCCCGCGAAGTGCGATCAGTATCCGCCGAGGCGAACGGGATACCCTGGGACATCGAGTGCTTGTACGCTCGCGAGTATAGAGTCTTGGCGGGAGGAGGGGATTCCACCAGCCAGCGGAAATACGACTCCGCCAGTCGGTGGCGGAGCCAATCGCGATGCACCCTGGTTGCGCTGGACACGACTCCTTGGAGCACCCTCTCCGCCAGCGTTTACCCGACGGCCCCGTGCGGGGCTTTCAATCTTTCCCCGTCCCGGCAAGACGCTGGACGGGCGTCACATCGCCCGGGGCAGCGGCCGGCGGGCGCGGACTGGAAGAACGCGGTTGCGGGAATTCGCCGCTATCGGCCGGAGGTTCCGGAGGATCCGCTGCCGGGCGCCTGGTTGAGGTTCCAGTTGCCGATGGTGGCGTTGATGCCATTGCCGCCCGGCTGGTTGTCGGCGCCGTAGGTCCAGATGTCGATCGGACCGTGCTGGCCCGGATTCAGGTACCGGTAGGGATGTCCCCACGGATCCTTCGGCAGGCGGTCGATGTAGCCGCCGGCCTTCCAGTTGGGTGCGGGGGGATTTCCGTCCGGCTTCTTGACCAGGGCCTGCAGGCCCTGCTGCGTGGACGGGTAGTGATAATTGTCGAGCTTGTACATGTTCAGCGCGCTCTGCAGGGAGCGGATGTCCTGCTTCGCCTTGACGATGCGCGCCGCGTCGGGGCGATTCATCACCCGCGGAACGATGATCGCTGCGAGGATGCCCATGATGGCCACCACCACCATGATCTCTATGAGCGTGAATGCCCTGATCCGA
The DNA here is from genome assembly GCA_035638775.1 of Gammaproteobacteria bacterium. GTDB lineage: Bacteria > Pseudomonadota > Gammaproteobacteria > UBA5335 > SLRW01 > DASQZJ01. Next base: position 29,510 of record DASQZJ010000056.1, read on the forward strand.
CGTGGGGCATTCCGGCAGGTCCGGCGATGCGGGTCGTCCACGGCAATGGCCCGGTTGCTTGGCGGTACTTCCTTGTCCTGAGATCACCGAATTCGTGTCAGGTTCCCGAGGCCGTGATCCGTCGGCTTGACGGGTCCGGGACGCGACGGGTCGTCGCCGTCCCGGTGACGCCGGACCGCTCCAGGATGTGCCGGGCCACATCCGCGGGGCCCAGGTCTCCCGCCTCGATCGCGAGCCCGCCGGGCCCATAGGGCCCCCAGTCCTCGGCAGGGGTCGTAGTGAAGATCGCCCGGACCGGTGCACCGGCGGCGCAGCCAAGATGCATCACGCCGCAGTCGAGGCAGATGAACTGGGTAAGCGCCCCCAGGACCGCTCCAAGCCGGCGGATGTCCGTGGAGTAATACGCGGGGAACCGATCACCCAGCATGGATCGGCCGGAGGCCGGCAGAATCTCCACCACGTGGTGACGCCGTCGCAGGGGCTCAAGGGAAGTCATGAACGCGTCCCACCACTCCCGAGGCAGAGCCTTGTGCCCGGTAGCGTTGGCGAATACACCGACGGCCCCGCTGCGTCCGGCGGAATTGTCGGCTGCCACGAGGGCCTCGAGGCGTTGCCGTCCCCATTCCCGCTCGGTCGCGTCCAGTCGAATATCCGGTGGCGGAAACCCGCCTTCCGTGATCGCGCCTGTCGCCATGCGAAGCAGGTGCACCGGGAGCATACCCTTGTGCCGGACGTGGTCCGGCACCGGCATGCCGTGGGTCAGTCCGGCGGATTTCTTCTCGCTCACGTAGCCGAGCTTGTAGCGTGCCCGGGCCACTCCGAGCACAAGGCGAGCTGACTGGGACTGGGGGTCGCTGTCAATGGCGAGGTCGTATTCGGTGGCCCTGAGCTGTCTCAGGCGCTCGAGATGGACGGGCAGATGGCGGATTCGGCCCGAGGGCACCGTCAGGATGCGCCTGACGCAGGGGTAATGGCCGTAGACTTCCCGCACCACCGGGCTGCGCGAAACGACGTCGATCTCGGCACCCGGGTAGACGGCCTCCAGCTCCTGGAGGAGCGGTGTGAGCAGCAGGGTATTGCCGAGGCTGTGACTGGTGCGCACCACCAGGATGTGGTGGATCCCGGTGGCGGGCAGGGGTGTGCCGGCGATATCCGCCTCCCGTCCGAGCGCCAGCCGGGTGAGACGCTGCGCAAGGCGTCGGCGGAGGTTGTCGCGGGGTGGCGGATCAGCAGCCGGCATGGCCGTTCAGTCTACGGTGTCGGTCCCGAAAATTGAAGCCGACCCCGGCGGGGCCGGAAACCTCTGCCGTGCCCAGTGGCCAACCGGGAATGTCGTGCCGCGTAATCAAGGGGTCACAAGCGCAGCGCAGCATGTGCGTGTCGGTCCGCCGGGGAGCGGGGACCGCGCAGGGCCGCACTTGCGGGTCACTGCCATCCCCTGGCCGCACCTGGTGGTTCGCGAACCGTGCCGTCGCGGTCTAAGCTTGGAGGACGGCCAGGGACGGGAAACAGGGCGCAGGGATACCCGCAAGGGCAGTGGATGCCCCCGGCGGCACGGGTAGCAGGGCCGCGTCCGCGAGTGCGGCGGCCCACCGGGTCCGCGATTGCAGCCGGTAAGAGGGGGCCAACATGGTCAGAATCCGCATTCACTCCTGTGACGAGTCAGAGCCTTTTGCCCGGTTCCTGCCCCGGGAAGGCGTAGTGGTGTCGATGCCTCGGTGCTGCGACAGCCGGCACGTATGGAACCTGGTGCGCCTGGATCGGCCGGTGCGCTACGAGGGGCTGGAGTTCTCGCACTGCCTGGTGGCATCGCGATGGCTGGACCGCCCGATCAACAAGGTCCAGCCGGCGTCGGTCTTCCTGCTGCTGGTGCCGGCGGAAAGCTCCGCGGTGCCTGACGGCTTTTCTCGCAGTCAGTACCCGCGGGTCCCGCGCGGTGCCGCACAGGTGATCCCGGCCGAGGCCGTGCCACCGGCGTATCGTGCACCGGCCGCTGGCGGCGCGGCGGGCGCGGCTCCGGGGTAACCGACGGCCGGGATCACGCGAACGGCACGGTCGCCCCGATTTGCGCCCCCAGCGCGTAGTCCACCCCCGACGCCTCCAGGTCGCCCAGGACGGCCGCGTTGCCCACGGCGGGGGCGATCGTCCACTTGCCCGTGATCCGGGCGATCTCGGCGATCGCCCGGATCACGCGCCCGGCGACGGGGTCCGCGGTCGTCTCGCGTACCAGGCCCGGATCGATCCTCACGAAGTCGACCGGCAGGTGTCGGAGCTGGACGAAAGAGCTCGCGGCATTACCGAAATGGTCCAGCGCGATCCGGCAGCGCAGCTTCTTGAGCGCCGCAATGAAGCGCATTGCCCGGCCGAAGTCCGCGCTCACCGCGGTCTCGGCGACCTGGAAACAAATCCGGGACGGGCAAACCGCGCTGCGGGTGAGCAGGTCCAGCGCCTGCTGCAGGAACTCTTCATCCCGGAGCGACTGGCCCGAGAGGTCGAGGGCGACGACGCCCGGGTCGCCGGCAGCGCCTGCCGCCAGCCCCGTCAGCACGCGCTGGAGGACCCAGCGGTCGATCCGGGGCAGGAGATGATAACGCTCGGCCGCGGGCAGAAAGGCAGCGGCCGGGACGGCGGTGCCGTTGCCGTCCCGCATATGCAGCAGCACTTCCCGGTAGTCGGGTGCGTCGGCGCTCCGCAAGCGCATGGCATCCCGGGCACAAAGGCCCAGCCGGTCATCCCGCAGCGCGTCGTCGAGTTGCATCAGCCAGCGGCCACTGCCCGTGGGCCCGCCCGCATCCCGGTCGTCCGGGCGCCAGGCCCGGACCCGGTTCCCGCCCTGCCCCTTGGCCAGGTAGCAGGCGCGGTCTGCCGCGTCAAGGGCGCCCGTGACGGTGGCCCGCGGCCCAGCGATCGGGACCACGCCGATGCTGGCGCCGATCTCGAAGATCCGGTCGCCCCGGCGGAAGGGCTCACGACGCAATGAGCGCAGCACCTTGTCGGCGATCTGCTCGGCCTTTTCCGGCGGGCAGCCGGCCAACAGTACGCCGAACTCGTCGCCGCCCAGCCGTGCCAGGGTGTCGCTGTCACGGATGCCGCGACGCAGGCGTGCGCTGACGCGCTCAAGCAGGGCGTCGCCGGCCATGTGCCCGCAGGTGTCGTTGACCCTCTTGAAATCGTCCAGGTCCACATACAACAGGGCATGTACGGCTGCGCCCCGGCACGCGGAATCGACCAGCTCCCGCAGACGGCGTTCGAATTCGTATCGGTTGACCAGGCCGGTAAGCGCGTCGTGGGTGGCCTGGTAGGAGAGCTGCCGCTGCACGCGGTGCAGGGCGGTGACGTCGCGGAACACAATCACCCGGCCGGACGGGGCGTCGCCGCGTCCGCGCAGGCTGCTGCTGGTCTGCTCGATGGACAGTTGGCCGCCGCCCTCGACCCCCAGCACCGCGGCCCCGGCCGCTCGCAGGGGCCCGTCAGCCGCCGGCGGGCCGCCGTCGCGCGCCGGGCGCAGCCGGTAGACCCGGTGCAGGGGCTGCCCGCGCGCGCGGTCGCGGTCCCAGCCGGTGAGCCGCTCGGCGGCAGGGTTGAGGTATTCGATGCGGTCTTGCGCGTCGGTCGTGATGATACCTTCCCCGATGGACGCCAGGGTGACCAGCGCCCGCTCCTTCTCCGCCATCAGGGCGTCGCGGACGCGCTTGAGCTCGCTGATGTCGCGCACCGTGCCCTCGACGCCCGCGATGTTGCCCGCGGGGTCCCGGTAGTAGTGGGCATTGGTCGATACCCACGTGGTGCCGCCGCCGGCGGGCCGCATCTCGGCCTCATAGCTGGTGACCGCGCCGCCGCCTTCCTCGAGCGCGCGGAGGAAACGGGCGCGTTCCCCGGGGTCCACGTAGTAATCGGCGAGAAAAGTCCCGATCACGGCGTCGGGCGAGTACCCCCACAACCGCTGACAGGACGGCGACGCCCAGACGATCCGGCCGTCGGTGTCGGTCCGGTAGATCGCCTCCTGGATGTTGTCCAGGATCGGACACAGGCTCGCCTCGGACCCGGCCGGCGGTCGCCCGCCGCGTCCGCGGTCCGCGGCAGCGCGGATTGTTGCTCTGGTGCGGTCCTCCACGACGAACAGCTTTCTTCTGCAGGCCATTGTTGTTGTAATCGTGAAGATAACGCATCGCGGCGCCCCGCGCGAGGCGCAACCGCCGCCGCCCGATGATCGGCACTCGGCAGGGGACCGGATGGCGCTTGCGACCGGGCCAGCAGCGGTCCGGTCCGACCAAGCGGCGGCAACAGCAAAGGAGGTCCCGTGATTCCCGCAACAGAGGCGCTCGAGCGACTGCGCGAGGGCAACCGCCGCTTCGTCGACGGGCGGCACGGCCTGGAAGCGGGGATCACCCGGACCCGCCGCGAAGCGCTGGTCGCTGGCCAGGAGCCGTTCGCCGTGGTCCTGGGCTGTTCGGACTCGCGGGTCCCGGTGGAGATCGTGTTCGACCAGGGGCTCGGAGACCTGTTCGTGATCCGGGTGGCCGGCAACGTGGCGGCCGCTCCGGAGGCGGGTAGCGTGGAGTTCGCGGCCGGGAAGCTCGGCGCGCGGCTGGTCGTCGTGCTCGGACACACGCACTGCGGCGCCGTGACCGCCACTGTCGACGCGTTGCAGCATGCGGATGCCAGCGCCTCCCCCAACTTGCGCTCCATCGTGGACCGGATCCGGCCCGCGATGGAGCCACTGCTCGGGATGGAGCCGCACGCGGACCGTGAAGCGCTGATCCGCGAGGGAGTGCGCGCCAACGTACGGGTCGCCGCCAGCCAGCTGCGCCATGGCTCCCCAACGCTGGAGCGTCTGATAGAGGAGGAAGGCTTGCTGGTGGTCGGCGCCGAGTACTCCCTGGAAAGCGGAGAAGTCGAGTTCTTCGACGGCGTACCGGAACGCGCCTGAGCGCGCCACCGGTGCACCCGCCGCCTGCGCCAGGGCCTGTGGCGTGCCGCCTCCGCCCTTCGTTCATGACCCGTATTCCCCTCTGGAACAACGCGCCCCAGCGGGTTAGAGTTGGTCTATAGAACGAAAGGGCCGCAAGAGATGGCCCGGGGGGAGACAAGGCATGACCAAACGCACGATTCGGACCACCTTCCACCGTGTCGGACTTGCCCTTTCGGGCGTGGTGTTGCTCGCCGAGGTCGGATTCGTCGGCTGGATGGTATACAACGCCGGGGCCGACATCCTCGCCGAGCTTGCCGAGCCGTCGATCCTGACCCGGATCGTGATTGTCCTGTTCGTGGCGTTCGCCGGACTCGCATGGGGCATCGCCCGGCTCGCCGACCTGCTGGGCTGGGCCGCGGCGGCTCTGGGACAGGCCGATCGCGAGCAGTCGCCCGGGGCGCCGTGGGAGGATCGATCCTATCGCCAGTTCCGCAAGCACTTGGCACCGGCCGAGGCCCGCCTGGCCCTGCGGCTGAGGCGCTGGGTTCACCCGCTCGGCTGGCTGGCCGCGACGGCGGTGGCCTGGCTGGTCACGGTCGCGAGCGTGCGGCTCGGTCACGCCGGCGACGTCGGGGTGCTGGTCGAGTTCCCGCTGCTGTTCGCGCTCGTACTGGCGGGCGCCTGCTGTCTGCCCCGCCAGCTGGCTGGAAAAGGCCACTCCCGGCGCCCGCCGGGTACGCGGCACGTGCCGCTCCGGACCTGACGGGCGCGAGGGCCGTGCGCAGGACGCCGAGCTGGCTTGGCTACCAATGGAACTGCGCGCGCACGCCGGCAAGCCAGGCGTTGTCGAGCCGGTGCGTGGCGCCGGGATCCACGAGGTACTGGATGTCCGGCTGCAGCGTGAGGTAATCGCCCAGCACGAATTGCCAGGTGACCTCACAGACAGTCTCGGCGCCGGCCGCATCCGGCGTGACCCGCCGCCACGCGCGCGTCGTATAGGCGCGCGCCAGCGCCAGCCCGAAGACGTCGTCCGGCCTGCCGCGAGCCAGGCCGGTGGCGGTCACGCCGATCCCGAGATAGCGACCGATGACGTTGGTCGTGCGACGCGCGCTCCCCAGTTGCAGGAACCCGTTCCAGGCGGGGCCACGGCCGGAATCCAGCGGCGCCTGGGCGATCAGATATACGCTGTGATCGCGGTTGCGCGGCTCGCCCGCCGGACCGGGGTAATCGCTGGTCTGATACCACCCGCCCACGGCCGCTTTCCAGCGGCCGTTTCGACCGCCGCGAAAGCCGGTTTCCCCGGCGTAGAAGAGCCCGTGTCCGGGGTCGAAGTGGATGTGCGTGCCGCCCGGATTATCGGGATCGCCCGGCCGGCCATCGTAGACTCCCGCCAGCGCGTATGCCCCGCGGGGGGAGCGCCAGCGCAGCACTGCCCCCACCGTGGTCGTCGGATACTGGGAAACGTGGGACTGGGCGGTGGTGGCCGGGATCCCGAACGAGCTGTTCAGGAACAGGGACGCGGCCTCCAGGGTGTTGAACAGCGCGTTGTAATCCTGCAGCCCGAGGCGCGTGCTGATGCCGGCGCCGCCGAAACGGTGCTGGTACCAGGCGGAATAGACCTTCAACGTGTTGTACGCCTCGACGTTGTCCAGTCCCTGGAGATCTCCCGCCTGGCTGGATATGGAGCCGCCGAAGGTCCCCAGCACGCGCAGCCGGAGACGGTCCGCCCGGCTGCCGCCCCAGGCCCGGCCGTCAACGGTCGTCCCCAGGAACAGGTTCCCGGGGCCGGCGCCGCCGCGATGCCGCCCGCCCTGCAGGTCCCGGAAATAGTCCTGGGTCAGGGTCGCCCCTGCCTGCACGCCCGGGCCGAGCGCGTGCGCGTCCGCGAGGGGCGGCGAAAGCCCGATCGCCGCCAGCAGCATGAGCGTCCCTGGAACGCGTCCCCTCATTTGCTGTTTCCCAAGGCCAGCGCGCAGCGGCGCGCGCTCCGGTCCGCCGGACAGTCGGGCGCGCCCCGGGGATTGCGGACGGTACTCAGTAACCACCCTTGTTGCCCACACCCGCCCGGGCAAAGACCCCGCCGTGCCGGATCGGGCGTTCGCCACTGCGGTAAGCCGGTATCCTTGCTGGTGGGCCGGAAAACGCCCGGTAGGGCGGCAGCAGGAGCGTGATGCTGACGCGGTGGCTGCCGGGCCCGTCGAGCTTTTACCTTGGCCCCGTAGTGTGGACCATCCGGCGCGGTCGTGGCCACCATCGCGCCGAAGCCGGTCCCGTCGCCTCCCTGGTCCCCGCGCAACGAAGTTCGCGCGCGGGGCGTTGTCGTCGAAGCCCGCGCCGTCGGCGGGCAAGGGCTGGAACAGGGGGGCGATCCTCGGCGCGGTGAGGGCGGAGAACATGGCCGCGTGGGCCCACCCGGTGTGGCCGGTGTCGATGGCCCCGGTCCGGCCGCGCATGAATCCCCGTCTGCCGGTTGGCGCGCCGGAAGAGGGAGGCGATAATGCCCGCGGGCAGCAGTGGAGAACCTCATGACGAACAAGCGTGGATTGCTGGTTGCGCTGGCGCTGCTGATGGCGGGCGCCTGCGGTATCTCCGCATACGCGGGCTGGCCGGGCGGCAAGGCGAAGGATCCCTCCGCGTCGGCGAGCGGCGTGGACAAGCCGGTCCCGAAGAGCCTGTTGCAGCAGCTGCGCAAGGCAAGCGAAGCCGGTCTCGATTACGATCAGGCGCCACAGTCGAATTACTTCAAGCTGATCAGCGGACCGCGGGTGGCGTCCGGGAGCAAGGTCGGGGTGTTCTATCTGGGCGCCGATTTCTGCCCCTTTTGCGCCGGCCAGCGCTGGCCGCTGCTGCTGACGCTGATGCGCTTCGGCCATTTCCGCGGGGTCAAGTACATGCGGTCGTCCACGGACGATGTCTACCCCGATACGGTGACCTTTACCTTCTACCAGTCGCACTACCGCAGCGATTACATCGAGTTCATCCCGGTCGAGTTCCGGGACCGCAAGGGCAAGCCGCTGCAGAGCCCGACCACGCAGCAGCGCAAGATCTACTCCAAGTTCGACGCCCCCCCGTACACGCGGTCCACCGGCGGCATTCCCTTCGTCTACATCGACGGGCAGTACCTGCTGACCCGGCCGCTGCTGATGCCGGGTGAGATCCAGCACATGGACTGGAAGCAGGTGGCGGCGGCACTGGAAAAGCGTGACAGTGCCCAGTTCCGCAAGCTGATGCCGCGGGTGAACCTGTTCACCGCGGTGCTGTGCCGGGTGGACGGCGGCAAGCCGGACAAGGTCTGCTCCGCTTCCGGGGTCGCGGCGGCCAACGGCAAGCTGGCCACCATGCAGATGACCGGGGACTAGCGGTTATTGCCGGGCGGTGAGGCGGCGTACGCTGCGCCGGTCCGCCAGGGTGAGCAGCCCCAGCGCGGCGATCACCACCGCGATCCCGGCGGCTTCCCAGCGCCCGGGCCGATCGCCCAGCTGGATCCAGGCCGAAAGGACGCCCACCACCGGAATCACGAGGGCGGACAGCCCACTGGAGCCGGCGGGAAGCCGCTGCAGTATGAACAGCCACAGGAGCCAGGCGACGCTCGTGCCCAGGAAGACGTTGTAGGCCAAGGCCACGTCGAAGGCCGGCGCCCAGCGGATCGGCGGCGCCGGAACGAGTATCGCGGCGACCGCCAGGGCTGCCGATCCGAGCACCAGCTGCCAGGCGTTGACGGCGACCAGCTGCCAGGTGTCATCGACCCGTATCTTCTTCGCGATCACGACGGCAACGGCCCAGTCCAGCCCGGCACCCGTCGCGAGGAGCGTGCTCGTCAGGTCAGGCGGGTGGTTCCATGGCTGCAGGATGCAGATCAGTCCGACGAAGCCCAGCGCACCCGCGGTGAGCTTGAGTCCCGAGAGCGTCTCCCCCAGCAGTGGCACGGCCAGGATCAGCACCCAGAACGGCATCGTGTAGACCAGGACGGCGGTCATTCCGGCGTGTCCCAGGTACAGGGCAAAGCTGGTGAGCGAGACGAAGCCGATCGTCTGGAACAGTCCCAGCCAGGCCACGCGCGCCGGCATCGGCGGGCGCAGGGGCTTGTGCCTCATCCGCAGCAACAGCAGCATGAAAATCGCCGCTCCACCGGCCCGCAACGCCGCGAACTTGAACGGCGGCGCGTATGCCAGGGCGATTTTCATCACCACCCAGTTGTATCCCCAGATCAATGCGAGGACGAAGAGTGCCGCGTAGGCGGCGCGATGACGCGTCACGGGAAGCTGCTCCGGCATTGGAACGGCCATTTTGCCATAACGGCCGGGCAGCTTTGTGCGCGCGCAATGCCGCCATCGCCGCTCACGACGGCGCCGGCCCGGGCCCGGCAGTTCCCAGCGCGGCCCGCAGACTGTTGATGTCGCCGATGATGCTCCCCACCAACTCATCGATGGCGCGCGGGTTGGGGCCACCGACCGGGGCTGTCCCGATCCCTGTCCGCTGCAGCTGCAGCCAGGCGTGCTCGAGAGAATCGTCGGCGGGCGGGTATCGTCCATCGCGGAGCGCGTCCTCGATGCTCCGCAGGGCCCGGTCGAAAGCTTCGGTGAGCTCGCCGAGCGGCGGTATCCTGCCCGGCGTCTCGTGCAGGTAGATCGACAGCCGGCTTATGTGCCGGCCCAGGCGCTCGAGGTGCGTGACCATTGCCATGGCGTCCCGCGGTTGCCACCGCACCCGCCGCGGCTCCATCAGCATGCGTTCCAGCGACGCGCGGGCGTTGCTCGCGGTGAGCTCGACCCGGGCGCGCAGCCCCGCCAGAGGCCAGTCCGGCTCCAGTCCGCGGACGGTCGCTGCCAGCAGGGCCGCGAGGTACTCCCGATTGGCCTGGACCCCGTCCGCAACCTGGTCCGGAAGCCAGCGGTATTCCCAGCTCGGCCACAGCGCATAACCCGCGACCAGGGCCAGCACCGCGCCGGCCAGCGTGTCCCCGATGCGGTTGACGATCTCGGCCCAGGGCTGGTGGGTCATCAGGGTCAGCAGCAGGATGATCAGCGGCGTGAGAAAGACCACCGCGAGCCAGTACCGCTGGCGGAACAGCAGCAGGGTGAGGAACAGGCAGGCCAGGATCGCGGCATCGAGCATCACGCTGCCGTGGAACAGGAAGATCAGGAGCCCCGCGAGCAGCGCGCCCAGAAGGGTACCCCCGGTGCGCTGCAGGGCCCTGCTGAGAGTGGCGCCGAGCTGCGGCTGCAGGACGATCAACACGGTGAGCGGAATCCAGATGCCGTGCGGAACGTGCAGCAGCAGGTAGATGGCCGTGCCCGCCGCGGTGGCGAACGCGACCCGCAGGGCGTGACGGAACACCAGTGAGCGGAAGCTCAGGTTGGCGCGTACCAGTGCCGGGTCCAGATCGGGAAACGCCGGACCGTTCAGCGGCGGCAGCAGACCCCGCGGCCCGGCCCGGATTCCGGACAGACGGTCGGCGACCCTGCGGGCGGTCTCGAGCTGGCGGGTGATCACGTTGACGAACGTGCCGATCTCCTCGAGCGGCGCCGAGTCCGGCAGGCCGCGGCTGCTGCGCTGCCATTCGTCGAGGCGCCGGTAGACGGGCGCCATGTCGGGCGCGGGGGCCCGATCGAGCAGGGCGGTGCCGATCGCCGCGCAGAGGATCTCGAAGGCTTGCAGGAGCGAGCGGAGCGCTTGCGTCGTCCCGGGTGACAGGCGAGCGGTGTCGGGGTGACTGAGAGCGCCGCCCAGGCCGGCGGCGACGGCGTCGATGCGTGAGGCGGCGCGCAGCAGCACGATCAGGTCGGAAAGAAACGGGGGCGGGGTCCCGGAAGCGCCGAGCGCCGTGCCCAGGCTCTGGCCCGCCTGGTCCAGCGCGCCTTTGACGCGCTGACGGCGGGCCACGAGCTCGGCCTCGCGCGCGGGGTCGTCCTCGCCGCCCCGCGCCCGCAGGGTGTTCAGGGTCACGCCCAACTGGCGGAAACACTCCCCGATCTCGTAGCGGACCCGGCGGTACGGACGCAGCCGCCATACCGCCAGGGCGACGAGGATCGTCCACAGCGCTCCCGCGAGGTAGTAACCGGCGAAGTACAGGCTGTGCAGGAGGTCCGCGGGGATCTCCAGGCCGACCACGAAGACGATGCCGGCGATCAGGCCGATGCTCGTGCCAGCCGCTCCGAACAGGCGCGCCATGCCACCCGCCAGGGCGACGGCAAACATCAGCACCACGGCCAGCCACCACAGCTGGCGGGCCTGCATGCCGGCCACCAGGATCAACGGCACGATCAGAGCGATGGCCAGCATTACCGCCAGTCGTTGCCGGTACGGCCCGCCGGAATCGGCGATGGAAAGGTTGAGCACGGCGATCGTCGCGAACAGCGCACCCGCCGGCTGCCCCGCCTGGCGCAACAGCAGGAAGGCGGCGGCTGCTGCCGCCGTCCCCCGCAGCGCGGCGGAGAATGCGATGCGCCAGGTGCCGGATGTCAGGGGGTTCGCCATGGGCTCCGGTCCGACGAAGCTTCGGGAGGTATCCGGGGTCCGGCGATGATACACGCTCCCGGTGCGCCGGGGGCGTCAGGCCCGGTGCGCGGCAGCGGTCATCAGGCTCCACGGCCAGGATGCGCGATATCGTTCGAGACGCACGCCGGCGAAGCCGGCCCGCTGCAGGAGCGCGCGGAGCCGGTCCGCCCGGTAGAGGTGCAGCGGCGCCGGCCGCCGCAGCCGCAGCCAGGCGGCATAGAGGCGGCAGGCGATGGCGTCACCGGACCAGTCGGTGATTACCACCCGGCCGCCCGGCCGGAGCACGCGCGAGATCTCCCGGAGGGCGCCGGCAGCCGCCTCGGCCGGGAGATGGTGGAGCACGCTGGTGCATACCACGGCGTCGAACACCGAGCCGGTGAACGGCAGCCGCTGGGCGCGCGCCGCGCACACGCTTACCCTGGCGGGCAGACGCGCGCGGGCCAGCTCACGCATCTCCGGCACCGGCTCCACGCCGGTCAGCCGGGCACGCGGATACGCCAGCGCGAGCCGGTCCAGCAACACCCCGGTGCCGCAGCCGACATCCAGCAGGTCTGCGTCCCCGGTCAGGGGCAGGCAGGCGACGGTGCGCTCGACGGTGACCCCGAGGTAGTGCGCCCAGCGACGGTCGTATTCGCGGGCGAGCGTCCGGTATTCCCGACGCACGGCCGAATCGTGGTCCCGGCTTCCGGTCAAGCTGTTCCTCCTGCTCACGCGGCCCGGAGAATGTTACTCGACCGGACCGACCCGAGGCGACCGGACGGGGGACACGGCGGCCGCAACTGCGCTGCGGCGTGCGAGCCGATCTTGGCGTTCGCCTGTCGCCAGCCGCCGTGCCTGGCGTGTCTGCCCACTGCTACCGGCCGGGCACCCGTGTCACGGCAACGAACCGGCCGCGGACCATCCACGATTCCGGCGACCTCCAGGGCAGCTCGGGCCAGCGCAACCCGGGCCGGTGCCGGGGCCAGGGAGGGGCGGCCGCCCGCGGGACCCCGTGTTGCATTGCCCGGCCCGAACGCCTCGCCGCCGCTTCCCGCGCGGCCCCTGTACGGGTGGCGAGTCCGGTACAACTTGAGACCGCGCGCACGGGGCTGTTATAGATCCCACTAGGCACGCACTCCCGGATCTTGCGTTCCGACCGTCGCTCGTTGACCACCGGAGGGCGGCTGTTGCTCGTCTCCCGTGGCCGGGCAGGCGCGTCGGCGCACGGGAACAGGAGACAGCATGACCGAGCGAATCCGAGCCTACCTGAACGAGCACACCAACCCCCCGGTGTTCCTGATCTCCGGGGCGGTGATGATCACGCTGGTGGTGCTGGCGGTCCTGGCCCCCACTGCATTCGGCCGCATCGCCCACGAGGTGGAGAACTTCATCACCACCTACTTTGGCTGGTTCTACATTCTCAGCGCGACGTTCTTTCTGGTGTTCGTGCTGATCCTGATGGTCAGCCGCTGGGGCAGTCTCCGGCTCGGCCCGGACGATTCCCGGCCCGAGTACGACACCTGGTCCTGGGTGTGCATGATGTTCACCGCCGGCATGGGCATCGGGCTGGTCTACTACGGCGTCTCCGAGCCGATCGCGCACTTCAAGCACCCGCCGGTGGGCCCCGGCGGAACGGCGCACGCGGCCGAGGTGGCGATGAACTACACGTTCTTCCACTGGGGGCTGCACCCGTGGGCGATCTACATCGTGCTGGGCCTGGCGCTCGGTTACTTCTCCTTCCGCAAAGGACTGCCCCTCAAGCCGGCGGCGGCGTTCTATCCGCTCATCGGAGACCAGATCTACGGCCCGGTCGGCCACTCGATCGACATCCTCGCGGTGTTCGGCACCCTGTTCGGGCTGGCGACCTCGATCGGTTTCGGCGCCACCCAGATCGCCGCCGGGCTCAATGACCTGTTCGGCATCCCGGACAACCTGATGGTCCAGCTGCTGGTCATCGGCGTGGTCGAAGGGGTCGCCATCATCAGCGTCATGCTGGGCATCGACGCCGGCATCCGCCGGCTGTCCGTGATCAACATGTGGCTGGCGATCGCGCTGTGTCTGTTCGTGTTCGCCGTGGGGCCGACCCTGTACCTGCTGAACACGCTGATGACCGACACAGGCTACTACCTGCAGCACCTGACCCAGACCAGCCTGACGATCTTCACGCACGGCAAGGGAGAGCGGTTCCAGGCGAACTGGACGCTGTTCTACTGGGGCTGGTGGATATCCTGGTCACCTTTCGTCGGGATGTTCATCGCGCGGATATCCTACGGGTACACGATCCGCAAGTTCATCGCCGGGACGCTGCTGATCCCGACGGGCGCGTCCGTGGTCTGGTTCGTGGTGTTCGGGCAGAGCGCGTTGCATGACCTGCTGGCCGGCGGCAATCACGCTCTCTACACCGCCAGCGCGCCGCATGCCGTGTTCGTGCTGCTGGAGCAGCTGCCGGTCTCGGGCATCGTCGCCGCGCTGGCCTCGGTCGTGACCATCATCGTGGTCACCCTGTTCTTCGCCACGTCTTCCGACTCCGGCTCGCTGGTGGTGGACATCCTGACCAATGGCGGGGATCCGCACCCCATCTGGCAGCAGCGCCTGTTCTGGGCCACGATGGAGGGCGTGGTCGCCATGGTGCTGCTGGTGGCGGGCACGCTCTCCCGCGGGAACGCCCTCGACGCCCTGCAGACCAGTGCGGTGACCTCGGGGCTCCCGTTTTGCGCCGTGCTCCTGATCATGTGCTACACCCTGGTCCGGTCGCTCGGACAGGAGCGGGTGCCGGTGCACGGCACCACGGAGGAAGACCGCGGCCGCTCGCGATTCCGTCGATCCAGTCAGAGGAGAGGGCAGTCATGAGCAAGCGCCAGCGCAACCCGTTCCGGGGGTTCGTCGACGTGATGAGCGAGCTCAACCGGGTCCAGCACAACTGGATGCAGCACGCCGAGGAGGAGGGCGGCGGGGCCCGCACTCATGCCACCGCCTGGGTGCCGCCCGCCGACATCTTTGCCCGCGGCAACGACCTGGTCATCCGCTGCGAGCTGGCCGGCATGCGTTACCGGGATCTGGAGGTCAGCGTCAGCAACGGCGTCCTGACCATCTCGGGCGAGCGCCATAGCGAGCTGGACGATTCGAAGGTCAGCTACTACACGCGTGAGCGCCACTACGGCACCTTCCGCCGCACGATGATCCTCCCCGAGGGGATCGACTCCCGGGAGATCGCCGCGCAGTTCGAGAATGGCCTGCTGGAGGTCACCGTCAGGGGCGGCGCGGGCCAGCGCAGCGCGCGCATCGACATCCAGCTGCCCGAGGACGAGGGCAACGGCTAGGGTCGAACCCGGGCCGGGCCGCACAGGCTGTCTCGCCTGTCTCAGCGGCCGGCTCCACGGCCTGCCCGCGCGGGGCCGCCGTCCTTGACGACGGTCAATACGGGATCCGGCGGTGGCGCTACGGTAGTGGCATCCCCGCAAACGCCGCCCCGGGGCGCTGCCGGCGGCCGGGCGGATCCGGCACGGGCACGGCGGCCCGGAAGGTCTGGTGGCATGAAGAAGATCGCAGTCGAGGAGGCCCGGCCCGCGGGAGACGAGGAGCCGCTGCAACCGCTGCCGGAGGATGCCCTGATCCTGATCCCGGTGCGGGGCGTCGTGCTGTTCCCCGGCGGCATGCTTCCGGTAACGGTTGGGCGTGCCCGCTCGGTGGCTGCCGCACGCGAGGCCGCCCGTTCCGGCCGGCCCGTGGGACTGCTGCTGCAGCGTGACTCCCGGGTGGACGTGCCGCGGCCGGAGGACCTCTACGGCGTCGGCACCGCCGCCAGCGTGTTGCGGCAGGTGACCGGGGCCGATCACACGCATCACCTCGTGTGCCAGGGGGAATCGCGCTTCCGGGTGCTGGAATTCCTGTCGGACTATCCGTTCATGGCCGCGCGGGTCGAGCAGCTCGCCGAGCCCGAGGCCGGGGATGACCGTGCCATCGAGGCGCGCCTGCTGAACCTGCGTGAGCTTGCGGCGGAGGCGCTTGAGCTTTTGCCGCGCGCGCCGGACGAGCTGATCAACGCCGTCGACCGGGCCACCAACCCGGGCGCGCTGGCCGACCTGATCGCGGCCAATCTCGAGATCAAGGTCGAGGAGAAACAGGAGGTGCTTGAGCTGCTGGACCTGGACGCGCGGCTGGACCGGGTGTCCCAGCTGTTGTCGCGCCGGCTCGAGGTGCTCCGGCTTTCGCAGCAGATCAGCGAGCAGACCCGGGAGAAGATGGACGAGCGCCAGCGGGAGGCTTTGCTGCGGGAGCAGCTGCGCACCATCCAGCGCGAGCTCGGGGAGGCCGACGGCAAGGCGGGCGAGATCGAGGAGCTCGAGCGGGCGATCGAGGAGGCCGGCATGCCCGAGGAGGTGGAGCAGCAGGCGCGCAAGGAGCTGCGGCGGCTGCAACGCATCCCGGAGAACGCCGGCGAGTTCTCGATGGTGCGCAGCTATCTGGAGTGGCTGACCGAGCTGCCCTGGTCGGTCAGCACCGAGGAGTCGATCGACATCGCGGAGGCGCGCGGGATTCTCGACGAGGACCACTACGACCTCGACAAGGTCAAACGGAGAATCCTCGAGTACCTGGCGGTGCGCAAGCTCAATCCCGCCGGCAAGAGCCCGATTCTGTGCTTCGTGGGCCCGCCGGGCGTGGGCAAGACCTCGCTGGGCCAGAGCATTGCGCGCGCCACGGGACGGCGGTTCGTCCGCGTCAGCCTCGGGGGCGTTCACGACGAGGCGGAGATCCGCGGGCACCGCCGCACCTACATCGGCGCGCTGCCCGGCAACGTGATCGAGGCCATCCGCAAGGCGGGCAGCCGCAATCCGGTGCTGATGCTGGACGAGGTGGACAAGCTCGGCGCCGGTATCCAGGGGGATCCGGCCTCGGCCCTGCTCGAGGTGCTGGATCCCGAGCAGAACGCGACCTTCCGCGACAATTATCTGGCCGTGCCCTTCGACCTCAGCCGGGTGCTGTTCGTGTGCACCGCCAACGTGCTGGACCAGGTTCCGGGTCCGCTGCGTGATCGGATGGAGGTCATCGAGCTTCCGGGCTATACCGCCGAGGACAAGGTGGAGATCGCGCGCCGCTACCTGGTCGACCGGCAGCTGCGGGACAGCGGCCTGAGTCCTCCGGACTGCAGCCTGACGGACGCCGCCGTGGCCGCGATCGTGAGTGACTACACTCGCGAGGCCGGCTGTCGCGGCCTGGAGCGGACCCTCGGTTCGGTGTGCCGCAACGTGGCCATGCGGATCGCCGAGGGCACCGCGCGGGAGGTGGTGGTGGACGCCCCCGACCTGGCGGCGATCCTGGGGCCGCCGCGTTTCGAAGCCGAGGTCGCGATGCGCACCAGCGTGCCCGGGGTCGCCACCGGACTGGCGTGGACGCCCACCGGCGGCGACATTCTGTTCATCGAGGCGAGCCGGGCCGCGGGCAGCGGTAAGCTGATTTTGACCGGGCAGCTCGGCGAGGTGATGAAGGAGAGCGCGCAGACCGCACTGACCCTGGTCAAGGCACAGGCACAGGCGCTCGGGGTCGAAGAAAGCCTGTTCGACCGCAGCGACATCCATGTGCATGTCCCCGCGGGCGCGATCCCCAAGGACGGTCCCAGCGCCGGGGTGGCGATGTTCGTGGCCCTGGTTTCCCTGCTGACGGACCGCACCGTGGACAGCGACACCGCGATGACGGGCGAGGTCACATTGCGCGGGCTGGTGCTACCGGTCGGGGGGATCCGGGAGAAGACTCTGGCCGCGCTGCGCGCCGGGATCCGCACCGTGGTCCTGCCCGCCCGCAACCGCAAGGAGTTCGAGGAGATCCCGGCAGACGTCCGGGGCAGGCTGCGCTTCGTTTGGGCGGAGCGGGTCGACGAGGTGCTGGAGGCAGCGCTGATGCCCGCCGGAGCCGTGGCGGGCTGAGGCTCCCGGTGGCGCGCACCGAACCTGGTTGCTAAGGCTCGAGCACGATCAAGGGCACGTACATCTCGCGCTCGCTGATGCCCCCGTGGACCCCGATCATGGGGTGAGGCCGCTCGCCGGGCACCTGGTCCAGGACGGTGCCGCGTGCCCGCGCCACCAGGCACCAGTCCCCGATCCGGCTCTCCAGCTCCGGATGGCGTGGTCCCGGACCCAGGTACTCCCGCTCCAGCAGCTCGGCCCGCGACAGGGGCACGATACGGTCGCCGGCGGCGTCCGCGAGCGTCTCGGTGAAGGTCTCCTGCGCGCCGGGCCGGACGTAGCAGAAGGCGGCCCGGCGCTCACCGCAAAGAGGTGCCGCGAGGCACGCGCGCAGCCGGTCGTGGTGGGCGATCTCGATCGCCTGGTCCGGGTCGGCGTCGACGAAGCCGTGGTCCGCGGTCACCACAACGGTGACCGGGCGGCCGCGCAGCTGCCGCAGCATCGCCTGGATGCCGGAATCGATCTCGCGGAAGTGCCGTGCGGTCTCGGGCGCACCGATCCCGTACCGGTGCGCCAGCGCGTCCAGCCGCGGCCAGTAGGCGTACACGTAGCGCCGCGGGTGGGGTCCGGCCACCAGCGCCGCGGTGGTCGAGAACAGCTCCTGCATGTCCCGGTAGGAGTGGACCGAGGTGTTCCCGGCGAACACCGTATTGAACTCGGAGTGGGCGATGTTCCCGGGCATCACCATGTGCGCTTCGGTCGTGATCCGGTCCGGGAAGGGCCGGGCATGGTACAGACCGGACAGCTCCACCCCGCTGCGCGCCAGGGTCTCGCCGCCATAGCGTGCACGCGAGAGCAGCGGGACGATCACGCAGCCGAGCTCGCGCGCGTACATGAACCAGCCGGTGACGCCGTGGCGCGCCGGCGGCTCGCCGGTGAGGAAGGTGGTCACCGCGGTGGCGGTGGTGGACGGGAATACCGATGTCATGCGTGCGTGGCGATTGGCCCGCAGCAGACTGCTGTCCTGCTCGTCCAGCCACAGGTCGCCCAGTCCGTCGATCACCAGCAGGACCACGTGGCGTTGTTGCTCGAGAGATGATCCCGGCAGCGCCCGCAGCGGCTGGTAGCCGGTGTCCCCGCCGAGTGCCCGGGCCAGGGAGGCCATCAGGTTGGCGATGCTGCCGCCGGCGTAGTCGGGGCGTACGGTTGCGGTTTCGATGCTCATGGCGCCCCCCGATTGCAGCACAGCTGGCGGTGCCATGCCAGCGTGTCGGAACCGGGCCCGTTTTCCGGTAAACTGCACGGGCACCCGGTGAGGACCGGGACGTGGGTAACGGCATTGGCGTGGCACCAGCAGCAGTCGGTGAGATGGCGGACAAACACCTTTACAAGATCGCGTTCTTCAACCAGGGCAAGGTCTACGAGATTTATGCCCGGAACGTCAGTCAGGAACACCTCTACGGTTTCATCGCCGTGGAAGGGCTGGTTTTTGGCGAGCAGAGCGGGGTGGTGGTCGACCCCACCGAAGAGCGTCTCAAGAGCGAGTTCGACGGCGTCGAGCGCGTGCATATCCCGATGCACGCGATCATCCGTATCGACGAGGTCGCCCGCCGCGGAACCAGCCGGATCACCACGGTCGAGGGCGAGAACGTGATGCGCTTCCCGGGCAATCCTTACAGTACCGGACGCGATTCGGGCAAGCGCTGACACACCGGCGGGTGGTCGCCCGCGCGGCTCGAGAGGGGGCAGGATTGCTGCGCTTTGCCAGCCTGGGGAGCGGGAGTCGGGGCAATGCGGCGTTGGTGGAGGCCGGCCGGACCCGGATTCTGATCGACTGCGGCTTCCCGCTGGCGGAGACCGAACGGCGCCTCGCGCGCCTGGGACGTGATGCCTCACAGCTGAGCGCGGTGCTGGTGACGCACGAGCACGCGGACCACGTTTCCGGAGTGGCCCCGCTGGCCCGCCGCTACCGCTTGCCGGTGTGGCTGACCGGAGGCACCCTGGCCGCCTGGGATCCGGGCGAACTGCCCCGGGTGCACGTCTTCAGCCCGCACGAGCCGTTCGCCATGGACGACCTGCAGGTGCAGCCCTTTCCGGTGCCTCACGACGCGCGCGAGCCCTGCCAGTTTGTGCTCGGCGACGGCGCGGTGCGTCTCGGCGTGATCAGCGACGCCGGCACCGTGACGCCACACATCCGCCGGACCCTGGAAGGCTGCGACGGCCTGATGGTGGAGTGCAATCACGATCCCGGCATGCTCGCGCGCGGGCCCTATCCGCCGTCCCTGAAAGCGCGTGTCGGCGGTCGCCGGGGCCACCTCAACAACGGCCAGGCGGCCGACCTGGCGGCCGCTGTGGCGCATCCGCGATTGCAGCACCTGGTGCTCGGACACATCAGCGAGAAGAACAACACCCCGGCGCTGGCACGGGACACGGTTGCCGCGGCGCTGGGCTGCGACGCGGGCTCGGTGGGTGTGGCCGACCAGGACGCCGGCCTCAGCTGGCGTGAGGTATCCTACCAACCCGGTCAGAGGTAATGCCACGTCTCAGAGAGCGCGCGGGTGGTGAGGACAAGGCGCGGGAGCGAAGGCGTAGCGACACTACGACGAGCGAGCGCAACGCGGTCGTCGCCGCTCACGCGCTCTCCCGCAGGGCGCTCGCCTCGCCCCGTCTGGACGGCGTTGCTCGTCGGTCGCGTAGCGCCCGACCGCACTGCGCTGCTCGCGCCTTGCCAGACAGACCGACAGGAGCGCTGAGATGCGGCATTACCCCTGCCCGGGTTAGCAAGACCGGCGCGCGGCCCGATTGAACCTGGTGAGGGTCTGGTGAACGACGAGTCCGAAACCGAACTGTTGCTGTGCCTCGCCGGTGGCCGGGCTCTCTCACCGTTCCGCCGGGACCGGCTCCTCGGGGTCCTGCGCGAGCGGATCCCGGGACTGACCGGATTGAGCGCACGCTTCCTGCACTTCGTGGCGCTGCAACGCAGGCTGGACGCGGGCGAACACGCCGTGCTGGAAAGACTGCTGCACTACGGTTCGCACCACGAGGAGCCGGTCGTGCTGGAAGGCGCGTCGGTAGTCGTGGTGCCCCGGCCGGGAACGGTGTCACCGTGGTCCAGCAAGGCCACCGACATCGCCCGCGGTTGCGGCCTCGACGCCGTGCGCCGGATCGAGCGCGGCGTGGAGTATCACCTGGACGGGTTCGCGGGTGGACCCGACTGGCGCGCCCGCCTGGGCGACCTCCTGCACGACCGCATGACCGAGGCCCTGCTGGCCGGGCGCGCCGAGGCCCGGGTGCTGTTCCGCCATCCCACTGCCGCCGCGCTCGAGCGGGTCGCCGTGCTGGCCGGAGGGCACGTGGCGCTGGAGGAGGCCGACCGGCGCCTGGGACTGGCCCTGTCCCCGGACGAGGTCGACTACCTGGTGAGGGCCTTCCGCCGGCTCGGGCGGGATCCTGCCGACGTGGAGCTGATGATGTTCGCCCAGGCGAACTCCGAGCACTGCCGGCACAAGATATTCCGCGGGGACTGGATCATCGACGGCCGGTCCCGTGAGCGTTCCCTGTTCGACATGATCCGGGAGAGCCACCGGTGCAGTCCGGCCGGCGTCCTGTCCGCCTATTCGGACAATAGCGCCGTGGTCGCGGGCCGCGAGGCGGATTGGTTCTACCCCGACCCCGAGGATGCCGTCTACCGCCCGCGGCGGGAACCGGCTCACCTGCTGATGAAGGTGGAGACGCACAATCACCCCACAGCGATCTCGCCCTTCCCGGGCGCCGCGACCGGCGCCGGCGGAGAGATCCGCGACGAGGGCGCTACCGGGCGCGGCGCACGGCCCCGGGCCGGGCTCTGCGGCTTCAGCGTATCCAACCTGCGCATGCCCGGCTTCACGCATCCCTGGGAGGCGGACCACGGCCGTCCCGGGCGCGTCGCATCGGCGCTGCAGATCATGCTCGACGGCCCGATCGGCGCGGCGGCGTTCAACAACGAGTTCGGTCGGCCCAGCCTGGCGGGCTACTTCCGCAGCTACGAGCAGTCCCTGCCGGGCGCCGACGGGCCGCGCCTGCACGGCTATCACAAGCCGATCATGATCGCCGGCGGTTTCGGCAACATCCGCGCCGGCAACGTGGACAAGGGCCGGGTGCGGCCGGGAGACCACGTGATCGTGATCGGGGGTCCGGCGCTGCTGATCGGCCTCGGCGGGGGCGCCGCGTCCTCGGTGGCCTCGGGCAGCAGCGACGAAGAGCTGGACTTCGCTTCCGTCCAGCGCGGCAACCCGGAGATGCAGCGGCGGGCCCAGGAGGTCATCGACCGCTGCTGGGCGATGGGCGAACGCAACCCGATCGTTTCCATTCACGACGTCGGCGCCGGCGGGCTGTCCAACGCGGTGCCGGAAATCCTGGACGCCGACGGCTGCGGGGGACGCATCCGGCTGCGCGAGATTCCCAGCGACGAGCCCGGCATGTCGCCGCTGGAGATCTGGTGCAACGAGGCACAGGAGCGCTACGTGGTGGTCGTGGCTCCGTCCGACCGCGAGCGTTTCATGGCTCTGTGCGCGCGCGAGCGCTGTCCGGCAGCGGTGATCGGCGAGGCGACCGGGGACGCCCGGCTGGTGCTCGAGGACCGTCTGCTCGGTGGCACGCCCGTGGACATGCCCATGGAAGTGCTGCTGGGAAAGCCGCCGCGCATGCTCCGTGACGTCGCGCACGAGCCACCGCGGAGCGTGGCGCTGCCGGCCACGGGCATCGACCTGGAAGAGGCGGCGCTGCGGCTGCTGCGCCTGCCGGCGGTGGCGGACAAGAGCTTCCTGATCACCATCGGCGATCGCAGCGTGACCGGGCTGGTCACCCGGGACCAGATGGTGGGGCCGTGGCAGGTGCCGGTAAGCGACGTCGCGGTGACCGCGAGCAGCTACGATGGCTTTACCGGGGAGGCCATGGCCATGGGCGAGCGGGCGCCGCTGGCGCTGCTGGACGCACCGGCATCCGGCCGGATGGCGGTGGCCGAGGCGATCACCAATATCGCGGCCGCGCACATCGGCGACCTGAAGCGGGTGCGCCTGTCGGCCAACTGGATGGCGGCCGCCGGCCAGCCGGGGCAGGACGCGGCGCTGTACGACACCGTGCGGGCCGTGGGTCAGGAGCTGTGTCCGGAGCTGGGTATCGCCATCCCGGTGGGCAAGGATTCGCTTTCGATGACCAGCGTCTGGGAGGAGGATGGCGGGGCCCGCTCGATGAGCGCGCCGCTGTCGCTGATCGTGTCCGCCTTCGCCCCGGTGGAGGACGTCCGTGGCACCGTCACGCCCCGCGTGCGACCCGGGGAAGGGCCGCTGTTGCTGGTCGACCTTGGGCACGGCCGCAACCGCCTGGGCGGCTCCTGCCTGGCTCAGGTTTTCGCCGCCACCGGCACGGAGGCGCCGGATCTGGACCGGCCCGCCGACCTGAGGGCACTGTTCGAGACCGTCCAGGGGCTGCTGGCCGCCAGGCTGGCGCTGGCCTATCACGATCGTTCCGACGGCGGCCTGTTCGTCACTCTGTGCGAGATGGCCTTTGCCGGTCGGGCCGGCTTCGCCGTGGACCTTGACGACCTGGGCGACGATCCGGCCGCGATCCTGTTCAGCGAGGAAGCTGGTGCCGTGCTGCAGGTCGCGCCGCAGGACGTGCCGGAGGTCCGCGAGCGCTTCGTCCACGCCGGGCTCGGCCAGCATTTCCATGTGCTGGGCGGGGTCGACGACGGCAGCCGCCTGAGCTTCCGCTGGCGGGGGCGGGAGGTGCTGGGCGGCGAGCGGGTCGCCTGGCGGCGGACCTGGTCCGAGACCAGCTACCGGATGCAGGCGCTGCGGGACGATCCCGAGTGCGCACGGGAGGCCTTCGACGCCCTGCTGGACGAAGCCGACCCGGGGCTCAACGCGGCGCTGGGCTTTCACCTCAACGAGGCCCGGGAGGCGCCCGAGGTGGCGACAGGAGCGCGGCCGCGGGTCGCGGTCCTGCGCGAGCAGGGGGTCAACGGCCAGACCGAGATGGCCGCCGCCTTCCATCACGCGGGCTTCGACGGCGTCGACGTGCACATGAGCGACATCCTTTCGGGACGCACCGACCTCGACGGCTTCAGCGGGATCGTCGCCTGCGGCGGGTTCTCCTACGGCGACGTGCTCGGGGCCGGCGAAGGCTGGGCCAAGTCGATCCTGTTCAACGACCGCGCACGCGACAGCTTTGCCGGGTTCTTCGAGCGCACCGACGTCTTTGCGCTCGGGGTGTGCAACGGTTGCCAGATGCTGGCCGCCCTGCGCGAACTGATCCCGGGGAGCGAGGGTTGGCCGCGCTTCGTCCGGAATCGCTCCCAGCAGTTCGAGGCGCGCCTGAGCCTGGTACGCGTCGAGTCCTCGCCCTCGCTGTTCCTCGCGGGCATGGAAGGCTCACGGCTCCCGATCGCTGTGGCCCATGGCGAGGGACGTGCCGAGTTCGACCATCCGGGCGATGCCAACGCCCTGCTCCGCCGGCAGCTCGCCTGCCTGCGCTACGTCGACAACCGGGGCGAGCCCGCGGCGCGCTATCCGGCCAATCCCAACGGCTCCCCCGCCGGAATCACCGGGGTCACCAGCCGGGACGGGCGCGTGACCCTGATGATGCCGCATCCCGAGCGCGTGGTGCGCTGCGTGAGCCTGTCCTGGCATCCCCCCGAGTGGGAAGGGATGTCACCATGGATGAAACTGTTCCACAACGCGCGTGCCTGGCTGGACTAGACGGCGCCCGGGGACCGAACGAGCAAGCGGCCGAACCCGGGATCTGTGCCCCGGGTGGCTTGCCCGCGGGCCGATTCTCCCGGATGCCGCACGCCTGAAGCGCCCCGGCGTCACCTGCCAGGCCGGAGAGATCCGCACGGCGGCGGCGGTGGCGCGTGGCGACGGACGCGGCCCGGGCTCGGTACCGCGGCCGGGCGCGGGACAGCGTATCATGGGGTCGATGCCATTCACCCATCGACCGGATGGATGCCCATGAGGATGCTCCTCCCGCTGGCGCTGGCGGCCCTGCTCGCCGGCCCCGTCCCCGCGGTGGCGTCGGCCACTGCCCCGGAGATACCGCAGCACGCCGTGGTGCTCCTGTACCATCGATTCGGCGACTCGCGTTATCCGAGCACCGACATCGACATGCCACGGTTCCGGGCGCAGCTGAACTACCTGGCGTCAAACGGTTTTCATGTCTGGCCCCTGCCGCGCATCATCCGCCATCTGCGTGACGGCCGGCCGATTCCCGACCACACCGTGGCCATCACCGTGGACGACGCCTACCGCACGGTGTACGAGAATGCTTATCCGCTGCTCAAGGCCCATCACTTCCCGTTCACCGTGTTCGTCGCGACCCGGGTCGTGGACGATCACGGTGCCAGCTTCATGACCTGGCAGCAGATGCGGGAGATGGCACAGCACGGTGCGACCTTCGCTGACCACACGGTCGACCACCCGCATCTCGTCGACCGGCGCCAGGGCGAAGGCGGGCATGCCTGGGCCAAGCGGGTGCGGCGGGAGATCCGGAAGGCGCAACAACGGCTGCAGGCCAAGCTCGGGCCGAACAGCAATTCCGGCCCGAAGCTGTTCGCATACCCTTATGGCGAGTACAACCCGGCGCTGCAGAAGATGCTGCGGCAGATGGGCTACGTGAGCTTCGGCCAGCAGTCGGGCGCGATCGGTCCGGGATCCGACCTCGAGGCGCTGCCGCGCTTCCCCATGGCCGGGCGCTTCGGCACCATGGAGCAGTTCCGGAGCAAGATCGACACCCTGCCCCTGCCGGTGGCCTCGGCGACGCCGGACGATCCCGTCTCGCCGCCGCGGGACCCGCCGGTGATGACAGTCACCCTGGGATCCGGACCCACCCGGGGTGAGCGCGACCAGCTGAGCTGTTACGGCAGCAACCAGGGCCGTGTTCCGATCACCTGGCTGAACGCGGACCACACGCGGTTCCGGGTGCGCGCCCCGAAGGCGTTCCCCGAACGTCGGGCTCGCTACAATTGCACGGTCCCTGCCGGGGGTGGCCGCTACTACTGGTACAGCCATCCCTGGATCTGGCCCGGGCGACCGGAAAGCGGCGGCTGAACGTCCCGCCGGCGAAACGGCGTCCCGGCCAACCGCTGCGCTCAGGAATGCTGTGCGAGCTGCAGCCGGACCAGGCGGTTGAGGTTGTTCATCCGGATCATCGCACGGATGTCGTGCACGTAGTCGCCACGCCGCGACGAATACAGCCGCAGTCCCACGACCAGCCGCGAGGGGTCCAGGGTCTGGCCCTTGCGCCGCAGAAACGCGCGCAGCTGGCGCAGTTCCGAGTAGGCGTCGCGGGTATCGATGTTCATGATGTAGTTGTGCACGGAGCTGCGCAGGTTGCGGTAGGTGCGCACATAGTGGTCGGCGTTCGGACGGCGCCTGCGGGGTGTCAGGCCCCTGTCCGCGTCCCACGTCCAGATGCCGAACAGGTTATTGCCCTCGACGGCGAAGCGTGAGGTGCCCCAGCCGCTTTCGGTGGCGGCTTGCGCGAGCACCAGGCCCGGCGGCACCACGTCGACCCGGCGCAGCAGGGTCTTACGAAACGAGGGATCGTTGATCTGGCCGTCAACGTCGAACGCTTTTGCGATCCGCTGCACCTGCAAGGCCGCACGGGAACCGGGCTCGATCTTGCCGGCCGCGAACTGCCGCTTCAGGAATCGCCGTTCCCGACGGATGCGCGTGTTCTCGGCCACCACCAGGGGAAGGACGGTCTGGAAGAACAGGGTCTTGCGCCGAGCAACCTTGACCTGGTCCAGGCCGGGAGGCAGGTTGGCCACCGCGATCGGGGGCACGCTGTCGGCCGGCGGCCATTGGTAGTCGGCGCGCCGGAAGACGCTTTCCAGGGCCGCCACCGAGCCGGGATCGACGCGTCTCAGGGTGACGTGTCCGAGGTGCGGGGCGCGGTAGCGCGTCGAGATGTAGCCGGCGCTCGCCAGCGCGAGCACGCCGGCCGTGCCCACTGTCAGCAGCAGCAGCTGGATGCGGGCGCGCGTACGCGCCCGGCGCTGCGCGGGCGACGGGGCGTTGCTCGCGCGACCGCGGCCCCCGCCTCGCATGCGCGGGATCGTCACAGGCATATTGTCATTCCGTAATTGCACCGGGAAAGCGCGAATCGGGCCGGAGCAGGGCCGCTGCGCCCCGGTCCGGCCCCGGCTGTTGCCGATTATACCGCATACCAGCCTGCCGCCTCGGCTGCCTCCCCGGCTGGCACGGTGACGCCGGCGGGAAGACCCGAAAACGCGGTCCGGCGCGGCTGGCAGCAACCTGCCCGGGCAAGCGCGGAAGTGGCAGGTAAAGCATCCGGCCAGCGAGGTCCGGACCGCGCCCGACTCTGGCGAGCCGAAAAGTGGCAGGGTGGCCTGGTGTGGCCACGCACCGGACAGGGAAGTCCGGACCCGGCGAGCCCGGGAAGGGCAGGGAAGCCCTTCCCGGGCCTAAAGACCATCTAATGGTCGATGGACTTCCAGTATTCCCGCTTGAGCAGCCAGGCCAGCGCCGCGAAGAAGATCAGGAACCCGATCACCCACGCGCCCAGGCGTGCCGACTCCATCTTCTCGGGCCGGCTCACGTAGGTCAGAAAGGTCACCAGGTCACGGTCGAAGCGGTCGAACTGCTTGGGCGTCAGCGAGCCCTTCTTCACCAGCTTCAGGTGGTCGATCACCTTCTCCTTGGTACCGTCGGAGTCGGTCACCGTCTTGTACACCGGCTTCTGCAGGCCCTGCAGGTGCCAGAACACGTCCGGCATCGCCACCTTGGGGAAGACTGCGTTGTTCACGCCGGTCTTCTGGGAGGGGTCGAGGTAGAAGCTCTTGATGTAGGTGTAGACCCAGTCCGCGCCGCGGATCCGGACCTCGTCAGACAGGTCCGGCGGCGCCTTGCCGAACCAGTTGGCGGCATCCTTGCGGGTCATGGCCACGGTCATGGGGTCCCAGATCTTGGCGCCGGTGAAGATCAGGTTGTCCTCGATCTGCTTGTCGGTCAGTCCGAGCCCGGGCTCGAGCTGTTTGTAGCGCATGTACTTCGCCTGGTGACAGCTCAGGCAGTAGTTGGCGAAGTCCCGGGCGCCGCGCTGGAGGGCGGGCCGGTTATGGAGATTGATGTTGACGTGTTCGAGCTGGGGCTGATCCCCGGCGGCACCCGCCGCGGGGGCGAGGAGCAGGCCGACCAGCACGGCCAGTACGATCGCGGTCTTCTTCTTCATCAGCTCGTCACCCTTTCCGGCACCGGTTTCGGCACGTTGAGATTCGTGAACGCGGGCAGAATGGTGAACACCGCCCAGTACAGGGCCGGAATCCACCAGGTCCTGGCCATCAGGTGGATCGGGATGTCTCCCACGCGCAGCCAGTCCAGCACGAAGATCAACGCGAGTGCCAGCACCAGCGTGCCGAGGTAGAAGCCTTTCCCGTGCGGGCGGCTGAGCACGATGGACAGGATGAAGAAGGAGAAGTACAGCTCCGCGAAGCGGAAACCGATATCCGCGTGGGCCGGCGTCGGTGAGAGCCCGCCGAGATACATGAGCACCAGGAAGGTGAAGGCGAACACCAGCAGCGCGAGCTTGTAGATCGGTCCGCGGTAGCGGTGCGACTTCACCGGGTTGCGGTCCAGGGCCGGCATGATGAACAGGATCAGCACCGCGGC
>DASQZJ010000057.1:0-37954 GCA_035638775.1 Gammaproteobacteria bacterium
GGGTAATGCCGCATCTCAGAGAGCGCGTGAGTGGTGAGGACAAGGCGCGGGAGCGAAGGCGTAGCAACGCTACGACAAGCGAGCGCAACGCGGTGATCGCCGCTCACGCGCTCTCCCGCCGGGCGCTCCTGTCGTCCTGTCCGGACGGTGTTGCTCGTCGGTCGTGTCGCGCCGCCGCTTTCCCTCCTCCCGGCATGCCACGACGGCACCGCCAGCCGCCGGGACCGGACAATACCTTCCGGAAGATTGGTAGTAGCATGGCCCCAGGAGCCGCCAGCCCGGCATCGGAATCTCCGGGCACCGGACCCGCCGGGCACGACCTGCCGGTCCGCACGCCGACCTTGCGGCTCCCCCGTTTGGAGAGAGTGCCATGTGGTGGATCCTGGTGGTCATCGTCCTGGCGGTCGTCGCCTGGATGCTGCTGCGCAGCAATACGGCCTCGCGCCGCGAACGCGATGCCCCGCAAGACCGGCGACGATGAGCCGCGGCCCCGGGGCATCCGGCTAGTCCTGCTTGCGCAGCCGCTGGATCCAGTCGCGGATCAGGGCGTGCCACTGCCCGTCGCTCGGTCCCGGCTTGCCGGAGCCCTTCCGGATGCCTGCCTCCAGCGTCATCAGCAGGAACTGTTCGGGCGCGAGCTTCGGTGCCAGCGAAACCGCCTTCCGGTAGTGGCCGGCGGCCGCCAGCAGGGCGGCGTAGGGGGCGCCGGCGGTCGACTTGCCGCCCTGGCTGGCGGCCACCTTCAGCACCGCCTTCGCCGGCTTGCCGGTTCCGAGACTGTCACCAAGGTGGATGAACTGCAGCAGCATCCACGGCGGCGCCTTCGGCAGCGCGACGTCGTCCAGGGCATGCTGCAGGTCGGCGCGGCCCCGCTTCCGCTCGTGCAGCAGTGCGCGGGCGCTGGCCGCATTGAGATAGACGAACTCGCGGTGCGGGATGGGAACGTTGTCGGCGATGCTTTCCGCCTTCGCGAGAGCCCGGTCGGCCAGCTTCTTCTGCCCCGCCGGACCCTCGTGGGCGATGGCCAGGCCGATCATCGCGTAGGTCTGCGCGCGGGCGTCGTGCCCCGGCAGGCTGCCGGCCAGTGCGAGTGCCTTGTCCGGCCGGCCGCCGGCGACATAGGCTGCCGTGACCGGCAGGATCAGCTCGCCGCGCCGGTCCGGACCGATTTTCTTGCGCAGTCCCCAGAGCCGCTGCGCGGCCTTCAGGGCGGGCTTGCCGGAGCCGCCGTTGCGCGCCCGGACGGCCGCGACCAGCGTGCCCGTGATCTGCGACGAGTATTGCCCGGGGAACTTCAGGCCCCCCGCGTCCTTCTCCGGCGACCGGACCTGCGCGCCGAGCAGGCCCCCGTACAGGGCCGTCAGGCGAGCGGCCCGCGGGGGCTTCCGGCGCACCGCGATGACATGCTCGGAGAACCGCGTCGCCGTGCCCGGGGGCGTGGGGCCGAAGACGGTCGACTCCAGGATGCGGGATACCCACTGGATCTGCGCCGGGGTGGTGTGGGGATCACCGGCCTGGGCGCGGGCGAGAGCCCCCGGGCCGCCATGCTCGAGCTTCGCCGCCTGCCGGTAACGCTGGAGGCTGCGTCGCCACTGGGCCAGCGTGCGGCCGTCCGTGGTCGCCTTGCCGGAGGTCACCTCGGCGGCGAGATGCGTGTGGGGGTACCGGTCGATGATCTGTCTCAGGGCCGCGACACCTGCCCGGTAGTGCTCGTAGGCCGCGGAGAAGTCGCTTCCCCGGGCGCGGTCCCCCTTCTTCAGGCTGACCGCGGCCTTCTGCTGCAGCTGGCGGGCATGGCGCTCGCCGCTGGTGCACGCGGTCACGGCCAGGGCCATGGCACACAGCGTGGCCGTGGCGAGGATGCGTCGGCTTGGCATGATGGTCATCGGTCCTCCCGGGTTCCGGTGTCCGAGCAGCCGCCCTGCGGGTGCGGCGGACGCGCAACGCCCGGCGGCACCCCGTTCGACCGCTGCCGGGACCGAATCGCTCCCCACCCTTGCAACCGTATTGTAGGATACGTCGTGTATACAACCAGTCGAGGCCAAAGGATGCCTTCCCGGCATCCGCCCCTCCCCCAACGAACGGATGAATCGAATGGGCGATCGCAACAAGAGGGTTTCGGTCACCATGGCCGAGCAGGTCGCCGCGATGCTGGGCCATGACCGGCATTGCTGGCAGACCGGCGACGGGCTGACGCTCGAGGAGATCCTTTCCCGCTGCGGCGAGTCGGCGGCCGCGCAGAGCAGCACGAACCGCAAGCGACGACGCTTCCTGTTCAGCGACGGCTCGGTTCTGACCTGCAGCGCCGAGAGCTGGGACCTCGGGTTCGCCGGCTGCTTCTGCCAGCAGACCGCGGGACACGACGAGGCCCCGGCCGCGGACGGACATGTTTGCGAGCGCCTCCGGCAGGCGTCGTGTCCGGCCGAGGCGCGGGCGCCCGGCGCCTGACGGGGCCGCGGCGGGACCAGGGCAGGCCAACCCGCATCGCCGGTGGCGGCCGCCCTTGACCTGCGTCAACGGCCCCGCCCCGCTCTTGCTCCACGTTAGGAAGACGAACGCGAAACTCCCGGAGCGGGTCGGGGCATGCCAAAGGAGAGAGCATCGGCCGCGGCGGGCGCGGAGGCCATTCGCCGGGCCCTGGAGGCGGAACAGCAGGCCGGGCGGGACGTGCAGCAGGCCGCCGCCGAGGCCGAGGCCCTCGTGGAGCGTGGGCGCGCGCGGGCACGCGCGATCTCGGCCCTTGCCGACCACCGGATCGAGCGGATCCCCCACGGCAGCGGCCGGGGCACCGCCGCCCGGGTCGAGGCGATACGCGAGCGGGCCCGGGTGGAGCTCGAGCGCCTTGGCCGGCCCGTTGCCGGCGGCGGGAGCGGGTGCGCCGCCTGCCGCGTTGCGCGCTGGCTGACCACCCCCGCGGGTTCCCGCGCCGACGACCCTCCGGACGAGCCCGCCGATGCGCGGCCCTGACGGGTTCCTGTACGCGGGCGCACGCCTGCAGGCGCGTTACGGTCCGCGCACCTCGCCTGCCGCGTGGCGGCGCCTCGGCGGCCTGCCGGAGGCGCCGGAATGGCTGGCCGGGCTCGCCTCGACCGAGCTGCATCCGTACCTGGCCGGGCTGGAACCCGGCTCCGGCGCACACGCGCTGGAGCGGGAGCTGCGCCGCCGGTTCCGCCGGGAGGTCGAGGCGGTGGCGCACTGGGTGCCCACCGGCTGGCGCGCGAGCGTGCGCTGGACGTCACGCCTGCCCGACCTGGCGCTGCTGGCCGCGGTCGCACGCGGCGAGGCGCCGCCCGAGTGGGCCCGGGAGGCGGGGTCGCCGGTGACGACAGTGGCTTCCACCGCGCTGCGGGAACCGGACGCCGATACCGAGGCGCTGCTGGCCGCGATCGCAGCCGGCGCGTGGCCGGTCGCGGCCTGGGTCGACCTGTGGAGGCGTCGCTGGGCGCGCGAGCGCACCGGCCCGGCGGCGTCCCTGCGCAAGCTGGCGGATGACATGGTCGCGACCCTGACGACGGAGCCCGGTGTGACCGCCGCGGGATCGGACCCGCTGGCGCGCAGGCTCGAGCGCTCGTTCCGGCGGCATACCCGTGACGCCGCGGGCGCGGCCGCGTTCCTGGTGCTGCGGTGGCTGGACACTCGACGCCTGTGCGCCGGCCTGGCGCAGCGGGTGCTGCCGGGCGGCGCGGGGAACGGAAATGCCGGCACGTAACGGGCCCGTGCGCTGGTTCGAGGTCCTGGTGCCGCGGGAGACGCTGGCGCGCGCCGCTGAGCTGCTGGCGACTCCGGGCAACGTCGAGCTGGATCGGTCCCCGGCGGCGGGTGGGCTGGACATGGACGCGCTGCGCGCGCTTCTGGACGAGCATCGGAGGCTGCAGCGGGGTTACGCCCGCCACTGGCCGGAAAGCCGCGTCGCCCGCTCCGGTGACGCACGCCAGCCCGAGGGGCTCGGGAGCGACGCCGTCGACTGCCTGCGGCAGTGGGAGGAGCGCGCCGGACCTCTGGTGCGCGAGCTCGAGGCGCTGGAGCGGGAGCGGGAGGCGCTGGCGCTGGTGCGGGATTTCCTGTCCCTGGCGCGGGAAGAGCGGGTCCTGGACATCGGCCGGCTGGCCCGGGGCGGGGACGCGGCGACGGCGCGGCTGCTGGTGCTGCCGCCCGACGCGCCCGTGCCCGCCCTGGCGGAGCGGGTGCTGCGCCTGCGGGTGGACGGTGCGCAGCACGCCTTTCTGCTGCTGCTCGGGCCGCGTGAGGATGTGCTCGGCGTCGCCGGGGCCCGGGCGGTGCCGCAGGGGCGCCTGCTGGAACTGCCGCGCTGGCTGGAAGGCGACGCGCCGCGGGCGCTGGCGATGGTCGGGGAAAAGCTGCAGGCGCTGCAGCAGCAGGCCGACCGGTTGCGGGATTCGATCCGCGGCGTCGGCGAGGCTCTGGGCCTGGCCGAGGCCCTCGGACACGTGCGCCGGCTGGAGTGGATGACCGAGCATCTCGGGGGCGCCTGCCTGGGCGAATACCTGGCCCGGATCACCGGCTGGACCAGCGCGCCGGATCCCGACACCCTGGCCGCGCCGCTGCGACGGGCCCGCATCCCGGCGGTCGCGGGGTTCCTGGCGCCTCCCGCCGGCCGGGAGCCGCCCACGCTGACCCGCAACCCGGCCTGGGCGCGCCCGTTCGAGCTGTTCGTACGCCTGATGGGTACGCCGGGGCAGGGTGAGACCGACCCCAGCCGGCTGCTGGCGTTCATCGCCCCGCTGCTGTTCGGTTACATGTTCGGCGACCTGGGCCAGGGCGCGCTGCTGGTCGTCGCCGGGCTGCTGCTGCGCCGGCGCTGGCCGGCGCTCGCGATGCTGATTCCCGGCGGTGTCGCCGCGATGCTCTTCGGCCTGGCTTTCGGCAGCGTGTTCACCCGGGAGGGGCTGGTCGGCCCCCTGTGGGTGAATCCCCTGGCAGCGCCTTTGCCGGTTCTGGCGGTACCACTGATCGCCGGCGCGGTGCTGATGCTTTTGGGACTGCTCCTGAACGCGCTGGCTGCCTGGCAGAATGGCCGCGGCGCCGACTGGCTGCGGGTGCAGGCGGGCCTGGTAG
Source organism: Gammaproteobacteria bacterium (assembly GCA_035638775.1). Classification (GTDB taxonomy): domain Bacteria; phylum Pseudomonadota; class Gammaproteobacteria; order UBA5335; family SLRW01; genus DASQZJ01. The sequence continues at coordinate 5,077 of DASQZJ010000057.1, forward strand.
TGGCCTACGCCGGGGCCGTGACGGCCTTCCTCGCACCGCTGCCCGGTGGCATCCTCGCCGGCATCGGCGTGCTCTGGTACTTGGGGGGCACCGCGTCCCGCTGGCGCGAGCTGGGCGCGGCGGGGGTGCTCGGCCGCGCGGGCGAGCTGCTCGAGCGCCTGTTCCAGCTGCTGGTCAACACGGTCTCGTTCGTCCGGGTGGGCGCGTTCGCGCTGGCGCACGCGGGGCTGTCGATGGCGGTCACCGGCCTGGCTGCGGCGGCGCCTCACGGCCTGGTCGAATACGCGATCCTGATCACGGGCAATGCCGCGATCCTGGCCATCGAGGGACTGGTGGTGGGCATCCAGACCACCCGCCTGATCCTGTTCGAATTCTTCATCCGTTTCCTGCAGGCGGGCGGGCGGCCATTTCGGCCGTCCGTGCCGCCGGCGTGAAACCCGGATTCACGGGGAGCCGAGCATGACTGCCACAAGAAATCTCAAGCGCGCCGCCGCCCTGGTGGCGCTGACCGTGCTGCTGGCCGGCGCCGGCAGCCTGTTGCTGTGGGTCCCGCCGGCGGGCGCCGCGGCCGCCGGGACGACGGTGGTGCCCGGCGGCGTCATGCAGTGGGGCCTGATCGCGGCGGCGGCCGCGACCGGGCTGTCCTCGCTGGCCGCGGGCTACGCCGTCGCCGGCGTCGGCAGTGCCGGCATGGGCACGCTGGCGGAGCGGCCGGAGCTGTTCGGGCGGGTCCTGGTGCTGATGGGGCTGGCCGAAGGCATTGCCATCTACGGCCTGATCATCTCGATCCTGATCCTGAACCGGCTGGGATGAACGTGGCGCGCGCGGTATTCATCGGTGACGAGCTGACCGCCGCAGGCTGGCGGCTGGCCGGGCTGGAGACGCATGCGCCGGCGGCCGAGCGGGTCGCCGACTGCCTCGAGCGGGTGCTGCGCGCCGAACCGCCGCTGGTATTGATCGGTGCGAGCGTCGCGGGCGTGCTCGCCGCCGGCGCGCTGGAAGAGATGCTGGTCTCCGCCGCGCCGCCGGCGCTGGTGGTGGCCGACGCGACGGGCGCCGCCGTGCCGGTCGATCTTCCGGAGCGGGTCCGGCGCGAGCTGGGGGTACGGTGATGCCGGACTCGACGCAGACCGACAACGCCGGCGCGCTGGAAGCCCTGCTCGGGCACATCGAACGTGAGCGGGTGCGTCGGCGCGATGCCCTGCTCGAGGCGGGCCGGCGCGAGGCCCGCGAGATCGAGGCCGCGGCACGCCGGGAAGCCAATCGCCGCGTGCGGGAGGTGGTCGCCCGGGAACGGTTGCGCCGGGAAGAGCAGTTGCAGCAGGCGCGAGCCGAGGCCGCAGCGCAGCTGCGCGACCGCAAGCAGGCGCTGTTGCGCCACCGGCTGGACGAGGCCGGCACCCGGCTGGGCCCGGCCCTCGAGCAGCGCTGGAGGGACCGCCGGGGGCGGCGGCGCTGGATCCACATGGCGCTGCAAGAGGCGCTGTCGCACCTGACTCCCGGCACCTGGCAGGTGCATCATCCGCCCGGGCTCGATGCAACCGAGCTCGACCGCGCGCAGCGGGTGCTGGAGCGCGTGCGTCCCCAGGTGCGCCTGGAGGCCGCGGCGGACCCGGAACTGGCGGCCGGCCTGCGCATCACCCAGGGCGCGGCCCAGCTGGACACGGGCATCGCGGCGCTGCTGCGGAGCCGGGCGCGGGTTGACGGCCTGCTGCGCGCCGCCCTGCCCGACGCGCCGGACCCCGCCGGGAGGGATGAACCGTGAGCGCCGCGCAGGGACGCGTCAGCTCGCTGGACGGGCCCGTCCTGCACGTCGTCTCCGACGAGGTGTTCCGGATCAACGAGGCGGTCCTGGTGGGGTCGCGCGGCCTGCTCGGCGAGGTCCTGCGCATCCAGGGACGGCATTTCGTCGTGCAGGTGTACGAGGACACCACCGGTCTGCGCCCCGGCGACCGGGTGACGGGTACCGGGCAGGCGCTCTCGGCACGCCTGGGTCCGGCCCTGCTGGGCGGGATATTCGACGGGCTGCTGCGCCCGCTGGCCGGAACCGGACAACCCTGGGTGCTGCCCGGCATGCGCACCGGCGGCGGTGCACGTTTTGTTTTCGAGCCCTCCCTGGCGGAGGGTGCGGGCGTGGCCGGCGGGGAGATCCTGGGGAAAGTCACCGGCGGCACCGGCAAACCCCAGCGCTGCCTGATCCCGCCGGGCCTGGCCGGCCGCCTCGAACGCCTGGTGCCGGCGGGCGAGTATCGTGACGACGAGCCGCTGTGTGCCGTGGCGCCCCCGCAGGGCGAGCCCGTCGCGGTCACCATGAGCCACGCCTGGCCGGTGCGCCGGCCGCGTCCGCTGGCGCGCAGGCTGCCGGCCAGCACCCCCATGCTCACCGGACAGCGCCTGATCGATTCCCTGTTTCCGGTTGCGCGCGGCAGCAGCGCAGCGATGCCGGGCGGCTTCGGCACCGGCAAGACCATCCTGCAGCAGAGCATCGCCAAGTGGTGCGACGCGGACGTCATCGTCTACGTGGGCTGCGGCGAGCGCGGCAACGAGATGACCGAGGTGCTGCGGGAGTTTCCGGAGCTCGAGGACCCGCGCAGCGGCAGGCCGCTGAGCGAACGTTCCGTGATCATCGCCAATACTTCGAACATGCCGGTCGCGGCACGCGAGGCGAGCATCTACACGGGCGTGACGGTAGCCGAGTATTTCCGCGACCAGGGCCTGCACGTGGCGCTGATGGCGGACTCCACCAGCCGCTGGGCCGAGGCGCTGCGCGAGATCGGCGGCCGCCTCGGCGACCTGCCGGCGGAGGCCGGCTACCCGGCCTACCTGGGCACCCGCCAGGCCGAGTTCTACGAGCGCGCCGCGTGCGGGCTCACGCTCTCGGGGGAGGAGGGGTCGGTGACGCTGATCGGCGCGGTCAGCCCGCCGGGGGGCGATCTTTCCGAACCGGTCACGCTGCACACGCAGCGCAACGTGCGCTGCTTCTGGCCGCTGGACCGGGAGCGCGCGCGGGCCCGCTTCTATCCTGCCATCGATCCCCTCTCCGCCTATGCCGAGGACGCCCGGGTGCTGGACGAGTGGTGGCGCGGGCAGGACGACCCGGAGCATGAGGCGCGCCGCCAGCGGTTCCTGACGCTGCTCGAGGACGAGAGCCGTCTGGCGCGCATGGCGCGCATCGTGGGCAAGAATGCCCTGCCCGCCGGCGAGCAGCTCACCCTGTTGTGCGCACGGCTGGTCAACGAGGCGTTCCTGCGGCAGTCCGCCTTCTCGGAGGTGGACTGCTACGCGTCGCCACGCCGGCAGATCGCCATGATGGCGGTGCTCGATCACTTCGTCAGCGCCGCGCGGCTGGCACTGCAGGAGGGTGCCACGATCGAGGCGATCGAGGGCCGGCCGGTGCTGCGCCGGCTGCGGCGGATGGGCGAGGAGATCGGCGAGGACCGGCTGGACGGCTTCGACGCGCTGCGCGCGGAGATCGACCGCGCATTCGCCGGGCTCGCCGCGCCGGCGCCCGGGGAGGAGGCGTCGGAAGATGAAGGGTGATCTCAGCATCCGCGACTGCGCGCAGCGCCTGGAAGGGCCGCTGCTGTTCCTCGACCGCCCGGTCTCGGTCGGGCTCAACGAGGCGGTGGAAGTCATCGGTGCCGACGACCGGGTGCGCATGGGGCGCATCGCCGCCCTGGACGAGCAGCACATCGTGGTGGAAGTGCTCGATCCCACCAGTGAGCTGGCGCTGCCCGGGATGCGCGTCCGGCTGCTGGGCGCGCCGCTGAGCTTCGGCGTGGGACCGGGGCTGCTGGGGCGCATCTTCGACGGCGTGGGCCGTCCGCTGGACAGCGGACCCGCCGTGGCGATCGCCCGCGAGCAGCCGATCGACGGCCTGCCGGCCAACCCGGTGGAGCGGGATCTGCCGGAGGATTTCATCGAGACCGGGGTGAGCGCGATCGACCTGCTCAACAGCCTGGTGCGCGGACAGAAGCTGCCGATCTTCTCGGCCGGGGGCCTGCCCCACAGCCGGCTGGCGATCGACATCGCCGGGCACGCCCGGCTGCTGCAGGAGAGGGACGATCGTTTCGCCATCGTGTTCGCCGGGATCGGCGTCTCGCACGCCACCGCCGAGCGCTTCCGCCGCGCCCTGGCGGACAGCGGCGCGCTCGAGCGCAGCGCGCTGTTCCTGAACCTGGCCAGCGACTCCAGCATCCAGCGCCTGCTCACGCCCCGCTTCGCCCTGACCGCCGCGGAGTACCTGGCCTTCACGGAGGGCCTGCACGTGCTGGTGATCCTGACCGACATGACCAACTACTGCGAGGCGCTCCGCGAGGTCTCCTCCAGCCACGGCGAGATCCCCAGCCGCAAGGGCTACCCGGGGCACCTTTACTCGGACCTCGCGACGCTGTTCGAGCGCGCCGGACGCATCCGGGGCCGCCCGGGCACCCTCACCCAGCTGCCGGTGCTGACCATGCCCGGCGACGACATCAGTCATCCGATCCCGGACCTGACCGGTTACATCACCGAGGGCCAGATCGTGCTGGACCGCGACCTGGACCGGCGCGACATCTACCCCCCGGTCACGGTGCTGCCGAGCCTCTCGCGGCTGATGGATCTCGGCACGGGCAAAGGCTACACGGACGCGGATCATCCGGCCCTGGCCAGCCAGCTCTATGCCGCCTACGCCCGCGCGCGCGAAGTGCGACTGCTGGCCAGCGTGGTGGGCGAGGAAGGCCTGCCGGCGGCCGACCGCCGCTACCTGGCGTTCGGCGACGCCTTCGAGCAGCGCCTGCTGCACCAGGAACGGCCGCGCAGCCTGGTCGAGAGCATGGAGATCGGCTGGTCGCTGCTGCGGGAGCTGCCCGTCGGCGACCTCGTGCGCCTGAGCGACACCCAGATTGAAGCCCACATCGGCACCGGGGACGGCGAGGATGTCCCGGGAGACTAGCGCCTCGCGCGCCGCGCTGCTCGAGCTGCGCCATGAGCGCGGCGTGATCGAGGACGGGCATCGTTTCCTGGACGAGAAGCGCGTCCTGCTGGCACACGAGATCCTGCGCCGGCTGGCGGACTACGAGGCGCTCGCGGCGACCCTCGGCGAGGGGCAGCGCCAGGCGTTCGGCGAGCTGCGCGGGGCGCTGGGAAGTCTCGGACTGGAGGAGCTGCAGCTGTATCCCGCGCGCCGGCCGCTGCAGGGACGCGCACAGCTGCCGCGGCGGGGTTTCCTCGGCGTCGAGCTGGTGGAGGGCCCCGCATTCCTGCACGAGACGTCGGAGGTGGCGGCGGGCGCTGCGGCGCGGCCGGTGGTCGCGTCGGCACCGGCCTCGGCCTGTGGCGAGCGGCTCGCGGGACTCGCCGGGACGGCGCTGGCGCTCGCGGCGGAGACCGGGAACCTGCTGCGCCTGCTGCGGGAGTATCGGGTCACCGAGCGCCGGGTGCGCGCGCTCGAGAACGTGGTTCTGCCGGAGGTGCGCGAGGCCGAGCGCCGGATGGAGGAAACGCTCGAGGAGGTCGAGCAGGAGGACGTGATCCGGGTGCGGTTGTTCGCCTCTCCGCGCGGGGGACGCGGAGACGACCGGTGAGCGTCTCTCAGGCAGCGCGGCCCGGCATGCCGCGGAGCCGGATCCGCTTGAGCGCCTCCAGTGCCACCAGCAGCGTCAGCGCCAGGCCGAACAGACCGGTCCAGGTCACCGGGCGCACCGGCGCGATCTCCAGCACGGCGCTCAGTCCCGGCGTGAACATGGCCACGATGTGGATGCCCTGGGCCGCCAGCGTGCCGAACAGGAGCAGCGGGTTGCGCAGCGGATTGTGGCGCAGCACCGGCACGCGTTCGGATCGGGCGTTGAACACCTGCACGTTCTCGAACAGGACCATCAGCAGCAGGAGCAGGTTGCGCGCGGTCTCCAGCTCGACCCCGATGCGCAGCAGGTAGCCGAACACGGCGAAGCCGAGCCCGCCCATGACCAGGCCCGACACCGCCACGCGCGGCACCATCACGCGGTCGAAGATCGGCTCCCCGGGCCGGCGCGGCGGTCGCGCCATCTCTCCGCCCTCGGCCGGCTCGAACGCCAGCCCGACGTCCTGGATACCGTTGGTCACCAGATTGAGCCACAGCAGCTGGACCGCGGTCAGCGGCAGCGGCAGCCCGGTGACCGCCCCCAGCAGGAACAGGACCAGCTCCGCCGCACCGGTCGAGATCAGCAGGAAGATCACCTTGCGGATGTTCTGGTAAGCGACCCGTCCCCCCTCGATGCCGGCCGCGATGGATGCGAAATTGTCGTCGGTGACGATGATGTCCGCGCTCTCCCGGGCCACGTCCGTGCCGCGCCGGCCCATGGCCACGCCGACATGGGCATTCGCCAGCGCGGGGGCATCGTTGACGCCGTCGCCGGTGACCGCGACGTACTCGCCGCTGCGGGCGAGCGAGCGCACGATTTCCAGCTTCTGCGTCGGCTCGACCCGGGCGAAGACGTCGCCGCCGGCGATCACCCGGTCGCGCTCGGCGTCGGGTCTTTCCGCGAGCGCCCGGATGTCGGCGCCCGTGAGCAGGCGCGGTTCCTGGCCGCCGATGCCGATCTCGCGGGCGACCGCCAGCGCCGTGTCGGCGTGATCGCCGGTGACCATGCACACGCGTATCCCCGCGCGGTGGCAGATCTCGATGGCGCCGTGGACTTCCGGCCGCGGCGGGTCGATCACGCCCGCGAGGCCGATGAAGGTGAGCGCGCGCAGCCGCTCTTCCTCCAGCGTCGCCGGTTTCCCGCCGGGGAGCACGCCGTCGCCGAACGCCAGCACCCGGTAGCCGGCGCGGGCGAGACGCTGGATCTCTCCCTCGACCGCTCCGCGATCCAGCGGCACGTCGCCGTCGCGTGCCGCCATCCGGCTGCACATCGCCAGCACCTTCTCGGGCGCCCCTTTCACGCACAGCAGGGTGTCGTCGCCGTCCGCGTGCATGGAGGCGGCATAGGCATGTTCCGGCTCGTAGGGGATGCGGCCTGTTTCCGGAAGCGGGTCGGCGAGTACCGCCTGGCTGAGCCCGGCCTTGTGTCCCAGCACCAGCAGTGCGACGTCCATGGGATCGCCGCCATGCACCCAGTCGCCGTCCCGCCGTCCCAGGAAGCCTTCGTTGCACAGCACCGCCGTGCGCGCGAGGCGGTCCACGCGGCGCCGGTCGTCGACGTCCGCGGCGCGGTTGTGCGACTCCGGCGTGATGAATCCCTCGGGATCGGTACCCTCTCCGCTCGCTTCCCAGCGCTCGCCGGTGCCCGGGAACGCCAGCTCGCGCGCGGTCAGGGAGTTCATGGTGAGCGTGCCGGTCTTGTCGGTGGCGATGACGGTGCAGGACCCGAGCGCCTCCACCGCGACCAGGCGGCGCGTGATCACGTGGCGCCGTGCCATGCGGCTGACGCCGATCGCCAGTGCCACGGTGAGCGCGACCGGCAACCCCTCCGGAACCGCGGACACGGCGAGCGCGATGCCCGCGAGCAGCAGCTCGGCGGGAGCCTCGCCGTGGGCCACGCCGATCCCGCCGATGATCGCCAGCACCACGGCCAGGGCCGCGGCGAGCTGCCAGGTGAAACGCCGCATGCGCTGCAGCAGCGGTGGCAGTGCGGGCTCCGCCCGACCCAGGGCACCGGCGAGGCCCCCGAGCTCGGTGTCGCGCCCGGTGGCGACCACCACGCCGCGCGCCCGCCCGCGCACCACCATCGTCCCGGCGTGGGCGATGGTGGCCCGCTCGGCGGGCGGGGCGGAATCAGGCACCGGGGGATCGTGGCGCTTGGCGACGGGCATCGATTCGCCGGTAAGCAGCGATTCGTCGATCTCGACGCCCTCGGCATGGATCAGGCGCATGTCGGCCTGGACGCGGGTGCCGGGCTCCAGCAGGACCACGTCGCCCGGCACCAGCTCCGTGCTGTCGACCTCGCGGCCCTCGCCGTCGCGAATCACCCGCGCCCGGCTGACCAGCATGTGGCGCAGCGCCTCGGCGCTGCGCTGCGCCTGGTACTCCTGGGTGGCCCCGATGACCGCGTTCAGCAGCAGCACGGCGCCGATGAATCCCGCGTCCAGCCATTCGCCCACGATCGCGGCAACGGCCGCGGCGGCCAGCAATACGTAAATGAACGGGCTCAGGAACTGGCGCAGGAAGACCGTCAGGATGCCCGGCGGACGCCGCTCCGGCAGCACGTTGCGGCCGTGGCGCTGGAGGCGCTCGCGCGCGATGGTCCCGGCCAGGCCGCGCGACGTTGTCCCGAGGGTATCCAGCACCGCGTCCACGGACATTCCGTGCCATTCCGTGGCGGCGCCCGGAGCTTCCCGGCCGGCCGATTCTGACCAGTGCAACCTTCGCCTCCCGTCGCAGACGCCACCGGTGAAGACCGGGACACCGTCCCCTCCGGCAGTCCGGGCCCTGGACGGAGCATAGTCGCTGTTGCGCCCCCGTGCTCGAGCGCCGACCGCCTTCGCAAGCTGCACCGGCGCGGCGCTCGCCGGGCTGCTGGGTTTCTCCGGCCCGATCCGCTAGAATGCCTCGCTGTGCCGCGTGACCGCGCCGGGCCGCCATCCGGGGCCCGCTCCGCCCGACCACAGATCCAACAACGACGGACGACGCCGGTAACGCGGGGCGGCGCCTGCCGCGCGCCGAAGCTCGGGGAAGCCAGCGGTATCGCCTGGCTGACGTGACCCCGGCAGGTCCGGCGCGATGCCCGTGGTGTCGCCGCAAGACCCACTCGCCGCACGATCGCAAGGAGTCTGACATGGCGAAACGCAACCCACCATTCCGGTATGAGCACGTCGGCAGCCTGTTGCGGCCGCCGGAGGTGCTCGAGGCCCGTCGCCGGCGCGCCGCCGGGGAGATCGACGCCTCGGAGCTGCGGGCAGTCGAGGACGAAGCCATCGCCGCTGCGATCGCCAGCCAGGAGCAGGTCGGGCTGCAGAGCATCACCGACGGCGAGTTCCGGCGGGCATACTTCCACCTGGATTTCCTGCAGCAGCTCGACGGCGTGAGCGTGACCGGCGGCATCGCTGCGAACCCGGACGCCAAGCCGGCCAGCGGATTCTCCCCGCCGAAGCTGAGCGTGACCGGCAAGCTGCGGCACGTGCGCAATATCCAGGTCGATGACTTCCGTTTCCTGGCCTCGCACACCAGCCGGACGCCGAAGGTGTCGATCCCTTCGCCGACCATGGTTCACTTCCGTGGCGGTCGGGCTGCGATCGACATCGAAGCCTATCCGGACCTCGACGAGTTCTTCGAGGATCTCGCCCAGTGTTATCGGGACGAGATCAAGGCACTCCATGACGCCGGCTGCCGCTACATCCAGCTCGACGACACCAACCTCGCCTACCTGTGCGATCCGAAGATGCGGGAGGCGGCGAAGGAGCGCGGGGACGATCCGAACGAGCTGCCGCACCGCTACGCCGAGCTGATCAACGCCGCGCTGCAGGGTCGGCCGGAGGATCTCACCGTCGGGGTGCACCTGTGCCGCGGCAACTACCGCAGCACATGGTTCGCCCAGGGGGGCTACGAGCCGGTGGCGGAGGTCCTGTTCAACGAGCTGAACGTGGACGCGTACTTCCTGGAATACGACGACGAACGCTCGGGAGACTTCGCCCCGCTGCGATTCGTGCCCGAAAACAAGATCGTGGTGCTCGGGCTGGTCAGCAGCAAGATCCCGGAGCTGGAGGACTCGGCGCAGGTGGTCCAGCGGATCAACGAGGCGGCCCGCTACGTGCCGCTCGAGCAGCTCTGCCTCAGCCCGCAGTGCGGCTTCTCCAGCACCGTCGAAGGCAACGAGCTGACGCCGGACCAGCAGTGGCGAAAGCTCGAGTTCGTGGTTGCGACCGCGAAGAAGGTCTGGGGCTGACGCGAGGGGCCGGCCGAGCGGGGACCCGGCTCACGCGCCCCGCCGGCCGGCCTGAATGGAGAACTCCCCTCCGGGGCCCCGCCGCCGGCGCGTCCGCCCGCGGCGCTCCGGGCCGCCCGCGTCGCCTACAGGCCGGCCAGTCCCACGTAGTTCTCGGCCAGTACCATGCGCGCGCGCTCGGAGCGGGCGAGATACTCGAGTTCGGCCCGCTGCATGCGCTTGCGAAACGGCGGGACGGAGCGGTCCGGGTGCAGCAGCGCCGTCATCCACGCGGTGAACTGCTGGGCGCGCCAGATACGTGGCAGGCAGGCACGGGAGTAGCCCTCCAGGAGCCCGTCCCGGCCCTCCCGGTACCAGGCCGTGATCGCGCGCGCCAGGTGCCGGATGTCCGCCACGGCCAGGTTCAGCCCCTTGGCCCCGGTGGGCGGTACGATGTGGGCGGCATCGCCGGCCAGGAACAGCCGGCCGTGCTGCATCGGCTCGATCACGCAGGCATGCATCCGTGCGAGTGTCTTCTCCAGCACGGGGCCTTCCCGGAGAGTCCACCCGTCCTCGCGCGCGAGGCGCAGGTGCAGCTCTTCCCAGACGCGGGCGTCGGGCCAGTTTTCGAGCTGGTCGTCGACGTCGCACTGGACATACAGCCGGCTGGTCGTGGGCGAGCGCAGGCTGTGCAGCGCGAAGCCCCGATCATGGTAGGCGTAGATCAGCTCCTCGGTGGAAGGGGGCACGTCGGCGAGAATTCCCACCCAGCCGTGCGGGTACCGGCGCTCGTACACCCGAACCCTGTCCCGCGGGATCGACGGCCGGCTCACGCCGTGGAAGCCGTCGCAACCGGCGACGAAATCGCAATGCAGGGTGCGGTGCTGCCCGCCGGACGTATACGCGATGCGGGGGCGGGTCGATTCCAGGTCATGCAGGGCACGGACTTCGCTTTCGAAGCGTATCGGCCCGCCGGCGGCGAGGCGCGCCTCGATCAGGTCCTTGACGACTTCCTGCTGCCCGTACACGGTGATCGACCGTCCGCGCGACAGCTCGGTGAGCGGTATGCGGTGCCCCCGCCCGTCGAAGCGGATCTCGATGCCGTGGTGGACGAGACCCTCGCGTTGCATCCGTTCGCCGACCCCTGCCTCGTGCAGCATGTCGACCGTGTTCTGTTCCAGCACGCCCGCGCGCACGCGCTGCTCGACGTATTCGCGGCCGTGGCGCTCGAGAACCACCGAGTCGATGCCTTGCCGGTCCAGCAGGTGGGCCAGAAGCAGGCCGGCGGGCCCGGCTCCGACGATGCCAACCTGGGTTTTCTCTTCCGGCGTGCGGGAACTCATCGCGATTCCTCCTGCGCCGGAACGCGGCTGACCGTCGGCGAACGATGCGGGGACATGTCAGGTCGCGGCAGGCCGGTCCGGCCCGGCGAATATTTCGTCGGCGGCGTGAAAGGCCGAATTGGCGGCGGGTACGCCGCAGTAGACCGCTGCCTGCATCAGGACTTCCTTGATCTGCTCGCGGCTCACGCCGTTGTTCCGGGCCGCGCGCAGATGCAGCCTCAGCTCGGCTTCACGGCCGAGCGCCACCATCATCGCGATGGTCAGCAGGCTGCGCGTGTGTCGCGGCAGCCCGGGCCGCGTCCAGATCTCGCCCCAGGCGTAGCGGGTGATGAAATCCTGGAACTCTTCGTTGAAGGGGCTCAGCTGCTCCAGGGCGCGATCGACGTGCGTGTCGCCGAGCACCTGCCGGCGTACCTGCAGTCCCTCGGCATACCGTTCCCGGTCATCCATGGGTCGTCTCCCCCTGCGTCGTCAGAAAGGACAGGACGCCGTCGTTGAACGCGTCGGCTGCCTCGATGTTCGAAAGATGCGACGCGTCCAGCTCGAGGAGCTGCGCCCTCGCGATCCCGTCGGCGAGTGCGCGCCCTTCGGCGGGCGGCGTGGCCGGATCGTGGCGACCGACGACGACCAGCGTCGGGGCGGTGATCCCTTCCAGGTCGCCGCGCAGGTCCGCGTCCCGGATCGCGGCACAGCAACCGGTGTAGCCGCCGGGCGGCGTGTTCCGGATCTGGGCCTGCACCGCGGCAACCTCCCCGGGGGCACGCTCGCGGAAGGCGGCCGTGAACCAGCGCTGCGGGGCTCCGTTCACGATCTCCGCCATGCCGCTGTCCCGGATGCTCGCGATGCGTGCGTTCCAGCTGTCGGCGGTGCCGATCTTCGCCGCGGTATTGCACAGCACGAGACGCTCGATCCGCTCGCTGGCGTGAGCGCCCAGCCACGCGCCGATCAGGCCGCCCATGGAAATGCCGCAGAAACGGGCACGATCGATGCCCAGCGTGTCGAGGACCCTCAGGACATCGCCGGCGAGGTTTGCGAGATCGTATTCGCCGGCGGGCGCGTCCGACTGTCCGTGGCCCCGCGTATCCATGCGCACCACGCGGAATGCGCTCGCGAATCGCGGCATTTGCGCCTGCCACATCTCCAGCGACGTGCCCAGCGAGTTGGAGAGGGCGAGTACCGGACCGTCTTCAGGGCCATCGAGGCGGTAGTGCAGGCGGACTCCGTTGCTGTCGACGAATGGCATACGCTGTTCTCCGTCAATCGTCCGGCGCGTCGCGGCGCGCGAGCACCCGGTCGACGAAGCTCCCGGCAAGGCCGAGGTAGCTCGCGGGATCCAGAAGATGGTCGAGCTCCGCGGCGCTGTAGATGGAAGCGATCGTGCGGTCCTCGGCGAGGATCTCGTGAAGCGTGCGCCCCTGTTGCGACGCGCGTTGACACAGTTTCGCGACAAGGCGGTGCGCCTCGGCCCGGCCGAGATGCCCGGCGAGCGCGGAGCTCACCGCCTCGGCCATCAGCTGTCCGCCCGTTACCTCGAGATTCGCCCGCATGCGGTCCGCTCGCGTCTCGAGCCCGCGTACGGCAGTATCCATTTCCCGGATCGCGCCGGCGGTGCACTCGAAGATCTCGGGCAAGGCCTCCCATTCGGCCTGCCAGGTGCCCAGGCCGCGCTCGTGTTCCTGGACCATCGCGGCGAGCATGGTGGACACGAGTCCGGGGACGCGGGTCGCCGCGCTCAAGGCGACCGCGCACGACACCGGGTTGCGCTTGTGGGGCATGGTCGAGGAGCCGCCCCGGCCGGGCGCGGCCGGCTCCAGCGCTTCGCCGACCTCGGTCTGCATCAGCAGTGAGAGGTCGCGCGCCAGCTTGCCCAGCGTTCCCGTCACCAGCCCGAGCGTGGCGCCGACCTCGGCGAACCGGTCGCGCTGGGTGTGCCAGGGAACGTCCGGGAGCGCGAGGTCGAGCTCGTCCGCCAGCGCCGCGGCAATCTCGAGGCCCGCCCCGCGGAGTGACGCCAGGGTACCGACCGCGCCCCCGAACTGGAGGACCAGCACCGTCGGCCGAACGGCGGACAGGCGGTCACGGTGCCGCTCCACGGCGCTCAGCCAGCCCGCGGCCTTCAGCCCCAGGGTCACCGGGGGGCCCTGCTGCAGCCAGGTACGCCCGGCCAGGACCTGGTCGCGGTGCCCGGTCGCGAGGTCCGCCAGTCCCTGCGACAGCGACGCGAGCCCCGCTTCCACCTGATCCAGGGCCTTTCTCGACTGGAGCACCAGCCCGGTGTCCACCACGTCCTGGCTGGTGGCGCCGAGGTGGACGTGCCCGGCCGCCGCCTCGTCCCGCTCAGCCACGCGGTTGGTCAACCGGCGGACCAGGGGGATCGCGGGATTTCCCGCGGCGGCGGTCGCGGCGGCGATCTCGTCGATGTCGTAGAGCTCCGCCCGGCACTCCGCCGCGATCACCTCGGACGCGGCGCGGGAGATCGTCCCGGTCCGGGCCAGCGCGCGGGCGAGACCCGCCTCGAAGTCGAGCATCGCCTGCAGGCGGGAACGGTCGTCGAACACCGAGCGCATGGCCCGGGTAGTGAACAGAGGGGCCAGGAGCCGCCGCGTGCCGGATTCGTCGCTGGCCATTGCGTCCACCTCTCCCGTGCCGCTCAGTATTCGAAGAATACGGTTTCCCGTTCCCCCTGCATGCGGATGTCCCACTCCAGGACTCCGTCCCCCTCGTCGACGGGGATCAGGGTCGCGCGCCGTTCCTCGGGCACCAGCGCCAGGACCGGATCCTCCTCGTTTCCGGGGCCGTCCGGGAAGTACATCCGCGTCGGCGCGTGCCGGAGCAGCCCGCGCATCATCACGATCACGTTCAGATGCGGAGCCTGCAGTGTCCCCTCCGGTCCGGGCACCCGGCCCGGCTTGACGGTGCGCACCACGAACCGCCCCTCCGCATCGGTCGGCACCCGGGCAAACCCCTGGAATGCCGGATCGGGCCGGACGTCACGCGCGTCTTCGGGATGGTGGTACTTGCCGTTGGCGTCCGCCTGCCACACTTCCACGAGCGCATCCGGAACCGGGGCCTGCGCGGCGTCGAGCACCCGCCCGTGAATCTCGACCCGCTCGCCCGCCGCCTCGGGACCGGCCGCATCTTCATCGTACAGCCATTCCAGTCCCAGCTTGAAATACGGGCCGACCGTCTGCGACCCGATCGAATAGAAGCTCATGATTCAGCCCTCCCAGGGGGTCTGCTTGCGGCCGCGGAGCACGAAGTCGAAATGGAAGCCCAGCGCGTATTCCGACTCGGTCACGGCCCAGTCGAACTGCGATACCAGCCGGTAACGGGCATTGCGGTCGGGAACGCTGTTGAAGATCGGGTCGAACTCGAGCATCGGGTCCCCCGGAAAGTACATCTGGGTGACCAGGCGGGTGGCGAAGGCCGGTCCGAACAGCGAGAAATGGATATGGGCGGGCCGCCAGGCGTTGTAGTGGTTGCGCCAGGGGTAGTGGCCCGGCTTGATGGTCTTGAACTTGTAGCGGCCGTCGTCGTCGGTGATCACCCTGCCGACGCCGGTGAAGTTGGGATCCAGCGGTGCATCGTGCTGGTCGACCGCGTGCAGGTAACGCCCTGCCGCGTTGCACTGCCAGATCTCCACGAGCGTTCGCGGCACCGGGCGGCCGTTCTCGTCGAGCACGCGGCCGCTCACGTAGATCCGCTCGCCGATCGGTTCTCCCGCGTGGCCCGCGGTCAGGTCCGCGTCGTTGGGGCCGAGTCGGTCCGGGGCGAAGCTCGGGCCGGTCACCTCCGAGAGCGTCGACGGGATCGGGATCGGTTCCTGCCGCGGACCGCGCGTCTGGGTCGAGGTGTAGGGTACGTGGACGTACGGGGGCTGGGTATCCCAGAAGGGGCTGCGGTAGCCCCGGAGTTTGTCGCCGTCGCTCATGCTCGCTCGCTCCTGTAATGGTTCCGTTCCGGGGTTCGGGCCGGGCCGTCTCGTCAGCGGCCGACCGCGTCGCTGCGATGGGCCTCGTCGGTACGCCGCTTGAGGTCACGCAGCACCTCGAGTTCGTGCCGGGAGGGCTCCGGCGTGTCGGTTACCCGCTCGGCGAACCGGACCGGCCAGCCCGTCGCTTCCCGGATTTGTTCCCGGGTGACGCCGGGGTGGATCTCGGTCACGGTCAGCTCGCGCGTTTCCGGGTCCGGGGTCATCACGCAGAGGTCCGTAACCACGCCGACCGGTCCCTTGCCCGGCAGACCCAGTCGCTCACGCGCGTTGCCTCCGTCGAGGTGGCCGACCGATGTGATGAAGTCGACCGTATCGACGAAACTGCGCCCGGACTGCCTGAGCATGATCAGGACCTCGTGCGCCGAGCCCGCGATTTCGGGGGCGCCGCCGGCGCCCGGCAATCGCACTTTCGGATGCTCGTAATCGCCGATCACGGTGGTATTGATATTCGCGTAGCGATCGATCTGCGCCGCGCCGAGAAAGCCGACGTCGATGCGCCCGCTCTGCAGCCAGTAACGAAAGATTTCCGGAGTCGAGACGACCGTGTCAGCGGTCTCGGCAAGCTCTCCGTCGCCGATCGAAAGGGGCAGCACGTGCGGCTTGGCCCCGATCGGCCCTGACTCGTAGATCAGCACCAGGTCGGGTGCGTGCGTGAGCCTCGCCAGGTTGGCAGCGGTGGAAGGCAGGCCGATGCCCACGAAGCACACGGCACCGTCGCGGAGCCGGCGGGAGGCCGTTACGGTCATGATCTCGTTGGTGTCGTAGTCTGCGCCCGTCATCCTCGCTGCTCCGCTTCGCTCGTCTCGGCCAGCACGCGGCGGAATTCGTCGAAATCCGCGGTATCCAGGATGTGACGCTGGACCCAGGCGCGGAATCGGTCCCGGTCGCGGGCGATTCCGTCCCACTGCTGGTAGAAGGGATTGTTCCGGTCGTAGTAGCCATGTGCATAGGAGGGGAACGATCCGCCGGGGACGCAGCACACGGCGCTGACGACCCAGCTCGGCAGGATGCACGCGTTCGGCCAGGCGTCCAGGTCGTCGACGATCTCCTCGACCGTAACGATGACCCGCCGCGCCGCCAGGGCGGCTTCCTTCTGCACGCCGAGGACGCCCCACAGCAGCACGTTGCCCCGGCGGTCCGCTTTCTGCGCATGGATCACCGCGGTGTCCAGCTTCACGGCCGGTACGGCCGCCAGTTCCTCGCCCGTGAACGGGCAGTTGATGAACCGGATATTCGGGTTGTGCTTGACCAGGTCGGAGCCCGAGTAGCCGCGCAGCACCGCAAACGGCAAGCCCGAAGCGCCGGCGACGTAGGCGTTCGCCAACGCCGCGTGGCTGTGCTCCTCGATCTCGAGGGGATGCGGCCAGCCGCGTTCGATGGCGTCGCGCAGCCGGTGCAGCGATCCGACGCCGGGATTGCCGCCCCAGGAAAAGACCAGCCCTGTGGCACATCCCATGCCGACCAGCTGATCGTAGATGAGATCCGGAGTCATGCGGACCAGCGTCAGCCGCTCGAGCTCCTGGCGAATGATTTCGTGTCCGGCAGCAAAGGGAATGAGATGCGTGAAGCCTTCCAGGGCTACGGTGTCGCCGTCCGCAACCAGTTCCTTCACCGCCTCCCGCAAGGAGGTGATCTGTGCCATGGCTTTCCAGGTGTGCGATTATCGATTACGTGTTCGAATAACGGTCTACGACGAGAATTTAGCCCCCATTGCCCGGCAGATCAAGTGGGGCGCCCGCGGGTTCGGGTCGGGTCGGGCGTGTGCGCGTCGCAGCGCGCGGGCACCCGGTGCCGGAAGAATGCGGTGCCCGGGTTCGGAGTCAGCTCAGCACTGGGCGCTGATCTCCGCAGCTGCGGCCTGCAGTACCGGCAGGATCCGGGCGGTCAGCTCTTCGCCGGGAACGCGTTGTGCCTGGGTGCCGACGTTGATCGCCGCGATCACGCGGCCCGTGTGATCGAATACGGGCACGGCGATCGAGCGCAGGCCGGGCTCCAGCTCCTCGTCGACCATCGCATAGCCAAGGCGGCGAATCCTGTCCAGCTCCGCGAGCAGCGCACCCCGGTCGGTGATCGTGTTCTCGGTGTTGGGCGCGAGCTCGACCCGGGACAGGTAGCCCTCGATCTCGCCGGCCGGGCGGTGCGCGAGGATCGCCCGGCCCATGGAGGTGCAGTACGCCGGCAACCGGCTGCCGACCCGGAGGGCGATGGACATGATTCGCTTGGTCTCGGAGCGCGCGACGTAGTAGACCTCGTCGGCGTCGAGGACCCCCATCGAGCACGACTCGTGCAGCTCGTCACGAACCCGGTCCAGGACCGGCTGGGCGATTTCAGCGAAGGTGGTCGAGGAAACATAGGCATAGCCCAGTGCCAGCGCCTTGGGCCTCAGCTTGAACACGGATCCGTGATTGGCGACGTAGCCCAGCTTCTCGAGGGTATACAGGCAGCGCCGCACCGCCGCCCGGGAAATGCCGGTCTTCTGACTGATCCGTGTAATGCTCTGCCCGGGCTGATCCTCGGTGAAGGAGCGCAGGACCAGGACCCCCCGGGCCAGGGACATCATGAAGTTCGGGTCTCCCTTCCAGCGGACCAGCTCCTCGGCCGAGGGACGGTGCGGATCCTGCAGGCGTTCGCGGCGCTGGCGCAACGATGTCGTTCCCATTCCGGTGTCCCCTGGATCGTCTTGAATCCCCGGATCATCCGCGCGGCCGGGCGGACCCGCAGCCTCGTGCGTCCACCCCTGCACGCTTCGCGCGGGCCCTTGCGCCTCCACGGCTGTAATCAAAGGGGAATCTGCGGGCGGCGGCCCCGCAGTCGACAGGATCGTTTCCCCCCTCTCCGGTTCCGGCTGACATTATCATGCGGGGGCGTCAATGCAAGCGGCACACGGTCGCGGGCCCAATGAACACGGGGACTCCCGCCGGCGACGATGCGCCGGGTTCAGCGCCCGCCCGGGGCCGCCATTGCCGGCCGATCCCGCCTTGACGGCGAAACCCGATGCGTCTACTTTCATTTCGCCGTTATTCGGCCGTGCATAACGATAATCGCACGATCCCGGCCAGACCGTCCTGCGGCCGTCGTGCGTACCTCATGAGCGACTCCGGGATATCGGAAGACGGGGCACGGCGGCATGCCCGCCCACGAGCGGTCGGTAGCATGAGAACATGCCATGTGACGAGGAGATGAGATGACTGCCATCAGAACAACCCCGCGACGGGCCGTGTCGCTTGTGGTGGCTTTCGCCCTGGGTCTGCTGATGCCCGGCACGTCGGCCCTTGCGACGGGCAGTGCTGCCTACAGGCCGGTGACCAGCGCGCGGCTGCTCAACGCCCAGCATGACAGCGGCTGGCTCATGTATCGGCGGTCCTACGACAGCCGCGGCTATGCACCGTTCACCCAAATCACGCCCGCCAACGTTTCCAGGCTCAAGATTGCGTTCACCTACAAGACCGGCCTGAAACAGGGTCACGAGGCGCCTCCCGTGGTGAACGGGCGCTACATGTTCATCACGACCCCCCTGGACCACGTCATTGCGCTGGATGCCGAGACCGGCAAGGTGCTCTGGAAGTATCGGAAGAAGCTGGCGCCCGGCGCTCGCAGGAGCGTCTGCTGCGGCGTGCCCAACCGCGGGGTGGCCCTGTTCGGCGACGATGTATACCTCGCCACCCTGGACAACCATGTGGTCGCGCTCAAGGCCGTGACCGGCAAGGTGGATTGGGATCGGAAGGTCGAGGCCGCCGGCACGGGCTACACCATGACTCTCGCCCCGCTGGTCGTGGACGGCGAGGTGATCGTGGGCGAATCCGGCGGTGAGTTCGGGGCACGGGACTTCATCGTGGCCCTGGACGCCCGTACCGGCAGGCAAATCTGGAAGCGCTACACGGTCCCGGCCCCGGGCCAGCCCGGGGGCAATACCTGGCCCCGGGGGGACGCGTACAAGCACGGTGGCGGGCCGGCCTGGCTGACCGGCAGTTACGATCCCGAAACCGACACGCTCTTCTGGGGCGTGGGGAATCCGGCCCCCTGGCTGCCGACCGACCGTCCCGGCCGCAACCTCTATACGGACTCGGTTCTTGCCATGAATCCCCACACCGGCAAGATCAAGTGGTTCTACCAGTATACCCGTCACGACGCCTGGGATTACGACGGCGTCAACCAGAGCGTGCTTGCGGACATCGACTACCACGGGAAGAAGGTCAAGGCCCTGCTCCATGCGGACCGCAACGGCTGGTTCTACGCCCTCGACCGGGTCAACGGAAAGTTCCTCTGGGCGCGGCCGTTTACGTACGTCAACACCATCACCGGCATCAAGTCCGACGGGACCCCGGTGGAGGACGGCTCGCGCCGGCCCGCGGCGGGGAAGAAGGTGTTCGCCTGTCCGAGCCCGTTCGGCGGCAAGAACTGGTGGCCGATGTCCGTCGATCCGAAGACGGGCATGGCCTATCTCCCGACCGTTCACGCGTGTGCCGATCTGGAAGGCGTCGCCGTGAAGTACAAGCGGGGTCTCCCGTACTACGGCGAACGACCCACGATCCGGCATCAGCCCGGGACGTCCGACTGGGGCGAAGTCCAGGCGATCGACATCAACACCGGCAAGCAGGTCTGGTCCCGCATGTACAGGAAGCCCTGGGACGACGGCATGTTGAGCACGGCCTCGGGGCTGGTGTTCAGCGGCAGCCTGAACGGTCGCCTGTACGCTTTCGACGCCAGGTCCGGCAAGGTGCTCTGGAAGAGCCGGAAGCTCCGCTCGGGCATCATCGGCGTACCTTCCACGTACGAGGTCGACGGACACCAGTACGTGGCCGTGCTCGCCGGCTACGGCGGCGTGATGAGCCTGTTCGGGCAGAAGCTGACGGGAGCGACCCCGAAGCACCCCATGCCACGAGGCGGTGAGCTCTATGTCTTCAGGCTTCCGTGAGGCGTTGCCGCGGGCGTTGCTGGCGGGCCTGCTGGTATCGGTGGTGATCGCACCGGCAGCGCGGTCTGCCTCCCCGGTCAGCGTCTGCGTGGATCGGTCCAGTCCATCGGCGCATATCGACCGGATCGCTGCGCGTCGGGCCGCCGCGCACGCGGGGCTGCGGATCCGGATCGTGCGCTTCGACAGCGACCACGGTCTCGGCGCAGGCCAGTTTCGCAAGCTTGCGAAGCGGCGCTGCGACCTGATCATGGGCTTTCCGGTCGAGGCGGGCTCGATGGCCGTGCCGGCCGGGCTCGAGCATACCGCCGTCTACCTGGATACGGGCTTCGTGCTCCTGAGCAGGAAAGGGTGGCATCTGGATGCGCTGCCCCGGGGCAGTCAGCTCGGTGTTTCGTACCAGAGCCCGCCGGACCAGGTCCTTTCCGCGCGAACCCACCGCTTCCGGATCCGGATATTCAACACCGAGAGCCGCGAGCTCGCGGCCCTCGCGGCGGGCCGGATCGATGCGGCCGCTGTCTGGCAGCCGACCTACTGGGCGTACCGCCAGCGGCACCGCGTCGCCGCGCACTGGAAGGCAAACAGGCTCGGATTGCCACACGCCTCCTGGGGACTGGCGGCGCTCTATTCCCCGCGCGTGCGGACGGTCGCCGCGCGCTTTGCCGATGCCCTCGAGCACGTGAAGGTACCCCGTCCGGGCCCGCAGCCCGGCACGGATGCGTCCTCGGGCGCGACGACCGGCCGGGCTCCCGGGCAACCGCGGCTGTACACCGCGGGGCAGGCACGCGCGGGCGCACGGCTGTTCGTCGCGGACTGCGCCCGGTGTCATGGAGCCGACCTGCAGGGAATCAGCGGCCCGCCGCTCAAGGGTGCGACACTGGCCGGCCCGGATGCCGACCTGACGGTCGGGGACATCTTCGGCATCCTGTCGCAACGCATGCCGATGGGAGCACCGGGCAGCCTGAGCAGGGCCGAGTACACGCGGCTGATGGCGTTTCTCCTGAGAGAGAACGGCTTTCCGCCGGGCGGCACGCCGCTGCGATATACGCAGGCGCTCGCGTCGAAGGTCCCGCTGGCCGGCGCAACGTCGGAGACCGACGTGGCCAGCGACGGGCATTGATCCGGCTGTACGCGGCACCCACGACCGCGAAGCCCGGCTCCGGATCAGGAGAATGCCGGTGGAATACTCCTTCTCTCCTGGAGGGGATGCGGGGCCGGGACGCGCTAGTGTGGTCCGAGGCGGCCTCCGCGGCGAGGCCTCGCCGGGAGGGATCTCCCTTCTTTCCCCTCCTCCGCCGCCCCTGCCGCTCGTCCAGGGCGATCGGCAGGGGTGGGCGGCCTCTTTCAGGCTCCCGGGAACCGGATCAGGAGCGCCATCGGTCCCACCAGCGCCATCAGGGCGATGGAAGGGACGAAGCCCAGGACCGGCCGTCCACTGAGATCCCACAGACCTCCGCTCAACAGCGGCACGAAGAAGGCCATGGCGTAGCCGATGGTGAACATCATCGCCGACATGCGGTGCGTGTCGCGGCTGCCCACGAGCAATGCGGGAAGCGCCAGCGTCAGGACCAGTGTCAGGCTGCTGCAGAAACCCAGGATCCCGCACCATAGCGGTGCCCAGTCCGGAGGCGCCGCCACCAGCCCGATCAACGCCCCGCAGCCGCATACGCCCAGTACGACGAACGGAAGTCGCCGGCCGACCAGGCGATTGGCGAACATCAGGGAGATGGCCGAGGCGATCAGCTGGGTTCCGTTCAGCGACGCGAGCGCGGCGGGCAACATACCCGGGGCACCGGCCTGGTGGAGGTAGTCCGGCAACAGGCTGTTGGTTCCGAGGTACGTGCTGGCGATAGCGCCCAGAATCAGGGCCGTCAGCCAGCCGCGCCCGTCGGCCCAGTCCGGCCACCAGTCGCCGGGTCCGCCGGCGACGGGTCCGCCCTCCGTTTCATCCGCGCTCGTATCCTTGCCCTGGAGCGCAATCACGAGCATGGCGACGACGATCGCGGGCAGAGCCCAGACGAGGAATGCGAGTCGCCAGCTGCCGCCGAGGGCCGGCAGCAGCCAGGGCAGGGTTGCGCCGGCAGCCAGGAGCTCTCCGGAGAGGATCCCGTTGGTGTACAGCGCCGTACCGAATCCGACGTGCCCGGGCCACCAGCGGCGAACGAGCGACGGCAGCGCCGGCTGCATCACCGCAATGCCGATTCCCATCAGAAGGGTCATCAGGAACAGCCACCAGGAGGCGACCACGACGCCTCGCAGCGCGGCCGTCGCGCCACTGGCGAGCAGTCCCCAGAGCAGCGTCCGGCGCGGTCCCCAACGGGCGATCAGAAACGCACCCGGAACCGCCGCGATCGCGAACAGGAGCGCCGGGAGAGTCGTCAGTGCACCCGTGGCCGCTTCGTTGAGCGTCAGGTCGTGATGGATGCTCGGAACCAGCGGCGGGACGGCGAGCAGGGGCAGGCGGAGATACACCCCGGCGCCCCACAGGGCCGCGCCGATCAGGATCGCATGGAGTGTGAGTCTTCTTTGCATGCGGGTTCTCCGGGTGCCACGGGATTCGTGCCCGATCGGGTCGGCTGCGGACGGGGCCTCCATCATACAGAATGCCCGGCATGGCGCCGCCGTTCCGGCAGGGAACGGTCTTGCCAGCGTGCGGGCAGTGGCCCGGCACGCGGCGGGGCTGGTGACGAAAGCGGACACGCGATCGGGCGACTCGCCGCCATCACCCACACTTGCGGCGGGAGCAGTCGGGTTCGCTGCGGTGCCGTGAAGGGGCTCTCTTTTCCGGTGCCCGCGTTGCGTCTATCCTGCGTCGAGTAATGACCCGGCCAGGGTCGGGATCGTCCTCAGCATGCGGACAGCGGGGGCTTACTCGATGCATCGCCTCATGCCGTGGGTCCTGGCGGTCGCCGTGTTCGGCGCCGGCATCGGCCTGATGCTTTATCTCGGCGGCAGCCACGGGCCCTCGCCGGGGCCGGCACAGGCCCCTCCCGCGCCGCCACAGCACCGGGGCGTGCCGCCGACGGGCCAGGCCGGCTCGAAACGGCCTGAGCATTACCCGCTCGCGCAGCCTGCGACGCCTCGCGGGGGGCACCAGAAGTCGGCGTCGGCAGGTTCCCCCAAGCCGTCGC
Organism: Gammaproteobacteria bacterium; assembly: GCA_035638775.1. Lineage (GTDB taxonomy): Bacteria > Pseudomonadota > Gammaproteobacteria > UBA5335 > SLRW01 > DASQZJ01. The sequence goes on from DASQZJ010000057.1 coordinate 28,275, forward strand.
TTCCGAGCCTGAAGCACAGCGACGGGCCACTGCGTCAGGGGCTCGGGGAGCTGCTCGGAAAGAAGGCGGTGGAGCGCTTTCTGGTTCCAAAGCGAATCGTCCGCCGCGTGGTCGTCAGCGTGGACAATCTCTCCCGGCGGCAGGTCCCGCCGCGCGACAACCTCGCCAAGCCGGTTCCCGGGCAGCTCCGCGTCACCCGCCGGGACGGGGCGATCTACCTGAGCCGCGCCAACTACGCGCGTTACGATCCGTACGTGAAGCTCCTGACTTCGCTCGACGTGAAGGGGCTGGTGGCCCTGTACGTCCGTTTCTACCCGCTGTTCCAGGAGCAGTACCGGAAGCTCGGGTATCCCCACGGCTACTTCAACGACCGGGTCGTGCAGACCATGGACAACCTGCTTGCCACGCCCGAGGTGAAGCACCCGGTGAAGCTGGTGCGCCCCAGCGTGATGTACAAGTATGCGGATCCCGAGCTGGAACACCTCTCGGCCGGCCAGAAGATCCTTCTGCGCATGGGACCGAAGAACGCGGCAAAGGTGAAAACCATGCTGCGGCGGATCCGCAAGACGCTGCTCAAGCACGTGCAGCGCGGCGGGTGAAGCGGGCGGTCCCGCCGGCGACCCTCCGGGCGGCGGAGGTCAGCGCGCGGACCCGTTGAGCGCAAGGATGTCGTCGGCGATCTCGACCCCGCGGTGCTCCTCGAGGAAGTGGCCGTGTTCCGGGTACACCCGGGTCCGGTCATGCATCGTCGGCAGGGCCTGCTGCCATTGCCGGATCACCGACTCCTTGCCGCACGCGTCCCACGCTCCGAACTGCCCCGCGGCGGGGATGTCGCGTCCCTGTCGGCCCCACTCGCGCGGAACCATCTCCTGCATGCGCCGGTACAGGTCATGGTTGTCCTGGTCCCCCAGCACCGGATCGCGGTAGCGGTAACCGTGGCCCCACACCGGGGTCTGCAGCACGTAGCGCTGCGAGCTCCTGGCATTGGCGCGGCTGCGGAACTGCCCCGACCAGACCGACTCCGGCGAGCCCTGCGGGAACAGGCCCAGCGCGTGCCGGAACGCGTGGACGCCGACCCCGGCGAGCAGGCGCAGCGTGCTCTGGGGCTCGCCGTGGGAGACCACGTAGGACGCGACCCCGCCCCACAGCGCGTCCGGCACCACCTTCGGGGTGCGGCACCAGGGGAACCACCACACCGGGTAGTTGGTGTAGGTGTAGCCGTCGGCGGGCATGGGGAACACCGTACTGTTGACCACCATCACGGCGCTGACACGCTCCGGCTGGTCGAGGAAGGCGCCGACGCCGGTCGGTCCGCCCCAGTCGTGGAGCACCAGCGTGACATCCCGCAGATCCAGCTCACGCACCAGCCGCGCAAGGTTGGCGGCGTGGTGCATCTCGACCATCTCGAAGCTGGCCTGGTCGGACAGCCCGAAGCCGATGTGGTCCGGCGCGATGAGCCGCAACGGGGCTCCCGATGCGATCAGGGCGTCCCGCACGTGGCGCCAGGTATAGGAGCACTCGGGGTTGCCATGGACGAACAGCACCGTGCCCGCCGGATCCCCGGCCGGGGCGACGTCATAGTAGAACAGCGTCTTGCCCCGGTCCGGCCCGTCGTCGACGCGGAACCAGCGGGCGCTGCCCGCCGGGCAATAGTCCGCCGGAGTCCGGCGCAGCGGCGTGTTGGTGGGTATCTCCCGTGGCATTGAGGCTCCCCTGGTGCTGTCGAACGCCCTGCGGCCCGGGCTGCAGGGGCTGGCGCGCACACGCACGCAGGAATACGCTGCCAGAGGGGTGACCTGCAAGCTGATCTGCCCCGGAATGACCCTCACGGACCGCATCGAGCAGCTCATCCGGCGCCGCATGTCCGACGAGGAGCTTCGCGGGAGCAGCTCATGGAGGCGCTCGGCGCGGCAATTCCGGCCGGCCGCCCGCCCGGGTAATCCACGCGAGGTCGGCGCAGCCGCAGGCTGCCTGGCCTCGCCGGAGGCCGCCTTCGTCAGCGGCCAGAGCCTGTTCATCGACGGCGGGCAGTCGGCCGTGTAGCGTCGCCCGCGCGTGCGCCGGGTCCGGGAGGTGAGCGATGAGCTCCGTGGTAAGCGAGTTGCGCCGGATTCTCGGCGAGCGTGCCCTCGTCCCGGGCGCCGATGCCCGGCAGCGGGTCGGCTGGACCGGTGAGGCGGTATCGGCCGCCGCTCTGGTACGCCCGGCGACCACCGAGGAGGTCGCGGCCACGCTGGCGGTATGCAATGCCGCAGGCCAGGCGGTGGTTCCCCACGGCGGGCTCACCGGCCTGGTGGGGGGAGCGAGCACCGGCCCGGACGAGCTGGCGCTGTCCCTGGAGCGCATGGCTGCGATCGAGGACATCGACACCACCGGCCGCACCATGACCGTCCAGGCCGGCGTGCCGCTGCAGACGGTCCAGGAGCAGGCGTCCGAGGCGGGCTTGATGTTCCCGCTGGATCTCGGCGCCCGCGGCTCCTGCACCATCGGCGGCAACGCCGCCACCAATGCGGGCGGGGTGCGGGTGATCCGCTACGGCATGATGCGGCAGAACGTGCTCGGGCTCGAGGTCGTGTTGGCCGATGGGCGGATCCTGAGCTCTCTCAATCGAATGCTCAAGAACAACGCGGGCTACGATCTCAAGCAGCTGTTCATCGGCTCGGAAGGCACCCTCGGGGTCATCACGCGGCTGGTGCTGCGCCTGGTGGAGATGCCGCGCAGCCGGGACACGGCGCTGGTCGGTATCCGTGAGTTCGACCGCGTGGCCCGCTTCCTGCGCTACGCGGACGCGTCCCTGGGCGGTCGTCTCAGCGCTTTCGAGGTGATGTGGCGGGACCACTACGTGCTTGCGACGCGGGAGAGCGGCCGGCATGCCTCCCCGCTGCCCGGCGATTACGCGTACCGGGTGCTGCTGGAATCCCTGGGTAGCGAGCCGGAATCGGACCGCGAGGACTTCGAGAGCGCACTGGCGTCGGCTCTCGAGCAGGGCCTGATCGAGGACGCCGTGATCGCCAAGTCTGCCGCCGAGCGCGATGCCATGTGGGCGATCCGGGAGGACGTGGAGGTCCTGCTGCGGTTCGACCCGATCTTCCTGTTCGACGTGAGCCTGCCCATCCGGGACATGCCGGCGTATCTCGACGGGGTACGCGCCGCGCTGGACGCGGCCTGCCCGCAGAACCGCTGTTTCGTCTTCGGGCACCTGGGGGACGGCAACCTGCACCTTTCGATCGCCCCGGGCGAGCGCGATGCCGGTTTGCAGGAACGGGTGGAGCGGATCGTGTACGGCCAGCTGGAGGGCCTCGGGGGATCGATCTCGGCCGAGCACGGCATCGGCCTGGCGAAGAAGCCGCATCTGCCGCTGGCCCGAAGCGAGGTCGAGATCGGGCTGATGCGCGCGCTGAAGACGGTCCTCGACCCCAACGGCATTCTCAACCCCGGCAAGATGTTCGACCCGGCCTGAGAGGGCGGCGGCCCGGCGATCCGCCCGATCCGGGACGCTACGGCCGGACTCGATCTGTCCGTCACGTTCGTCGGAGCGGGCAGCGCCGGGTACCCGGCTCCGGTCGTTCGCTCATCGCCGCGAGCGGGTGCTGCCATGCGCCCGCAATGCCGTCGGACCGCCACGGGCGGACGTTCGCCCGGCACCCGGAGGAGTGGTTCGGCACCGTCGTGAACCCGGAAGGGTATCCGGCTTTCCCTGGCGGACGGGCGATCCTCGGCCACCGTGTGCGGTATCCGTGCAAAATTCTCTCCGCTTCCGTAGTATTTCCTGCGGGTCACGGCCCACCCGCCCCACAGAAGGCGAACGCGGCCGAGTACAAGCAGAACGCTCGCTCGAAGCTCCGCCTGGCAGGGCTTACGGGCGACCCGGAGGAGAGCGCAATGAGTACCACCAATGTGCCGGAGCCGGCGCGCGTCCTCGCACGCCTGGACCGGATCTCGGTCTGGGCCCTGCCCGGCCTGTTCATCGGGATCATCGGTCTCGGCTTCCTGTTCACGTTCTACGACATGTTCGACGTCAACGTGTCGTTCATCCAGACATGCACCTCGATCGTGGCGGGCTGCACGCCGAAGACGGCGGCCTCGTACATCGGCTTGCCGATCCTGCTGAACCTGGTGGGCTACGTGGCGGGAGCACTGGTTCTCGCGCCGCTGTCGGATCGCTTCGGGCGACGCGACATGCTGCTGGTCACCATGCTGCTGACGGGGATCGGCTCGCTGGCCACGGCGTTCGCCACGAGCTACTGGTTCTTCATCTGGGCACGCGCCTTCACGGGGCTGGGAGTGGGCGCCGACCTGGCCATCGTCAACACCTACATCGGTGAGGTCGCCCCGGTCGCGCAGCGGGGCAAGTACACCTCGCTGATCGTGGTCTTCTCGGCTTTCGGCGCGTTCTTCGGCATCTGGCTCGCCCTGTGGCTGACCACCCCGGCGACCCCGTGGCCCCTGGGGCTGCCCTTCGCCGTGGCGGGGCCGGGTTTCGACATCGGCTGGCGGATCATGTACGTGATCGGCGCGGCCCTGGGCGTGGTCGGGGTGGCGCTGCGCTTCCAGATCCCGGAGTCGCCGCGCTGGCTCGTCTCGCGGGGCAAGATCGAGGAGGCCGCGGCCGTGGTCGCGGACATGGAGCAGCGAGCCGAGCTCGATCTCCCCGAGGTCCGCGACGAGGACATCCAGGCGGAGCGCACGGTGCTCAAGGCGCACCCCGTGCCGTACGTCGACATCCTCACGAACAAGGTCTACCTGTTCCGCGCGATCTGGCTGGCGGTCATGTGGTTCCTCGCGTACATGACCATCTATGCCTACGCGGAAGGGATGGTTTCGATACTGACCGGGCTGAACTATCCGCCGCCCGAGGCGGGCCTGATCACCGCCTTCGGCACGTTCGGGTTCATCGCCTGCGCGCTGTTCGCGTTCCGGTACGGCGAGCGGCTGGACCGGCATCTGTGGATCATCATCTCGGCGCTGATCACGCTGGCCGGAAGCCTGATTTTGGGCCTCGCGGGGCATTTCCTGGCACTCAGCCTGCTGGGTGCCGCCGTGATCTTCTTCGGCTTCAATCTCTGGGTGCCGCTGGGGTATGCCTGGACCGCGGAGCATTTCCCGCACCGGGCGCGGGCGACCGGCTTCGGCCTGACGGACGGCATCGGGCACATCGGCGGGGGCGTCGGCATCCTGCTGATCGCTCCCCTGCTGCCCCAGCTGGACGTTACCAAGGCGCTGGTGTTCTGCAGCCTGTTCCTGTTCCTGGCGTGGATCGTGTCGACCCTGGGCGTGAAGACCCGGGCGCGGCCGCTGGAAGAGGTGTCGCCGTAGACGGAGTCGGCCTCGCCGCGCGGGCCGGGCGGCTCCGGCTGCCGTCCCCGGGGCGGGCCGCGGAGCTGCGCCGGATCACGGTACCGTGGGCGGGCGCCGGGCGGGTGCTTCTCGACCGCGGCGGCCTCAAGGAACGTGCGAGCGTACCGGCGGAACCTGGAGGTTGCGGTAGCACGCGAGTCCTGCCGCGGTCATCGAGGCCGAGACGTGGAAATGCCGATAGACCTCTTCGACGTGGTCGTTCATGGCGCCGCGCGCGACCAGCCACATGATCAGTTCGGCACCCTCGTGGCCCGCTTCCTTGATGAACGTGCCGGTGGAAATCCCGGTCAGGGCGAGGGGATCATCGACCATCCGGTCCAGGAACATCCGGTCGAAGACGGGCTGCATGAAGCCGGCGCGTTCCCCCTGCAGCTGGTGCGACATGCCGCCGGTTCCCATGATCAGCACGCGCTCCGCGCCAGGGTAGTCATCGATCGCCTGGCGGATCGCGCGGCCGAGCCGGTAGCACCGCGCCGCGGTCGGCAGCGGATACAGGATCGTGTTGACCAGGATCGGCACCACCCGGGTGGGCCATTGCTCGATCTCGCCGGCGGGACCGCCGAAGCAGATGCTCATCGGCACGCTGAAACCGTGGTCGACCGCCAGCTCCTGGAAAATGGAGACATCGAACTCGCGGTGCACGAGCTGCTCGATCAGGTGCCAGCTGAAGTCCGTATCCCCGGTGAAGGGCGGGATCGGGCGCGGGCCGAAGCCTTCGTCACCGATCGGGTAATGCGGCGCCGCCCCGACGGCGAACGTCGGGACGCGGTCCAGGAACACCTCCAGCCCGTGATCGTTGTAGACCACGATGGTGATGTCGGGGGCCAGTTCGCGCACCAGCTCCTTGGCCGGCAGGTAGCCGTCGAAGAGGGGCTTCCAGTAGGGATCCTGCGTAATTCGGGTGTCCATCGCCATGCCGATCGCCGGCACGTGACTGGTGGTGACTGCACCGACAAGCTCGGCCATGGGGTCTCCTAGCACTCCTGGAAGGAATTCAGGCGGGCGCGGAAATCCTCGATGGTCAATCCGTTCTGCTGGGCGCCCATGCGCTGCATCGACAGGTGATCCACCGCGGCCAGCTTGAACAGGTAATAGATGTTTCCACCGGCGCGGACCATGTCGAGCCAGTCCCGCGCGAGCACGAGATCGGTGGTCCGCTCATCGAGGCCGTGACGGCGGCAGTAGGCGCGCTCGTCGGCACTGAAGGCCTCCCGATTCTCGCGCCGGGCGAGGGAGGCGCACATCTTGCTCAGGGCGTAACCGCGGCGGGAACGCGGTCCGTCGAACAGGTAGGTACCGTCGATGGCGGCCACGAGCGCCTTGTCCGCCTGGATTTCCCTGCTGATTTCCGACATGCCTGCTCCGTGACGGTTGCTGCCCGGCCCGGCTCTACGCCGCCGGGTCGATCGAGTACTGCTGCCCGGCCTGCCGGGCCGTGGCTTTCATCTGGTCCAGGTGGCGCGCCACGAACGTGGTCTCGTCCATCACGGCCGAGAGGGTCACCACGACCAGGGCGCCGACGGGCTCCGATCCGGCGAATAGCGGAACGGCGAACACCTGCATGCCGTCCATGGGCGCGTGATAGGTGCGCGTCGCGTAGCCCCGGTCCTGCGCACGCGCGGCGGCGTTCAGTGCACGGTCCGCGGTTTCCTGGGCGGTCCCGACATGATCCAGCGAACAGATCCGCGACACGAGGCGGCGCCGCGGGTCCACGGGCAATGCCGCGAGATACGCTGCGCCGGACGCCGAGTCCAGCATCGGAAAGCGCCGCTGCTCGAACTGTTTCAATGTGATGGGCGCGGTATCGCGGTTGGTCGTGGCGATGACCATGGCGTCGGATTCCGCGAGGAGGATTTCCCCCGGCCATTTCACCTGTTGCCCGAACTCGTTCAGGATCCGCCGGGCCTCGGCGAGGAATGGACTCTCGACCATCATGGCGCTCGCGAGGCGCCGCACCTTCACCAGCGGATGGTATGCCTGGGTCGCTCCATCCTGGCCCAGGTAGCCCTCCTCCTGGAGGGTGCCCAGAAGCCGGATCACCGTGGCCTTCGGGATGCCCGTGGCCTTCACGACGCGTGAGACCGTCGCGGGTGCCGTCTCGTTGACGGCGACGAGCACGCGAAGGCCGCGCGCCAGCGCGCGGACCCCCGTCGAGCGATGCTGCGCGTTCGATTCCGGCCCCGAAGCAGACATTGCCGATCCTGAACGTGGAATTCGGTCCATTATTTGGATGGAGCCGAAAAAGTCAATCAAATCCGTGGCTGGTGGCGTCAAAGGAGGAGAAAATTTCTCCTCCGGCAGGCGCTTTGGACGCCCGGCTGGACCGTGTTGGTCCGCAATGCGGACCAACATCCAGTTTATTGACGCGCCTGCACCGTTCTGATTAGTTCTACATTCCTTTTGCCCGGGACCCGGCGGGTCTCACTCGGGGGAGTCGTGGAACGAACACAGGTAGCCATCATCGGGGGTGGACCTGCCGGGATGCTGCTGTCCCACATGCTGGACATGAGCGGGGTGGACAGCGTGGTTCTGGAGCGGCAGTCGCGTGCCCACGTGCTCGGGCGGATCCGTGCCGGAGTGCTGGAGCACGGCACGGTGCAGTTGCTGCGGATGGTGGGACTGGACGCGCGGATGGAGCGCGAGGGCCAGCGACACGACGGCACGCTGGTCGTGTGGGAAGGGCGTCCGGATTTCTTCATCGACACGCGCGGCCTGACGGGCAAGCGGATGATGGCGTTCGGCCAGACCGCAATCACCGAGGAGCTCTACGCCGCGAGGGAGCGGGCCGGCGGGCAGATCCTCGACGAGGTCGAGGACACGGTGATCGACGACGTGCTGGGCACGCGACCGCGCGTGCGCTACACGCGGCGGGGGCGCGTCCACGAGCTTGCCTGTGACTTCGTGGCCGGCTGCGACGGGTTCCACGGGATCTGCCGCCAGAGCATCCCGGCCCGGGACCGTCGCGAGTTCCGGCGCGAATACCCATTCGGGTGGCTGGGAATCCTGTCGCCGACTCCGCCGCTGGAGAATATCCTCTACGCCCGCCACACCCGGGGCTTCGCCCTGGCGTCGCAGCGTGGCAGCAACCTGAGCCGCTACTACATCCAGTGCGGCCCCGACACCCGGCCGGAGGACTGGTCGGACGAGCGCTTCTGGGATGAGCTCAGGGCCCGGCTGCCGCGCGAGCTCGCCGACAGGGTGGCAACGGGGCCCTCGCTGGAGAAGTCCATGGCGCCCTTGCGCAGCTTCGTCAGCGAGCCCATGCGCTACGGGAACCTGTTGCTCGCCGGCGATGCCAGCCATATCGTGCCACCGACGGGCGCGAAGGGGCTCAACCTCGCTGTTTCCGACGTCTTCTACCTGCACCGCGCGCTGGTCGAAAAGTACACCCGCAACAACGACGTTTACCTGGAAGGCTATTCCGCCACCGCCCTGCGGCGAGTCTGGACCGCCGAACGCGTCTCCTGGTGGCTGACCATGCTCCTGCACGAGTTCCCCGAGCGCGACGGCTTCGACGACAAGCTCCGCGAGAACGAGTTCGATCACCTGTGCCGCTCCGAAGCCGCGCAGACCGCGCTCGCGGAGCAATACGTCGGACTGCCGTACGAGACCTGACCGTCTCACTCCGGAGGGACCGTGCGCGAAGGCGCGGCATCGACGCCGGTTGAACACCTACCGGCGCGCACGGGGACCGCCGGGGCCGGCCGCGGGGCCCCGGGACAGGCGGGTCGGCACGCGCATCTATAGAATAATCCGATATCGTGGCATATTGATTGAAATGGCACCCGGCCACGGATCGTGGAGACTTCCCCCAGCCCGAGCTTATACGAACAAGGACCCGACTGACCGGCGCGGCGCCGAGGATGCCGGCCGGGCACAACGGCGTCCGACAGCGCCTGCCGGCCGGACGGCCGGATGGCGTCGGGCGAGCGGGCCGGAGAATTGCTGGAGGAGAGCAGCGCCATGGGCAAAGCGACGACGCACCCGTTCCCCCTGCCGTCGGAGGTGAAGCCGGTCGCGGGCACCGAGGGCTCGGAGAGCATGTACCCGTACTTTACCCGGGTCCGGCCGGAAGACGACGGCAAGTTCTGGTTCTACAATTCGCTGCACTTCCCCGATCCGATGCCCGCGTTCGACATGGTGACGGCCGAAATCGCCTACATCGCGATGGGCGCGTACACCACGCGGGTGTTCGCCATCCCGCCGGCACTGGGCGTCGAGCACCGGGTGATCAACGGCCGGATCTACATCTCGGTGGGCTCGGTCACCGACGAGCGGGAGCTCGCCCGCCGCGCGGAGGTGTTCCAGGAGCGGGCCGGCTA
>DASQZJ010000058.1:0-37878 GCA_035638775.1 Gammaproteobacteria bacterium
CTCCGCGCGCCGGTCCTCGCAGATGCCCAGGCAGTTCTGCTCCGACTCGATCCGGCCGCAGCCGATGCAGCGCCAGGCCTTGATAATCTCCGTCATCGCTCGCTCCGGGATTCGGCGGCTTGGCCACTACGCTAACGGCGCGACGGGGGGGGTGCCTTGACCCGGGTCAAGACGCCGCGGCCGCCTGCAAGGCCCGCGTCGATCGTGCGATAGTACGTACGGCCTTGGTCCGCCAGCCGCGAGGAGCCCATGAGCGACAACGACTGGGAAGACGCCATCTCCGAGATCCACCGGCGCCGGGAGGCGGCCGGGGAGCAGGGCGGTTCCGACGCCGTGGAGCGCCAGCACGGCAAGGGGCGCCTGACCGTGCGCGAGCGCATCGACGCCCTGGTGGATGCGGGATCCTTCCGCGAGGTCGGCCCCATCGCGGGGGGCGTGGAGCGGGACGAACAGGGCCGGATGACGTCGTTCACCCCGGGCAACTACGTGCTCGGATTCGGGCGCATCGACGGGCGGCCCTGCGTGGTCGGCGGCGAGGACTTCACCATGGCCGGGGGGTCCCCCAACGTGGCCGGCCTGCGCAAGAGCGTCTACACCGAGCAGGTGGCGCAGAAGTACCGGGTGCCGCTGATCCGGCTGCACGAGGGGGCCGGCGGCAGCGTCACCGGCAGCGCCGGCAAGGGCGGCGCCACCCCGCCCCCTTCGCCGGTCTACGAGGCGCACCGCTTCGCCTCCGTGGGGCAGACGCTGGCGAGCGTGCCGGTCGCGGCCGCGGCCCTGGGTGCCACCGCCGGCATGCCCGCCGGGCGGCTGGTCTCCTCGCATTACTGCGTGATGACCCGGGAGACCGCACAGGTGCTGATCGGCGGGCCGGCGCTGGTCGAGCGGGCGCTGGGCCGCGAGACCAGCAAGGAGGAGCTGGGCGGTTCCGCCGTGCACGAGCGCAGCGGCGTGGTGGACGACGTGGTTGCGGACGAGCGGGCGGTGTTCGCGGCCATCCGGCGCTTCCTCGGCTATCTGCCGCGCAACGTCTGGGAGCTGCCGCCGGTGACCGCGAGCGAGGATCCGGCGGACCGGCAGGAGGAGTTCCTGGCGGAGGCGGTCCCGGCCAACCGGCGGCGCGTCTACGACATGCGTGCCATCGTGCGCTCCGTGCTGGATCGCGATTCGTTCTTCGAGATGGGCCGGGGCCACGGGCGCAGCCAGATCACCGGCTTCGCCCGGCTGGGCGGCGTCCCGGTGGGCGTGCTGGCCAACGACTGCCGCTACCTGGCGGGCGCCATGACGGCCGACGGGGCGCGCAAGGTGCGGCGTTTCATCGAGCTGTGCCAGGTGTTCCACCTGCCGCTCGTCAGCTTCGTGGACGAGCCGGGCTTCATGATCGGCCCGCAGGCCGAGCGGGACGGGACCATGCGCTTCGGCGCGGCCGCGATCCTCGCCGCGGCCATGTGCACGGTGCCCTGGGCGTCGGTGATCGTGCGCAAGAGCATGGGCCTGGCCAGCGCCGTGCACTACGGCCGGGATGCCTACGTACTGGCCTGGCCCTCCGCGGAAACCGGCGCGCTTCCGGTCGAGGGCGGCGTGGCGGTGGCATTTCGTCGGGAGATCGCGGCGGCGGCCGATCCCGAGGCGAAGCGGCGGGAGCTGGAGGAGCAGCTGGCAAAGCGGCAGTCACCGTTCCCGCGGGCCGACGCGTTCTCGGTGCACGACCTGATCGATCCCCGCGAGACCCGGCCGCGCCTGTGCGACTGGATCGAGCTGGCGCACCCGCTGCTCGGGGAGCAGCTGGGTCCCACCGCATTCAGCTACCGCCCCTGACGCGACCCGGTCAGCCCGGCTCTCCGGCGAGGCGCTGGCGGAACTTGTCCAGCTTGGCGTCGCGGCGCGTGCGGATGCCCTGCTGATCGAGTGCCAGCGTCTCGGCCACGAAATCGGCGGCTGCCAGCATGTCGGCCATCTCCTCTTCCAGGCGTGTCCGCAGCGAGCCGGCGGGTCTCGCGGACTCCCGTCCCATGCGGACCAGCGCTTTGCCCGCGACCTGCTGCAGCTCGCCGCACTCCTCCACCAGCTTGGCGAGGCCGTTGGCTGTCGTGGTCATGCTCGGCTCCCCCTTCGGTGTACATGTTGGCCATTCCGGCAAGTCCCCGCCGGGTCCCGGCAGGACGGGCCGCGGACAGTGCCCGCCCGGCCGGCGGCCGGCAGCCCGATTCCGCAATGCCCCCCATTTCAGCAGGGCCGGCCGCCCGACGGAAGCGGACATCGGCGCGGTCGGCCGGTAGCGCACGCCGCCGGGTGGGCCCGCGACCCGACATCGCCCCGCGTTGACACGCTGTCGGCAATGGGCAACGCTTTGACTGGAAAAGCATAAGACAGGCATCTCGCAAGTCGCAGCACGCAGCAGTCTTACGCCGGCCCGCCGTATACGCCGAGACATCGCGCCCCTGCCCCCGGGCCGTGCGGTGAACTGTGACGGCTGTCACAACGGCACCGGCCCCGACATGAAACGCTTTCGGGGTTAGGCAAATACTGGAACAGCGCCCGGGTTGCCGGGAAGGACACGGCCGACGATGAGCACAGAGGCGCAGACGGAGGGGCGCAACGCACCATTCGCGCCGGCGACGGATGCCTGGCCGGAAGGGACCGTCCGGCGCTTCGTGCACACCGCCTACCTTGGCCGTCTGGTGGTGTTCTACGTCAATGGCATGGTCTGGCCCCTGGTTCTGGGGCGGCTGGTGTTCGACAGCCCCTCCGTCTGGTGGCTGTGGGGCACGATCCACCTGCTCTGGCCGCACGTTGCCTACGTGCACGCGCTGCTTGCCCGCGACAAGAGCCGGGCGGGGCGAATCAACGCGATCCTGGACGTCGCCCTGTTCGGGGTGCTGGCCAACGAGATCGGTTACGTCATCTGGTACTGCCTCATGTTCGTCACCGGCGGCATGACGGTAAACGCGGCCTACGGCGGCCTGCGCCAGGTCCTCGCCGCACTGTCGGCGACCGTCATCGCCTCCCTGGGATGGGGGATGTTCCACGGTTTCCACTACCTGGGCTTTGGCCCCCTGCGGGTCGAACTGGCCGGGGCGGCGATGAGCGTGTTGCCGTTCCTGGTCGCGATGTATTCGACGAATCGTTTCGTCGGGGCCCTGCGGGAGGCCCAGCAGGCGATCAGGGAAAAGAATCGCCTGTTCGAGACGCTGATCCAGATGGGCATTGCCACGCACGGCGGCATGGAGATCGACGAGCTTCTGCGCACGGCGCTGCAGCAGATCCACGCGCTGATGCCGGATTGCGGCTTCGGCATCGTGTTGCGCCAGCCGGGTCGTTCACGGCTGATCCGGCACAGCAGCTTCCTGGGCGTGAGCGAGGACCAACGCGCGCGGATGCTGGATGCGCTCAGGGGGGAGGCCGCCGCCCCGCGGGACACCGGGGCAGTCAGCCCGGAGCGGGCCGGATGCCGGATCCTCTCGATGTCCGCCCATTTGTCGGCCCTGGAGGGCTTCCTGCTGGTGGCGGGCTGCCCGCGCCACGCCGACGCCGAGACCTCGCTGCGACTGTTCACCGACCAGGTCGGCTCGGCCCTGCAGAGTGCGCTGCTCACCGGGGAGCTGCGCCGGATCGCGGAGACCGATTCGCTCACGGGGCTTTACAACCGGGGCTATTACGCGCGGGAGTTCGAGCAGGCCGTGCGCAACCGCGAGGGTGCGGCCGGCACGGAATTCTCGCTGATCGCCGTCGACCTCAACGGTTTCAAGGAGATCAACGACGCCTACGGGCACGCGGTGGGGGATCGCGTGCTGGTCGGCGTGGCGGAGCGTTTGCGGCGCGCGACCCGCGATTCGGACGCACTGATCCGCATGGGCGGTGACGAATTCCTGGTCCTGTGCCACATGTGCGACAGCGCCGCGGTCGCGCGGGTGGCCGGGCGCATACGGCGCACGTTCCGATCCGACCCGGTGGATTGCGGCAGCTCCGCCGGCACTCCGCTGTCGCTCGAGATCGGCCTGAGCCTGGGCTGGGCCAGCTCGGACGAGGTGGAAAGCGCGCACCTGCTGCAGGTCGCGGACGGGCGCATGTACGAGGACAAGCAGCGTTACTACGCGTCCCGTGGAGCCGCGGCGCCGGACGGGTCGGGCGGGATGCCCGGGGAGCCCTGAGGCCTGCGGTTCAGGCGCTCGCCGGGTCGTCGTCCCGGAACAGCGGCAGGTGGCCGAGCGAGACGATGCCGTCCCACTCGGCAGGATCGCCCTCGGTGAGGATCGCCGCCTCGCCGGCGATCCGTGCGCCCGCCTTCCCCATCAGTTCACGCATCCCCTGCAGCGTCGATCCGGTGCTGATGACGTCGTCGACCAGCAGCACGCGCCGGTTCCGCACGCTGTCGCGGTCCTTCTCGTCGAGGTACAGCGTCTGCGGATCTCCCGTGGTGATCGACCGTGTTTCGGCCACGAGCGCATCCCCCATGTAGGTCTTGTAGCTCTTGCGCAGCACCACATAGGGCTGTCCGGTGGCGACCGAGAGCGCGTGTGCCAGGGGAATGCTCTTGGCTTCCGCGGTGACCAGCACGTCGTATTCCCGCGGGGGCACGCGGCCGGCCAGGGACCGGGCCGCCGCCTCGACCAGTGGCGTATCGCCCAGGATGTTGAGTACGGCGATGCGCAGGCCGGGTTGCACCCGTACCAGGGGCAGGCGCCGGTCGAGGCCGGCGATCGTGATCGCGTAGGTTTCTTCGGGGCGGGGCATGGGGTCCTCGTCGTCCGGGTTGTTCTCGCGGCGATCGGGATTATTGCGCACAACGCACCGCGGGGACAAAACGGAGCGCGCCTGGGCGATGCGGGCAGAATCGCGGGCCCGGCTGTCTTTCGTTCCCCGACGGCGGGAGTCGCGCCTTCCGGGGCACCGTCAGGGTTGCCGCGAACATGCCGTCCGATGAGGCGCAGGATAGCAAAAGACGGCAGGACTCCCGGGATCCGACCGGGTGCCGGGCCCCGAGGCAAGTGCCCGCGATGCTTGGCTGTTGCCGGGGCGGAAGAGTCCTCCGGGCAAAGTCCGGCATCAGCTTCTATACTGTATTCTGGTTACGTGGTTCTGCACAGGAGGGAGCCCGGCTGCCGTGGCAAATGCTGGACCTGCCGGAGCGTGCGGATGCCACACGTGCGGCTCGTGGATTCGGATTGCGTCCTGTTTTCGCGGGCAGCCCGGTCCGGGATGGGGCCGCATGGAGTCCGGAAGAAGACGAAACAGAGATGGATTGGTCGGGAAACCGGCCGGGAACGCAAAACTTCATCCAAAGGTCTTGACTAGCGTGACTGGCGCACCGTTCCCGCGGTGCGAGTCTGGAGGAGAAAACAAATGGCAGACAACAATGCATTGGCCAATCCCGGACCGCTCGGTCTGGTCGGCTTCGGTCTTACGACGGTTCTGCTGAGCCTGATCAACGCCCACATCCTGCCGCAGGGCGGCGAGGCCGTGGTGATTCCGCTGGCACTCGCCTACGGCGGGCTGATCCAGTTGATCGCCGGGATACTCGAGTTCCGTACCGGCAATACCTTCGGGGTCGTGGCGTTCACGAGTTACGGAGCGTTCTGGTGGTGGTTCGCGCTGCTGCTGCTGCTTTCGGGCAACGGCCTGATCGATCTCTCCGCCCAGGGCCCGACGATCGGTGTCGCCCTGATCCTGTGGGGGTTCTTCACGCTGTACATGTGGATCGGCACGTTCCGCCTGAATCGGGCCCTGTGGCTGGTCTTCCTCACCTTGTGGATCACGTTCTTCCTGCTCGGCGTCGGCGGGGCCACCGGTCAGCCGACTATCGCCGCGATCGGCGGCTGGGTCGGCATCCTGTGCGGGGGGCTGGCCATGTACACCAGCTTCGCGGAGGTCACGAACCACTGCTTCGAGCGTACGGTTCTCCCCGTGGGGCCCATGAAGAAGGGGCCGTCCGGACCTGCCGCGGGCCCGAGCGAGTCGGTGCGCTGACAGAGGTTCATTCATCCCGAGGGATAAGGAGGCGATAGCCATGGCGAGTAATAGCGCCCAGGATCCATCGGAATCCCGGATCGCGGTTCACTGGCACGAGGAGGAGTATGTCCATCCGCCCCAATCCTTCATCCGTCAGGCCAACCTGACCGACAAGGGAATCTTCGATCGTTTCAGTCTCACTCATTTCCCGGACTGCTTCGTCGAGTACGCGGAGATGCTGGACTGGTACAAGCGCTGGGACACGGTGCTCGACTCCAGCAATCCGCCGTTCTGGCGATGGTTTGTCGGCGGCCGGATCAACGCGTGTTACAACTGCGTCGATCGGCACCTGGACAAGCATGCCGACAAGGTCGCCTACCACTTCGTGGCCGAGCCGGAAGACGAGCCGATCGAGGACATTACCTATCGGGATCTGCACCGGCGGGTGAACGAGGTCGCGGCGATGCTGCAGGACTTCGCCGGACTCAAGGCCGGCGACCGGGTCACGCTGCACATGCCGATGACTCCGGAGCTCCCGGTCACCATGCTGGCCTGTGCCAGGCTCGGTGTCATCCACTCGCAGGTGTTCAGCGGGTTCAGCGGCAAGGCGGCCGGAGAACGCGTCGAGGACTCTGGCAGCCACGTCCTGATCACGATGGACGCCTACAACCGCGGCGGAAGCCTGATCGACCACAAGCCCAAGGCGGACACGGCGGTTGAGTACGCCGAGAAGGCCGGAGTCAGGGTCGACAAGGTGCTGGTCTGGCGGCGTTATGCCGATCGTTATTCCAGCCAGTCGCCGATGGTCGACGGCCGCGACTACACGGTCCAGGAGGTGCTGCGCGACTACCAGGGCAAGACCGTGGATCCGGTGCAGCTGCCGGCGGAGGACCCGCTGTTCCTGATGTACACCAGCGGTACCACCGGGCGGCCCAAGGGGGCCCAGCACGGCATCGGCGGCTACCTGTCCTACGTCACGGCGACGTCGAAATACATCCAGGACATCCAGCTGGACGACGTCTACTGGTGCATGGCGGATATCGGCTGGATCACCGGGCACTCGTACATCGTGTACGGGCCGCTCGCCCTGGCCGCCACCTCGGTGCTCTACGAGGGCGCACCGACGGTGCCGGACGCGGGACGGCCGTGGCGGATCGCCGAAAAGCTGGGCGTGAACATCTTTCACACCTCGCCGACGGCGGTCCGGGCACTGCGCAAGGTCGGTCCCGACGAACCCGGCAAGTACGACTTCCACTTCAAGCACATGACCACGGTGGGCGAGCCCATCGAGCCGGAGGTCTGGCGGTGGTATCACCGGGTCGTGGGCAAGGGCGAGGCCGTGATCGTCGACACCTGGTGGCAGACGGAGACCGGGGGCTTCCTGTGCAGCACCGTGCCGGGCCTCCACGACATGAAGCCGGGCAGCGCCGGCCCCGCCCTGCCGGGGATCCACCCCGTCATCTACGACGACGACGGCAACGAGCTCGGTGCCGGCCAGGGAGCGGGCTACATCTGCATCCGCAACCCCTGGCCCGGGATCATGCAGACCATCTGGGGCGATCCGGACCGTTTCGTCCAGACCTACTACGAGCGGTTCTGCAAGGACAAGAACAGCAAGGACTGGCGTGACTGGCCGTACTTCGCCGGCGACGGCGCGATGCTGGCGAAGGACGGCTACTACCGCATCCTGGGTCGCATCGACGACGTCATCAACGTCGCCGGTCACCGGCTGGGGACCAAGGAGATCGAATCGGCGGTGCTGACCGTCGACGAGGTCGCCGAGGCCGCGGCGGTGGCGGTGCCGGACTCGGTCAAGGGCATGCTGCCGGAGGTCTACGTATCGCTGCGGCCGGAGGTCGGTGAGGCGCCGGAGATCGGCGAGAAGGTGGTGCAGGCCATCATCTCCGAGATCGGGCCCATCGCCCGGCCCCGGGCGGTGCACGTGGTGCCCGACATGCCCAAGACGCGTTCCGGGAAGATCATGCGGCGGGTGCTGGCCGCGATCTCCAAGAAGGAGGACCCGGGCGACGTCTCGACCCTGGCCGACCCGGACGTGGTGGAGAAGATCCGGGATCTGCTCGGCAGGTAGCACAGGGGCCCCGGCGCGGGAAATCCGCGCCGGGGCCCGCGTGCGCCGCCGGGCGGATCGGGAGCGTGATGTCCCGGGCAATGGAAAACCGAGGCAGCGCCCGCTCCGACTCGCAGGGAAGGCTTCGCGACACGTGGTCGAGGACAACAGCAAGAAGGCCGTCTGGAGGGGATGTCGATGAGATGACGCTACCAGTAACTGATGCCGAGCGAAGCCAGCGCTGCCGGAAGCTTCGGCAACCGGGGCGATCTGGTGAACGGAAACTTCCCTTAGCCGGAACGGAGAAAGGGGATTCCGGGAAAGCCCGGGCGGTTCAGGGTGCCGCCCGTTGACCGGGCCGGCAATGCCGGCTCGTGTCCAACAACGCAGGGGGTATGACCATGCACACGAACAAGCTCAAGTTTGGTCTGGTGCTCGCCAGCGCTCTGGTTCTGTGGGGACCTGCCGCGCTGGCGGCCGGCGGCAACGCGATGGCGAAGAAGGACCCGGTTACCATAAACATGCACGGGTTCATCAGTGCCGCCTGGTTCGGGCAGGACTCGCAGTTCGGCTACTTCGGAAACGGGGCGAACGCCGAGCTCCCGACCGGGAGCAGCCATAACCTTAGCGGCGTCGACGCACGCAACACGCGCCTGTGGTGGACCATCGAGGGTCCCGCCCTGAGCAACGGCTGGAGCACCAGCGGCCGCCTCGAGGCGGACTTCTTCGGAGGGTTCAATGGCGACAGCGCGTTCAGCTCGACGCAGGAGACGCCGCGGCTGCGCCAGGCGTATTTCGAGCTGACCAGCCCCGACGGGCGCACGTCGGTGACGATCGGCCAGCAGTGGGACCTGATCTTCCCGATCAAGAGCGTGCCCAAGTCGATGACCCACATCGCGTTCCCGCTCGGCTTCGGCGTAGGCATGATCGGCTGGCGCTATCCGGGTGTCGTCTGGCACCAGGCGCTGAGCCGGTCCATGTCGACCGGGCCCAGGGTGGGCCTGGACGTGGGGGTGTTCAGCGGAAACTGGACCGGTCCGGGCTCGAGTAACGACTTCAATACCCCCGGGAACGTCGGCTTCCGCCCGCAGGTCGAGGCCCGTGTCAACGTCGCCCAGGGAAGCTGGGACGCCTACGCGGTGGGTCACTACAGCAGCGAGAACCTGCAGGGGGTCACCGGGAGCGGGCCCTCGAACACGATCACGTCCTGGGCGGCGGAGCTTGGCACGGCCTGGCACCCCGGCCCCTGGTCGCTGGTCGGCGCCGTCTACTCGGGCAAGGCCATCGGCCAGCTCTTCGGCAGCATGACCCAGTTCGGCGACATCAAGGACAACGGCGGCTACGTCCAGGGCGGCTACAGCTTCATGCCGCACTGGGGCGTGTACGCCAGCTACGCCATCGACAAGCCGAACACGAGTGACGTCGTAAGCCAGCTGGGCACTGGAAGAGTCAAGGGCCAGCAGGGGGCCGTCGACCTGGTCTACACGGACGGCCCGATCGGCTTCGGCGTCGAGTGGATGCACGGGGTCCTGAGGGAAGCGACCAGCCCAACCGGTCGCCAGACCAACGTGGGCAACCAGGTCTCGGTCGGCGGGATCTACCACTTCTGACCGGGCCGGCACCGGGCCGGCGGCGGGAGCGCGCTGACCGCGTGACCGCCGCCGGCGCGGTCGACCCTGATAACAGCGCGGGCCCGCCCGGGCCCGCAGGATAAATAGACTGGCATCGGAGACGATCATGAACACGCGTTTCGCAACTCGTACGGGGGGGCTCGCCGCGGCGGCGGTCGCCGCGGTCCTGCTGGTGATGGCGGGACCGGCGCCGGCGGCGCAGGAGGGACCCCAGCCTTCGTCGATCACTTATCCGGCCAAATTCGGCTCGATGACGTTCCCCAAGAAATTCCCGGACGGAACGAAGCTGGAGATCACCCAGTGGAGCCACTTCGTGCCGATGTACGACAAGTGGTTCGACAAGTACGCGCAGGAATGGGGCAAGGCGAACAACGTCGACGTGACGGTCAACCACATCAACCTGGCCGACCTCGCGTCCTCGCTCTCGTCCGCTATTGCCGCGAAGAAGGGCTCCACGCTGTTCGAGATGCTCGCGCCGCCCTCGGCATTCATCGAGGGGCTGCAGCCCCTGAACAAGGTGAACAGGGCTGCCGCGAAGGCGTTCGGGAAGCGCACTTCGGTGTGCAAGCACTCGAGCTACCTGCCGATCAAGAAGGAGTGGTACGGCTTCTGCCACGGCTGGGTGCCCGACCCCGGCGACTACCGGGTCTCGCTGTGGAAGGATGCCGGCTATCCGAACGGTCCCGTCACCTATGACGACCTGCTCAAGGGCGCCACCGCGATCTACAAGAAGCACGGCATCCCGTCCGGCGGCGGCATGGCGCCGGAGATCGACGCGGAATACTTCGCCCGCAGCGTGATCTGGTCGTTCGGCGGCTCGATCCAGAACAAAAAGGGCCAGGTCGTGTTCGACTCGCCGCAGGTGCTCAAGGCGGTGAAGTTCGTCAAGGAGCTGCACAAGAACGCGCAGACGCCCGAGGTGTTCACCTGGAACGCCGCTTCCAACAACCAGGTGTACATCGCCGGCCAGGCGTCGTACATCCAGAACTCGATCTCGTTCTTCCGCAGCGCGCAGGACGTGCATCCGGACGTCGCCAACGATACGGGCTTCCGCCCGGGGCTCAAGGGGCCTGGCGGCCAGGTCCACCAGACCGCCCACGTGTACTTCATCTACGTGATGCCGAAGTACGTGACCAACAAGGAAACCAAGAAGGCGGCCGAGAAGTTCATGCTGGACCTGGAGGCGAACTACAGCAACGCCACCTACAACAGCAAGCTGTACAACTTCCCGGCGTTCCCGAGCCAGGTGCCGCAGTTGACGGAGAAGGGCGGCTGGCTGGACCACGATCCATTCGGCTCCCAGCCCCCGAACAAGCTCAAGGTGCTGAGCACCGCGCCGAAGTGGACTGCCTGGCTCGGCTATCCCGGCTATGCCAATCCCGCCATCAGCGAGGTGTATCACGAGCATCTGCTGTCGGCCATGATGGCCGAGGTGGCCCAGGGCAAGAAGTCCCCGGAGGCGGCCGTGAAGGAGACCACGGAGCAGATCAAGAAGATCTTCGCGAAATGGCGGAAGCGGGGCTATGTGCTCGGTGGCCAGTAAGCTAGACTTACCCGAAGATCAAACAAGGCTGACAAGGCTGAGCGATAGATGGCCGTCCTGGAAATACGGAATGTCACCAAGCACTATGGAAAGATTCATGCGGTTGACGGCATAGACCTGGAACTCGAGGAGGGCGAGCTTCTCGCCCTCCTCGGTGCTTCCGGGTCGGGGAAGACCACGCTCATGCGGATGGTCGCCGGGCTCGAGCAGCCGAGCTCGGGGGACATCCTCATCGATGGCGAGTCCGTGGTCGGGATCCCGCCGAGACACCGCAACGTGGCGATGGTCTTCCAGAGCCATGCGCTCTATCCGCAGATGACGGTGCGGGAGAACATTCTCTTTCCGCTCAAGTCCCGCAAGGTTCCGAAGGAAACGTGGCAGGAGCGGATCGACTGGGCGGTGTCGATGCTGCGCATCGATCATCTCCTGGACCGCAGGACCACCCGGCTCTCCGGCGGGGAGAGCCAGCGTGTGGCCCTTGCCCGCGCGCTGGTGCGCGATCCGGAGCTGTTCCTCTTCGACGAGCCCCTGAGCGCGCTCGATGCGCAGGTCCGCAACGTGGCGCGTGCGGAGCTGCGGGATCTCCAGCGGCGCACCGGCATCACCACGCTCTACGTAACGCACGATCAGCTCGAAGCACTCGGGCTCGGCGATCGGGTCGTCGTGATGAAGGATGGCCGCATCCGCCAGGTCGGCACGCCGGAGGAGCTGTACGCCAGGCCGGCGGACCTGTTCGTGGCGAGCTTCATCGGCAATCCGCCGATGAACCTGATCGAGCGGGGCGAGACGATCGTGGGCGTGCGCGCCGAGCACCTCGTGCTCAAGGATCGCGCAGATTTCACCGACGCCGGCATCGACCTGGCACTGCGTGTCGGACAGCTGGAGTTCCTGGGCTCGGAGTGGCTGGCATACGGCGTCGAGGAGGACGGGGACGGCGGGCGCGTGGTGGTGAGACTCCCGCCGGATCTGGGAGACAACGTGACGCTCGGGGAGCGGTACGAGTTCGTCGCGGAGCGACGGCACGTGAAGCACTTCGACAAGCAGAGCGAGCGCCTGGTCGAATGACGTTCCGGACCCGGCAGGGAGCACGGCAATGAAGGGCGGCCCGCGTCACCTGTGGGAGGCCGTCGCCGACCATGACCGGCGCCTCGGCTGGGTCATGCTGGGGCCGGCGGTGGTCTACATCGTGGCGTTCATCGGCGTCCCCTTCGTCCTCGCGGTGCTGCTCAGCTTCAGCAACGCGACGGTCGGCAATCCCACGATCCATCACTTCGTCGGGCTGCAGAACTTCATCCAGGTCATCCACCAGCGACAGTTCGTCACCGGCCTGGAGAACAGCCTGCTGGTGACCTTCGTCACGCTCGCGCTGCTGCTGGTGCTCGCGACCATCGAGGTCGAGCTGCTGGCGCGTCCGTTCCGCTTCAAGCGCCTCGTCCAGACGCTGCTGATCCTGCCCTGGGCGATGCCTGTCGCGCTGGCCGCGATCGCCTGGCTGTGGCTGCTCGACTCGCAGTTCAGTCCGCTGGACTGGATATTTCGCCAGATCCACGTCCTGGGCCCCGGCGGAATCTTCGGGCCGGCGATGCATTTCTACTACCTGGGCCGGACGGGGCTCGCGCTGGCCTCCATCATCGCCCTGAACGTGTGGCGGATGCTGCCGCTGGCGGTCATTATCGTGCTCGCCGGTCGCCTGTCGATTCCGCAGGAGCTTTTCGACCAGGCCGAGATCGACGGCGCGGGGGTGTTCCGGACGCTGTTCCGGATCACCATCCCGGCCCTGACGCCGGTGCTGATCGTGGCCGTGCTGTTCACCGGCCTGCTGGTGTTCGGTGACATGGCCATCGTGAACCTGCTCACCTCCGGCGGGCCGGGCAACTCCACCCAGGTGCTCCCGTACTGGGCGTTCCTCCAGGGCATCAACGGCGGCGATCTCGGGGCGGGCGCCGCGGTCGCCCTGTTCCTGTTGCCGGTGCTGCTGGCGGTCGCGATCTTCGCCCTGCACTTCGCCTATCGGTCGCGGGAGGACTGACGCGCGATGGCACGCATCCTCCGCACAGGCAGCTTCTACCTCGGGCTGTTGCTGTGCTCGCTGTTCGCCATCTTCCCGGGCATCTGGATGGTGATCAGCATCTTCAAGAAGAGCTCGGACCTGTACAGCACCGGCCACAACCCGTTCCTGTATCATCCGGGGCCGACGCTCTCGCACGCGATCTACCTGTTCACCCAGACGCATTTCCCGACCTTCGTGGTGAACTCCGCGATCATCGGAGGCTGCGTGGTCGGAATCACGGTCCTGCTGGCGGTGCCCGCGGCCTACGCGCTCGCGCGCCTCACCGGGCGCTGGGGGGAGCGTTCCGGGATGGTGCTGTTCCTGGTGTACCTGATCCCGCCCAGCCTGCTGTTCCTGCCCATGTACCAGCTGGTGACCTTCCTGGGACTGGCCAACACCATCTGGGGACTGGCGATCGTGTACCCGACCATCACCGTGCCGTTCTGCACCTGGCTGCTGCTCGGTTTCTTCCGGTCGGTCCCGCGGGAGCTGGACGAGGCGGCGATGATCGACGGGCGCAGCCGGTTCGGGGCCTTCCTGCGGATCGTGCTGCCGCTGACGCTCCCGGGAATCGCCGCCTGCGTGGTGTTCGCGTTCTCCCTGCAGCTCAGCGACTACATCTACGCGGCCACCTTCGTCACGTCCTCGTCCGCGATGACGATCAGCTTCGGGGTGCCGACGGAGCTGATCCGCGGGGACGTGTTCTTCTGGCAGGGCCTGATGGCCGCGGATGCCGTCGTTTCGATCCCGCTGATGCTTGCCTACGGCCTCCTCTTCGACAAGCTCGTGGCCGGTTTCCAGAGCGCCGAAACGGCGGCCGCCGGCGGCTGACGCCGGCCGCCGGAGCCGTCCCGTCAGGGAAGGGAAGTGCGACGGTCTCCCGGGCAACCCCTGGTTCGCGACCGATCCCATCGCTTGCCTGCGTGGTGATCATAAACTAGTATGTAAAATACAGCTTATTGCTGCATGCATGGCAACGTGCGAAACGCCCACGGCTGACGGGAGGCCACCATGACAAACCCCATCCCGCTCTGGAAGACCGAGCACGGGAACTTCGCCAGGCTGCTCGAGCTGCTGCAAGGCACGCTGGTGACGCCGGCGGAAGACGCCGCGCCCGAGTACGCTCTCGTGCTCGACGTGCTGCACTACCTGACCAACTACCCCGACCGTTTCCATCACCCCGTCGAGGACGAGCTCTACGCGCTGCTGCGTGACCGTCGCCCCGATCTCGGGCCGACGGTCGACCGGCTGCACTGCATGCATCGCCGGATTGCCACGGACGGGCGCGGGCTGCTGGAACTGGTACAGGGGGTTTCCTGTGGCATGATCGTGCCGCGCCGCCTGCTGGCCAGGCGTGCCTGGGCGTACGTGACCCGCTACCGCCGGCACATGCACCTCGAGGAGGGGCTGCTCCTCCCGGCCGCGTTGCAGGAGATCCCGGCCACCGCCTGGCGAAGCCTGCGCCGGCACCGGCCAGACGACCCGCTGTTCGGCCGCGCCATCGCGGACGAGTTCCGGCGACTCCATGCCGCCATCGCCTCGGGGGCCGGTTGCGGCTGCGCGACCGCCTGATCGCGCGGTGCCGGTCCCCGGCGAAGCGGAGCAGGAACTGGCGCCGATGGCAGCGGTGGGTGATGTGCCAGAGATGGCCGGGCAGGGCGTGGCGGTCGGCGCGTGGCGTGGCTCCGTCCTTAGAGCGTGACTTTCGGGGTTGGAATCAAAGGCGAGAAGGCGAGGGGTCAGTTCTCACATTCCAACATTGTCCGTGTCTGTCGAACCGGCGCTTGCATGATGAAACTTGATCGCTGGGCACTTTGGTGAGCGTTGCATGAAGCTGAGCAGCGTCGAACAGAAAACGGCATTGGGTGTTGCGATGTGAGAACTGACCACGCTTTCACGACGGCGTGGAGGCCTGTCAGGGGCGGCTTCGGCGGAAGCGGGCAGGACGGCGGAGCGTTCGGGGCAAGTATCCGGCGTTGCCGGGGTCCGCTTCGCTGCGTCCCGGCGTGGCGGGCCAAGGCCGGGCCGGGACCGGCGTCCCGGCCCGCTGGTGGTCATTCGAGTACGAAGTCGTCGGGGTCGGGCTCGCGGGTGGCGTTCCAGTAGTCGACCAGGCGGTACGGCCAGTTCTGGGTGACACGGCCCCTGGCGTTCTTGTACCAGCTCGAGACCTGCGGTGCGCCCCAGGCCATCTTCGCGTTGGCCTCGTCCACCTTGCGGTTGTACTGGTCGTGCACGTCCTGGCGGCACTCCAGGTCAGCGTAGCCGTTCTCCAGCAGCAGCTTCAGGCAGCCCATGACGTAGTGCATGCTGCATTCGGTGAAGAAGATGATGCTGCCGTTGACCACGATGTTGGTGTTCGGCCCGTACAGGCAGAACAGGTTGGGGAAGCCCGGGACGGTCATGCCCAGGTAGGCGCGCGGGTCGCCCTGCCACTTCTCGTGCAGCTCCACGCCGTCCCGTCCGCGCACCCTGAAGCTGGACAGGAAGTTGCTGGCCTGGAAGCCGGTGCCGTAGATCAGCACGTCGACGTCGATCCGGGTGCCGTCCTCGAGCTCGACCCCGGTCGGAGTGATGCAGCGGATGGGCGTGTCGGTCAGGTGCACGTTGTCGCGCTTGAGTGCGGCGATCCACACGCCGTTGTCGCGCAGCATGCGCTTGCCGCCGGGCGGGTAGCGGGGAATGATCTTGTCCGCCAGCTCCTGGTCGTCGCCCGCCTGGGCCGCCATGTACTCGGCCAGCGCGGCCCGCAGCTCCTCGTTGAGCTCGCTCACGGAGCGGCCGTCGCCATCCCAGTCCGGGTCGCGCTCGACCGCGTCGAGGATGCCGTCGGTCATCAGCCAGAACAGGTAGAAGCGGTACCAGGTCTCGTAGGCCGGCATGTGCTCGAGCAGCCACTTCTTACCCTCAGGCACCTTGTCGTGGTACTCGGGCGTGGGGCCGAGCCACGGCGGCGTGCGCTGGAAGACGAAGGTCTCGGCGGTCTGCGGCGCGATCTCCGGCACGAACTGGAAGGCGCTGGCGCCGGTGCCGATTACCGCCACGCGCTTGCCGGCCAGGTCCACGTCGTGGTCCCAGCGCGCCGAGTGGAAGGCCGGCCCCCCAAAGCTGCCCACGCCCTCGATGTCCGGGTAGCGGGGGGTGTTGAGCTGGCCCACGGCGCTGATCACGGCATTGGCGGTGATCGTCTCCGTCTTGCCGTCCGGCGCGCGCACGCGCACCGACCAGGTGTCGGAGTCCTCGTCCCAGTTCGCCTCCTCGACCGCGGTGCCGAAGCGGGTGTCCTTGCGCAGGCCGTACTTCTCGGCGACGTCCCGGAAGTAGTTGTAGAGCACGTCACGGTCGGAGAAGTACTGCTCCCAGGACTGCTTGCCTTCGATCGAGTAGCAGTACAGGTGGTTCTGCACGTCCACCCGGCAGCCGGGGTAGGAGTTCTCCAGCCAGGTGCCGCCGAAGTCGGAGTTCTTGTCGACGATGACGTAGGGGATGCCGGCCTGCTGAAGCTCGATCGCGGCCAGGATGCCCGACATGCCGGCGCCGATGATCAACACCCGGAAGGCCTGCTTGCGGTCCTCCGGGACCTCGATGGTCGGGGCGCTTGCGCGCGGCGGGCGTCCGTCGATGCCGAGCTCCTGCAGCAGGAACGGAATGTAGCGCTCGGGAATCTCGGCGCCGGCGACGAAGTGCATCAGCTTGCGCACCGTCTCCTCGGGCACCTCCTGCGGCTCCCGTTTGCCGTCGCGCCAGTCCTTGAGAACTTCCACCGCCCGGGCGCGCACCTTGTCCTGTGCCTCGGCCGGGATGTTGCCCTGGCCGTCACCGCCGAAGAAGTCGTAGACGGGCGTCGGCACCTCGTCCAGCAGGCCGTCATCGCCGGTGAGCTGCACGATCGCCGCCAGCAGGGACGGGATGTGGGCGCAGGCGACGGCTTCCCCGATCATGCGGTCGTCGCTCTCGTCCAGCCGCTTCAAGCCGCTCGTCAAAGCTGCCATGATGGTCTCCTCCAGCAATGCCTGCCGGCGGTCACGGGCGCCGGCTTATGTTCGAAACCTCGTTGTGCCGAAATATGACACGTGTCATATTCACGGGCAAGGGGTGATTTTGCCAGTCATGGACAAGGGAGCGATCGTTCGATGAGCGTCACGCGTCTGCCGCGTCGCGGCCGGGAACGGAGCACGGACAGCCAGCATCTCTCCAGGGCACGCACACCTGCCCAGGCGCGCAGCCGCGAGCGCGTGGAGCTGATCCTGGACGCGGCCGCCGCCCTGGTGGAGCGGATGCCCATCGAGCAGATCACCATGGCGCGGATCGCCGCGCGCGCCGGGGTGAGCCGCTCGTCGATCTACCAGTTCTTCCCGTCGGTATTCGCCATCTACAACGACCTGGGGCGGCGCTTCCTGGACGAGCTGCTGCAGGCGTTGCGCGAGGATCGCGGTGCGCGCGAGGCGCCCACCTGGCGGGAGGTCAACGCGTGCCTGATCCGGCGTGCCGTGGAGTTCTACAACGACCGCCCGGTGGCGCGAGCGCTGCTGCTGGGCAGCGGCAGCGCGCAGGAGCTGCGGGTGATCGACAAGGACTACGACCGGCGCTTCGCCGAGGCCGCCCGCGAGATCCTGGGCGAGAAGTGGCGCGTGTCCCCGATCGCGGGCCACGATCCGCTGCAGGTCGCAGTGGTGCTCAACACCTCGGTGTTCTCGATCGGGGTGTTCGAGGAGGGCTGCATCTCCGACTTCTACCGCGAGCAGGCCTACCGGGCCAGCACCGGCTACCTGGAGTCATTCGTCCGCGAAGCCTGATCAGGCCGGATCATTGAACTCCCGCCCCGCCTTCACCTCCGCCACGTAGCCGGCGCGGATCACGAAATCGCCGAAGGGCTCGCCCTCGCGGCGCTCGCGGGCGTAGCGGTGGATCATCGGCCCGAGTGTCTCGAGGATCGTCTCCTCGCCGACGTTGTCCAGGTAGGGCCTGTTCAGACGCTGGCCGTGGAAACCGCCGCCCAGGTACATGTTGTACTTGCCCGGGGCGCGCCCGGAGAAGCCGATCTCGGCCAGGTAGGGACGGGCGCAGCCGTTGGGGCAGCCGGTCATGCGGATCACGATGGGCTGCTCCGGGATGCCGGCTTGTTCCATGATGCCCTCGATGCGCGTCAGCAGGTCCGGCAGGTAGCGCTCGCTCTCGGCCATGGCCAGGCCGCAGGTGGGCAGCGCCACGCAGGCCATGGCGCTGCGCCGCACCGCGCTGTGGTGGGCCGGGTCCTCCAGGCCGTACCCGGCCATCAGCTTCTCGATGCGCCTGCGCTGGCCCCTCTTCACCCCGGCGATGATCAGGTTCTGGTTGCCGGTGACCCGGAATTCGCCCTCGTGCACGCGCGCGATCTCGCGCAGGCCGGTCATCAGTTGGCAGTCCTCGCGATCACGCACGCGGCCGTTCTCGATGAACAGCGTGCAGTGCCAGCGGCCGTCCTCGCCTTCCACCCAGCCATAGCGGTCGCCGTTGTGCTCGAAGGCATAGTCGCGCGCGGGCTCCAGGGACCAGCCCAGGCGCCGCTCCAGCTCGGCCCGGAACCAGTCCAGACCGCGGTCGTCGATGGTGTACTTCATGCGCGCGCGCTTGCGGTCGACGCGGTCGCCGTAGTCGCGCTGGATGGTGACCACGGTCTCGGCGAGCTGCACTACCCGGTCGGGACGGCAGAAGCCGATCACGTCGGCGAGGCGCGGATAGGTGGCCGGCTCGTTGTCGGTGCGCCCCATGCCGCCGCCGACGCAGACGTCGAAGCCGGCCAGCGCGCCGTGCTCCTCGATGCCGATGAAGCCCAGGTCCTGGCTGTAGACGTCGATGTCGTTGGCCGGGGGCAGGGCGAAGCCGATCTTGAACTTGCGCGGCAGGTAGGTGCGCCCGTACAGGGGCTCCTCCTCTTCGCGGGTGTCGATTGCGCGCTCGCGGTCCAGCCAGATCTCGTGGTAGGCGCCGGTCCGCGGCAGCAGGTGATCGCTGACCCGCTTCGCCAGCGGGTGCACCGCGGCGTGCAGCGACGACAGGTGCGGGTTGACCGAGCACATCACGCCGCGGTTGTCGTCGCCGCAGGCGGCGAGCGTGTCCAGCAGCGCCTCGTGCAGGCCCCGGATCGTGCCCTTCAGGTCGTGCTTGAGCACGCCGTGGAACTGGAACGTCTGGCGCGTGGTCAGGCGCAGCGAGCCGTTGGCGCGGGTTCGGGCCAGCTCGTCCAGCGTGAGCCACTGCTCCGGCGTGCACACGCCCCCCGGCAGGCGCACCCGGACCATGAACTGGTAGGCCGGCTCCAGCTTCTGCCGCCGGCGCTCGCTGCGCAGCTCGCGGTCGTCCTGCTGGTAGATGCCGTGGAACTTGGTGAGCTGGTTGTCGGACTCGCTGATCGAGCCGGAGATCCGGTCTGCCAGCCCCTCGGCGATGGTGCCGCGCAGGTAGTCGCTGCCGGCCTTGATGCGCTCGTTGGGATGCAGCTCGTCCAGCGGCCGGCCGAGGGCCCGGCTGCGGTCGTCCTCCGATGCCATCGATGGAAACCTCTCGCGCTGTCAGTACACGTCGCGCTGGTAGCGCCTGTCGCGCTGCAGGCCCTTGACGTAGTCGGTCGCCTGCTCCTCGCCCAGCCCGCCCTCACCGGCGACGATCTCGATCAGCGCCCGGTGCACGTCCGGCGCCATGCGCTCGGCATCGCCGCAGACGTAGACGTGCGCCCCGTCCTGCAGCCAGGCATAGAGCTCCGCGGCATTCTCGCGCATGCGGTCCTGCACGTAGACCTTGTCGCGGCCGTCGCGGGAGAACGCCACGTCCAGGCGGTCGAGCACCCCGTCGCGGAGCCACCTCTGCCACTCCGTCTGGTACAGGAAGTCGGTGCGGAAGCGGCGGTCCCCGAAGAACAGCCAGTTGCGCCCGCCGGCGCCCCGGCATTCGCGCTCCTCGACGAAGGCCCGGAACGGCGCCACGCCGGTGCCGGGACCGATCATGATCACCGGCGTGGAGGGGTCGGACGGGAGCCGGAAATGCTTGTTGCGCTGCACGTAGACCGGGACGGTGTCGCCCTCGGAGACGCTGTCCGCCAGCCAGGTGGACGCCACCCCGTGGCGGTCGCGGCCGTGGCTGTGGTAGCGCACCGCGGCCACGGTCAGGTGCACCTCGTCGGGATTGGCGTTGTGGCTGGAGGCGATCGAGTACTCGCGCGGCTGCAGTCGCCGCAGCATGTCCACGAACTGCTGTGCGGTCAGGCCCGTGACGGGGAACTGGCCGACGACGTCGACGACGTGACGTCCGTGCGCGAACTCGAGCATCTCGCGACGCCTGCCTTCGCCGGTCAGCGCCTGCAGCGCCTCCGCCCCGGAAGCCTGCGCCCAGGCCTCGAGGAAGGGCGGTGTCAGGGTGGTGATCTCGTAATCGTGGGTCAGCGCCTCGGCCAGCGTGACCTCGCCGCGTGGTCCGGCGACGGTCTCCTCCCCGGAAAGCCCCAGCGTCCCGATCAGCTCCGCGACCGTCTCCGGGCGGTTCTGCGCGACCATGCAGAGCACGTCGCCCGGCTCGAACGTGAGCCCCGAGCCTTCCAGGGAGAGCTCGATGTGGCGGGTCTCCTTGTCCGAGCCCCGGCCATTGAGCACCAGGTTCTCGAGCACTTCCGCGTGGAAGGGGTTCTTGCGGTCGTGGACCGTCCCCTGGCGTTCACCGCTTCCGGTGAAGGCCACCACGTTGCTGGGCGCGGGTTCGGCGTGGCGGGCGAAGGCGTCCAGGGCCCGCTCGATCCACCGCTCCGCCCCCTCCTCGAAGTCCACGTCACAGTCGACGCGCTCGTGGATGCGCTCGGCGCCCAGGGCGGCCAGCCGCTGGTCGAACTCGCGGCCGGTCCGGCAGAAGTGCTCGTAGCTGGAATCCCCCAGCGCCAGCACCGCGAAGCGGGTGCCTTCGAGCTTCGGCGCCTTGCGGCCGTGGACGAACTCGTGGAAGCCCTCGGCCGGATCGGGTGGCTCGCCCTCGCCGTGGGTAGCGGTGACGATCATCACCAGCCGCTCCTGCCGGAGCTCGCGCGGCTTGTAGTCCGCCATGTCGACCGCGCGTGCCTGCAGTCCGCGCTCGACGGCGCGCACCCGCGCCCGCTCGGCGATGGCCTCGGCGTTGCCGGTCTCGGAGCCGTACAGGATGGTGATCCGCGCGCCGGCGTCCGGGCCGGCGGCAGCCGGCGCGGCCGGTTGCCCGGCGGCGGCCAGCCCCGCGAGGTAGCCGCTGACCCAGCTTGCCTGCCCGGGAGACAGGGCTTCGACGAGGCGGCTCAGCCGCTCCGCCTGCTGGCGGTCCAGGGGGCTCGCCTGGTCGGTCAGGGGTGTCGGGTTCATGGGCTCACGCTGCGTCCGGTCCAACGGCGTCGGGAGGTTTGACCGACAGGCAGCGTAGCGCTCCCGATACAGGCTTAAAAAGAATAAGTTCTTATTTTTATATAACTGCTTTTTAGGCCTCGCCCCGGCGCCTCAGCCGTCCGTCGCCAGCGACTCGAGGCTGCGGCCGCGCCCTTCCGGACCACGCAGTGACCAGGGCAGCATCGCCAGGACGCCCAGCATCCAGAACGCGGCCAGCACGCCGAAGGCGGCCCGCACCGAGAGGCTGGACGATAGCGCCACCAGCGCCGGCGGGGCGATCGCCGCGCCGATGCGGCCGAACGCGACCGAGGCACCGATGCCCGTGGCCCGCAGGTCGGTGGGGAAGATCTCGGCAAAGGTGGGATAGGCGGCGATCCAGCTGCCGCTGGCGCACAGGTTCGCCAGGACGAAGGCGCCCAGCACGCCCGCAGGGCGCCCGGCCACCGTGGCCGCGCCCATGTACAGCATCGACAGCGCGGCGAGAGTGTAGAACGCCGTAACCGTGCGCTTGCGGCCGATGCGGTCGAGGGCAAAGGCCGCCACGGCGCCGCCGGCCAGCGCGCCCAGGTTGCCGACGACGAAGAACCAGGGCGTCTCGGCGTCCGGAATGTGCAGCCGGGGCAGCACCACCAGCGGCAGCAGCGCGAACAGGCCGTAGTAGCCGGAAGCCTCGGAGAAGTCGAGCGCGCAGCCCAGTGCCAGCCTGCCCGGATGCCGGCGAACGAGGGCGCCGAACCGGGGCAGGAAACCGGCTCCCGGATCGCCGGCCGAGGTCGCTGCCGCGAAGTGCCGTACGTCCCCGGCGATCCGGCGCGAAATCGCGTGCGCTTCGGCGTGGCGTCCGCGCCGTGCCAGCCAGCGCGGCGACTCGGGGAGAACCCGGCGTGCCCAGAGGGTGAACAGAGCCATTACCGCGCCCAGGGCGAACGCACAACGCCAGCCGATCGAGGCCGGCAGCAGATGGATGAAATACAACGCGACCAAGCCCGCGCCGATCGCGCCGAGCGGCCAGAAGGCCATCACCAGGGCGTTGGCGCGGCCCCGGAAGCGGGCCGGGATCAACTCGCCGATGGCCGCGTTGACCGCCGAATACTCGGCGCCGACGCCGATGGCAGTGAGGAAGCGGAAGGCGAGGAACCAGTAATAGCCCGGGGAGAGTGCGGAGATCACCGTGAAGGCCGAGTACAGCAGCAGGGTGGCGACGAACAGGCGCCGGCGGCCGTAGCGGTCCGCGAAGTAGCCGAACAGCACGGCCCCGAGCATGATCCCGATGAGCCACACCGACACCAGCAGTGATGCCTGTCCCGAAGTGATGTGCCAGAGATGCTTGAGCAGCCCCAGCACGTTGCCGATGATGTTCACCTCGAAGGCGTCCAGCATCCAGCCGATGCCGAGCGCGAGCGTGAGCCGGGTATGCACGGGGCGCCAGCCGAGGCCGTCCAGCGCGCGCCCGATCTGGGTCGGATCGCGGCTAGCCACGGGCAGGTCGCTTCGCGTCCATCAGCTGCTGCAGCTCGCGCCGCCCAGCACGCAGAACTTCGCGCAGTGCGGGTGGTTGAGCGGTACCTCGCCGGCGGCCTCGGCCAGCGTGCGTCCCAGCTCGAACTGCCGGTCATAGGGCAGCAGGGTGCAGGACACGACGACCGGATGATCGGCCCCCTTGCGCTTGACCACCATGCGCGAGGAAGCGCACATCACCTGCTCCGGGGACTTGCCCAGCAGGCTCCAGCACGCGGTGGTGATCTCCGGCACGTCCACGCGCGTGTCCATCTCCGGGAACAGCACGAGGTCTTCGGGACTCGACGCGTCAAGGTCCAGCCCCAGGGACCGGAACAGGCGGCCAAAACCCTCGCGCACCTGCGGTTCGTCCTCGCCGGAGAACAGGCGCCCGGCGACCGTGACCCGGAAGCCCCGCCCGGCGAGCCACTGCAGGCCGTCGATCGTGGGCCGCCAGCTGCGCCGGCCCCGCTCCGCCTCGTGCAGCGCCCGGGTGTAGTGGTCCACCGACACCCGCAGGGTCAGGCGCGAACCGTAACGCCCGCGCAGCCGTTCCAGCTCCGCCCGGCACTTGGCCATGGGCTTCATGGCGTTGGTCAGAACCAGGATCTCGAAGCCGCGAGCGAGGGCATCCTCGAGCATCGCCGGCAGCCCCGGGTTCATGAACGGCTCGCCACCGGTGAAGCCGATCAGGCGGGTGAGCAGGCTACCCCGCTCGATCTCGTCGAGATAGGCGGCCACCTCGTCGGCGCGGAGATAGACGAGCGCGTCGTTGCGCGGAGACGACTCGATGTAGCAGCCCTGGCAGGCGAGGTTGCACAGGGTGCCGGTGTTGAACCAGAGCGTGTCGAGCGACCGCAGCGCCACCCGGGCCCGGGGCTCGCCCGCCGCCGTGCGTGCCGGGTCGCGGAATTTCCGCGGATCCAGCCGCGGCAGTGACTGCTCGGTTGCACTCATGGATCGACACTCCCGGCCGGTGATTCCCGACCGTCCGTTTCCCTGCTCACCTGACCCGTCCTCCGCCGGTATACTCCGGGCAGGCGCGCGGTCGGGGACGGCGCGACCTTGACGATAGGCCGGGCAGCCGCCCGATGAAAGCGATCGCCGGCCAACTGCCATGCCACAACCGGACCGACGACCCCCGCGTCACGGCTCCCTGCCGGTCTCGATCTCGACGATCCGTTCGGCGGCGCTCTCGAGATCCGGCGCGATGACGTCCGGCTGCGGAGCCAGCGGGTTGAACGGGGTCCCGGACCGGCGCACGTAGGCCCCGGCGCAGCCCGCCGCCATGGCGCCCTCGATGTCCCAGACGTGGGCGGCGACCATGCGCATGTCCGCGGTGTCCACCCCGAGCGCGTGAGCGGCGTGCCGGTAGGGCTCGGGCGCCGGCTTGTAACGGCCGGCGGCGTCCACCGAGAAGACCTGCTCGATGTAGCCGGTGAGCCCCGCGTGGCGGATCTGCGCCTGCGCCACGGACGGCGCCGAGTTGGTGAGCGCCACCAGCTGCAGGCCGGCCGCGCGCAGCCGCTTCAGTGCCGGGACCACGTCCGCGTGTGCCGGCAGCCGCCCCATGCCTTCCACGATCCGGCGCTCCTGCTCGGCGGTCAGGCTGACCCCGGTGGCGCCGGCGGTCATCTGCAGCGCGGCGCGCCCGAGGTCCGCAAAGTTGCGGTAGCGCCCCACGATGGCGCTGGTCATGGCCAGGCTGAGCAGCTGCGCGAACCAGCGCCCGCGCGCCTGGCGGTCGCCGAAGGTCTCCTCGAACGCGTCGTCCATCGCGGCGAGGTCCAGCAGGGTCTCGTTGACGTCGAACACGATGATGCGCGCTGACATTCATACCTCCGATTGCGGGCCGGCCGCGCGGGCGGGCCATCATGCCACCCCCGTGCCCGCCTGCCGGGCCGGCACGAGGTAATGCCGCCAGATCGGTCCCTGTAGCGCCGGTCCGCGTGCGACGACGTTTCCGAGGGCCAGTGCGAAGGCGATATGCGCCAGCAGCACCGTCACCACGAACCCGGGGTCGTAGTTGGCGCCGAAATATCCCGCGCCCATCACCCGTACCACCGGGCTGGACATGAACACTACCGCGATGGCGAGCGTGTAGGGAATCGCCGTCCACGCGCGCGGCCGCCCGAAAACCAGTACGAAGATGGTAGCGAAGCCCACGCCGTTGGCGAAATGATCGGCCCAGCCGACGACGTTCGACCACAGGTCCGGCCCGAGCATGAAGTGGTTGGTGAGCAGCACGCCCATCAGCTCGGGCATGGATCCGGGCATGGAATCGAATGCGCGGAATCCCGTGATGCGCACGATTTCCAGCGCTACAGTAGCCGCGATCCCGGCGAGGAACCCGATTGCCAGGCCGCGCCCGAGCCGGCTCCAGCCCATCGGCCGGCTGAGCACGGCGATCGCGAACCAGACGGCAAGCGCCGGGATCAGGGCATGCATGCCGAGGTCGTGCATGGACGAGTAACCCGCGGCAGCAGCCACGAAGATCAGGGGGGATACGGAGGCCGCCGCAAGCGCCACGAGCGTGGCCAGCAGCTCGCCCGGGTTGCGCAATCGCGTGTCGGTCATGATTTTCCTCCGGGGATGAAGGCGGGGAGGCGGGGCGGACCGTGTCTGCCGCGAGCCCGCCCCTGGTTTGCCGTTACCTGGTCGCGTCCGTCAGGATTGCCTTGAACTTCTTGTCCATCATCTGGCCCGGTTTGGCCAGGCGTGGATTGATCCCATCCAGCAGCTCGGATGGCTCGAAGTAGCCGACCCAGGTATGGCCGCCGTGCTCCCATACGTACATCCGCAATGGCAGGACCGCGCCCACCGCGGGATTCATCCTGAACAGCTTCTTGCCGACCCGGGGGTTGCCGACCAGGAAGCTTTCTCCACCCTTGAGGTGGAGGCCGGTCATGCTCAGGACCTTCGCCTGGTTGACGTGCCCCATCACCATCATGCCGTGGCCCGAGATGGACTTCTTCAGTGCCGATATCGTGCCGCTGAATCCGTGGCTGGAGCGCGCACGCACGAAGGTGGCACCGGTCGCACCCAGCGCAGGCGGCAACGCGAGGGCGCTGAGCAGGAGTGTTCCCGCGGCCAGGCCGGCGAAATGGCGGAAGGCGTGTCTGGTTCGCGTCATGGTCGTTTGCTCCCTGTCCCGTTTCCGCGGGCCGGGCATCACGCGCGGCGGCGCGATCGCCCTTCACCTGACTGACGCAGGGAGGCGGGATTTCTTACAGATGGTTACGGAGCGAGTCGGCCGGCGGGGCTCAGCGGTCCGGCCGGTTGCCGGACATCGCCTTGCGCACGATCTCGTCCACGGACGCGGGCTCGCCGGTGTTCACCGCGGCCTGGCGCCGCTGCTGCTCGCGTACGGTCAGGTGGGTGAGCTCCAGCTGATGCAGGAAGCGGCGGCAGTGCTCGCAGATCAGCAGATGCACGCGGATGCGCCAACGGGTCAGCCGCGGCAGGTCGCGGTCAAGGTAGGCGCTGGCATGACGTGAGACTTCGCTACACTTGAGCATCGTCGCCGGATCTCTGGTAGGCCTCGATCGCGCGCCACAGCCGCACACGGGCGCGGTGCAGCAGTACGTGAAGATTGGATGTGCTGATATCGAGTATCTTACAGATTTCGTCGCGGTCGAGGCCTTCAGCTTCACGCAGCCGCAGCACGCTGCGCTGAAGCGGGGGGAGCGCGTCCACGGTCCTGGCAATCGTCTCGCGCAGCTCCGCGCTTGCCAGCAGGGCGTCCGGTGTGTCGAGGGACCAGGGGAACGGCGGCTGCCCCCAGCGACCGCTCTCGTCGAAGCGCTGATCGAGCGGCGCGCCGTCCGGGGCGCTCTCGCCGGCCGCCACCCCCCTGGAGCGCAGGTGACTGATGGCGCGATTGGCGGTAATGCGCAGCAGCCAGGTCTTGAGCGACGAGTGCCCGCGGAAATCCGGCAAGGCCCGGAAGGCGCTGATCCAGCTGTCCTGCACCACGTCGGCGGCGGCATCGCCCACGAGCGAGCGTGCCAGCGACATCATGCCGGCGTGGTAGCGTTCCACCAGCTGTGTGAATGCCGCCCGGTCCCGGGCGCGTAGCGCCGCGATCCATTCCGGATCCGATTCGGTGGCACCTTTGTCCACTCCGGCTCCCCTGTCAGCGCGGCGGCCTGATGAAACAGGCTCGTCGACGAGAGTATCAGGCTGCGGCATCTGCGCTCGTGCGCGCGCTGTCGCCCGCCTCAGCGCGGCGCGTACATCATGATCATCGCACCGGCCAGGCTCAGCGCGGCGCCGACCAGGTCCCAGCGGTCCGGGCGGATGCCGCCCAGACCCCAGCCCCAGAGCAGCGAGAGCACGATGAAGATGCCGCCGTAGGCGGCGTATACGCGGCCGAAAGAGGCCGGCTGCAGCGTGGGGATGACCCCGTAGGCGGCCAGCACGACGAACCCGGCCGCGCCGAGCAGGGGGCTGCGGCCCTCGCGCAGCCAGAGCCAGACCAGGTAGCCGCCGCCGATCTCGGCGAGGCCGGCGAGCAGGAAGTACCCCAGGGACGCCGCGATACGCATGGCCAGGCCTCCTCGACGGCGGGACGCGCACTCAGATCCGGAAGTAGTCGGGCCGGCCGGTGGGCCAGAGGTCGCCCCAGAGCTGCTGGCCGCCGTCCACGGTGAGCACTTCGCCGGTGATGAACTTGCCCGAGGGCGCCGCCAGGTAGCACACCGCCTCGGCGATGTCCTGGGCGTCGCCCACCCGGCGCATGGGGTTGGACTCGGGGAAGGTCGCGGCGCCCTCCGGCGGGTAGAGCGCGAAGGCGGTCGTCTCCATGCAGCCCGGTGCGACGCAGTTCACGCGGATCTCGTGAGGTGCCCACTCGACCGCGACGCTCTTGGACAGGTAGGCGACTCCGGCGCGTGCGGCGCAGGTGTGGGCGATGCCGGGCATGCCGCGCCAGAAGTCCACGATGATGTTGACGATGCAGCCGGGCCGGCCGGCGTCCACCCAGCGCCGCGCGGCGGCCTGCATCATGTACCAGGTGCCGTTGAGGTTGGTGTCGACCACGGCGTTCCAGCCCTTGACCGAGAAGTCCAGGGCCGCCTGCGGGAACTGGCCGCCGGCGTTGTTGATCAGGATGTCGAGCCCGCCGTGATCCGAGGTGACGCGGTCCATCAGCTCGGTGACCGAATCGGGCTTGCGGATGTTGACCGTGTGCGCGCTGCACGAGCCGCCGACCCGGCCGATCAGCTCCGCGGTATGCTCGAGCTTGTACCGCTTGCGCCCGCACAGGATGACTTCGGCGCCCAGCCGCGCGAACAGCAGCGCGATGGCCTGTCCGAGACCGCCGCCACTGCCGGAGACCAGCACCGTGCGCCCGGCGAACAGGTCGGGGGCATAGATCAGGCGCTGCGCGAGCAGCTCGTCGTCGCTGAAGCCGTACTCGGGGTCGGAACCGTCGCGGGAGTCACTTGCGCTCACCGGGTTTCTCCTCACGCAGGGGCGCCGGCGGGCTTTGGCCGGGCGCGCATTTCTGCCAGCATCGGAGGATGATGTCACGAGCCGCGCGCCGGGTGAAATCGCCCGGGGCCGGCGGGGCCGGAGGAGACCAGGATGAGCACGAACGGAGAGCGTCCCGACGGGGGCGAGCTGCTGGCGCGGACGTTGCGCGAGGCGGGGGTGGACACGGTGTTCGCTTTGCACGGCGGACACCTGGAGGCCTTTTACCGCGGCTGCCTGAAGCACGGGCTCAGCCTGCTGGACTTCCGGCACGAGGCGCCGGCAGGTAACGCTGCCGATGCCTACGCCCGCGCCACCGGCGACCTGGGGGTCTGCGTGGTGACCGCCGGGCCCGGGTTCGCGAATGTGATGCCGGCGATCATCAACGCCCAGCTCGATGCCAGCCCGGTGCTGTTCATCGTGGGAGCGCCGCCGCTACGCGAGGCCGAGACCAATCCGCTGCAGGGCGGCTTCGACCAGGTGGCCGTCGCCTCCCCGGCCACGCAATGGTCGCACCGGGTGACCAACACCGAGCGCATTCCGGATCTCACCTCGCAGGCAATCCGCAAGGCCACCCGCGGGCGGCGCGGGGCGGTGCTGCTGGAGCTGCCGATTGACGTGCTGCACCTGGACGCGCCGGAGAGCCGGGTCGCGCTGCCTGCCGGGCTGGCGCCGCCGCCGCGCCCGGCGCCTTCGCCGGAGGACGCCGAGCGCGCGGTGGCAATCCTGCGCCAGGCCGAGCGGCCGGTGATCATCGCCGGCGGCGACGCGCGTTTCTCCGGCTGCGGCGCCGCGCTGCAGCGCTTCGCGGAACGCAGCGGCATCCCGGTGTTCTGCAATACCCGCGGCATGGGGCTGCTCCCCTCCGGGCATCCGCTGGACGGCCACGAGGCGCACAACCTCGCCGCGCTGGGGATGATGGAGCGGCCGGTTCCCGACACCGTGCTGCTGCTCGGCGCGCGCCTGGGGCTGTTCCTGGGCGGGCGCCGGGGTGACGTCGTGCCGCTGGACGCGCGCCTGATCCAGGTACACTCCGACGCGACCGAGATCGGGCGGCTGCGGGACGTGGAGCTGCCGATCGCGGCCGACGCGCGGGCGACGCTGGAGGCCGTGGATGCGGCCTCGGCGGAATCGGCGTGGCCGGACTGGAGTGCCTGGGCGCAGGAAGCGGTCGGGCTCAAGGCGCTGATGGCGGGCATGTATCCCGAGACCGACACGGACAAGGGCGTGCATCCCTTCCACGCGGCCGCGGCGGTGGCGGAGGCCGTCGGCCCGGAGGCCGCCTGGGCGATCGACGGCGGCGAGGCGGCGTCCTGGACCAGCCACCACGTGCGCGTGAGTGGGCCCGGCCGCGTGGCGAGCCACGGCTACCTCGGGTGTCTCGGCGTCGGTCCCGGCTTCGCCATCGGCCTCCAGACCGCGCACCCGGACCGCCGCGTGGTGCACGTCACCGGCGATGGCGCGATGGGTTTCCACATCCAGGAATTCGACACCATGGTGCGGCACGAGCTGCCGATCGTCGCCGTGGTGATGAACAATCGCGTCTGGGGCATGTCGATCCATGGCCAGCAGATCATGTACGGCAGCGACTACGAGGTCATTACGCGCCTCGGTGACACGCCGTACGCGGAGATCGCGCGCGCCTTCGGCTGCCACGGCGAGGTGGTGGAAAGGCACGCCGACATCGCGCCGGCGATGCAGCGTGCGCTGGACTCCGGCAGGCCCGCCTGCGTCGAGATCATGGTGGACGGCGACGTGGTGCATCCCGGCACCATCGCGATGCTGGGCGAGGCCGCCGCCGACAGCGGCGAGGTGATGATGCCCTACTACGAGAACACGCCGGCGGACGAGCGCTGAGCGGGGAGAAGAGCGATGCGAGCAGTGGTGCGACGCGGGCCGGAGCTGGTCTGCGACGAGGTGGCGGACCCGGTTCCCGAGAGCGGCCAGGTCCTGGTGAAAACCCTTTCCTGCGGGATCTGCGGCTCGGATCTTCACGCCCTGCAGCATGCCGGACGCCTCGCCGAACTGGCGCGGCGCGCCGGCGCGGGCAGCGTGATGGACCCCTCCCGGGACATCGTGTTCGGACACGAGTTCTGCGCCGAGATCGTGGATCACGGTCCCGGCTCGGCGCGCAGCCTCCCGCCCGGGACCCGGGTGGTGTCCGTGCCGTTCAACCTCGCTGCCACCGGGGTCGAGCTGGTGGGGTATTCCAACCGATTTCCCGGCGGCTTCGGCGAGTACATGGTGCTGACCGAGGGCCTGTTGCTGGAGGTGCCCAACGGGCTTTCCGCCGACCACGCCGCGCTCACCGAGCCCTTCTCGGTGGGCGCGCACGCGGTCGCGCGCGGCGAGCTGGATGCCGACTGCGCGGCGCTCGTGGTCGGCTGCGGGCCCGTGGGCCTGGCCGTGATTGCGGCCCTCAAGGCACGCGGGTTCGGGCCCGTGGTGGCGGCGGACTTCTCGCCCGCGCGCCGCCGGGTGGCGGAGCACCTGGGCGCGGATATCCTGGTCGACCCCGCGGCCGCGTCGCCGCACGCGCACTGGCAGGAGCTGGGGGTCGCGACCAGCCTGGGCGAACGGGCCATGGCGACCGCCATGGGCGAGAAGCGCGCCACGCCGGTGATCTTCGAGTGCGTCGGAGTGCCGGGCCTGCTGCAGTCCCTGATCGAGCAGGCGCCGCCCGGTTCGCGGGTGGTGGTCGCGGGCGTCTGCATGGAGCCGGACCGCATCGAGCCGGCGCTGGCGATCAACAAGGAGATCGACTTCCGTTTCGTGTTCGGTTATTCGCCGGAGGAGTTCGCCGCCACCCTGCGCGACCTCGCCGAGGGCCGCATCGACCCCGCCGGCGTGATCAGCTCGCAGGTGGGACTCGACGGGACCCCGGCGGCGTTCGAGGCGCTGCGCGACCCGGAGGCGGAGGTGAAGGTCATGGTCGAGCCGGGCCGCCGGGAAGGAGACGGGACATGAGCCGATTCGACGGCAAGGTCGTCATCATCACGGGTGCGGCTTCGGGCATCGGCGCCGCGACGGCGGCGCGGTTCGCGGCGGAGGGCGCGAGCCTGGCGCTGGCCGATCTCGACGGCGGCGCGCTCGAGCGCACCGCGGGCGGGCTCGGGCTCGACCATGCGCGGCTGCTGACACGCGAGGCGGACGTCGCCGACGCGGCTGCGGTCGAGGCGCTGGTCGCGGCCGCCGTGGAGCGCTTCGGCGGCATCGACGTGCTGGTCAGCAACGCCGGCATGGGCTCTTTTGGCTATGTTACCGAGCTGACCCCCGAGGAGTGGCACCGGGTGCTTGCGGTGGATCTGGACTCGGTGTTCTACGCGGCGCGCGCGGCGATGCCGTATCTGGTCGAGCGGGGCGGCTGCATCGTCAACACCGCGTCGATATCCGGCATCCGCGGGGACTACGGCTTCGCCGCGTACAACGCCGCCAAGGCGGGCGTGATCAACCTGACCCGCACGCTGGCGCTGGACCACGGCAAGGACGGCGTGCGCGTGAACGCACTGTGCCCGGGCCTGGTCGCCACGCCGCTGAGCGCACCGCTTACCGGGCACGATGCCACCCGGGAAGAATACCAGCGCCGGGTACCGCTGGGGCGGGCCGGCACGCCCGAGGACATGGCGGGCGCCATCATCTTCCTGGCCTCGGACGACGCGGCATACATCACGGGCACCTGCCTGGTGGCCGACGGCGGGCTGACCGCGGCGACCGGCCAGCCGGATTTCAACCGGCTGTTGCGGCCGTCGGGCGAATGATTCACTCGATGATCGGCAGCGACTCGCCGGCGTTGGCCAGGCGCAGGTCGCGGAACTCGCAGCGGCCATGTCGCCGCTGGAAGATGCTGTTGGCGATCAGCCACACGCGCACGATACCGCCCGGCGGCTCACCCACGGCGCGCCGGTAGTCCTCGTACACGTTGCGGTCCTCGTCCAGCCAGCGGCCCAGCTCGCGCGTGCCGCTGCGCAGCACCATGTGGGTCTCCCGGTCCTTCCAGGTCGGAAGCGGGCAGCGATAGACACGCCCCGGCGGCAGCTCTGCGCTCCAGACGTAGCTGAGGTCCTGGCCGTTGTCGAACTCCACCGCCACGCTCAGGTAGTCGTGCGTGGGCAGGGTGTCCTCGGCCAGCTCCGAGGGCAGCTCGTGCACGCGCCAGGACCAGCGCACGCGGGTGTCGGGCGTGAGCGGCATGGGCGCGTCCTTCTGCAGGATGCCCACGTCGCAGTGGGTGTGGCAGGCCATCGCCGCGTCGGTGCGGCGGAAGATCTCGGCCGGGCCCAGGTACCAGAGGTACTGCCAGCCTTCCGGGATCACGCCGGGGTTCTGCAGCCGCGTCGCCTCGGCCTGCACCAGCGCCGGCGAGCCGTCCCTGCCGGCCAGCTCGGCGAGCGCCGCGGCCGGGTCGGTGCCGCG
This sequence comes from Gammaproteobacteria bacterium, assembly GCA_035638775.1. Lineage (GTDB taxonomy): Bacteria > Pseudomonadota > Gammaproteobacteria > UBA5335 > SLRW01 > DASQZJ01. The sequence continues at coordinate 32,999 of DASQZJ010000058.1, forward strand.
CGCCCAGCGCAGCAGCAGCACCGAGATGCCCCCGGAGGCATTGCGGTAGTCGTTCTCCGGCGTGCCCAGCCGGCCCTGGCGGTCTCCCCACTCGCCCGGAAAGTAGCTGGCCAGGTACAGGCGCCCGCCGCGCTGCGCGCGGAAGGTCCAGGTCGAGCGGGTGCCGCGGAAGACCTCGCCGTCGGGACCGATCCGGGCCCATAGCTGGAAGTGCGCGCCGACCCAGATGTCGAGCAGCTTCGACATGTACACGCGCCCCGCGGCCAGTACCGTGACCTGCTCACCGGGCTCGAGATCGATGCCGGTGTCGAACCACGGCGGCCGGTCGCCGGGCAGGTAGAAGATCGGACTCTCGGTGAGCAGGTCACGGGGTACGCTGGCCAGCCATTCGCGCCAGCTGCGGCGCAGCGAGTCGTGCGGCACGGGCGCGCCGCTGTCGCCGGCCATGCGCCGGCGCAGGGCGCGTCCGGCGACGCGCGAGACCACGGACAGCTCGTGGGCGATCTGACCCGGCTTCTTCATTTCGGCACCTGCGCCTGTGGTCGGGTCCTCAACGCTACGTGGCGTCTACCGGCCGATCAAGCCGCCGGCGCGGGGACGGTCTCCCGCAGCCAGGCCAGCAGGTTCCGGCACACCTCGTTTCGGTTGGTCTCGTTCAGCATCTCGTGCCGCCCCCCGGGATAGAAGTCGTGAGCGACACGGGTCAGGCCGGCGGCGCGGTAGCGGTCAAGCAGGGTCCGGACGAAGGCCAGGTTGCCGCCGACCGGGTCCTGCTCACCCGAGAAGACGTACAGCGGCAGATCGGAGCGGATCTCGCCCAGCTGGCCGGGGTCGGCCACGCGTCCGGCCGTCTCGAACATCGACAGCGTCGAGGCATCGTTCACGGAGAAGCCGCACAGGGGATCGGCGATGTAGGCGTCCACCACCGCCGGGTCGCGGCTGAGCCAGTCGTAGGGCGTACGCGCCGGCTCGAAGGCGGCGTTGAACGCTTCCAGGCCCTGCTCGCCCGCCTCCGCCGCCGCCGCGCCGAGCTCGTCCAGTGCCGCCGAGCCCGACAGGACCAGGGCGTCGATCCGGTCGTGGTGGTCCAGGGCATAGAGCTGTGCGGCGAAGGAGCCCATGCTGTGGCCCAGCAGTACCACCGGCAGGCCCGCATGGTTGCGGCGGATGATCCCGGTCAGACGCAGCATGTCGTCGACCAGCGCCGGGAAGCCGCCGCGGCCGAAGTCGCCGAGGTCCGCGGGCGAGGCCGCGGTGCGGCCGTGTCCCCGGTGGTCATTCGCGTACACCGGGTAGCCCGCGGCGACCAGGGGTGCCACCGCCGGCGCGTAGCGGCGCGCGTGCTCGCCCATGCCGTGCGCCAGCTGGATCACGGCCCGGTGCGGCTGCTCCGCGTCCCACGCGTAGGCGGCGATCCCGGCGCCGTCGGCGCCCCGGAATGCGAACTCCCGATACCCGCTCTGCTGTGACATGCCTGCTCCGCTGGTGGCTGCGGTCGTGTTCCGCCCACCATACCGCAGCCGCCGCCCGGGCGGGAGACGCCGGTTTCGTCGTCCGGGATCGCCTACGCCTCGCCGAGGCGTCGCTGCCAGGCCATGTACATCAGCGGGATCACGAACAGGGTCAGCACGGTGGAGGCGAGCACGCCGAAGATCAGCGAGATCGCCAGGCCGCCGAACACCGGGTCGCCGACCATCACGACCGAGGCCAGCACGATCGCCAGTGCCGTCAGGAGGATCGGCCGGGTGCGCACCGCCCCCGCCTCCAGCACGGCGTCGTAGAGCGAGTTGCCTTCCCTGCGGTAGTCCAGGATGAAATCGATCAGCAGCAGCGAGTTGCGGACCACGATCCCGGCCAGCGCGATCACGCCGATCATGGAGGTGGCCGTGAAGGGCTCGCCCAGCAGCCAGTGGCCCGGGAACACGCCGATCAGCGTCACCGGGATGGCGCCCATGACCACCAGGGGCATCATGAACGACTGGTAGTACGCGGCCAGCAGCAGGTAGATCAGCAGCAGCGCGACGATGAAGGCCGAGCCGAGGTCGCGGAAGACATCCAGGGTCAGGCGCATCTCGCCGCCCCAGAACAGCCGGTAGTGACTGACGTCGTCGGGGCGCTTGCTGACGAAGCCCAGGTTGCCGGCCGTCAGCCGGTCGCCGTCTTTCAGCTGCATCCCGTTGAGCGCCTTCTGCAGGGTGATTACGGCGTCCACCGGACTGCCGTGCAGCATGTCGCCGGAGACGTAGACCACGCGGTGCTGGTCCTGCGTGTAGATCGGCTTGTCCGCCAGATCGTGCGTGACCGAGACCACGTTGCCGAGGGGCACGGTCTTGCCGGCGGCGGTGTGCAGCGGCAGCGCCAGCAGCTGCTGCAGCCGGGTGCGCCCGGATTCCGGCAACCGTACGGTGATGTTTACCGGGGCGCGTGCCTGGGGGGCGTGCAGCATGCCTATGGTGTAGCCGCTCATGTAGTCGTGCACGGTGCTCGCGACCTGCGCCGGTGCCAGCCCCAGCATGGCGGCCTTCTGCTTGTCCACCCGGAGCTGGTAGCGCGGGGCGTCGGCGGTCACCGAGTCGTCGCGGTTGTCCATCCCCCAGATGCCGTCGAAGCGCTGCTCGACCGTGCCGGCCAGCTTCCGCAGGCGGTCGTAGTCCGGCCCGTACAGCTCGGCCAGGACCTGCGAGCGGACCGGCGGCCCGGGAGGAGTCTCGTACAGCTTGATGCGCGTGTGCGGATGCGCATTGCGCACCGGTGCGAGCTGCGTGTAGAGCGCCTGGGTGATGCCGTGGGAGCCGATGGAGCGGTCGCCCTTGGGCGTCAGGTTGACCCGGACCTGCGCGAAGTTGGATCCGCGCCGCATGCTGTCGCCCCGCACCAGTGCGGCGAAGTCGGGCGGCGCCGCGTAGCCGTGGAAGGCCTCGAAATTGGTCACGTAGCGGTTCCGCGAGAGCACCTGCGAGACCTCGCGCACCACCGCGTCGGTGTCCGACGGCGCGGTCCCTTCGGGCGTCTTCACTTCCACCAGCACCGTGTTGGTGTTGTCGTCTGGGAGCATCTTGACGCCGACCCCGAGGGGGCTCAGCGGCCCGTTCGGGCCGGCCGGCCGGACGAACTGCCACAGCGGCTGCAGCATGGCCAGCAGCAACAGCAGCATGACGATGCCGCCGGAGACGTAACGGGTCCGGCGCGAGTCGGCCAGCGGGCGCATCAGCTTCAAATAGATGTGGCGCAGCCAGTCGCGGCGCTCGTGGCCCCGTTCCTCCAGGGTGGGTGCGTGCGCCGCGCGCATCACCGATGCGGCCTTGCCCCGCAGCCAGCGCAGCGAGATCCATGGCACCACGATGTAGGCGGCGCCCAGGGACACCAGCATCGCCGTGGGAGCGTTGAGCGGGATCGGCCCCATGAAGGGCCCCATCATGCCGGTGACGAAGGCCATCGGCACCAGTGCCAGGATCACCGCGAAGGTGGCGATGTTGGTGGGCCGGCCGACCTCGTTGGCGGCCAGCACGATACGCTGGTCGAAGCGCCTGCGTCCGGGCAGGTGCATGTGCCGGTGAATGTTTTCGATCACCACGATGGCGTCATCGACCAGCAGGCCCAGCGACAGGATCAGCGCGAACAGGGTGATCCGGTTGATGGTCTGGCCGAGCACCCAGTCGACGCCCAGCACGACCGCCAGAACCAGCGGCACTGACAGGGTCACGATGGATGCCTCGCGCCAGCCCAGGAACAGCCACAGCAGCAGTGCCACGGTGGCCACCGCGATGCCCAGGTGCTCGATCAGGGTGTCGACGGCGTCGTTGGCCTTGCGGCCGTAGTCCCGCGTCACCGTCAGGTGCACGTCGTCGGGCAGGGCCGCCTTGCGGATCTGGTCGAGCCGACTCCGCAGGGCGTCGGCCACCTTGACGTTGTTGCTGCCGGCGCGCTTGTCGATGGCAATGGTCACCGAGGTCGCGGCATCGGGGCTGGCATTGCGGCCGGAAGCGCCGCCGTAGCCGATGTAGGAGTACTGGCGCGGCTCGCTCGGACCTTCCTTGATGCGCGCCACGTCGCGCAGGAATATCGGCTTGCCGGCGTGGGTGCCGACGATCAGGCTGCCGACCTGGGCCGGCGTGCCCAGGGAGCCGTCCACGCGCACGCGCGTCTCGCCATTGGCGTCGACCAGGTGCGACGCTGGCAGGGATACGTTGGCCGCCTTGAGGCGTTTCTCCAGCGTGGTCACTCCGATCCCGGTGTTGGCGAGCTTCTGCGGCTGGAGCCAGACGTTGACGCTGGTGGGTGACGCCCCGTACAGCCGCGTGTTGCCGACGTCCTTGACGTTGCGCAGGCTGTCCATCACCCGCAGCGCAACCTTGCGCAGCTGCGTCTGGTCGAGGGAGTTGGAGCTCAGCGAGACCGTCAGGATGGGGACGTCGTGGATGCTGATCGACTGCACCAGCGGCTGCGAAACCCCCGGCGGGATACGGTCCATGTTCCGCGCGATCTGGTTGTAGAGCTTGACCAGGCTCTGCTCCTGGTTCTGGCCTACCTTGAACCGTACGGTTACCACGCCCATGTCGCTGGACGCGTAGCCGTAGGTGTGGTCCACGCCCTGGATCGAGGCCATCAGGCTCTCCAGCGGCCGGATGACCTGGTTCTCGACCTCCTTCGCCGAGGCGCCGGGGAAGCGGACGATCACGTTGGCAACCGGGACCGAGATCTGCGGGTTGTAAGTCCGCGGAGTGAACAGCAGTGCCATCACGCCCAGCAGCGCCGCGGCCAGCATCAGCAGCACGGTGATCTTGGAGCCGATGAACAGCCGGGTGACCCGGCCGACCGGATTGAGCTTGAGCTCGCGCAGACGTCGGCTGTGGTGGCTATTGGGCATTGGCCGAACCCCC
>DASQZJ010000059.1:0-43281 GCA_035638775.1 Gammaproteobacteria bacterium
CATCATGCTGGAGGAGGCGGGCGTGGCTGCAACCCCGGGGCTGGATTTCGGCGAGTACCGCGCGCAGGAGCACGTGCGCTTCGCCTATACCACCTCCCTGGACAGCCTCGAGGCGGGTGTGGAGCGGCTGCGGACGATGCTTGGGGCCTCCTGACGGTCGGGCTCAGCGACGCGCCCCGGGCGTGTCCTGCAGGCGCTCCACCCACATCGCGGTGGCTCCTGCGACGGCGACCGGGATGACGAAGAAGTTGATCACCGGTAGCGACCCGGCCAGGGTCGTCACGCTGCCGAAGCCCAGCGCCAGCCCGCGGTGTCGTGCCATGATGCGACGCCCCCGCGGGAAGGCGATGCCGTGGTTCCCCATCGGGACGTCGACGTATCCCAGGGTGTTCATCCAGGCGCCGAAGGCGAACCAGAGGAACGGAATGAGCAGGTTTACCGGGGGGATGAGGGCCAGAATCCACGTCAGGGCGCCGAGCAGCGCGAGACGCAGCAGCACGTAGCGCAGCTGGATCAACTGGGCCCGGATATCCCGCCAGGCGCCGCGCAGGAGCCCCTCGTCGGCGCCGTCGTCTTCGCCGGGTTGCCGTCCGGTCAGCAGCCGCTCCACGCGGGCCGACAGCAGGCCGTTGAACGGTGCCGCGATCAGGTTCGCCAGCACCCCGAAGGCGAAGTACAGGATCAGCAGGCCCGCCGCGATGAACAGTGCCCACAGGACGTACCGGAGCCACTCCAGCCACTGCGGGAGTTCATGCGCCAGGTGCTGCATGAGCACGCCGAACCAGTCGAACGCAAGGTACGATGCGCCGGCGAACAGCAGCGTGTTGATCGCCAGCGGAATGACGACGTAGCGGGGCACCCCGCGCATGCGCACCAGGCGCAGCCCGCGAAGAAGATAGCCGGCGCCGGCAAGCAGCTCGGTCACGGGCGCGGCGTGCTCAGGGCAGCGCCACCGGCGGCGGCGCGGTCCAGTCCGGCTTGCGGTGCTCCGCGACCACCGTGGTGTGGATGCCGCCGCGCACGTTGAACTCCGCCCGCAGTCGCATGAAGCGGGGCTCGGTGGCGCGCGCGAGGTCCTCGAGGATGCGGTTGGTGACGGCCTCGTGGAATGCCCCCTCGTCGCGGTAGGACCAGATGTAGAGCTTCAGGGACTTCAGCTCCACGCAGAGACGGTCCGGGACGTATTCGAGGTGCAGCGTGGCGAAGTCGGGCTGCCCGGTCTTGGGGCACAGGCAGGTGAACTCCGGGATCCGCATCCGGATGGTGTAGTCGCGCCCGGGCGTCGGGTTGGCGAAGGTCTCGAGCTCCCGGCTGGGTCGGCTGGGCATGGTTGGCGCAATCCGTGTTCGTCGTGCTGGGAATGACGATACTTTACCAATCTTCCGGAAGCTTTGGTCAGCCCCCGGCCCCGTACCTGCCATCGCTGCGGGGAGGTGCCGATTCCGCAGAGCGCACGGCTTGCGGCCCCGGGACCAGTCGTCCCGGGGCTCCCGGGTTCGCCGGCTCCGGCGCATGTCCGGACCCGGCTCCGCCGGATCGGCCGCTGACGCGCCCGATCCGCGCCGGGCCTGCCCGGCCCGAAAGGAAGCTCTGATTCCATCAGAGCTTCCTTTACACTAGTCTACTTCGTCGCGGGGTGCGGCGAGGGGCAACGAAGGGCCATGCGGGCGGCGGAGGCCGGGGCGGCCGCGAGCCCGCAGCGTACGGACGGGAAGAGATGCGGCTCAGCAAGATCAAACTGGCGGGGTTCAAGTCCTTCGTCGATCCCACCACGATCCGGTTTCCCAGCAACTTGTGCGGCGTGGTCGGTCCGAACGGCTGCGGCAAGTCGAACATCATCGATGCGGTCCGCTGGGTCATGGGAGAGAGCTCCGCCAAGCACCTGCGCGGCGACTCGATGGCCGACGTCATCTTCAACGGAGCGAGCGCCCGCAAGCCGGTGGGACAGGCCAGCATCGAACTGGTGTTCGACAACAGCGACGGCGCCGTGGGCGGGCAGTACGCGGCCTTCAACGAGATCTCGGTGCGGCGCCAGGTCTCCCGCGACGGCAGCTCCGTGTACTTCCTGAACGGGACCCGCTGCCGGCGCCGCGACATCACCGACATCTTCCTGGGTACCGGGCTCGGCCCGAGGAGCTACGCGATCATCGAGCAGGGCATGATCAGCCGGCTGATCGAGGCGCGCCCGGAGGAGCTGCGGGTGCTGATGGAAGAGGCGGCCGGGATATCGAAGTACAAGGAGCGCCGGCGCGAGACGGAGAACCGGATCCGGCACACCCGGGAGAACATCGAGCGGCTGGACGACCTTCGCGAGGAGCTGGACAAGCAGCTCGGGCACCTCCAGCGCCAGGCGCGCACGGCCGAGCGCTTCAAGGAGCTCAGGGCACGCGAGCGGCGCGCCCGGGCGGAGCTCACGGCACTGCGCTGGCGGGACTGCGAACGCCGGGTCGCCGCGCTGGACTCCGAGCTGGCCGAGCGTGGCAATCGCCATGAGCAGGCCCTGGCGGAACAGCGCTCGGCAGAAAGCGGGATCGAACAGCTGCGCGAGCAGGGCCACGAGGCCGGTGAGACATTCCGCCAGGTGCAGGAGCGCTACTACAGCATCGGGGCCGACATCGCCCGCCTGGAGCAGGCGATCCAGCACCGTCGGGAGCTGCGCCAGCGCCAGGCGCGGGAGCTGGAGCAGGTCGAGCACAGCCACGGGGAGGTCGAGGCGCGGCTGCGGCGCGACCGTGAGGAGCTCGAGGCCGGACGCGCCGAACTCGCGGAGCTCACGCCTGCGCTGGAACGCCTGCAGCAGGCCGAAGGCGAGGCGGCGCAGGCGATGCAGTCCGCGGAGGAGGTGCTGCGCGAGTGGCAGAGCGAACGCGAGGCGCACGCGGTCGAGGCGGCCGAGTGCCGCCGGCGGGTGGAAGTCGAGCAGGCCCGCATCCAGCAGCTCGAACACCGCATGAGCGAGCTCCTGCAGCGGCGGGATCGGCTGCGCGACCAGGCCCGGGGCATCGACGACAGCAGCGCGGAGACGGAGAGCGAGGCGCTCGAGCAGCGTCTCGGCGAGCTCCGGGACAGCTACTCGGAGCGGGAGCGGACGCTGGAGGAGACGCGCAGCGCGGTTGCGGGCCTGCGGGAGGAGGACCAGCGGCTGGAGCGGGAGCTCGCCGAGGCACGGGGCGGGCATCAGGCGAGCGGCGGCCGCCTGGAGTCGCTGCGCGCCCTGCAGCAGGCGGCGCTGGAGGATCGCGACGAAGCGGTGGCGGGATGGCTCGACCGCCAGGGCCTTGCGGACCGGCCGCGCCTGGCGCAGGCGATCCGGGTGACCGGTGGTTGGGAACGGGCGGTGGAGACGGTCCTCGGACCGTGCCTGGAAGCCGTGTGCACCGAGAACCTGGAGCAGGCCCTGGAGGGCTGCGCCGATCTGGAGCAGGGCTCGCTGGCGCTGGTCGCAGCCGCGGACGGGGGGGAGGACGCGACAGCGGCAGACGACTCGCTGTCACGCCACGTGCACGGGCCGGTTGCGGCGCGCTCGCTGCTGACGGGCGTGGTCGCCGTCGAGGACGTGCCGGCGGCCGCCGCGCGCCGCAGGCATCTGCAGGACGGGCAGTCGGTCGTCACCCGTGACGGAGTCTGGCTGGGAAGGGACTGGATCCGGGTGGCCCGGGGCGGGGACGACCGGGCCGGGGTGATCGGGCGGCAGCGCGAGATCGAGACTCTCGAGGGGGAGCTGGACCGCGCAGGGGCCCGCGTGCGGTCCCTGGAGCAAGGTCGCGAGGCCTTGCGGGAGCGCATCGCCGAGACCGAGAGGGGGCGCGACGAGCTTCAGCAGCAAGTCAACGAGTTGCACCGCGGGATCAGCGACATCGCTGCACGGTGGGACGGCGAGCGGCAGCGCATGGAGCAGGCGCGCCGCCGGCGCGAAGCGCTCCGGGAGGAGCTGGAAACCACGCAGGGGGCCATCGCGGAGCTGGAGGATGCCACACGCGAGGCACGGGGCAGGCTGGAGCGCGCCATGGAGGAGCTGCCGGCGCTGGAGGAGCGCGGCGGGAAGCTCCAGGCCCGTGGCCGCGATGCGCAGCAGGCACTGGAGCGTGCCCGCGGGAATCACCGCGAGCAGCGGGACGCACGCCACGCCCTCGAGCTGAAGCTCGAATCGCGCCGCAGCACCGAGCAGTCCACGTCGCGCCACCTGGAGACGCTGGAAGAACAGCTGGCCGGGCTGGAGCGCCGGCGGGCGGAGCTCGCGGAGGGCCTGGACGACACCTCAGGGCCGGGGAACGAGGAAAGGGAGCAGCTCGACGCGCTGCTGCAGCGGCGGGTCGAGGTGGAGCAGGACCTTTCCCGCCGGCGGGAGCGGATGGAGGCCCTGGATGCCGAGCTGCGGGAGGCGGAGCGCCGGCGGCAGGCGCAGGAGCAGCGGGTCGCGGCGCTGCGCGAGGAGTTGGAGCAGGTGCGCACCCGCCGCGGGGAAATCCGGGGACGCCAGCAATCGCTCGCGGACCAGATGCGGGAGGCGGGCGACGATCCCGCCGCCGTCGCGGGCGAGCTGTCGGAGGATGCCACGGCCGACGCCCGCGAGGGCGACCTGGAACGGCTTTCGGGGCAGATCGAGCGGCTCGGCCCGATCAACCTGGCGGCGATCGAGGAGTTCGAGACGCAGTCGGAACGCAAGGAGTACCTGGACCGGCAGCATGCCGACCTGATGGACGCGCTCGAGACCCTGGAGAACGCCATACGGCGTATCGACCGCGAGACCCGCGCACGCTTCCGGGAAACCTTCGACCGGGTGAATCAGGGGGTGCAGGCCATGTTCCCCCGGCTGTTCGGCGGCGGTCACGCCTACCTCGACCTCACCGGGGAGGACCTGCTGGATACCGGTGTGACCATCATGGCGCGTCCGCCCGGCAAGCGGAACAGCACCATCCACCTGCTCTCGGGCGGTGAGAAGGCCCTGACGGCGGTGGCCCTGGTGTTCGCGATCTTCGAGCTGAACCCGGCGCCGTTCTGCATGCTCGACGAGGTGGACGCGCCGCTGGACGACGCCAACGTCGGGCGTTTCTGCGAGCTGGTGCGGGACATGTCGGAGCGGGTGCAGTTCATCATGGTCACGCACAACAAGAACACCATGGAGCTTGCGGATCAGCTCATGGGTGTCACCATGCACGAACCGGGAGTGTCTCGCCTGGTCTCGGTGGACGTGGACGGGGCGGTCGAGCTCGCGGCGATGTGACGCCGGCCCGCGGGCGCTCCGCGGGAAGGCCATGGACGGGGCGCTACACTGGTCCGGGAAACTTCCGGGTGAACCGAGCATCTGAGCAAGGGATATGAGCACGCTTCGCTGGATCATCCTCATCGTCGGAGCGCTGGTGCTGGCCGGCATCTGGCTCCACTGGCGCTTCCTGGGCCCGGGCGCCGCGTCCGGACAGGATGCGTCCAGGAGCCCGGACGAAGGGGAAACGGAACCGCACGAGCGGTACGAGCCCACCGTTGGGGGACACCCGTTCGATGCGCTGGGTGATGTGCAGGATGACGGGAGCACGCCGCCCCTGTATGCGGACGACGGGCCGGAAGAGGCATTCCCGGTGGCGGACGAGGCTGTCACGCAGCCTCCGGACGCGCCGGCGACGCAGCCGGCCGGCGCGCCGGACCGGGCCGGCAGCGACCCTGCGGAACCCGAACCGGCGCCCGGGGCGGATCGCGGCAATATCGTCGTACTGCACGTCGCGGCGCCCGAGGGCGGGATGTTCCACGCCGAGGACGTGGTGCGTGCGCTGGTGCGGGAAGGGCTCTCGCACGGCACCGGGGGCGCGTTCTACCGCTATCCGGAGGAGGGCCGCCAGCGCGGATTCGTGTTCTGCGCGGCGAACATGCTCGAGCCGGGCAGCTTCGATCTGCGGGAGATGGAGCACATGCGGACCCCGGGGGTCGCGCTGATGACCATGCTGCCGGGGCCGGTGCCCGCACGCGATGCCGTGGACGCGATGGTCGATACGGCGCTGACGCTGGCGAAGTCGCTCGGCGGACGGCTGCTGGACGAGCAGCGGCGGCCGGTGACCGAAGCCAACCTGGGGCAGCTCTTCGAGCGCGCCCTGGCGGCGGAACGCACGGCACGGTGAGCGGTAGACGCATGTCGTCGAAGCAGGACGCGGTCGAGCGGATCGAGGCGCTGCGGCGGGAAATCGAGTACCACAATCGCCGCTACTACGTCGAGGACAACCCCGCCATCCCGGACGCCGAGTACGATCGGCTCATGCGGGAGCTGGAGGCCCTCGAGGCCGGGCATCCCGAGCTGGTCACTCCGGACTCCCCCACGCAGCGGGTGGGCGGCCCCGCCGCCGAGGGTTTCGCGGAGGTCCGGCACGAGGTGCCGATGCTCTCGCTGGAAAACGCGTTCAGCGACGAGGAGCTGGAAGCCTTCGATCGGCGTGTGCGGGAGCGGCTCGAGCGGGAAACCGCGATCGAGTACTGCGCCGAGCCCAAGCTGGACGGCCTGGCGCTGAGCCTCCTGTACCGGGACGGTGCCCTGGCCCGGGCTGCCACGCGCGGCGACGGGACGGCCGGCGAGGACGTCACCGCGAACGTGCGCACGATCCGGGCGGTGCCGCTGCGCCTGACGGGTGACGGCTGGCCGCCGCGGCTGGAGGTCCGCGGCGAGGTGTACATGACCCGGCACGGCTTCGAGCGCCTGAATCTTCGCATGGGGCGGGAGCAGCAGAGGGCCTTCGTCAATCCCCGCAACGCTGCGGCCGGCAGCCTGCGCCAGCTCGACCCGCAGGTCACCGCGCAGCGGCCGCTGCGCTTCTATGCCTACGGCTGCGGGCTGGTGGAGGGGAGCCAGCTGCCCGACCGGCAGCTGGACCTGCTGGAGCGCCTGAAGGACTGGGGACTGCCGGTGTCGCCGCTGGTGCGCCGGGTGACGGGGCTGGACGGCTGTCTGGGGTACTACCGCGAGATGGCGCAGCGCCGGGACAGCCTCGATTTCGACATCGACGGCGTGGTGTTCAAGGTCGACCGGACCGACTACCAGCGCGAGCTGGGCTTCGTGGCGCGCGCCCCGCGCTGGGCGATCGCACACAAGTTCCCGGCCGAGGAAGCCCTCACGAAGATCCGGGAGGTCGAGTTCCAGGTGGGGCGGACCGGTGCCCTGACCCCCGTCGCACGCCTGGAGCCGGTGTTCGTGGGGGGCGTGACGGTGAGCAACGCCACGCTGCACAACATGGACGAGATCGAGCGCAAGGATGTGCGCATCGGGGACGTCGTCTACGTGCGGCGCGCCGGCGACGTGATCCCGGAGATCGTGCGCGTGGTGACCGAGCGGCGCCCTCCGGGCGTCCGGCGGATCGAGCTGCCGGAGCGTTGTCCGGTTTGCGGGGCCGAGGTCGAGCGGGCGGAAGGCGAGGCGGTGGCCCGCTGCACCGGCGGGCTCGCCTGCGAGGCGCAACGCAAGGAGAGCCTCAAGCATTTCGCCTCGCGCCGGGCGATGGACATCGACGGCCTGGGCGAGAAGCTGGTGGACCAACTGGTCGATCGCGGCCTGGTCCGTGACGCTTCCGACCTCTACGGGCTGGATGCCGGGACGCTGGCGGGCCTGGAGCGCATGGGCGAGAAATCCGCCGCCAACCTGGTCGCGGCGATCGATCACAGCCGGCAGACGACCCTGGCGCGATTCCTCCACGCTCTCGGCATCCGGGAGGTGGGGGAGGCCACGGCGCAGGCGCTGGCCGGCCACTTCGGCGACCTCGATCCCCTCATGGAAGCCGATCCCGAGACTCTGACCCAGGTGCCGGATGTCGGCCCGGTGATCGCCGGGCACATCCACCGGTTCTTCCGGCAGGCGCACAACCGGCGGGTGATCCAGGCGCTGCGCGACCGCGGCGTGCGGTGGGAGCGGGCCGGGGCTGCAGGCGGCAGCCAGCGCCTGGCCGGCAGGACCTTCGTCCTCACCGGGGCCCTCGAGAGCATGACCCGCGACGAGGCGAGGGAGGCGATCCAGCGCCGGGGCGGGCGCGTGACCGGCGGCGTCTCGGGGCGGACCAGCTACGTGGTCGCGGGCGAAGATCCCGGCTCCAAGCTCGAGCGTGCCCGGGAGCTGGGGGTCGATGTCCTCGACGAGGCGGCGTTCCTCCGGCTGCTGGGCGGGCAGCAGTGATGGCGGCCAGTCTTCCTCCCTGCCCGGATTCGCCCAACTGCGTCTCGAGCCAGGCGGAGGATCGCCTTCACCGGGTCGCTCCGCTGAGCTTCACCGGCGATCCCGACGCGGCGATGGATGCGTTGCGGCGGGTGCTCGAAGCGCTCCCGCGCGTGGAGGTCGTCGCCTCCGGACCCGAGTCGCTGCGGGCGGTGTTCACGACCCGCCTGCTGCGGTTCCGCGACGACCTCGAGTTCGCCCTGGACCGCGACGCCGGCGTGATCCACGTGCGCTCGGCGTCGCGTGTCGGGTATTCCGACCTGGGCACGAATCGGCGGCGGGTGGAGCGCCTTCGCCGCCTGTTCGCGCGACAGCCGGCGGGCCCCGAGCGGCGGGGTACCGGCAACCACCGGTGAGAGGGTGGATGGTTTCAGGCTAGAGGCGGCAAGTCTCGTTGCCGGTACTCCCGGTCCGACAGGCCCGGCCGGGCCTGTTGCAAACTCCATGCCGTCCCGCAGGGCAGCCGCCGCAGACAGCGGCCGGTCCCTGAATCTCGAAACGCTCCTGTTCCCTGGCTCTGCGCCGGACGCGTTCGTGCCTCCTCCGGCGAATCAAAAAAAATGGCAACCCGGAGGTTGCCATTCGAAGTCCATGCGAATGATGCCGCTAGAACGGTTCCGTTGCACAGAGTCGCCGGGCGACCATGCTCACCCGACGTCTCGATGTTAACGGGCTCGTGCGCTGCCGGACCGTGATGCGCATCACAGTTTCGCGATCGCTCAGCCGCGTTTGATGTCGGCCTTCTTGCGCAGCTGCTGGATATACTGCTCCACCTTCTGGCGCTGAAGGGTCTGCTTGATCTGGTCGCGCAGGTCGTCGAGGCTCGGCTTCTTCTTGTTGCGCGTGGCCTCGAGCAGGATCACGTGCCAGCCGAAGCGGGTCTTGACCGGCTTCTCCGTGTAGTGCCCGGGCTTGAGCTTCTCCACCGCCTGGGAGAATTTCGGCACCATGTCCCCGGGCGAGAACCAGCCCAGCTGGCCTCCCTGGGAAGCGGACGGGCCGGTCGACTTCTCCTTGGCGAGCTTGGCGAAGTCGGCTCCCTTGTCCAGCTGCTTGATCACGGCATCCGCCTCGGCCCTGGTCTTGAGCAGGATGTGGCGGGCCTTGTATTCCTTGCCCGACATGTGCGCGACGCGTTGCTTGTAGGCCTTCTGGATCTCGTCCTCGCTGATCTTCACGTTCTTGATGTGATCCTGCACGTCGGCCCGGGCGAGGGTCGTCAGGTACTGGGCCAGGAGCTGTCCCTGGACGTCGGACTGCTGCTCCAGGCCCTTCTTCTTCGCGTCCTGTGCCAGCAGCTCCAGGTCGACCAGCTGGTTCACCAGGTCGTCGTGCTCCTGGTCCGTCAGCTTCTTGCCGGTCTGCTGCTCGCGCTGGCTGGCGAACAGATCGAACAGCGTCTTGCTGACCGGATGACCGTTGACCGTGGCCACGGAGCCGCTGCCCTCCGGAATGGTGATCCCCGCGCCATTGGTGTTCGCGGCGCTCGCGGCATTGCCCTGGTCCTTCTTCTGGCAGCCCGAGAGAGCCAGGCCCGCGAGGGCGAGGATCGCGAGCATCAGTGCTGTCTTGCGCATCGTATTGTCTTCCTCAAGTGTCTACCTGGCTGACGGCCGATGCCGGCCGGAGGTGGGGCGTGAGCGGCGGCGCCGGGTCACGCCTGGCCGCCCTCGTCGTCCGAGGCCTCGATCTGGAGGGCGTGGATATCGGTCTGCATCATGTCCCCGAGCGCCTCGTACACGAGGCGGTGTCGCTCCAGGGGATTCGTTCCCCGGAAGCGCTGCGAGCGGATCCGGACCCGGTAGTGGCCCATGCCGCCGCGCGCGCCGGCATGGCCCGCGTGACGGTGACTGTCGTCCCGGATCTCCAGGGCCGAAGGCGCGAATGCCTGCTCGAGTTTCCGGCGCATGCGGGCGATGCGGTCGGTCATTGTGGAAACACCTGCCGGAACGGTCGCACCGTGACGCGTTCATAGACCCCGGCGTGGACGTACGGGTCCGCGTCCGCCCATTCGCGGGCGGCCTGCTCGCTGTCGAACTCGGCGACGATCAGGCTGCCCCGGAACCCGGCCGGACCGGGGTCCTCCGCGTCCACCGCGGGGAAGGGGCCAGCGAGCACCAGCCGCCCGGCCGCCTGCAGCTGCTGCAGGCGCTCGCGGTGGGGTTGCTGCGCCCGGCGGCGTCTTTCCGAGCTGTCCTCGACGTCCTCGCCGATAATCGCGTAAAGCATCAGGATTCCTCCCGTTCGGCGTCATCCTGCTTCAGATGGCGGGCGATGTACAGGGTTTGCCCGAGCACGAAGCACAGCGTCATGGTGAGCACCCCGAAGAGCTTGAAATCCACCCAGACGCGCGTGCTGTAGAAGCTGGCCACGTACTGATTGGCGGCGGCGCAGGCCAGGAAGTAACCGGTCCATGCCCAGCCCAGGCGGGTCCAGACCGGCGAAGGCAGCACGATCCGGTCGCCCATCAGGCGTGCCAGCAGGGGGCGCCGCAGCAGCAGGCTGCCGGCCATCACCGCGGCCATGAGCAGGTACAGCACGGTGGGCTTCATCTTGATGAAGCGGGCGTCGTGCAGCAGCAGCGTGGCGCCGCCGAACAGCACTGCCAGCACGGCGGTGGCGACGTGCATGGTGTCCAGCCGGCGATGCCGCAGCCAGTCCCAGCCGACCTGGGCGCTGGCGAGTCCCATGAACAGGGCGGTGGCCACGTAGATGCCGTAGACCCGGAACGCCACGAAGAACGCCACGACCGGGAAAAAATCGTAGAGGATTTTCATCAGGGGGGAATGCGCTATACCTTGTGCATGGCTGGCGGGTTCCAACGCTCCGTATGAGCCGCCCCGCCGACCTGCACATGATAGCCGAGATGCGGGCCGGCCACAGCCCCGCGAGCGGCGGAACGCGGGCACGCCGGCGCCGTCACCTCGCCAGCCGAGGAGTTCGCCCATGAGCCAGTTCTTCAGGATCCACCCGGAAAATCCCCAGGCGAGGCTGCTTGCGCGCGCGGTCGAGATCATCCGCGACGGTGGCGTAATCGTGTATCCCACGGATTCCTGCTACGCGCTCGGCTGCCACATCGGCGACAAGGGGGCACTCGATCGCATCCGCACGATCCGCCGGTTCGACTCGCGGCACAATTTCACGCTGGTCTGCCGGGATCTCTCCGAAGTGGCCGCTTACGGCCGGCTGGAGAACCAGGCGTTCCGCCTGATCAAGGCCCTTACGCCGGGGCCGTACACGTTCATTCTCCCGGCCACCCGCGAGGTGCCGCGGCGGGTGCAGCACGCGCGCCGCAAGACCATCGGTGTGCGGGTGCCGGACCACCAGGTCACGCAGAGCCTGCTGGAGACGCTGGGGGAGCCGCTGGTCAGCTGCACCCTGCAACTGCCCGGGGAGGAGCTGCCGATGACGGACGCCGAGGACATCCGCGCGCGCTTGGAGCACCACGTGGACCTGGTGATCGACGGGGGCAACTGCGGACTGGAGGCGACCACGGTGGTGGACCTGTCCGACGGGCCGCCGCAGATCCTGCGCCAGGGCAAGGGGGAAGCCGGGGTGCTGTTCGCCTGAAGAGCCCGTGGCATAATGCGCGGATGGGCAATCTGAACCTGGTACAGTCCCTGGTCATCGGGGCACTGCCGATCATCTTCGCCATCACGATTCACGAGGCCGCCCACGGCTGGGTGGCCAGCCGGCTCGGGGATCCCACGGCCCGGATGCTGGGGCGCCTGAGCCTGAACCCGGTGCGCCATATCGATCCGCTGGGCACGGTGGTGGTTCCGCTGCTTTCGCTGCTGCTCGGCGGCATCCTGTTCGGCTGGGCCAAGCCGGTGCCGATCACGGCCCAGAACTTTCGCGACCCGCGTCGCGGCATGGCGCTGGTCGCGGTGGCCGGTCCGGCCTCCAACCTGGCCATGGCGCTGCTCTGGACCCTGGTGATCAAGCTGGCGCTGTTCGCCGGACCCGACCTGCGGTGGGTCTCCGTGCCCCTGGTCTACATGGGCCTGTTCGGGGTCACGATCAACCTGGTGCTGATGTGGCTGAACATGGTGCCGCTGCCGCCCCTGGACGGCGGGCGGGTCCTGAGCGGCCTGCTGCCGGGCCCGATGTCGGCGAAGCTGGACCGCATCGAGCCGTACGGGCTGTTCATCATCCTGGCCCTGCTGTTCATCCCGGTCGGCGGCGGCAGCATCCTGGGCAGCGTGCTGTGGCCGGCGCTCAACTGGTCGCAGGCGTCACTGTTCCGGTTGTTCGGCATCGGCCCGATCGGCCTGCAGGCATTCCTCGCGGGCCTGTGAGCCCCGGCCGCGGGCACGACATGCGAAAACGGGAGCGAGCTTGAGTTCCATGCCCAACCAACCCAACCGCGTGCTCTCGGGCATGCGCCCGACGGGTCCGCTGCATCTCGGCCACTACCACGGCGTGCTGCGGAACTGGCTGCGCCTGCAGCAGGAATTCGACTGCCTGTTCTTCGTCGCCGACTGGCACGCGCTGACGACCCAGTACGAGGACTCCGGGCGCATCGCCGACTGGGCCATGGAGATGGTGGTGGACTGGCTGGCGGTGGGCATCAACCCGGGGCTGGCGCGGATCTTCATCCAGTCCCAGGTCCCCGAGCACGCGGAGCTCCACGTCCTGCTGTCGATGATCACGCCCCTGGGCTGGCTGGAGCGCGTGCCGACCTACAAGGAGCAGCAGGAGCAGCTCCGGGACCGCGATCTGGCCACCTACGGCTTTCTCGGCTACCCCCTGCTGCAGAGTGCGGATATCCTGATCTACAAGGCCACCCGCGTGCCGGTGGGGGAGGACCAGGTGGCGCACGTGGAGCTCACGCGCGAGCTGGCGCGCCGGTTCAACCACCTGTTCGGGCGCGAACCCGAGTTCGGCGAGCGTTCCGAGGAAGCGATCCGCAAGATGGGCAAGAAACAGGCCCGGCTGTATCGCGACCTGCGCCGGCGCTACCAGGAGCAGGGTGACGAGGAAGCGCTGGACGTCGCGCGGGCGCTGCTGGAGTCGCAGCAGAACATCACCCTGGCGGACCGCGAGCGGCTGCTGGGTTACCTCGAGGGCAGCGGACGGATCATCCTGCCCGAGCCGGATGCGCTGCTCACCGAATCGCCCCGCATGCCGGGGCTGGACGGGCGGAAGATGTCCAAGTCCTACGGCAACACGATCTCCCTGCGCGAGCCGCTGGACCAGGTCGAGAAGAAGATCCGCACCATGCCGACCGACCCGGCACGGGTCCGGCGCAGCGATCCGGGAGAGCCGGAGAAATGCCCGGTGTGGCCTCTGCACCAGGTCTACAGTGACGAGAAGACCCGCGACTGGGTGCAGCAGGGCTGCCGCTCGGCCGGGATCGGCTGCCTGGAGTGCAAGCAGCCGGTGGTGGAGTCGGTGCTCGCCGAGCTGCGCCCCATCCAGGACCGGATCGCCGAGTACGAATCCGATCCGGAGCTGGTCAACGGCATCCTGCAGGAAGGCTGCGAACAGGCCCGCGACATGGCGCGGGACACGCTGACCGAGGTACGCCAGGCGATGGGACTCCGGTACTGACCCGGATGAATCACGAGGGCGGCCGGCGCTGGTGTGCAAGGCGCCCGAACCCCGGGAGACGACGGTGATATCGGGATGGGAGGAACGCCCGTGAGCGGACCCGAATCCGGGGAGGAGGCACGGCCGGGGCGCGCGGTTTCCGACCACGCCCAGGGCGAGATGCCGTTCGCCATCGTGCAGGGCGAGCCCTTCGCCGCGCCCGAGGATCTGTACATCCCGCCGGACGCGCTCGAGGTCTTCCTGGAGGCGTTCGAGGGTCCCCTGGATCTGCTGCTCTACCTGATCAAGCGCCAGAACATCGACATCCTCGACATCCCGGTCGCCGAGATCACGCGCCAGTACATGGAATACATCCGGCTCATGGAGGGGCTGCGCCTCGATCTGGCCGCGGAGTACCTGGTGATGGCCTCGGTGCTCGCGGAGATCAAGTCGCGCATGCTGTTGCCGCGGCCGGCGGACGCGGAGGAGGAGGAAGAGGACCCGCGCGCCGAGCTGGTGCGCAGGCTGCAGGAATACGAACGCTACAAGAAGGCGGCGGAGGACCTCGACGCGCTGCCGCGGATGGACCGGGACCTGTTCCCCGTGCTGCCCGAGGCGGGGACGCAGCCGGTGGTCCGGGCACTGCCCGAGGTCGAGCTGGACGAGCTGCTGCTGGCGTTCCGCGACGTGCTCCGGCGGGCCGAGATGTTCACCAGCCACCACATCCAGCGCGAGGCCCTCTCGGTGCGCGAGCGCATGTCCGGCGTCCTCAGCGTGGTCACCGGCGACGGCTTCACGGAGTTCGCGCGCCTGTTCCGGGCCGAGGAGGGGCGCATGGGGGTGGTGGTCACATTCCTGGCCCTGCTGGAGCTGGTGCGTGAGCAGCTGGTCGAGCTGGTGCAGGCCGAGGCATGGGCGCCCATCTACGTGCGGGCCGCGGGCGCGAACGAGGCTGCGCCGGACGAGCCCGCGGCGGAACGGCGGCAATGAACGAGGAGCAGCAGAAGGCGGTGGTGGAGGCGGTGCTGATGGCCGCCGGCGAGCCGCTCGGGCTGCAGCAGATCCAGGCCGTGTTCGAGGACCACGAGCGTCCGGACACGCTGGCGCTGCAGCAGATCCTGGACGCGCTGGAGGAGGACTACCGGGGCCGGGGTGCGGAGCTGCGACGGGTGGCCAGCGGCTATCGCTTCCAGGTGCCAGCGGACTGGTCGCGCTGGGTGAGCCGCCTGTGGGAGGAGCGTCCCGGCCGGTACTCCCGCGCGATGCTGGAGACCCTCGCCCTGATCGCCTACCGCCAGCCCATCACGCGCGGCGAGATCGAGGACGTGCGCGGCGTGACCGTGAGCACCTCGATCGTGCGTACCCTGCAGGAGCGCGGCTGGATCCGGGTGGTGGGCCACCGCGACGTGCCCGGGCGGCCCGCGCTGTATGGCACCACGCGCGAGTTCCTGGACTATTTCAACCTGCACTCGCTGGACCAGCTTCCGAGCCTGGCCGAGATCCGCGATCTCGACAGCATCAACGTGGAGCTGGACTTCGGCCGTGGTGCGGACGGACCCGCGTCCGGAGATGCCGACGCCCCGGGGGCCGAGTCGTGACCCGCCGCGAAGACGCTTCCCGCGGCGAACGCCTGCAGAAGGTGCTGGCGGCGGCCGGGCTCGGCTCCCGGCGGGGGATCGAGGCGCTGATCCGGGCCGGACGGGTGCGCGTCGACGGGCGCCCGGCCGAGCTGGGAGAGCGGGTCACGGGTGACGAGGACATCCGCATCGACGAGCAGCCCGTGCAGCTGGGCCCGCGGCCCGCACGGGCCCTGATTTATTACAAGCCCGAGGGAGAGCTGTGCACGCGGCGCGACCCCGGGGGCCGCCCGACCGTGTTCGAGCGCCTGCCGGCGCCGGAGGCCGGGCGCTGGATCGCCGTCGGCCGCCTGGATCTCAACAGCTCCGGGCTGATGCTGTTCACCACCGACGGCGAGCTGGCCAACCGGCTGATGCATCCGCGCTACCGGGTCGAGCGCGAGTACGCGGTCCGGGTGCTCGGGGAGGTGTCCGCGGAGGCGCTCAACCGCCTGCTGACAGGCGTGCGTCTGGAAGACGGGCCGGCCAGGCTCGAGACCATCGAGGAGGCCGGCGGCAGCGGGGCGAACCACTGGTACCGGGTCACCCTGCGGGAAGGACGCCGGCGCGAGGTGCGCCGGCTGTGGGAGAGCCAGGGCGTCACCGTGAGCCGGCTGATCCGGGTGCGGCTCGGGCCGCTGGCGCTGCCGCCCGGGATGCGCACCGGCGAGATCCGCAGCGTGGGCGCGGCCGAGCTGGATCGCCTGTGCACGGCCGCGGGGCTGCGCCGCAGGCGCAGCGGTCCCCGGGGACGCGCGTCCGGCGCATGACTCCCGCGCCGGAGCTGCTGCTGGAGCGGTTGACGCGGGCCTACGGGCGGCAGCACTGGTGGCCGGCCCGCACCCGCTTCGAGGTGCTGGTGGGCGCGGTGCTGGTGCAGAACACCGCCTGGTCGAACGTCGAGCGCGCGATCGCGGTCCTGCGCCGCCGGGATCTGCTGGCGCCGGGCGTGCTCGACGCCTGCCCGGAGGCGGACCTGGCCGCGGCGATCCGTCCGGCCGGGACCTTCCGGGTCAAGGCCCGGCGCCTGAAGGCTCTCTGCCGGTGGTTCCTGGAGCACGGCGGCTTCGCCGGCCTCGAACGGATGGCGCCGGAACCGCTGCGCCGCTCGCTCCTGGAGGTCCACGGGGTCGGCCGGGAAACCGCCGATGCGATCCTGGTCTACGCCCTGGGACAGCCGCGCTTCGTGGTCGACGCCTATGCCCGGCGACTGTTCGCCCGGCTGGGCCTGATCTCCGCGAGCCGTGGCTACGAGGAGATCCGCCGCGGTGTCGAGGCCCGTCCGTGGCGGCAGCCACTGCACGACCTGGGAGAGCTGCACGCCCTGATCGTCGAGCACGGCAAACGGACCTGCCGCCCCCGGCCGCATTGCCGTCAGTGCTGCCTCAGGGACCTGTGCCCGTGGGGCGCCGGCGACACCGCGTTCAGCGCTGCCACGGTCCGTCGCCCTGGGCGGAAAACACCTGGCCGGTGATGCCGCGCCCGTCCGGGCCCAGCAGGAACAGGTACGGCTCGACCACGTCCTCGGGCCGCGGCAGCTCTTCCAGCTCCGGGCCGAACTGGATGCGCTCGCGCAGCGCGGTGCGCACCGGGCCCGGGTCGATGCTGTTCGAGCGGACCGAGGTATTCACCTCGGTCTCCTCGGCGAGGGTCTTCGCCAGCCCCTCGATGCCGAACTTGCTGGCGCCGTAGGCGCCGGCGTAGGCACGACCGCGCCGGCCCATTTCGTCGCCGGTGAACAGCACCGAGGCGTCCGCGGAGCGCTCCAGCAGCGGCAGGCAGGCGCGCGTGAGGAAGAAGGGCGCGTTCAGATTGATCTGGATGGTGCGCACCCACTCCTCGGGATCGAACAGTGCCAGCGGGGTGAAGCCGGTCAGGCGGGCGGCGTTGTGAAGCAGGCCGTCGAGTCGCCCGAAGGTTTCCCCGAGCATATCCGCCAGCTTGCGGTACTCGTCCCACTGGATCGATTCCAGGTTCAGGGGGCAGATCGCGGGCCGCGGCCCGCCGGCCGACTCGATCGCGTCGTAGACTCCCTCCAGCTCCGCGACGCGATGGCCCAGCAATGCCACCGTAGCCCCGCTGGCGGCGAGCGCGCGCGAGACGGCGGCACCGATTCCGGTGCCGGCACCCGTGACCAGGATCACCCGGTCGCTGAGGTCGTATCTGCCCTGCATGTTCTCTGCCTGCTCCTCAGTCGGGGCGGGGCGCCCGTCCCCGTGCGGCGCGCCGGGCGGTGCGCCACGCGATCCACAGGCGCCGTCCGGGTCCCGGGCCGTGCCCGGCGTCCAGAGGGAAGCCGCGGCGCGCGAGATGCTCCAGGGTGCGCTCCCGGAATGCCGCCAGGATCAGCAGGCCGCGCTGGGACGGCCGGTCGTCGGCCGGCAGCAGCTCCCGTGCCCGCCGGAAGCGCTCCCGCGCCAGCCCGTGCAACTCGCGCAGCACCTCCGCAAGGCTGTCGGAGCGGTCGGGCCGCGACAGGTCGTCCGCGCTCACGGCGTGCCGCCGCAGCAGCTCGCCCGGCAGGTAGATGCGCCCGCGTGCGGCATCCGTGGCCGCGTCGCGCAGTATCTCCACCAGCCGTGCGCCGTTGCCCAGGTTCTGGGCGGCCTGCAGCGTGCCGCGGTCACGGTAACCGAAGATCTGCGCGGCCGCCAGCCACAGCAGGCCGCCGTTGCGATAGCAGTGCTCGTCGAGATCGGCGCGGCTCTCGAGCCCGGCATGCTCGAGCTCTGCCTCGGCCCCCGAGGCCAGCTCGAGCAGCGATTCCGGGGCGAGCCCGAAGCGTTCCAGCGCCGGCGACAGACCGCGGGTGACCGGGTGCGAGGCCTGCCCGGCCACGCAGTTGCGGATCTCGTCGGCCCACCACTGCAGGCGCGCGCGCGCCACCCCGGCATCCGAAGGCTCGCTGACGCTCCGGTGCAGCTCGCGGTTGAGCGCGAACAGGGCGGCCGCGGGCCGGCGCCGCGGCGCGTCGGTGAACAGCAATGCGAGCCGGGTGTCGGGCTCGTACTGCTGCAGCAGGTTCTCGCAGTATTCCTCGGGGCTCATCTTCGCCGTGTCGGTAGTGGCAGCGCCGGCGTCGGGGGCGACGGGACGGCCCCCATTGTACCGGTCCCGTCGGGATCGATGCCGCATGCCGGCGGGCGCGGCGGCCCGGATGGCGGTCCGGCGCGGGCTCGCGGCCCGTTCCGGCGGTCTCACCCGGCGTCGGGCTCCGCGCCGATCCACTCGAGGATTGTCCGCGGGCATTCCACGCAGCCGTCGGCCCCCCAGCGCCGGGGATCCTCGTCGTCCGGGATGTAGCCGAACAGGGCGGCCAGCGTCCGCGTGCCGGCGGCGCGCCCCGCCTCCACGTCACGGCGATCGTCGCCCACGAACAGGCACTCCGCGGGGGCGACGCCGATGCCGCGGCAGGCGTGCAGCACGGGCTCCGGGTGCGGCTTGGCGTGTCCGGTGCTGTCGCCACTGACGACGCAGGCCGCACGCCCGGCCAGCCGCAGCTTTCCCAGCAGGGGCGAGGTAAGGGAGCCGGGCTTGTTGGTGACGATGCCCCAGGGCGTGCCCCGGCGCTCCAGCGCCGCGAGCACCTGCTCCATGCCCGGGAACAGGCGCGTGCGGCCGGAGAGGTCCGCCCGGTAGAGCTCGATGAAGCGGCGGCGCAGTTCCGGGAACTGCGGATGGTCGCGGCCGGTGCCGAAGCCCGCCTCGACCAGGCGGGCGGCGCCGCCGGAGACCAGCGGGCGAAGGCGTGAGTATGGCAGGGGGTCGCCCCCGCGCTCCGCCAGCAGCGCGTTCAGTGCCGCCGCAAGGTCGGGGGCGCTGTCGATCAGCGTACCGTCAAGGTCGAACAGCACGCCGCGCACGACGGGGCGGGGTGCGCTCACTCCGGCTTGCTCGCCCAGACCATGTAGTTCACGTCGACCCCGGGAGCCAGGTAGTAGCGTCGCGTGACCGGGTTGTAGTGCAGCCCCGTGATGTCCTCGAAGGCCAGGCCCGCGAGCCGGGCCCAGGCCTCCAGCTCCGAGGGCCGGATGAAGCTGCCGTAGTCGTGCGTGCCGCGGGGCAGCAGCCGCAGCAGGTACTCGGCTCCCACGATCGCGAACAGGTAGGCCTTGGGGTTGCGGTTGATGGTGGAGAAGAACGCGTGTCCCCCCGGGCGCAGCAGCCGCGAGCAGGCATCCACGACCGAGGCGGGATCGGGCACGTGCTCGAGCATCTCCATGCAGGTCACCACGTCGAAGGCACCGCTTTCCTCCTCCGCCAGCTGCTCCGCGGTAACCCGGCGGTAGTCCACCTCCACGCCCGATTCCTCCTGGTGCAGGCGTGCCACCGAGAGCGGCGTCTCGCCCATGTCGATGCCGGTGACCCGGGCGCCACGCCGGGCCATGGACTCGCTCAGGATGCCGCCGCCGCAGCCGACGTCCAGCACCCGCCGGCCCTCCAGGGGCACGCGGCGGTCGATGTACTCCAGCCGCAGCGGATTGATCTCGTGCAGCGGGCGGAACTCGCTGTACGGGTCCCACCAGCGTTCCGCGAGGGATTCGAACTTGTGGATCTCGGCGTCACTGACGTTGGCGCCTGCGCTGTCTTCTGCCGTCTCGTCCGTCATGACTCCTCGCCGCGGGCGATGCGCTCGCCCCAGGTGCGTGCCCGGGCCGCGACCTCGTCGACGTCCATGTGGATCAGGCTGCCGTCGCGGCAGAGCTGACGCCCGGCCACCCAGACATCCGTGACATGCCTTCGTGTCGCGGCATAGACGATCTGTGAAACCGCATTATAAACGGGCTGGCAGTCCGGCGTGTCGAGCCGCACCGCGGCCAGGTCGGCCCACTTGCCCGGCTCCAGGCTGCCGCACTCGGCGTCCAGACCCAGGGCACGGGCACCTCCCAGGGTCGCCATGCGCAGCACCCGGGAGGCCGGCAGGGCGGCGGCATCGTTTGCCACCGCCTTGGCCAGCAGGGCGGCGCTGCGCATCTCGCCGAGCATGTCGAGGTCATTGTTGCTCGCGGCGCCGTCCGTGCCGAGGGCGAGGCTGACACCGGCGCGGTCGAGGTCCGCGGCCCGGCACATGCCGCTCGCCAGCTTGAGATTGGATTCCGGGCAGTGCACCACGTGGGCGCCGGCGGCGGCGAGGCGTTCGATCTCGTCGTCCTCGAGCTGGGTCACGTGCACGGCCAGCAGGTTCGGCGTGAGCAGGCCCAGTCGCTCGAGCCGGTCCAGCGGGCGCATGCCGTGGGCGGCGATGCTCTCCCGCACCTCGTCGGCGGTCTCGTGGAGGTGGATGTGGACACGCCGGTCCAGCTCGTCGGCAAAGGTGCGCAGGCGGGTCAGCGGACCGTCGGAGACCGTGTAGGGCGCGTGCGGCGCGAACGCGGTGCTGATCAGCGGGTGGTGCTTGTACTCGTCCTGCAGCGCGAGCCCCTTTTCCAGGTATTCGTCCGGACCGCTGCCCCAGGCCGTCGGCACGTCGAGCATGATCAGCCCGATGCAGGCGCGCATGCCGGCCTGCTCGACCCGTCGCGCGACCACGTCCGGAAAGAAGTACATGTCGTTGAAGCAGGTGGTGCCGCCGGCGAGCATCTCGGCGATGGCCAGGTCGGTCCCGTCGGCGACCATCTCCGGACCGATCCAGCGCGCCTCCGCCGGCCAGATGTGTTCCTGCAGCCATCGGCCCAGCGGCATGTCGTCCGCCAGGCCGCGCATCAGGGACATCGCGGCGTGGGTGTGCGCGTTGACCAGTCCCGGGATCAGGGCGTGATCGGGCAGGGAGATCTCCGCCGCAGCCCGGAACTGCTGTCGCGCCCGCGGCGTCGGGGCGAGCGCCAGGATGCGGCCGTCGGCGATCGCCAGGCTGTGGTGGTCGAGGACCGTGCTCTCCGGCTCGACCGGCACCACCCAGCGGGCGTGGACCAGGGTGTCGCAGTTGCGGACGCTTCCGGACATGACTTCAGGCCGTCGTGGTCGGCACCGGGCCGACATGGTGCAGCTGGCGCTGCGGGTACGGAATGCTGATGCCCGCCCCGTCCAGCGCGTTTTTGATGTTCTCCAGCAGATCGCTGCGCGCCATCAGGTAGTCCGCGGAGCTGACCCAGGCGCGCAGGCCGAGGTTGACGCTGCTGTCGGCGAGCTCGGTAACCAGGTAGACCGGCGCGGGGTCGGCCAGGATCCGCTCGTCCGCCTGGACCACGCCGCGGATGACCTCGCGCGCTGCGGCGATATCGTCGTCGTAGCTGATGCCGACGACCAGGTCGATGCGGCGGGTCGGGCGTGTGGAGTAATTGGTGATGACCCCGCTGAACAGCTGCGCGTTGGGGACGACCACATCCCGGTTGTCCGGAGTGTGCAGCGCGGTCTGGAAGATGCGGATGTCGTCCACGGTGCCGCCCACGCCGGCCGCCTCGATGTAGTCCCCGCTGCGAAACGGGCGGAACAGGATCAGCATCACCCCCGCTGCGAAATTGGACAGCGAGCCCTGCAGCGCCAGGCCCACCGCCAGGCCGGCGGCACCCAGAACCGCCAGGAGCGAGGTGGTGTTGATCCCGATGGCGTCGAGCGCCGCGATGACCACCACGGCCACCGCCGCCGCGTAGGCGATGTTCATCAGGAACGCGGTGAGCGTGGCGTCCGCCCCGCGCGCCAGCGCCAGGCGGCGCATGCCCGCGATCGCCAGCCGGGCGAGCCACAGCCCGACCAGGAAGATGACGATCGCGGCCAGCAGGTGCAATCCCCAGGAAACCATTCGTTCGGTGGTCCCTGGCGGGAGCTGGTGCAACCATTTGTCCATGCGCGAGTTCTCCTGTCGTGCAAGACGTCCCGGCGGACCGGGCGGCCGGCATGTGACACTGGCGACCGGACCGCCGGTGGCCGTCCCCGCCGGTGCTGCGCCGAATCATACTAGTGCTCGCGGACATGTTGTCAGTCGCGGAGCGTTCCCGCACCGGCCCGGAGAGACGCCGGTGCCTGGCACCGTGGCCGGGAACCCCTGTAAAATTCGCACTCCATTGGCCGGGTGCAGGCGCGCGATTTCCCCATGACCAGTTCACCGGATATCCGCCACGATACCGTACGCGCGGTGGAATGGCGCGGCGACCGTCTCAGGCTGCTGGATCAGCGCCGTTTGCCCGACGAGGTGGTCTACGTCGACCTCGCGACCGCGGATGCGGTGGCGGACGCGATCGCCGACATGGTCGTGCGAGGGGCCCCGGCCATCGGCATCACCGCCGCATGGGGGGTGGTATTGGCGGCGCGGGAGGCTGACCGCGATGCCGTGACGAGCCGCGCGGGGACCGTGGAGGCGGCGATCGGCAGGCTGGCAGCGGCCCGGCCCACGGCCGTCAACCTGCACTGGGCGCTGGCGCGTATGCACCCGGGCGGGGCGGTGGCCGACACCCGGACGCTGGAAGCGGAGGCGGAGCGCCTGCAGGCCGAGGACGTCGCCGCCAACCGGCGCATGGGAGAGCTCGGCGCGCGCCTGATCCAGTCGGGAAGCGCGGTGCTGACCCACTGCAATACCGGTTCGCTGGCGACCGGCGGCTTCGGCACGGCACTCGGCGTGGTGCGGGCCGCCTGGAGCGACGGGCGGATTCGGCGCGTGTGGGTGGACGAGACGCGTCCGTGGCTGCAGGGCGCCCGGCTGACCGCGTGGGAGCTTCGCCGGGACGACATTCCCGCGAGCCTGATCGTCGATTCCGCGGCGGCTCACTTCATGTCCCGGGGCGAGGTCGACTGGGTGATCGTGGGTGCGGATCGCATCGCGGCGAACGGGGACGTCGCCAACAAGATCGGCACCTACGCGCTCGCCGTGGCCGCCCGATACCATGCGCTGCGGTTCATGGTGGTGGCTCCGTCCTCGACCGTCGACCCGGATACCGCCGCGGGTGCCGATATCCCCATAGAGCAGCGTCCGGGCGAGGAGCTCGCGGCCGGCTTCCGGGATTTCCGCCCGCACGCGGTCAATCCCGTGTTCGACGTTACCCCCGCCTCGCTGGTCGATGTCCTGGTCACCGAGCGCGGCGTTCTGCGGCGGCCGGACCCCGAGGGGATCGCCCGGCTGCTGGCCGGCGAAGCCCCGGATACCGTGGGGCCATGCGCCCGATTGTGATAAGATTGCCTTTTTCGATTTTGACTCGGTTGCCGGCCGGACCGGGAGCTGCGGCGTGGTCGGAGCCCGCCAGGGGTCGCGCTGCTTCCGGCCCGGAGCCGCCGCGGTGGTGACGCCGCGGGTCCGTGACACCAGTACGGTATCAACCCGGGACGCTGGCGCGGTCCGCGGTGCGTCCGGCCGTGATTTTCCGTTGCGCGACTGAGGAAGCCCCACCCGATGGCTGAATTCGCCAAAGAAGTCCTGCCCGTCAATCTCGAAGACGAGATGAAGCAGTCCTACCTCGATTACGCCATGAGCGTGATCGTCGGGCGCGCCCTTCCGGACGTGCGTGACGGACTCAAGCCCGTGCATCGCCGTGTCCTGTACGCGATGAGCGAGTTGGGCAACGACTGGAACAAGCCCTACAAGAAGTCGGCCCGCGTGGTCGGCGACGTGATCGGCAAGTACCACCCCCACGGCGACTCGGCGGTCTACGACAGCATCGTGCGCATGGCCCAGGCCTTCTCCATGCGCTACATGCTGGTGGACGGGCAGGGCAACTTCGGGTCCGTGGATGGCGATTCCCCCGCCGCGATGCGCTACACCGAGGTGCGCATGGCGCGGATCGCGCACGAGCTGCTGGCGGACATCGACAAGGAAACCGTCGATTTCATCCCCAACTACGACGAGTCGGAGAGCGAGCCGCTCGTCTTCCCGACACGTTTCCCCAACCTGCTGGTCAACGGGTCGGCCGGGATCGCGGTGGGCATGGCGACCAACATCCCGCCACACAACCTGACCGAGGTGCTCGACGGCTGCATCGCGCTGATCGACGATCCCGATCTGACCATCGATGCGCTGATGGAGTACCTGCCGGGACCGGATTTTCCCACCGCCGGCCTGATCAACGGTGCCCGCGGCATCCGCGAGGCCTATCGCACCGGGCGCGGGCGCATCTACGTCCGGGCCCGCACGCAGATCGAGGAGGACGAGCACGGCAAGCAGGCGATCATCGTCACCGAGCTCCCCTACCAGGTAAACAAGGCGCGCCTGCTGGAGAAGATCGCCGAGCTGGTCAAGAACAAGAAGATCGACGGCATCACCGAGCTGCGCGACGAGTCCGACAAGGACGGCATGCGCATGGTGATCGAGCTGCGCCGCGGCGAGGTCGCCGAGGTGGTGCTGAACAACCTGTTCCAGCACACCCAGATGGAAACCGTGTTCGGCATCAACATGGTGGCCCTGGTGGACGGGCAGCCCCGCGTGCTGGACCTGCGGGAGGTGCTCGACGCCTTCATCCGGCACCGGCGCGAGGTGGTCACCCGGCGCACCATCTACGAGCTGCGCAAGGCGCGCGAACGCGCCCA
The DNA here is from genome assembly GCA_035638775.1 of Gammaproteobacteria bacterium. Classification (GTDB taxonomy): domain Bacteria; phylum Pseudomonadota; class Gammaproteobacteria; order UBA5335; family SLRW01; genus DASQZJ01. The sequence goes on from DASQZJ010000059.1 coordinate 24,781, forward strand.
CGTGCTGGAAGGCCTCGCCGTCGCACTGGCCAACATCGACGAGATCATCGCGCTGATCAAGGCTTCGCCAGGCCCCTCCGAGGCGCGACAGGGCCTGCTGGACCGGGTCTGGTCCCCGGGCGTGGTCACGGACATGCTCGAGCGTGCCGGCGCCGACGCCTCGCGGCCCGAGGGCGTCCCGGAGGGCTTCGGCATGACCGATCGCGGCTACCGGCTCAACGAGACCCAGGCCCAGGCGATCCTGGACCTGCGCCTGCACCGCCTGACCGGGCTGGAGCAGGACAAGATCCTCGGCGAGTACGAACAGCTGCTGGAGCGGATTCGGGACCTCGGCGAGATCCTGGCCAGCCCCGAGCGGCTGATGAGCGTGATCCGCGAGGAGCTCGTCGCCATCCGGGACACCTACGGGGACGCCCGCCGGACCGAGATCATCGAGGACCGCCTCGACCTGACGCTGGAAGACCTGATCTCCGAGCAGGACGTCATGGTGACCCTGTCGCACCAGGGCTACGTCAAGGCCCAGCCGCTGGATGTCTACGGGGCACAGCGGCGCGGCGGCAAGGGCAAGTCGGCGACCAGCAACAAGCAGGAAGACTTCGTCGACAAGATGTTCGTGGCCAACACCCACGATACGCTGCTGTGCTTCTCCAGCGCCGGCAAGGTCTACTGGCTCAAGGTCTACCAGCTGCCGCAGGGCAGCCGCGGAGCGCGCGGCAAGCCGATCGTGAACCTGCTGCCGCTGGAGCAGCACGAACGCATCAGCGCGGTGCAGCCCGTCCGCGAGTACGCCGAGGGCAGCTACGTGTTTTTCGCCACCAGCAACGGCACGGTGAAGAAGACCCCGTTGCCCGACTTCTCGCGTCCGCGCAGCAACGGCATCATCGCGATCGACCTGCGCGAGGACAATCAGCTGGTCGACGTGGCCGTGACCGACGGCAACAGCGAGGTGATGCTGTTCTCCAACGCCGGCAAGGGCATCCGCTTCCGCGAAGCCGACGTGCGCTCCATGGGCCGGGTCTCCGCGGGCGTGCGCGGGATACGCCTGGGGCCGGACCAGCGGGTGATCGGACTGGTGGTCGTGGAGGGCGAGGATGCCGGCGGCTGCATCCTGAGCGTGACCGAACACGGCTACGGCAAGCGTACCCGCATCCGGGAGTTTCCCGTGCGGGGCCGTGGCGGCCAGGGCGTGATCGCGATCCACGCCTCCGAGCGCAACGGCGAGGTGGTGGGGGCGATCCCCGTCACCGACGAGGACGAAATCATGCTGATCAGCAACGCCGGTGCGCTGGTGCGCACGCTGGTGGAGCAGATCCCGGTACTGGGCCGGAACACCCAGGGCGTCCGGCTGATTCGGCTGGATGATTCGGATCAACTCGTGGGAGTCGAGCGCATCGTCCTCGACGAGGACGAAGAGGACGAAGAGTAGCCCGTCCGCCGTGGCGAGCTGCGTCCGCGACTCCCGGAAACACATCGAGGAGCTAGGGAGGCATATGGCACGCGTTTACAACTTCAGCGCCGGGCCCGCGGCCCTGCCGACGGAAGTCCTGGAGCAGGTACGCGACGAGCTGCTGGACTGGCACGGCAGTGGCATGTCGGTGATGGAGATGAGCCACCGTGGCAAGGAGTTCGTGGGCATCGCCGAGCAGGCCGAGCAGGACCTGCGCGACCTGCTGAAGGTGCCGGACAGCCACCGCATCCTGTTTCTCCAGGGAGGCGCCACCGGGCAGTTCGCGGCCGTGCCGCTGAACCTTCTGGGCGACCGCGAGGCGGCCGATTACATCAACACCGGCAACTGGTCGAAGAAGGCGATTGCCGAGGGCAAGCGCTACTGCGAGGTCAATGTCGCCGCGACGGCCGAGGCCGACGGCTTCACGCGCGTTCCCGCCCCCGACACCTGGAAGCTGAACCCGCGCGCGGCGTATCTCCACTACACGCCCAACGAGACCATCGGCGGCGTGGAGTTCCACTGGACGCCGGACAGCGGCGACGTGCCGCTCGTGGCGGACATGTCCTCGACCATCCTTTCGCGCCCGGTGGACGTGGCGCGCCACGGCGTGATCTACGCCGGTGCGCAGAAGAACATCGGCCCCTCGGGGCTGACCGTGGTGATCGTGCGCGAGGATCTGCTCGATCGGGCCGACCCCCGCACGCCGGGCGTGCTGGACTGGAAGCGGAACGCCGAGGGCAACTCCATGATGAACACGCCCCCGACGTTCGCCTGGTACGTGGCCGGCCTGGTATTCCAGTGGCTCAAGAAGCAGGGCGGGCTGGAAGCGATGGCCGAAGTCAACAAGCGCAAGGCCGACAAGCTCTACCGGGTCATCGACGAGTCCGACTTCTACCGCAACCCGGTCGAGAAGGAGTCGCGCTCGCGCATGAACATACCGTTCATCCTGGCGGACGATTCGCTCAACGCCGCTTTCCTGTCCGAGGCCGACGAGGCCGGCCTGAAGACGCTCAAGGGGCACCGCTCCGTCGGCGGCATGCGCGCCAGCCTGTACAATGCGGTGAGCGAACAGGCGGTGGATGCGCTGATCGATCTCATGCACGACTTCGAGCGCCGCCACGGCTGAGATTCATCGACCGCCGGGCAATCGAGAGGTTGCAAGGAGGTACTTTAAGTTTTATGCACAAGATATTGGTTCTTAACAATATTTCTCCACTAGGGCTGGAGCGTCTGCCGAAGGAGCGATACGAGGTCGACACGGACATCGACCAGCCGGACGCGATCCTGGTGCGCTCGCACAAGATGCACGACATGGAGATTCCGGCTTCGCTGAAGGCCGTGGGACGGGCCGGTGCCGGCGTCAACAATATTCCGGTGGACGAGATGAGCCGCCGCGGCATCCCCGTCTTCAATGCGCCCGGTGCCAACGCCAACGCGGTCAAGGAGCTGGTGATCGCCGGCATGCTGCTCGCGGCGCGGAGTATCCCCCAGGCGCTGGAGTACGCCCGCGGCCTGGAAGGCGACGACCACGAGATCCACAAGGCGGTGGAGTCCGGCAAGAAGAAGTTCCGCGGCTTCGAGCTGCCGGGACACACCCTCGGGGTGGTCGGACTCGGCGCGATCGGGGTCAAGGTCGCCAACGCCGCCATGGCGCTCGGGATGAACGTCATCGGCTACGATCCCAAGCTGACCGTCGGGCGGGCCTGGGAGCTGCACTCCGGGGTGCGGTCGGCCATGAGCGTCGACGAGCTGCTCGGGCGGGCCGACTTTCTGACCTTCCACGTGCCGCTGAACGACGAGACGCGCGGCATGCTCACCGCCAAGCGGCTGCAGAGCGCGCGGGATGGCCTGGTGGTGCTGAACTTCGCGCGTGACGGCATCGTGGATCCGGACGTGATCTGCGATGCGCTGGACGGCGAGAAGGTGCACGCGTACGTGTGCGACTTCCCGAACAGGCGTCTGCTGGGGCACCGGAAGGTGATCGCGTTGCCGCATCTCGGGGCGTCCACGCGGGAAGCGGAGGAAAACTGCGCGGTAATGGTCGCCGACCAGGTGCGCGAATACCTGGAGAACGGCAACGTCACCAACTCGGTGAACTTCCCGGAGGCGATCATGCCCCGGGGAGAGGGCTATCGGCTGTGCATCGTCAACGCCAACGTTCCCAACATGCTGGGCCAGATCTCCACCCACCTGGCGCAGGCGGACCTGAACATCCTGGACATGCTCAACAAGTCCCGGGACAAGCTCGCCTACACCCTGGTGGATGTGGACAACCCGGTACCGGACAAGGTGCTGGACGGCATCCGCGGCATCGAGGGCGTGCTTTCCCTGCGCATGCTGTAGCGATCGCGGGGCCGGTGCCGGACGGACGAATCCATGAGCGACAAGAAACTCGACCAGATCCGGAACCGGATCGACGAAATCGACCGGCAGCTCCACCAGCTGCTCAACGATCGCGCCCGACAGGCCCAGGCGGTCGCCGAGATCAAGAAGGCCGCGGACCCGGAGGCGGTGTTCTACCGGCCCTCGCGCGAGGCCCGGGTGCTGCGGGGCGTGATCGAGCGCAACCGGGGTCCGCTCGCGGACGAGACAGTGGCGCGACTGTTCCGCGAGATCATGTCGGCCTGCCTGGCGCTGGAGTCCCCCGTGCGCGTCGCTTATCTCGGCCCGGAGGGGACCTTCACGCAGGGCGCCGTGGCCAAGCACTTCGGGGGCTCCGTGGAGAGCGTGCCACTGGGTGCCATCGACGAGGTTTTCCGTGAGGTCGAGGCGTCCGGGACGCACTACGGGGTGGTGCCGGTCGAGAACTCGCTGGAGGGCATGGTCACGCACACGCTGGACATGTTCACCCGCTCGTCGCTGCGCATCTGCGGCGAGGTGGTGCTGCCCGTGCACCAGTGTCTGATGGCGGCCGGCGCCGAGCTGGGCGCGGTGCGCCGCGTCTACTCCCACGGCCAGTCGCTGGCGCAATGCCGGGAGTGGCTGGACGCCCACCTGCCGCATGCGCAGCGCATCGCGGTGAGCAGCAACGCCGAGGCGGCCCGCCAGGCGAGCGGCGAGGCGGACACCGCGGCGATCGCCGGCAGCGCGGCGGCCGAGGTGTACGGCCTGGAGCTGCTGGCCTCGAACATCGAGGACGATCCCAGCAATACCACCCGGTTCCTGGTCATCGGGCGCGAGGCGGTGCCGGCGAGCGGCTCCGACAAGACCTCGCTGCTGGTGGCCAACCCCAACCGGCCGGGGGCGCTGCACTCGCTGCTGGAGCCGTTCGCCCGCCACGGGGTCAACCTCACCCGCATCGAGTCGCGCCCCTCCCGGCGCACCGCCTGGGACTACAATTTCTTCCTGGACGTGGAGGGCCACGAGGAGGAGGCGCCGCTGCACGACGTGCTGGAAGAGGTGCGCTCGCGGGCCGGCTTCTTCCGGGTGCTCGGCTCGTATCCCTGTCCGGTCTACTAGGGCCTGTCAGCAGTCAGCCGCGATTGGGGGCAACACCATGAGCAACAACGGGAACCGCCCATTCCTGCAGCGGGCGGCGGCCGGGATCGTGTCGTTGGCACCGTACCAGCCCGGCAAGCCGGTGTCCGAGCTCGCCCGGGAGTACGGTCTCTCCGACATCGTCAAGCTCGCTTCCAACGAGAGCCCGCTGGGGCCCGGGCCCGCGGCGCAGCGCCATGCGCGCGCCGCCTGCGAGGAGCTCGGCCGCTACCCGGACGGCAGCGCCTTCGAGCTGAGACGGGGCCTGGCGGAGCGGCACGGCGTGGACCCGGCGGCGATCACCCTGGGCAACGGCTCCAACGACATCCTGGACCTGGTGGCGCGCGTGTTCCTGGGCCCCGGGCGCAACGCGGTGGTGTCACGGCACGCGTTCGCCATCTACGCGCTGGTGACCCGCTCGGTGGGTGCCGAGTGCCGCGTGGCGCCCGCACGCCCGGCCGATGACGGGCAGCCGTTCGGGCACGACGTGGACGCGATGCTGGACCGGGTCGACGCGGACACCGGGGTGGTGTTCGTCGCCAATCCCAACAACCCGACCGGCACCCGGATCGCCGAGAGCGAGCTGCGCCGCCTGCTCGAGGGCGTGCCCGCACGGACCGTCGTGCTGCTGGACGAGGCCTACTTCGAGTACGTCGACGACCCGGACTGCCCGGACGGCAGCACCCGGCTCGGGCAGCATCCCAACCTGGTGGTCACGCGCACCTTCTCCAAGGCGCACGGGCTGGCCGCGCTGCGGGCCGGCTACGGCCTGTCCGATCCGGCTCTCGCGGACCTGCTCAACCGCGTGCGCCAGCCGTTCAACATGAACCACGTGGCGCAGGCGGCCGCGCTGGGCAGCCTGGAGGACGACGCCCACGTGGCGCGGGCGGTCGCGCTCAACCGTGCCGGCCTGGAGCAGCTGGGTCAGGGCCTGGATGCCCTGGGCGTGGAATGGATCCCGTCGGTGGCAAACTTCCTCTGCGTCGAGGTGGGCGACGGCTCCGGGGTATACGAGGCCCTGCTGCGCGAGGGCGTGATCGTGCGCCCGATGGGGGGCTACGAGCTTCCCGGTCACATCCGGGTGACCACCGGGCTGGAGCGCGAGAACGCGCGCTTCCTGCAGGCGCTGGCGAAGGTGCTGGCGTGATGATCCGGCGACTGTGCATCATCGGCGTGGGCCTGATCGGGGGCTCGCTGGCCCGGGCGCTGCGCGAGCAGGAGGCGTGCGGCGAGATCGTCGGATGCGGCCGCCGGGAGGCACCGCTCGAGCTCGCGGTCGAGACCGGGGTGGTCGATCGCTACACGCTGGACCCCGCGGCGGCCGCGCGCGGCGCCGACATGGTGGTGCTGGCGGTGCCGCTGGGCGCGATGGAAGCCCTGATGCGGGCGATCCGGCCGGCGCTGGACGCGAACGCGGTGCTCACCGACGTGGGCAGCGCCAAGGGGGCGGTGCTGAAGGCGGCCGGGAACGTTTTCGACGGGGTCCCGGAAAACTTCGTGCCGGGCCATCCGGTCGCCGGGACCGAGTACAGCGGCGTGGAAGCGTCGTTCGCGGAGCTGTTCGACGGCCGCCGCGTGATCCTTACGCCCACGCCCCGGACCAGCCGGGCGGCGACGGCCCGCGTGCGCCGGATGTGGGAGGCCACCGGTGCCGAGGTGGCGGAGATGGACGCCGGACATCACGACACGGTGCTGGCCGGCACCAGCCACCTGCCGCACGTGCTGGCGTTCAACCTGGTGGACAGCCTCGCACGCGAGCGGGACGCGGCGGAGGCGTTCACCTATGCTGCCGGGGGCTTCCGCGACTTCACGCGCATCGCTTCCAGCGATCCGGTGATGTGGCGCGACATCTGTCTGGCGAACGCCGACGCGCTGCTGGTGGCGCTGGACCACTTCGGCGCGGACCTGGAAGCCGTGCGGCGGGCGATCGAGAGCCGGGACGGCGACGTGCTGCTGGCGGTGTTCGAACGGGCCCGGGCGGCCCGGGAGCGATGGCTGCAGTCATGACCACGCGTCTGGACTACGTGGTGGAGCCCGGCGGAACCGTTGGCGGCTCCGTGGCCGTGCCCGGCGACAAGTCGATCTCGCACCGGGCGGTGATGCTGGGCGCCCTGGCCGAGGGCACCACGACCGTCAGCGGCTTCCTGGAGGGCGGGGACTGCCTGGCGACGCGCGACGCGTTCCGGGCCATGGGCGTGCGCATCGAGCACCCCGCGCCGGGACGCCTGGAGCTTCGGGGCGTCGGCCTGCACGGGTTGCGTCCCCCGGGGAGACCGCTGGACCTGGGCAATTCGGGCACCTCCATGCGCCTGCTCGCCGGGCTGCTGGCGGCGCAGCGCTTCGATTCGGTGCTGACCGGCGACGCCTCGCTCAGCCGCCGGCCGATGCGCCGGGTGATCGAGCCGCTGCGGCGCATGGGGGCGCACATCGATGCCGGGCCGGAGGGCACGGCGCCCCTGCGGATCACCGGCGGGAGGCACCTGCACGGCGTCGACTACGTCATGCCGGTGGCCAGCGCCCAGGTGAAATCGGCCCTGCTGCTGGCGGGGCTGTACGCCGAGGGCGAGACCCGGGTGCGCGAACCGGGCATGAGCCGGGATCATACCGAGCGGATGCTGGAGGCGTTCGGTGCCGACCTGGTGCGGGACGCGGACGGCGTGTGCCTGCGCCCCGGCCGGGTGCTGGCCGGCCGGCAGATCGCGGTGCCCGGGGACATTTCGTCGGCGGCCTTCCTGTTCGTCGCCGCGGCAATCGCTCCCGGCTCGGATCTGACCGTCCGCCGGGTCGGGATCAATCCGACCCGGACGGGGGTCCTGGACGTGCTGCGGGAGATGGGCGCGGATATCGCGGTTGCGCCCGCGACCGATGCCGGTGGCGAGCCCGTCGCCGATATCCGGATTCGGCATCGACCGCTGCGGGGCGTGCGCATCCGGGCGGAGGTGGTCCCGCGCGCCATCGACGAATTCCCGGCGCTGTTCGTGGCCGCCGCCTGCGCCGAGGGCGAGACCCGCCTGACCGGGGCGCGGGAGCTGCGGGTGAAGGAGAGCGACCGCATCCAGGTCATGGCGGAAGGGCTCGCGGCGCTGGGCATCGACGCGCACCCGCTCGAGGACGGCATCCTGATCCGCGGCGGCGGGCTCGGGGGCGGGGTGGTGGACAGCGGGGGCGACCACCGCGTCGCCATGGCGTTCGCGGTCGCCGCCCTGCGCGCCGACGGCCCGGTCGAGGTGCGGGACTGTGCCAATGTCGGGACCTCGTTCCCGGGTTTCGTGTCGCTGCTGGCGAGCTGCGGGCTGCGCATTCGCACCCGCGAAGCCGCGGGCGCACCGGGGGGGGAAGCGTGAGCGGGGCAGCGGCGGCGCCGGTGATCTGCATCGACGGGCCCAGCGGGTCCGGCAAGGGCACCATCAGCCGCCTGCTGGCCGAACGCCTCGGCTGGCAGCTGCTCGACAGTGGCGCGCTGTACCGGCTGACGGCGCTGGCCGCGCTGGATGCCGGCGTGGCGTTGGAGGACGCCGAGGCGGTCGCGGCCTGCGCGCGCCGGATGCGCGTGAACTTCATGCCGGGGGGCGAAGGGCAGGTCACGGTTTTCCTGGACGGGCACGACGTCACCGCGCGCCTGCGGGAGCAGGCCACCGGCGAGGCGGCCTCGCGCGTGGCCGCGTTGGTGCCGGTGCGGCGCGGGCTGCTGCAGCGCCAGCGGGATTTCCGGCGGCCTCCGGGGCTGGTGGCGGACGGTCGCGACATGGGCACCACCGTGTTCCCGGACGCGCCGCTGAAGATATTCCTCACCGCGAATGCCGAGGAGCGCGCTCGCAGGCGGCATAAGCAGTTGATGGAAATGGGGTTGAGTGCTAATCTCCACAAGCTTGCGAGCGAGATACGTGACCGCGACAGGCGTGATGCCACGCGTGCCGCGTCGCCGCTGCGTCCGGCGGACGATGCGGTTGAGCTGGATTCCACCGGCGTTCCGGTGGATCAGGTCCTGGAAGCGGTCTTGCAGCAGGCGCGAAGACGGGGTCTGGCGGAATGACCGCCGGATGCGGCCGTCGTCATGGCACAGGTCCGGGCAGGGAATGCCGGGACGGCAATCATGCAACCCGCTGCATCCGGGAACGATGCATCGGCAATCAAGCTGACTGACCGGGATCGCGCGATTCCACCAGTCACGGGATAGAACAGCTACATGAGTGAAAGTTTCGCGGAGTTATTCGAGGAGAGCCTTGAGCACCAGAACCTGCAGCCCGGGGCCATCGTCATGGGCACCGTGGTGCAGATCCGGCAGGACGTGGTCGTCGTCAACGCGGGTCTCAAGTCCGAGGGGATCATCCCGGTCGAGCAGTTCTACAACGACGACGGGGAGCTGGAGATCCAGGAGGGCGACGAGGTCGAGGTGGCGCTGGAGGCCGTCGAGGACGGCTTCGGCGAGACCATTCTGTCCCGTGAGAAGGCCAAGCGCGCACGTGCCTGGACGGCCCTGGAGAAGGCCTCCGAGGCCGACGAGATCGTCAAGGGCTACATCACCGGCAAGGTCAAGGGCGGCTACACGGTCGAGCTCAACGGCATCCGGGCTTTCCTGCCCGGCTCGCTGGTGGACATCCGCCCGGTGCGAGACACCACCTATCTCGAGGGCAAGGAACTCGAGTTCAAGGTGATCAAGCTCGACCGGCGCCGCAACAACGTGGTGGTCTCCCGCCGCGCGGTGGTGGAAGAGGAGTACAGCGCCGAACGCGAGGCGCTGCTCGAGAACCTCAAGGAAGGCAACATCATCAAGGGCGTGGTCAAGAACCTCACCGACTACGGCGCCTTCATCGACCTGGGCGGCATCGACGGCCTGCTGCATATCACCGACATGGCCTGGAAGCGGGTCAAGCACCCCTCGGAGGTGGTCAACGTCGGCGACGACATCGAGGTCAAGGTGCTCAAGTTCGACCGCGAGCGCAACCGTGTCTCGCTGGGCCTGAAGCAGCTCACCGCCGATCCCTGGGAGGACATCTCGCGGCGCTATCCGGCGGGCACGCGGCTGTTCGGCAAGGTCACGAACATCACCGACTACGGCTGCTTCGTCGAGATCGAGGAGGGCGTCGAGGGCCTGGTGCACGTCTCGGAGATGGACTGGACCAACAAGAACGTCAACCCGTCCAAGATCGTGCAGATCGGCGACGAGGTCGAGGTCATGGTGCTGGACATCGACGAGGAGCGCCGGCGCATCTCGCTCGGCATGAAGCAGGTGCAGGCGAACCCCTGGCAGGAGTTCGCCCAGAACCACAACAAGGGCGACCACATCGTCGGCACCATCAAGTCGATCACGGATTTCGGCATCTTCGTGGGCCTCGAGGGCGGCATCGACGGCCTGGTGCACCTGTCGGACATCTCCTGGATGGAGGCCGGCGAGGAGGCCGTGCGGGAATACAAGAAGGGCGACGAGGTCGAGGCCGTGGTGCTCTCGGTCGATCCGGAGCGGGAGCGCATCTCGCTGGGCATCAAGCAGCTCGAGCAGGATCCGCTGAGCATCTACATGGCCAGCCATCCCAAGGGGAGCATGGTCACGGGAACCGTGCGCGAGGTCGATCCGAAGGGCGCCGTGGTCGACCTGGACGAGGGCGTCGAGGGCTACCTGCGTGCCTCGGAGCTGTCACGCGAACGGGTCGAGGACGCGCGCAGCGTGCTCAACGCCGGTGACGAGGTCGAGGCCCGCTTCATCGGCGTCGACCGGAAGAACCGCTCCATCAATCTCTCCGTGAAAGCCAAGGAGATCCGGGACGAGGCTCAGGCGGTGGAGGACTACGGGCGTTCCAAGCCGCGCGGCACCGCCACCCTGGGGGATCTCCTCAAGGAACAGATGTCCGCCCAGAAGGACGACGAATAGGCGGAAAGAAGAACTACCGGGCGGACCCGGCGCGGCCAGCAGGCCGCGTCGGTCCCCTGAACCCCATCCTTGACCGGGTGCCTTTGCAGTCGCGCCTGTGAACGCGCCACCGTGAGCTCCATTGAGACAAGGATTCTGCCAGATCATGACCAAATCCGAACTGATCGACGGGATTGCCCGGAAGCAGGGGCACTTGGCGCACAAGGACGTGGAGCTGGCTGTCAAGACGCTGCTGGAAATGATGAGCACCGCGCTCTCGGAAGGCCGCCGGATCGAGATCCGGGGCTTCGGAAGCTTCTCGCTGCATCATCGTCCGCCGCGTATCGGGCGCAATCCGAAGACCGGCGAGCCCGTTTCCCTCGCGGGCAAGTACGTTCCCCACTTCAAGCCGGGCAAGGAACTGCGCGAACGGGTCAACGACGCGGCCGGATACGACGCCGGCTGAGTCGCGCGGACCGCCCCCTCCGGGCGCCGCCGTCAGCCGCCACCCGGCAGGACCGGGTGTTGCACCCGGCACCGCTGGCCCGCGCCGGCCGGCGGCCGGAATTCGCGGCCTCGTTCCGGGGGCGCGAGAAACCCGATGCGACCGATCCACTGACCGCTGCCGGCCGGAACGGCGGGTGCGCTTCCGGCGGCGCCCGCGCCGTCCCCGGTTCACGGGTCCGCCGGAAGGCGGTTGCCCTGGTGATGGCGTGCAGCCCGGGTACTATAGTCACCGATACGGTGCCTGCTCGGGTAAAGTACACTACGGCGATTCCCAGGCAAGGAGAGACCCGGTGCGCATCCTGAAATATCTGCTCTTGCTGATCGTGGTCGCCGGCGGAGTCAGTTTCGCCTGGCTCAACGCCCAGCCGGTGAGTTTCAATTACTACGCCGGTACCGCGCAGATCCGCCTGTCCCTGGTCCTGGTCCTGTTCCTGATCGGGGGTTGGCTGCTGGGCATCTTCAGCATGTTGCGGAGCTACCTGTCGCTGCGTCGCCGTCTCGCCCGGGTACAACGCAAGCTGACCGTCGCCGAGAAGGAAATCGGCAACCTCCGGAGCCTGCCGATCAAGCATGGCCATTGACGGTCCAACCCTGCTGTTCCTGCTTCTCCCGGTGGCCGCGGCTTCTGGCTGGGGGCTCGCCCGCCGCCATTACCGCGGCCGTGGGGGCGCAAGCCCCGGCCTGAACGTCGACTACCTCAAGGGCATGAACTACCTGATCAACGAGGAGCCCGACAAGGCCGTCGAGGTGTTCATGCGCCTGGCGGAGATCGACAACGAGACCGTCGATACCCACCTGGCGCTGGGCTCGCTGTTCCGGCGCCGCGGGGAGGTCGATCGCGCCATCCGCATCCACCAGAATCTGATCGCGCGGCCGACCCTTGGCCGGGAGCCGAAGAACCGCGCGCTGTTCGAGCTCGGACAGGACTACATGAAAGCGGGTGTCCTGGACCGGGCGGAGAGCCTGTTTTCGGAGCTGCGGGAAGCGGGCGCCTACGTACCCGACGCCCTGCGCTTTCTGCTGCAGATCTACGAGCAGGAGAAGGACTGGCACCGGGCGATATCGGTGGCCCGCCAGCTGGAATATGCCAGCGGGAGCTCCATGCGGGTGACCATCGCGCACTACTACTGCGAGCTGGCGGAGGCGGCCGAGGCCCAGGGCAACACCCGGCTCTGCCGTGACCGTCTGCGGGCGGCCACGTCGGTGGATCGCAATTGCGTGCGCGCGAGCATACTGCAGGGGCGGCTGCGCTTTTCCGAGGGCGACTACCGCGGTGCGCTCAAGGCCTACCGGCGCATCCTCGACCAGGATCCGCGCTTTATCGGGCAGGTGATGGGCGAGGTCCGCCAGTGCTTCGGGCGCCTGGGCGACTTCCGGGGCGAGCGGCAGTTCCTGCGCGACGTGGCCCTCAAGGTGCGTCTGGGCAGCCCCGGTTCCCTGGACAAGCTCCGGCTCATGGGCCTGCGCGATACCGGGGCGCTGGTCAGCGAGCTGGAACGCTACGTCGCGGACAAGCCCGATGTGGACGGCCTGTACGAATTCCTCAATCTCCTGCTGGAGAAGGACGAGGATGCCGCGCAGCGGGTGCTGCCGCTGGTGCGCGATGCGCTGGGCAAGGTCCTGGCGCGCGCGGATCATTATCGCTGCAGCAACTGCGGGTTCGCCGGCAAGTCCCTGCACTGGCAGTGCCCGAGCTGCAAGAGCTGGAATACGATCGTGCCGACCACGGAACTGGTCGGCCACGACTCCCCCCTGCGCGGCACCGAGATCTCCGGTACCTGACAGATCCTCCATCCTTTGCTACGCTTGATTCGTGCCGTCAAACGATGGCACATCGAGTGAAGGATCACACCGTGTTTTTCAAGGAGGAAGTCATGAGCAGACTCACTGCCTGCCTGCTGGGCCTCGCCTTGTGCGCTGTCACCGCCGTCGCAATCGCGGCGCCGGTCAACGTCAACCACGCAAGCGCCAAGCAGATCGCCACGGCGCTGCCGGGCATCGGCCAGGTCAAGGCGAAGGCGATCGTGGCCTATCGCAAGGAGCACGGTCCGTTCCGCTCCGTTGACGCTCTGACCAGGGTCGACGGCATCGGCCCGCAGACGCTGGCGAACATACGCAAGGACGTGAAGCTGGGCGACCGGCACCCGTGAGCCACCCGGACTCCCCTCCGTTGGCCCCCGTCTCCGGGGGCCTTTTTGTTCCCGTGGCATGATCCTCGCCCGGGTGCGTGTTCCGGTGCCATGTCCCGGGGCGTTGGCGGGACCGGGAAGGCGCCGGAACGGCGGAATGAATGCGCGGCTGTCGTGTCGCGGTGCCGCGTCGCCGGGGATCGGTCGCGCGGGATGTGGCATTACCTTGCGGCGGGTGAGTAGAATTTCCCCATGCTCGGGAACGGCCTGTCGGGTGCGTTGCCATCAACATACGCAAGGAAAGGAGAGGCATGATCCAAGCCGCATTTCCCCCCGGCACCCGGGTCCGCAAGGCGGTGTTCCCCGTGGCCGGTCTGGGCACCCGCTTTCTGCCCGCCACCAAGGCAAGTCCCAAGGAGATGCTGCCGGTGGTGGACAAGCCGCTGATCCAGTACGCGGTGGAGGAGGCCGTGGCCGCGGGCGTCGAGGTGCTGGTGTTCATCAACGGCCGCAACAAGGACTCGATTCCGAATCATTTCGACAAGGCCTACGAGCTGGAGCACGAGCTCGAGATCCGCGGAAAGGAGCGCATGCTGCGTATCGTTCAGGAGATCGTGCCCGAGGACGTGGGCTGCATCTACATCCGCCAGGCCGAGGCGCTGGGGCTGGGACACGCGGTACTGTGTGCCCGCCCGGTCATCGGCAACGAGCCCTTCGCCGTGGTCCTGGCGGACGACCTGATCGACGGCAATGGGGATGCCTGCCTGTCACAGATGTCGCGGGTCTTCGAGGAGCACGGCTCGTCGGTGCTCGCGGTACAGGAGGTGCCCCGCGAGCGCACCGACCAGTACGGCATCGTCAGCGCCGAGGCGGTCGATGACCGGGTCGGGCATGTCAACGCGATCGTGGAGAAGCCGGAGCCGGCGACGGCGCCGTCGAATCTCGGCGTGGTGGGGCGCTACGTGCTGACGCCGCGGGTGTTCGAGATGATCCGGCGCACCCCGCGCGGCACCGGCGGGGAGATCCAGCTTACCGATGCCATCGCGGCGCTGATGGATCACGAGTCGGTGTTCTCCTATCGCTTCGACGGCAAGCGGTTCGATTGCGGCAGCAAGCTTGGCTACCTGCAGGCGACCGTGGAATACGCGCTCAAGCACGAGGACCTTTGCGAGGACTTTCGCACCTACCTGAGCCAGGCCCTGGCGGACGGGACGATCCGCGTCGACTGAGCCCGTCCGCGCGTTGTTCTGCGCTCGTGCCGCGGCTCCGGCGGCCGGGGCAGCACCGGGCTTTTGCGACTCGGGACGTGCCAGGAAAGTTCCCGGCTGTATACTTCGCGCAAGAACAAGCCCGTGCATGCGTCGTGGCCGGTCTGCGCCATGACGGGCCGGGCCCAGGCGGCGGTTCGCGCGGGCTACCGACCCGATCCCGGTCGGTGCCGGTGCACCCGGCGCACCCGGAGGAGGTCATGGCCGCAGCGTCAAGGCGCCGCTACCGTCCCGGGACCATCTGCCTCGTCTACGGGGCCGTCGGGCTCGGCTGGATCGTGGCGACGGACCTGGTCGTCAAGGTTCTCGCGCAGGGCAGCGCGAGCGTCTCCCTGTGGGAGATGGGGAAGGGCTCGTTGTTCGTGGTGGCGACTGGAGCGTTGCTGTATGCCCTTCTGCGTCGGCGGGAGCAGGAGGTCTCCGCGACCGTCGACAGCCTCGAGCGGCTCCGGCAGAGTTACCGCTCGCTGTTCGAGCACAACCCGGACGCGGTTTACTCGCTGGATCTCCAGGGGCGCTATACCGAGGTCAATGCCACGACCTGCGAGCTCTTCGGCGGCACGCCACGGGACTATGTCGGACAGCACTTCAGCCGCTTCATCGAGCCCGGTGAACTGGAGCAGGCGGGCGCGGCCTTCGACACGCTGCGGGCCGGCGAGGGGGTCACGCTGGAGCTGATCACCCGCCGCCTGGACGGTACGCCGCTGGAGTGCCAGGTCGTGGCCATGCCGATCCTGGTCGACGGCGAGGTCACCGGGATACACGGCATCACCAAGGACATCTCGGCCCGCAAGCAGGCGGAACGGGATCTGGCGCACCGGGAAGAGCTCTACCGCCTGCTGTTCGACAGCAACCTCTACGGCTTTCTCCTGACCCGTACCGACGGCGCGATCCGGCAGGCCAACGTCGCGGCGTGCCGCATGCTGGGCTACTCGGAGGCCGAGCTGATCGAGGGCGGACGCGCGCTGGTCCGGGACCCCGACGACCCGGAGTGGGAGCGGCTGCTCGAACACCGGCGGCGCACCGGCCACTACGAGGGGGTCGTGCGGGGCATTCGGAAGGACGGCCGCCGCATCATCGCGGAGGCCGCAACCACCCTGTTCACGGACAGTCGCGGCGAGGTTCACACCAGCTTCATCTTCCGCGACATCACCGAGCAGCGCGCCCGCGAATCCGAGTACCGCCTGCTGGCGCGGGCCATGGAGAATGCCGCCGAAGGGATGGTGATCCTCGACCGGGACTGGCGCATCACCTATGTCAATGACGCCGTCGAAGGGATTACCGGCTTCCCGCCGGAAAAGCTCATCGGGGAGGTCCCGGCGGACGTCATCGAGGACCGCAACCCGCGGCTGTACGCCGACATCCTGCGCGCGCTCGAGCACGAGGGCAGCTGGCACGGGGAGCTGCAGAACCGGCGCCGCGACGGCGCCGCGTTCCCCGGGCTGTACAGCGTCAGCCGCGTGAGCGACGAGCAGGGCCGGACCAGCCACTACGTGGTGGTCTTTTCGGACCTGAGCGTCTTCCGGCACTACGAGGAGCGGGTCGAGTTCCTGTCCCACCACGACCCGGTAACCGGACTGGCCAACGCCGCGCTGGTCATGCGCCGCGGCGGCGAGGCGATCCGCGACGCGCGCGGGCGGCGGCGCGGCGCGGCGGTGATGCTGCTGGACCTGGACCGTTTCAAGCCGGTCAACGAGTCCCTGGGGCACGCGGTCGGCGATTCGCTGCTCGCGGCAGTGGGCGAGCGCCTGCGCGAGTGCGTGACGGCCCCTGCCGTGGTCGGACGGCGCGGCGGCGACGAGTTCGCCCTGGTGCTCGGGAACCTGGCCGACGCGAACGACGCCGGGGTCGTCGCGGAGCGCATCGGCGTGGAGTTCCAGCGTCCGTTCCGCGTGGACGGGCACACCCTTTACACGTCCGCCAGCATCGGCATCGCCTGTTTCCCCGGCGACGGCGCCGACATGCAGGCGCTGCTGCGTAACGCCGATTCCGCGATGTACCGGGCCAAGGAACTGGGCCGCAAGACCTGGCAGTTCTATTCCTCCGATCTCAATGCGCGAGCGCGGCGCGCGCTGCGGCTGCAGAACGACCTGCACGAGGTGCTCGAGCGGGACGAGCTCGAGTTGCACTTCCAGCCGATCGTGCACCTGGCGACGGGGCAGATCACCGGAGCCGAGGCGCTGCTGCGCTGGCGTCACCCGGAGCTCGGGCTGGTCTCGCCGGCGGAGTTCATCCCCCTGGCCGAAGAGAGCGGCAGCATCGTTGCGATCGGGGAATGGGCGCTGGAGCGGGCCTGTCGCTATGCGCGCCACGTGCAGGACCGCGGCTTCGCCTCCTTCCGGATGTCGGTGAACCTGTCACCGGTCCAGTTCCGCCGTCCCGACCTGGCGCGCCGGGTCGCCGCGAGCATCGAGCGGGCGGGTCTCCCGGCGGGGGCCCTGGAGCTGGAGATCACGGAAGGCACCGCCATGGAGCCGGGCGTGGACGGGCCGGGCATCCTGCGGGAGCTGCACGAGATCGGCGTGCGGCTGGCCCTGGACGACTTCGGGACGGGCTATAGCTCGCTGGCCTATCTCAAGGACATGGACCTGGATTATCTCAAGATCGACAAGACATTCACTGCCGGCTTGCCCGAGGACGCCGGCGACGTCGCGATCACGCGCACCATCCTCGGCATTGCCGAGCAGTTCCGGGTCAACGTGATCGCGGAGGGCATCGAGACCGAGGCCCAGTGGCGCGCATTGCAGGAATGGCGTTGCGAGGAGGGCCAGGGGTACCTGTTCAGCCGGCCCGTCGGACCGGACGCCATGATGCAGCGGTTGCTGGAGCGTCGCGTGCTCCCGTGAGGCTTGCGTCGCCCCGGGGGCCCGACGCTCAGGATGGCCAGGGGTGCGGGGTGCGGTGGTCCCGCGCTCCGGAGCCCGATTGCGGAGCGACGTGAAGCGAGGAGGAGATACCGGATGACCATGAGCAGGAGGGCGGCGATCACGGCCGCTGCCGCGCTGGCACTGGTGGCGAGCGGAGCGGCGGCGAGGGTCTCGCCGCAGAAGGCGGAGAAGCTGGGCAAGACGCTGACGCCGGTCGGGGCGACCCGGGCCGGCAGCAAGGACGGCCGGATCCCGCCCTGGACCGGCGGACTGAGCCGCTACCCCGCGAGCGTGAAATCACGGCTGCCCGACATCAAGTACAAGGGGAACCTGGTGGCGTTCCTGACCCGCTACTACAACGAGTGGGGAGACAAGGCCCTGCCCAACCCGTATGGCAATGACAAGGTCAAGTTCACCATTACCTCGAAGAACTACCGGAAGTACGCCGACCACCTGCCCCCGGGCCTGATCGCGATGTTCAGGCACTACAAGGACTTCAGGATGAAGATCTACCCGACCCGGCGCAGCGCGGCGTACCCGAAGAAGGTGTATGCGGCCACCCGAAAGAATGCCACCCGTGCGACGCTGCACGGGCTGAACGGGGTGGAGAACGCGGCCGTGGGCTTCCCGTTCCCGATCCCGCAGAGCGCACCGCAGGTCATGTGGAACCACATGCTGGGCTGGCACTTCCCGAACTCGGTCATCGTGCACGAGGCGAACGCGATCGTCTCCCAGAGCGGCAGCTACTACCTGGTCGGAAACACCGTCCGGGTCAAGTTCTGGTACGACCGCTTCGGCATGACGCCGAAGAAGCTCGAGCAGCACAAGAACATGAACGTCTACCTGATCTCCCAGGTGGTCTCGCCGGCGCGGCTGGCGGGCAACGTGCTGCTGGTGTGGGAGCCGATCAACCTGGAGAAGCAGCACCGCAGCGCGTGGATCTACAATCCCGGCCAGC
>DASQZJ010000060.1:0-6867 GCA_035638775.1 Gammaproteobacteria bacterium
TCTGAGGGACCGGGGAGGCGGCCCTAGCCTCCACCTTCCCCCGATTCACGCAACCTCGCTTGCCGCTTCCCATATGGTCGGCTCCGGCCAGCCACCGGTGCCGCGTGCCCAGCGCGTCCAGAAGACGAGCACGAAGAAGGCCGCGATGGCACTCATCATGCTGGCCGGGATCCAGACCACCAGCCCGCCCATGTGCTGGTCGAACAGGTAGCTGCCCACCCAGCCCTTGTCGAGCGTGGCGTAAATCGGGTACAGCGTACTGTAGCTGAATGTGATGTAGGCCCCGATCAGCATCTGCGGCACCATCACCGCCCACAGGATGATCATTCGCTTGCCGTAGCTGACCCGCCCGGGCTTCGGGTCCAGCATCAGCCACCAGAAGGGGATGCCCTCGAGCAGCATCGAGAAGTGCATGATCTCGTGCACGGTCTCGTTGACGGTGGCGTAGTCGAAGATCGGCGGCGTGAGCCAGAAGTAGATCAGCCCCACGAACAGGATCGGCGCGACCACGGGATGCTGGATGAAGTCCCAGGTGCCGCGCACGCTCCGGTTGCGCAGGATCGGCAGGAGCAGGTGACGGCGCGCCCAGGCGGGAAGGCCGGCAACCAGTTCCGGGATCGGTGCCGCCAGCGCGAGCAGCATGGGGATCCAGTGGTGCAGGGCGACGTGCTGCACCCGGTGAATCCAGAAGATGTGATCGGAGAGCGCGTCGAACGGGCTCTCCAGGATGAGGTAGGTGAGCGCAATGCCGCTGACGTAGGAAGCCAGGCGCCACCCGGACACCGGGTGCCCCCGCCGGCGGTGCCATCTCACCCCGCGCAGATAGATCCACAGCGCGAGGGCGCAGCCGACGAGCACGAAGGCCATCGCGCCCGAGTGGTCCCACATGGTCCATACCCGGCCCTTGAGGGGTTCTATCGGCTCGATCGCGGCGGGTCTCGAGCCCCAGGCCAGCGCGGCGACTGCCAGCGCGGCACCCAGCGCGACCAGCGTCCCGGGCCAATGCCGGCGTCGCCGCGAACTGGTCGCCGGGGTGGTCATCGGTTCGGGCGCTCCTTCAGCAACGGCTTGATCGTGTTCAGCAGCCGGCGAATGGAGACCGTGTCCGCCTGGTCATAGATCTTCCGGATCCGGCCCTGCCGATCGACGATAATCAGGCCATCGTTGTGGGTCACGTCGTAGCCGGGCTTGACCTTCTGCGCCAGCGGATTGGCCACGGCCGGCTGGGGAGTCTGCTCCGGCCCGGTCTCCCGGCTTTCCTGCTTCAGCGACACCTTCCGGTAGTCGATGTGGTAGCCGTCACGAACGACGTGCTTGATCGTGGCGGGCTTGCCGGTCAGGTATTGCCAGTGGAGGTTGGAAGGATTCCAGCCGTATTCCTTGAGAAAGGCGCGCATCTGCTCCGGTCCCGTGTCCGCGGGGTCCACGTCGAAGGCGACGATCTGGACCCGGTCCTGCAGGCCCGAGCTGCGCAACAGGTTCTCGAACCCG
Organism: Gammaproteobacteria bacterium; assembly: GCA_035638775.1. Taxonomy (GTDB): domain Bacteria; phylum Pseudomonadota; class Gammaproteobacteria; order UBA5335; family SLRW01; genus DASQZJ01. The sequence continues at coordinate 1,492 of DASQZJ010000060.1, forward strand.
ACCAGGTGGGCGGCGATCAGCGGGCAGTACGTGGTGCAGTAGGGGAACAGGAAAGTGACTACCCGTACCTTGCCACGGAACTGTTCGGAGCTGACCTTGTTGCCCAGTTGATTGGTCAGACCCTGATAGCTCGGCGCGGTTCCGAGCACGGGCAGGGCGGATTGCCCCTGTCCCTGCATCGCGGAGATGATTCCCAGCATCCAGCCGATCACGCCGGCGAGCGCCAGGCAGACCGCGAACGCACCGCCGATGAGCCATCGCCTTCCTGAACGAGTCACTCGTGTGTCACTCCGCTTTGGATCGAACGCGTGCGCAGCTGCCGGCCGCTTTTCGGGGGAGGGTGTGCTGCCCATGCGGCCGGATTGTGGTGCCGGAGGTGGGAGTCGAACCCACACGGGCAAAGCCCATAGCGTTTTAAGCGCCATGCGTCTACCGGTTCCGCCACTCCGGCGCGGCACGCTCCGAGTATACACGGCCCCGCGCGGCCGCCGAAAACTCCGGTGACACCCACCGCCCCGGTGTCCGCGCCGGCGGGAACGCGCGGCAAGCCGCGCCGCATCTTGGCTTGTACGCTTATCGTACACCCAGTATTTTCAAACGGTTGCCTCGTTGTATAACTACTGTACAAGGGAACGGACGGCCCACCACGCCAGGGCATCAGGCATGCGATAATGGGTTCCGATCCCAAATAGAGGAGGGCGGGGCAATGCAGCTGTCGAATGGCCCGGAAGCGGGCGAGCTGGTACCCGACGAGCGCGAGATCTATGAAGCGATGCTGCCGCTGGACGGGGCGCGCGTGCTGGAGCTGGGTTGCGGTACGGCGGTTCACACCCGGGCCATCGCGGAGTCGGGTCGGCCGGCGGAGATCGTCGCCTGCGAGGTTGACGAGATCCAGCAGCGCGCGAACATGGCCGGCCCGCCGCTGCGCGGCGTGAGCTTCCGGTTCGGCGGGGCGGAGGCAATCGACGAGCCGGACGCGAGCTTCGACATCGTGTTGATGTTCAAGTCACTGCATCACGTCCCGGGCGAATCGCTCGAGCGGGCCCTGGACGAGATCCACCGGGTGCTGCGTCCGGGTGGCCTGCTGTACGTGTCCGAGCCCGTGTTCGCCGGCACCTTCAACGAGATCCTGCGCCTGTTCCACGACGAGGAGGCGGTGCGGCGGAACGCCTTCGAGGGGCTGCGACGCAGCGTCGAGGCCGGGCGCTTCGAGCTGGTGGAGGAGCGTTTCCTCCGGGTGCCGGTGCGGTTCGCGGATTTCGCCCAGTTCGACGCGGCGGTGCTGCAGGTCACGCATACCCGCCATGAGCTCTCTCCGGAGCTGCGCCGGACCGTCCGGGAGCGATTCGAAGCGCATCTCGGGTCCGAGGGCGCCTGCTTCAGCCAGCCGCTGCGGGTAGACCTGTTGCGCCGCCCCGAGCGCACGGCGGCGCCGGCGGGGGGATGACGCGGGATCCTGGCGGCGCCCGGGAGGATCTTGTACGGTTCTTGTATGCCCGTACCGATGCAGGTACGCTTGCCGGGGTTACCGGATGGCCGGACGGGTCCGGCGGCGGCACGGGGCATGCACTTGAGAGGCGCTGCGCGGTACACGACAACAGCCTGGATCCTGTTGCTCTGCATGGCACTTCCGTGCAGCGCCGGGGCCCGCACCGCCCGCCTGACCGGCATCGACCTGTTCTCGGACGCGGGCGGCGCCCACGTGGTGCTGTCCCTGAGCCGGCAGACGAAGTTCCATTATTTCACCCTGAAAAATCCCCCGCGCCTGGTCATCGACCTGGCCGACACCCGTCCGGCGCATGACGGACTGGCCCCTCCGGCCAGCGGGCCGGTGCGCGACGTGCGCATGGGGCGGCACAAGGACGGCACCCTGCGGGTCGTATTCGATCTCGCCGGCCCGGCGAAGGTCAGCGTCCAGCAGCGGCCGGGAGCGCACGGCCGTGAGCGCCTGGTGGTCACGCTTGCCGGGTCGGGCGAGCACAGCAGCCGCCGCAAGCGTCCGGCGCAACCGGTGACGACCGCGGCGGCGCACGCCCGGACGGGCCCCCTGGTGGTCGCCATCGACCCCGGCCACGGCGGGCATGATCCCGGGACCACGGGTCCGCACGGCCTGCACGAAAAGACCGTGACCCTGGCGATCGGGCGCATGGTCGCGCAGCGCCTCAATCGCACGGGGCACGTGCATGCGTTCCTGACGCGCCACAGCGACCGCTACGTGAGCCTCACGCGCCGGGTGATCGAGGCCCAGCAGCACCATGCCGCGCTGTTCGTCTCGATCCACATGAACGCCTACCCGCACGACCCCCAGGTGAACGGCGGTACCTGCTACGCGCTCTCCGAGCACGGCGCCAGCGACGCCGAGGCGGCCCAGCTGGCGCGCGTGGAGAACTCGTCCGACCGGGACGTGGCCGGGATCAAGTTCTCCAAGAGCCACCAGGTCAACGTGGTGCTCACGGACCTGCTACAGTCTTCCTCGATCGACGCCGCCGACAATCTTGCGCACGAGATCATCGGGCAGTTCGGCAAGATCGAGCCCGTCTACGACCACAAGGTGCAGCATGCGAACTTCGCCGTGCTTCGGGATCCGCTGATCCCGTCGGTGCTGTGCGAGGCAGCGTTCCTGTCCAATCCGCGCCAGGCGCGTGAGCTGCACCACCGGCGCTTCCGGGCCGAGCTCGCCGACGCGATTTACCGCGGCATCATGCACTACCTGCACAGCTTCGCGCCGCGCCGCTTCCAGGCGCCGGCGGGGGAGCGCTACGTGGTGCAGCGAGGCGACACGCTCTCCGGCATCGCGCACGACCACGGTGTAACGACCCGGGCGCTGAAGACCTACAACGGCCTCGACGACTCCGCCATCCAGGTGGGGCAGGTCCTGCACCTGCCGCCGGCGGCCACCGCCCAGGCCAGCGAACCCGACCGCACCACCGGCTCCTGAGCCGTTCACGGGACCAGGCGCAGTGCCCCATCCGCCGCCGGCTCCGGTGCGGCCGAGTCCAGCCGGCCGCACTCGCGGCGCAGGGTGTGCAGCAGCCAGTCGCGGTCGCGGTCGGGTGCATGCTCGATCCGGAACCGTCGCACGCGGGTCGGCACCAGGGACAGCTCCAGCAGCGATCCGTCGCAGCGGTCGAGCAGGGGGAAATACATCAACCCCAGGTCGCCGCGGTAGTGTGCGTAGCCGCCGATGCCCTCGTAGTCGTTGATCAGGTCGCCGCAGCCGTAGAGGATCAGGTGCCCGCGGTGAATTTCCAGCCCCTTGACGTGGTGCGAGGAGTGGCCGTGCACCAGGTCCACCCCGGCGCGTTCCACCAGCGCGCGGGCGAACCGCCGCTGCTCGGGGAGTACGCGGAAGCCCCAGTTGCCGCCCCAGTGGAGTGACAACACCACCCGGTCGCCGGGACGGCGGCAGGTCTCGATGTGGCGGGCGAGCCGGTCGACCGTGCGCTCGGACAGGTCCGGCAGCCGGTTGACACCCGCACGGTGCGCCCGTGCGCCCCAGTCGCGCGGTACGCCGCTGTCTCCGGTCGCGGCCGAGAACAGCAGCAGGCGGGCGTCCGGGTCCAGTCGCACGGTCGCGGGCGCCATGGCCGTGCGGGCGTCATGGCCTGCCCCCGCGGTCGCGATATGCGCGGCCCCCAGGACATCGAGGGTCTCGGCAAGCCCCTGGCGGCCCCAGTCCAGCACGTGGTTGTTCGCCAGCGTGCAGGCGTCGATTGCGGCCGCCGTGAGGCAGGGCAGATTGCGGGGATGCATGCGGTAGTTGATGCCCTTGGGCCAGGGACGGTCACTGTCGGTCACGCTGGTCTCGAGGTTGATCACCCTCGCATGGGGCCTGCGCGCATCCAGCTCGACCAGGGCGTCGCCCCAGACGTAGTCGAAGTCCGCGGGGCGCGGGACCGGGCCATTCACTTCCTCGGCCAGCTCGAGGTAACGGCGGGCGTCGTGCACGTACGGCTCGTACAGTCCCGGATCGCACGGATGGGGCAGGATCTGGTCGATGCCACGCCCGCTCATCACATCCCCGCACAGGAACAGGCGAAGCCCCGTTTGCACCGGGCGGTGTGCACTTCCCGGCTTGCCGTTGCCGTCCATCGCCGACGCTCCGCGACCGGTGCCACGACTTCTTGATAGCGCCGGCGCGAGGCGAGGGCAAGTCCCGCAGTGCGACGCCTGATCCGGGTGCTCGCGCGGTCGCCGCCGCCGGCGCGATCGTGATCCCCGTCACAGTTCCGCGAGGGGGCGGCCCTGCCGTCCCGCAAGGGCACGCGCAACGTTGACCGGGGTCAACGTATCCCGGCGGGCCGCTCCTAGTATTAGCGATGGCTAATGGGTTTTGCGCGGGTTGGTACCGGGAAGGGCCCGGTCACGCGCCTGACGGGCAAGCCGGGAGAAAGAGCGATGGGACGCACGAAAGCAGGATTCTCGCCGGGACTCGGGATGCGAACCGCGATCGTGGGAGCCGTCCTGGCGGTCGGGCTCGGCGGCTGCCCCTGGACCACCTCCGAGGTCCAGGTTCCGCAAACCATTATCGAGGCCAATCTCGACACCGTGGCGGCACAGGACGGGGGCGGAACGACGGCCGTCGCGAGCTTCGATGCGAGCGACGGTACCGAGTGGGCGTTCTACAACATGGCCAACCGGCTCGCCGCGACGCCCGTCGGGACGAGCAGGGGAGCCGTGCACGAGATTACCGTGCCGGGCATGGTCAGCCACATCACCCTGGTCAATTACGGCAACGTGGAGTACGCCCTGCTGTCCATGGGCGACCACGGCATCGGGGTGGTGAACGTCAGCAACCCCGCGGCGATGAGCCTGGTGAGCACCGTCAAGGTGAACTACGAGCAGGGCGGCATCAGCTACGCCGAGGGCGGCGGCGACATCGTCAGCGACGTGACCAGCAGCGGGACGGACGGCCCGGTCACGGACATGGTTACCGACGGAACCAGCCTCTGGATCGCCGACAGCGCCTACGGTATCCACAGGACCGCCCTTGCCAACCTGCTGCCGACGCCCGTGACCGAGGCCGACGGGACGCTGAAGATCGCCAACGCCGACGGGAGCGTGAACGAGGTCTACACGCTCCAGTACGCCGGCGAGAACCCCTGGGGCGGTCCGCACAGCCTCAAGCTCTACGACGGCAAGCTCTATGCGGCCCTCGGGGCGCTGGGCCTCGGCGTGTACGACCCGGCGACGCTGCAGCGCCTGGGCGGCTACAACCTGTACACCGACACCAGCATGACCGAGGACTGGTTCCAGGGCATGGACCCGAAGACCGCGGTGCATGATCCGTCGTGGATCGATCCGGTGACCGGCATGCCCACCTACCAGCAGGCCAACTACGAGATCAAGGAGATCTGGCACAACGGTGCGCCCGGT